>JAFIHF010000016.1 GCA_017848855.1 Rhodanobacter denitrificans | reverse complement strand
CATCTACTGGCGCCTAGCTGGCCCCTGGCCGTCAAGCCTAGCTGCAAAGCTACAGCTCGGATGCCCGCAAACCGTTGTCACTATTGACCTTCTGGCTCGGCAGTTCTAGCAGGAAGGACTTGACAAAACAGATTTTAAGTCGCCTTTGAAATCAATAAGTTATTGAATATCAAGCGAAGACTGGCGAAGTCTGGAAAAGACAAAAGCAGTTTGCAATCAGAAGGTTGGCGAAGTTTGACGAAGGTGCTCCGAACTGATTGGTGTACCGCTGGTGTACCGAAAGCACTGCCAACCAGCCTTGGTAGCAGGCTTGCCCACCTTCGGCGGCGCACGGCATGATCCATGCACGGTCGGCAGCTCCTGCATCCGTTGCTGTCGGCTCACACGTCAACAACAAGCAAGGAGCATGACGATGCAACTCCGTTCTGTACTGATTCCGACCACGGCTGCCCTACTGCTGGCTGGCTGCGGCTCGTCCACGTCACCGAGCAAGTCCAATTTCGCCAAGGCCATCAATACCGCCTTGGCCAAAGACTGCATTGTGGCCAATCCCAGTGCGAACATGAGCATGGCCGTGACCGGCCACCAATACCCGGTCGGCGTGCAAGAGGAAAAGGCCGTGCCGGGCATGTTCGGCGGAACTAGCCAAGCCGATGCGGACAAGCAGAATGCCGCAAACTTCGGGCCGTTCGACGCGCTGGTCAAGGCTGGGCTGCTGACGGTTACCACGGGGCAAGTGCAAGACCCGATTTTCCACAAGCCGGCGCCGGGCAAAACCTACTCGCTGACGCCCGCCGGTGAAAAGGCATTGCGCAACAAGGATGGCCTCGCCTTCTGTGCCGGGCATTGGCAGGTCAAGGAAGTCACCAACTTCACCGAGCCTGGCAAGGCGTTTACGGGCGCCACCATGAGCGAAGCGCGGTTCACGTACGAAGCGGCGGACGTGCCGCAATGGGTAAAGGTCGCCGCCGATGCCGGCTTCCCCAACCTGCAGCAGACCGTCGGCACGCTCGGGAAAGGCAGGGCCGATCTAACTCTAACCAACAACGGTTGGGAAGCAGGTATCGCCTCCATGAACGCGCAGTAACCCCGCGCTGCGGCGAGTGCGTGGGCCGCCTCTGGGCGGCCCACGTATCGGTACCCAGCGAGCGCACGCCATGCCGATCGTGCAGTGCGAACGCGTATCACAGCGCAGTTGCGAAATATCGCATACCGATATACGATAAAGACATGATAAAGACCTTCGCCGACAAGGACACGGAAGACCTGTTCAACGGCGACCGCGTGCGCAGGTTCGTGAACATCGAGACGGTGGCGCGACGCAAGCTCACGCAACTGCACGCTGCGGTGAAACTGGACTTCCTGCGCGTGCCGCCCGGCAATCGTTTGGAAGCGCTCAAGGGCGATCGCGCTGGACAGCACAGCATCCGCATCAACGATCAATTCCGCGTGTGCTTCCGCTGGCTGGACGGCGATGCGCTGGATGTCGAAATCGTTGACTACCACTGAGGAATCCGAAATGACCCGGAAACTTCCCCCTATCCACCCCGGCGAAATCCTCCGCGAGGAGTTCATGGTGCCGTTCGGGCTTTCCAGCACGGCGCTTGCCAATGCCATCGGCGTCACGCCTGCGCGCGTCAACGACATCGTACGCGAGCGTCGCGGCATCACCGCCGACACGGCCTTGCGCCTGGCGCGCTACTTCGGCACCGATGCGCAAAGTTGGATGAACCTGCAGAAGAATTACGAGCTGGAAGTGGCGCGCCGAGAGCTGGGCGGCGATCTCGTGCATATCCGCCCGCGTGCGGCATGACCACCTGCGAACATCGCTAGCGATTAGCCCATCGGCTCCGTGCTCGGTCGTTCGCTGCCGCTCGATCCGTAATCGGTTGGTGCATGTTACGATCCGCGCGCTTGCAGCTATCGCCGCCTTGGTAGCTGCCCAGCCCGGATGGCGAAACTGGTAGACGCAAGGGATTTAAAATCCCTCACCCCTGCGGGTATGCGGGTTCGATCCCCGCTCCGGGCACCAGCGCTTTTCGCGCGCGGTCTGCTCCTTCGCAGACAACCCAAGGTCGTCCTGCAAGCGACCGGCCCTGTGGCTACTCGCCCGCGTTGTGTGCCTTGATCCGGTTGCCGAAGTGGCGCAACGCTTCCTGGAACTCGGTGCGCTTCTGCCTACCGAACTCGGTTCCATTCCTTGGCGTATCCGTTGCTCCGCCACCATCGGCCACATCCGGGCGGCGAGCGGAATGCCTGTGCGCAGGCGGCGCGGATCGTAGCATGCACCCGCGATGCAGCTTGGTGCTGACACCGGCCGCAGGCACGAAAAACCCGCCATGCGGCGGGTTTCGGGGCTGGTAGGGCGGCCAGCGAACAATGGAGGCCTAGGTCGGAATCGAACCGGCGTACGCGGATTTGCAGTCCGCTGCATGACCACTCTGCCACCAGGCCATTGTCCAGCCGTTGCGATCGCGAGGCATCGCCGCCGGCTTGATAAAACAAAACCCCGGCGGTGCGAGGTTTTGCTGAAAAACTGGAGCGGGAAACGAGACTCGAACTCGCGACCCCGACCTTGGCAAGGTCGTGCTCTACCAACTGAGCTATTCCCGCTTGAGGAGCCGCAAATGATAGCAGAACGGCGGCGGATGTGAAGCCCTTCCCTTGCCCGCCGTCGCAACGCGTTCCGCGCCGGCTGGCTGGCCCGAAAACGACGAAGCCCCGGCGAACCGGGGCTTCGTGCGCGTATCTTGGAGCGGGAAACGAGACTCGAACTCGCGACCCCGACCTTGGCAAGGTCGTGCTCTACCAACTGAGCTATTCCCGCTTGGGAGCGCGCATTCTAATACGTGATCGCGGCACGTCAAGCCTTGTTCATTCGCCGTGCGGCTGGCGCGGCGCGTCGCCGCGCAGGGTGGGCCAGGCCGCATGCAGGTAGTACAGGCCGGACCAGATCGTGAGCACGCCGGCAAGCACCAGCAGCGCCTCGCCGATGTGGTACAGGCGCAGCGCGGTGGCTTCCTTCTCGTGCTGCACGATCAGCACCACCAGCGCCACGATCTGCATCACCGTCTTCAGCTTGCCGATGAACGCCACCTTGACCGTGGCGCGCATGCCGACTTCGGCCATCCATTCGCGCAACGCCGAGATGCTGATTTCGCGCCCTACGATCACCGCCGCGGTCACCGCCATCACGATGCTGGACCAACCCTCGGGGTGCGACTCCACCAGCAGGAACAGCGTCACCGCCACCATCAGCTTGTCGGCGACCGGGTCGAGGAAGGCGCCGAAGGCCGAGGTGAGGTTCATCCGGCGCGCGAGGAAACCGTCCAGCCAGTCGGTGATCGCGGCGAGCAGGAACACGATCGCGGCAGTGATGTTGTGGCCATGGAACGGCAGGTAGAACACCAGCACCATCACCGGCAGCAGCGCCACGCGGAACAGGGTCAGCCAGGTGGGGAGATTGATGTGCATGGGGACGCCCGTGGATTTGCCACAGTGTCGCATGCCGCCGCGTCACGGCGCAGCGGAAATGCCGGGCATGCGCCGCCAGCCGGCGCGGCTTCAACCGTGCAGCGCGTCGTAGATGCGTTCGGCCAGGCCGCGGTCGATGCCCTTCACCCGCATCAGTTCCTCCACGCCCGCTGCCTCGACGCCGGCCAGTCCGCCGAAGGCCTTGAGCAAGGCCGAGCGGCGCCGCGCGCCGATGCCCGGCACGTCCTCCAGCACGCTGCGCTCGCGCGCCTTCTCGCGGCGCTTGCGGTGGCCGCTGATGGCGAAGCGGTGCGACTCGTCGCGCACCGCCGCCACCAGATGCAGGGCCGGCGAGGTGGGGCCGGGGTGCACCTCGCGGCCCTGGTCGACCAGGATCAGCGTCTCCTCGCCCGCGCGCCGCGCCGGCCCCTTCGCCACGCCGACCACGTGGATGCCCGCCACGCCCAGCCCGGCCAGCACTTCCAGCGCCTGCGCCACCTGGCCACGGCCGCCGTCAATCAAGAGCACGTCGGGCTTCGCGCCTTCGCCGTCGGCAACCTTGCGGAAGCGGCGGGTGAGCGCCTGGTGCATGGCCGCGTAGTCGTCGCCGGGCGTGATGCCGTCGATGTTGAAGCGGCGGTAGTGCGACTTCTCCGGCCCCTCCGGCCCGAACACCACGCAAGAGGCCACGGTGAGCTCGCCGCGGGTGTGGCTGATGTCGAAGCACTCGATGCGCTTGGGCGGTTCCGGCAGTTCGAGCAGCTTGCGCAGATCCTCGAAGCGCGTACCCAGGGTCTGCCGGCTGGCGAGGCGCTGGGTGAGCGCGGCCTGCGCGTTGCGTTCGGCCATCTGCAGGAACTGCGCGCGCTCGCTGCGCACACGGCTCTTGATCTCCACCGCGTGGCCTGCCTGCGTGGCGAGCATCTCGGCGAGGATCGCGGCGTCGGCCAGCGTTTCGCCCAGGATCAGCTCGCGCGGCACCGGGCGCTCGAGGTAGTACTGCGCGATGAACTGGGCGAGCACGTCGGCGGGCTCGGCGTCGAGCGGCAGGCGCGGGAAATAATCGCGCGTGCCCAGGCTGATGCCGTCGCGGAAGAACAGCACGCTGACACAGGCCAGGCCCGATTCGATGCGGCAGGCGATCACGTCCATGTCGGCGCTGGCGCCGTGCACGTGGTGCTGCGCCTGCAACTGGCGCAGCGCGGCGATCTGGTCGCGCAGCTTCGCCGCGCGCTCGAATTGCAGCGCGCGGCTGGCCTGCTCCATCTCGCTGCCCAGCTCGTCGAGCACCGTGCTGCTGCGCCCGTCCAGGAACATCTCCACGTGGCGCACGTCGCGCGCGTACTCGGCCTTGTCGATCAGCGCCACGCACGGCGCGCTGCAGCGGCCGATCTGGTGCAGCAGGCAGGGCCGCGTGCGGTTCCTGAAATAGCTGTCCTCGCAGGTGCGGATCTTGAACAGCTTCTGCAGCAGGCCCAGGCTCTCGCGCACCGCGTGCACGCTGGGGTACGGGCCGAAGTAGCGGCCCGGCTGGTTCTTCGCGCCGCGATGCAAGGCCAGCCGCGGAAATTCGTCGGCGGTGGAGAGATACAGGTATGGGTAGCTCTTGTCGTCGCGCAACATGATGTTGTAGCGCGGCTTGAGCGACTTGATCAGCTGCGACTCCAGCAGCAGCGCCTCGCCCTCGGTGCGGGTCACGGTGGTTTCGCAACGGGCGATCTGCGCGATCATCGCCGCGATGCGCGGTTCCAGCCGCGGCTTCAGGAAATAGCTGCCGACCCGCTTCTTCAGGTTGCTGGCCTTGCCTACGTAGAGCAGCTCGCCCGCCATGTCGAAGTAGCGATAGACGCCGGGCGAGCTGGTCAGGGTGCGGACGAAGGCCTTGCCGTCGAAGGCGGGCGGCGTATCGGAGGGCATGCGCCGATTTTAGCGGCTCATGCGGCGCAAGCGCTCGACCAGGCCATCGACGGCGCGCTCGGCCAGCTTTACCGCGCTGGCGAAGTCGGCGGCGCCGCCATGCCAGGGATCGGGGAATTCGGCGGGCGGCGCGGCGCTTGCCCATTCCAGGAACAGCGCGGCCTGCCCGGCCTGCGCCGGCGTGGCAGCCATTTGCCGCAGCTCGCGCAGGTTGTCGCGGTCCATCGCCAGCAAGAGGTCGAAATCGGCGAAGTCACGCGCACGCAGCTGGCGCGCGCGATGCTTCGACAAATCGTGGCCGGCGGCGCGCGCCGCCGCGATCATGCGCGGGTCGGCGCCCTCGCCCGCATGCCAGTCGCCGGTGCCGCAGGAAGCCACCTGCACGTCGAGCCGCGCGATGGCCAGCCGCTCGCGCGCCACCTGCTCCACCAGCGGCGAGCGGCAGATGTTGCCGAGGCAGACGAACAGCAGGCGTTGCATCTCAGCCCTGCCCCGCCAGCCACGCCTCGGCGCGCGCGAGGTCGGCCTCGGTGTCGATGCCGGGCGGAAACGGCTCGGGCGTGAGCCGCACCGCGATCGCGTGGCCGTGTTCGAGCACGCGCAACTGTTCCAGCGATTCGGCCTGTTCCAGCGGCGTGCGCGCGAGCTTCGCGTAGCGGTGCAGGAAACCCGCGCGATACGCGTAGATGCCGATATGGCGCAGGAACGGCACGCCCGCCGGCAAGGCGTCGCGGCTCGCGGCAAACGCATCGCGCGCCCACGGCAACGGCGCGCGGCTGAAATACAGTGCGCGCCCGTTCGCGTCGCGCACCAGCTTCACCACGTTCGGGTCGAGCAGCTCGTGCGCATCGCAGATCGGCATGGCCAGCGTGGCCATCGGCGCATCGTCCTCGGCCAGTGCGCGCGCCACCTCGCGAATGCCGGCGGCGGGTGCGAACGGCTCGTCGCCCTGCAGGTTCACCACGATGGCGTCGTCGGCCCAGCCGCGCTGCGCAGCACATTCGGCGAGGCGGTCGCTGCCGGAGGCATGGTCGGCGCGGGTCATGCACACATGCACGCCCTGCCCGGCCAGCGCGTCGGCGATGCGCGCATCGTCCGTCGCCACCACCACGTCCGCCGCGCCCGCCTGCAGCGCGCGCTGCGCCACGCGCACCACCATCGGCACCCCGGCGATGGCGCGCAGCGGCTTGGCCGGCAGGCGGGTGGAGCCGTAGCGGGCGGGGATGGCGACGATGAAGGGGAAATCAGACATGACAACCTCGGCATGAAGGCGCCAAGCCTAACCCGCCCCCTCTACGCTGTGTAGGCGCACCCTGTGCGCGAAAGCTTTTCGCATGGCCCCATCGCGCACAGGGTGCGCTCCTACACAAGAGACTCCAGCGCAAAGCCGCAGGCGTTGGCCAGTTGCAGGTAGCCGGGGAACGAGGTGGCGACGTGGCCGCAGTCGTGGATGCGCACCGGCGCCGTGGCGACCAGACCGGCCACGCTGAAGCTCATCGCGATGCGGTGGTCCATGTGGGTCTGCACCGCGCCGCCGCTCAGCGTGCCGCCGTCGATGATCGCGCCGTCGGGCGTTTCCTCGATGCGGGCGCCCAGCGCGCGCAGACCGGCGGCCATGCTGGCGATGCGGTCGGATTCCTTCACCCGCAGCTCGGCGGCGCCGCGCACCACGGTGCGGCCCCGGGCCACCGCCGCGGCGATGAACAGCGCCGGGAATTCGTCGATCATGTCGGGCACCAGCGCCTCGGGCAGCTCCACGCCGTGCAGCGGCGCGTGGCGCACCACGAGGTCGCCCACCGGCTCGCCACCCGACTCGCGGGGGTTCTCGATGCGGATGTCCGCGCCCATCAGGCGCAGCGCTTCGAGCAGGCCGGTGCGGCGCGGGTTGAGGCCCACCGCCGGCAGGCGCAACTCGGAGCCGGGCACGATGCTGGCGGCGACGAGGAAGAACGCGGCGGAGGAGAAATCCGCCGGCACGTCCACGTCGGTGGCGCGCAGCGCATGGCCACCGGACAGCTTCGCGCGACCGGGTTCGAACGCGATCGGCCAGCCGAACGCGGCCAGCATGCGCTCGGTGTAGTCGCGGGTGGGGTACGGCTCGATCACCTCGGTCTCGCCTGCCGCGTACAGGCCGGCCAGCAGCAGCGCGGACTTCACCTGCGCGCTGGCCACCGGCAGTTCGTAGCGGATGCCATGCAGGCGCTGGCCGCCGCGCACGACGAGTGGCGGCAGGCCGCCTTGGGTGGTCTCGATGCGCGCGCCCATCGCGGCCAGCGGCTCGGTGACGCGGCGCATCGGGCGCTTCGACAGCGAGGCGTCACCGACCAGGGTGCTGTCGAAGGCTTGCCCGGCGAGCAGGCCGGCGAGCAGGCGCATGCCGGTGCCGGCGTTGCCGCAGTCCAGCGGCTCGCTGCTGGCGCGCAGGCCATGCAGGCCCACGCCGTGCACGATGCGTTCGCCCGCCGAGGGCGTGTCGATGCGCACGCCGAGCCGCTGCAGCACGGCGGCGGTGGCGCGGGTGTCCTCGCCTTCGAGGAAGCCGTGGATGCGCGACACGCCTTCGGCCAGCGCACCGAACATCAGCGCGCGATGCGAGACGGACTTGTCGCCCGGCACGCGCACTTCGCCATGCAAGGGGCCGGCGGCGCGGCTCAGCCAATCAGTGGCGCCGCTCACGGCAGGGCCACCGGGTAGGAGCCGAGCACGCGCAGTTGCGCCACGCCGCCCTCGATCTCCTTCACCGCGGCCTGCAGCGCCTCGTCCTGGATATGGCCGGAGACGTCGATGAAGAACGCGTACTGCCACTTGCCGCTGTGCGCGGGGCGCGACTCGATGCGATTGAGGCTCACCCCGCGCCGCGCGAACGGGCTCAGCACGTCGTACAGCGCGCCGGGCTTGTCGTTGACGGTGATGAGCAGGGAGGTGCGGTCGTTGCCCGAAGGCGGGAACAGCTTGCGGCCGATCACCAGGAAGCGCGTGGTGTTGTCGGCGCGATCCTCGATGCCCACCGCCACGGATTTCAGCCGATAGACCTTGCCGGCCGATTCGCCGGCGATCGCCGCCGCCGTGTCGTCGTGGCTGGCGACGCGCGCGGCCTCGGCATTGCTCGCCACCGCGAAGCATTCCGCGGTCGGCAGGTTGATGCGCAGCCAGGTCTTGCACTGCTGCAGCGACTGCGCGTGGGCATAGACGCGCTGGACGTTTTCCAGCTTGCCGGTGAGCGAGTGCAGGCACTGGTGTACGCGCAGCTCGATTTCGCCGCAGATACGCGCCTCGGAGGTGAGGAACATGTCCAGCGTCATCTGGATCATGCCCTGCCCCGAGTTCTCCACCGGCACCACGCCGAAGTCGGCATGGCCGGCGGCGACCTCCTGGAACACTTCCTCGATGCTGCCCAGCGGCAGGCCGTAGGCGGCGTGGCCGAAGTGCTTGCGCACCGCCTGCTCGCTGAACGTGCCCTCGGGGCCGAGGTAGCCGATCTTCAGCGGGTCCTCCTGCGCGAGGCAGGAGGACATGATCTCGCGGAACAGCCGCACCATCTCGGTATCCGACAGCGGGCCGCGGTTGCGGTCCACCACCATGCGCAGCACGTGCGCCTCGCGCTCGGGGCGGTAGTAGTCGATCGCGGACAAGCCCTCGCCCTTCACCCGAGCCACTTCGCGCGCCCAGTTCGCGCGCTCGGAGATCAGCTCCTGGATCTGCCGGTCGATGCTGTCGATGCGCTCGCGCACGTCGGCCAGCGAGGTCTTGCTGTCGGTGGTCATGTCGGATGTCTGGATGGATAGAAGGCCAAACGAATGATGCCCGAAACGGCTAACCGTGTCGCGCCGCGAAGTCGCGCATGAACGCGACCAGCGCCTCCACCGCCTCCGGCGGCACCGCGTTGTAGAGCGAGGCGCGCATGCCGCCCAGCGCCTTGTGGCCCTTGAGCGCGATCAGCCCGGCGGCCTCGGATTCGGCCAGGAAGGCGGCGTCCAGCGCGCTGTCGTGCAGGGTGAAGCGCACGTTCATCCGCGAGCGCGCGGCCGGGTCGACCGGGTTGCGGTAGTAGCCACCGGAACCGTCGATCGCGGCGTACAGCCGTTCGGCCTTGGCGCGGTTGCGCGCGGCCATCGCGGCGAGGCCACCCTGTGCCTGCAGCCACTGGAAGGTAAGCCCGGCGAGGTACCAGCCCCAGGTGTTCGGCGTGTTGAGCATGGAGTCGTTCGCCGCATGCTCGGCGTAGCGGAAGATCTTCGCCATCGGCCGCGTGGCGCGCGCCAGCAGGTCGCGGCGCACGATCATCAGCACCAGGCCGGAGGGGCCTATGTTCTTCTGCGCGCCGGCGTAGATCAGGCCGAAGCGGCGCACGTCCAGCGGCGCGGAGAGGATGTCGGAGGACATGTCCGCCACCAGCGGCACGTCGCCGGTGTCGGGCACGTCGTGGTACTGCACGCCGTGGATGGTCTCGTTCGGCGTGTAGTGCACGTAGGCGGCGCGCGGATCGAGCTGCCATTCCGCGCGCGGCGGCAGGCGGCGGTAATCGCCGTCGGCCTTACTGTCGGCGGCCACGTGCACCTTGACGTAGGGCGCCGCCTCGCTGGCCGCCTTGGCGCCCCAGTGGCCGTTGACGATGTAGTCGGCGCTGTCGCCCTCGCCCGCCAGGTTCATCGGGATCTGCGCGAAGTGCTGGGTGGCGCCGCCCTGCAGGAACAGCACGGCGTAGTCGTCGGGGATCGCGGCCAGTTCGCGCAGGTCCGCCTCGGCGCGGGCCGCCATCGCGATGAAGCGCTTGCCGCGATGCGACTGCTCCATCACCGACATGCCGCTGCCGTCCCAGTCCAGCAGCTCGCGCTGCGCGCGCTCGAGCACCTCGCGCGGCAGCGCCGCCGGACCCGCACTGAAATTCCACACCTGGCTCACCGCTCGATCCCCGTGGCTGCGTTCGCCGCATTATGCCGCGCCGCAGCATGGAGCCGTCAATGGAAAATTTCTTCGTGAAAAATGCGGCCATGGATGGCCGCCCATTTGATTCTCGCGATCATGGACGATCGCAAGAATGAATCAGTGCGGCCATGGATGGCCGCCCGTTTGACTTTCGCGGTCAGGATGATTGCAAGAGTGAATCAGTGCGGCCGAGGATGTCCGTCCGTTTGATCTTCGCAATCACGGACGGTCGCAATGATTACAACCGTATCCACAACACCAGCGCGATACCCAGCGCCAGCACGGCCGCGGTGAGGATCAGCCACCACACCTCGCCGCGCGGCCCGGCGGCCTGCTCGGGCAACGCCGGCGCAGGCGGCGCGGCCCGCGCGACCGCGGGCTCGGGTTGCATGCCCGGCGCATCGAGCACGAGGCGATGCGGCCCCAGGCTGATCTGGTCGCCGGGCTGCAGCACCGCCTGCTCCACGGGCACGCCGTTCACCCGCAGCGGATAGCCCGCCGAAACCGGCGCGGCCGCGAGCAGCAGGCGGCCGTCCCGCCAGGCCAGCTTCAGGCCCGCGCGCTCGCCCTGCGGCAGCTCCAGCGGGCAACGGCCGTAGGGCCCGAGTTCGAGACCGTCGCCGATCGACAGCACCCGCCCCGACAGCGCACCGGCCAGCGCGCGCAGGGCCGCGGTGCAGCGCGCCTGCGCCGGCGCGGGCGGCACCTCGCGCTGATCCGGCGGCACGTCATCGCGCAGCAGCATGCGGCAATCGCCCACGCTCAGCATGTCGCCGGGACGCAGCAGCGCACGCTCGCGCACCGGCCGCGCGTTCACGTACACGCGCGTGGCCGACGGCAGCACCACCAGCACCCAGCCGCGCCGGTCCTGCTCGATGCGCAGGTGCCGCGGCGCGGCCTGCGCCGCCGACAGCACCAGGTCGTTGTCGGCCGCGCTGCCCAGCCGCAATTGCGGCCGGGCCCACAGGAAATCTTCGCGGGCGGAATGGAGAAACTCGATGCGCATCGCCGTACCAGTCCATTGACCGGGAAACTCTAGCATGCAGTTCCTGAGCGCTCGCGCACATTTCGCGGGCTTGCGCGCAACATCGAATCGCGGCGAGCAAGGGCTTATCATGCCTGCCCCCGACGGAGCCCCGCATGCCCAGCATCGACATCCACCGCACCCATCACCTGCCGCTGCCGGAAGCCCGCGCCGTGGTCGACAAGGTGGCCGCGCGCATGCACGAGAAGTTCGACCTCGCCGGCCGCTGGCAGGGCGACACCCTGCACTTCTCCCGCCCCGGCGTGAACGGCCAGATCGCGGTGAGCGCCGACGCGATCCGGGTGCGCGCCGAACTGGGCCTGCTGCTGGCGCCGCTCAAGGGCATGGTGGAACAGGAGATCCGGCGCAAGCTGGACGAGCATTTCGCCTGAGCCGCCCCCATCGCGGCCGCCCTGCGGACATCGCTGCGCGATTTTGACCGAGCGCCCGGCCGTGGCATACTTGCCGGCTTGCGCGGTCATCTCGGCCGCGGGCGACCCGGAACACATGGCCAAAGACGACGTCATCGAAATGGAAGGCACGGTGCTGGAAACCCTGCCCAACACCATGTTCCGCGTGCAACTGGAGAACGGGCACGTGGTCATCGCCCACATCTCCGGGCGCATGCGCAAGCACTACATCCGCATCCTCACGGGCGACAAGGTCAAGATCGAGATGACCCCGTACGACCTGAGCAAGGGGCGGATCACCTACCGCATGAAGTAAGGCGGTAGCTTCACCGGATGAAAAGTGCAGCCATGGATGGCTGCCCGTGCGATCTTCGCGATCAGGGATGATCGCAAAAGATGGTGAAAAGGCCGCGCATTGCGCGGCCTTTTGTGTTGCCTGTGACCCGGGCTATTCGACCACCGCCGGCAGTTTCTCGGCGGCTTCGCAGCTCACGGTGAGCTCGCCGTCCTTGACGCCCAGCACCACCTTGCCGCCCTCGGCCAGCTTGCCGAACAGGAGTTCGTCGGCCAGCGCGCGCTTCACCTTGTCCTGGATCAGCCGCGCCATCGGCCGCGCGCCCATCTGCGCGTCGAAGCCGTGCTCGGCCAGCCAGTGGCGGGCGTCGGCGCCCACGTCCAGGCTCACGCGCTTGTCGACCAGCTGCGCCTCCAGCTCGATCAGGAACTTGTCCACCACGCGCAGGATGTGCTCGAAGTCCAGCGCGTTGAACTGGATGATCGCGTCGAGACGGTTGCGGAACTCCGGCGTGAACGCGCGGCGGATCACTTCCATCGCGTCGGTGCGGTGGCTCTGCTCGACGAAGCCGATGCTGCGCCGCGCCGCCTGCGCCGCGCCGGCGTTGGTGGTCATCACCAGGATCACGTTCTTGAAGTTCGCCTCGCGCCCGTTGGTGTCGGTGAGCACGCCGCGGTCCATCACCTGCAGCAGGATGTTGTAGACGTCCGGGTGCGCCTTCTCGATCTCGTCCAGCAGCAGCACCGCGTGCGGATGCTTGGTCACCGCCTCGGTCAGCAGGCCGCCCTGGTCGAAGCCCACGTAGCCCGGGGGCGCGCCGACCAGACGCGAGACCGAGTGCGCCTCCATGTACTCGGACATGTCGAAGCGGATCATCTCGATGCCGAGCTGCAGCGCGAGCTGGCGGGTCACCTCGGTCTTGCCCACGCCTGTGGGGCCGGCGAGCAGGAAGCAGCCGATCGGCTTGGCCGGATCGGCGAGGCCCGAACGCGCCATCTTGATCGAGGCGGCCAGCGCCTCGATCGCGCTGTCCTGGCCGAACACCACCATCTTCAGGTTGCGCTCGAGGTTCTTCAGCACGTCGCGGTCGGAGGCCGAGACCTGCTTGGCGGGGATGCGCGCCATCTTGGCCACGATGTATTCCACCTCGGCCACGTCCACCTTGCCGGTGCGCTGGTCCTCGGGCAGCAGGCGCTGGCGGGCGCCGGCCTCGTCGATCACGTCGATCGCCTTGTCGGGCAGCAGGCGGTCGGGGATGTGCTTCACCGACAGATCCACCGCCGCCTTCAGCGCCTCGTTGGTGTAGATGACGTTGTGGTGTTCCTCGAAGCGCGAACGCAGGCCCTTGAGGATCTCGATGGCGTCGGCCGCCGAGGGCTCGACCACGTCGATCTTCTGGAAGCGACGCGCCAACGCGCGGTCCTTCTCGAACACGCCGCGGTATTCCTGGAACGTGGTCGAGCCGATGCAGCGCAGCTCGCCCGAGGCCAACAGTGGCTTGATCAGGTTGGAGGCGTCCATGGTGCCGCCCGAGGCGGAACCGGCGCCGATGATGGTGTGGATCTCGTCGATGAACAGGATCGCGCCCGGCTGCTTCTTCAGCTGGGCGATCACGCCCTTCAGGCGCTTCTCGAAGTCGCCGCGGTACTTGGTGCCGGCCACCAGCGCGCCGAGGTCCAGCGCCCAGATCGTGGCGCTCTCCAGCACCGCGGGCACTTCGCCGTCGACGATGCGCTTGGCCAAGCCTTCGGCCAGCGCGGTCTTGCCCACGCCGGCGTCGCCCACGTAGAGCGGGTTGTTCTTGCGGCGGCGGCACAGCACCTGGATGGTGCGCTCGATCTCGTCGGCGCGGCCGATCAGCGGGTCGATCCGGCCTTCCAGCGCGCGCTCGTTGAGGTTGCTGGCGTATTCGGAGAGCGGGTTGCCCCGGGCCTCGCCGCCTTCCTCGCCCTCGCGCTCGCTGCCGCCGGGGGCGCCGGTGGACGTCTCGTCGCCCACCTTGGCGATGCCGTGCGAGATGTAGTTGACCACGTCCAGCCGGGTGATCTCCTGCTGGTGCAGGAAGTACACCGCGTGGGAATCCTTCTCGCCGTAGATCGCCACCAGCACGTTCGCGCCGGTGACCTCCTTCCGCCCGGAGGACTGCACGTGGTAGACCGCGCGCTGCAGCACGCGCTGGAAACCCAGCGTGGGCTGGGTGTCGCGCTCGTCGCCGTGCGGCAGCACCGGCACGGTCTCGGCGATGACCTTTTCCAGCTCGCGGGTGAGCCGCGGCAGGTCCGCGCCGCAGGCGCGCAACGCGCCCAGCGCGGACTGGTTGCCGGTGAGCGCGAGCAGCAGGTGCTCCACGGTCATGAACTCGTGGCGCTGCTCGCGGGCCTGCTTGTAGCACTGGCCGATGGTGACTTCGAGATCCTTGCTGAACATCCGGACCGTCTCCGTTGCAATGGCGTGGGCGGCTTCGCCGCGATGGCTACAAAGTGGGGGTGGCTAGGTCATTTCCATAGTGCCGCCGGGGCGGCCGCTAGAGCTTCTCCATAGTGCACAACAGAGGGTGCTGATGCGAGCGTGAATATTCGTTGACCTGGGTCACCTTGGTCTCGGCCACCTCGCGGGTGAACACGCCGCACACGCCCTTGCCGCGGGTATGCACGTGCAGCATCACCTGCACCGCGCGTTCCTGGTTCAGGCCGAAGAAGCCGCGCAGCACCTCGACCACGAAATCCATCGGAGTGAAGTCGTCGTTGAGCAGCACCACCTGGAACAGCGGCGGCTTCGCCACCTCCGGTTTCGCGGTCTGCAGCGCCAGGCCGTGGCCGCTTTCGTGCTCGTTTTCGTGTTCGTGGGCCATGGATGACGGGTGTTCCTTCGACGGTTGCGATTATACGCCGCGCCACCTGCGCGCTCCGCGGCGACCGCAACCACAGGTAGTGGCACAATGGCGTTTTTCCAGCCCCGTCCGCCATGCCGCCTGCCGCCACCACCGACGCCATCTGGCGCCCGCACGTCACCGTGGCCTGCGTGGTGAGCGACGGCGCGCGCTACCTGATGGTGGAGGAAGAAGTGAACGGCCGGCTCGCCTGGAACCAGCCCGCCGGCCACCTCGAAGACCGCGAGCGCCTGGTCGACGCGGCGGTGCGCGAAACGCTGGAGGAAACCGGCTGGACGGTGGAACCGCAGCATCTGATCGGCCTCTACCAGTGGCGCAGCACCGAGCACGGCGAGGGCGTGATCCGCTGCTGCTTTGCCGCCCACGCCGTGCGCCACGACCCGACCCGCCCGCTCGACACCGGCATCCGCCGCGCACTGTGGCTCACGCGCGAGGAGATCGCCGTGCTGGGCGACCGGCTGCGCAGCCCGTTGGTGCTGGCCAGCATCGACGACTGGCTGGCCGGCGCGCGCCTGCCGCTGGACGTGCTGCGCTGGTGGCCGGACGCCAACGCGCCATGAAGGTGATGCTGGGCATTTCCGGCGGCGTCGACTCCTCGGTCGCGGCGCTGCTGCTGCAACAGGCCGGCTACGAGGTCGAAGGCCTGTTCATGCAGAACTGGGAAGAGGACGAGCGCAGCGGCCCCTGCACCGCCGACGCCGACCGCAAGGACGCCGTGGCGGTGTGCGGGCGGCTGGGCATCCCGTTCCACGCGCGCAACTTCGCCGCCGAATACTGGGACGGCGTGTTCGAGCATTTCCTCGCCGAATACCGCGCCGGCCGCACGCCGAACCCCGACGTGCTGTGCAACCGCGAGATCAAGTTCAAGACCTTCCTCGACGAGGCGCGCCAGCTCGGCGCCGAGAAGATCGCCACCGGCCACTACGCTCGCGTGGACTGCGTGGACGGCGAATACCGCCTGTTGCGCGCGGTGGACGCGGCGAAGGACCAGAGCTACTTCCTGCACGCGCTGGGCCAGGCGCAGCTCGCCGCCACGCTGTTCCCGATCGGCGGGATCGAGAAGTCGCGGGTGCGCGAACTGGCCCGCGCGGCCGGCCTGTCCACCCACGCGAAGAAGGACTCCACCGGCATCTGCTTCATCGGCGAGCGCGACTTCCGCAGCTTCCTCGCGCAGTACATCCCGGCCCGCCCCGGCGAGATGCGCACGCCCGAGGGCGTGCTGGTCGGCGAACACCAGGGCGCGATGTACTACACGCTGGGCCAGCGCAACGGCCTCGGCATCGGTGGCCGCCGGGATGCCGGCGGCGAGCCGTGGTACGTGGTGGGCAAGGACGTGGCCGCCAACCTGCTCTACGTGGAGCAGGGCAACGCCAACCACTGGCTGGACTCGCGCGTGCTGCGCAGCGAGGCACCGAGCTGGGTGGCCGGCCACGCGCCGGCCGCGCGCTTCCGCTGCACCGCCAAGACCCGCTACCGCCAGGCCGACCAGGCCTGCGAGGTGCACGTGCTGGACGCCGGCCTTGAAGTCCGCTTCGACACCCCGCAACGTGCAGTGACGCCCGGCCAGTCGGTGGTGCTCTACCACGGCGAGGCCTGCCTCGGCGGCGCCGTGATCGCCGCCACCGACGCGCCCTACGGCGGCCTGTCCCGAACCCATGACGAGAACTGACGGTGCTTGACGCTTTTGCGATGAACGAGGAACGCGTGCTGGCCCTGGCCGGGCTCTACCAGGCCTGCGCGCTGGTGCAGCAGCTGGCCAACCAGGGCCGCTGCGACGAAACCGCGATGGACGCCTCCATCGCCAGCGTGTTCCGCATCGACGCGCCCTCGGTGGTCGGCGTGTACGGCAACATCGCCGGCGTGCGGCTGGGCCTGCGCAGCCTGGTGTCCCAGCTCGACGAAAGCAGCGAGGACATGGCGGTGACCCGCATGGCGATGACCGTGATGCGGCTGGAGCGCAGCCTGTCCGGTCGCCAGGAGCTGCTCGACCAGCTGCAGCAGGGCATCCTCGCCACGCAGCGCCAGGTCGAGCACTTCGGCCAAGGCTCGAACCAGGTCACCGCGCGGCTGGCCGAGCTCTACGCCTCCACCCTGTCCCCGCTGCGCCCGCGTGTGATGGTCAACGGCAACCCGCAATACCTGCAGCAGGCCGCGATCGTCGAGAAGGTGCGCAGCAACCTGCTCGCGGCGGTGCGCTCGGCCGTGCTGTGGCGCCAGCTCGGCGGCCGCCAGTGGCAACTGCTGCTGTTCCGCAAGCAGTGCAGCATGCTGGCGCGCGGGCTGCTGACGGGGGCCACGCTGGACGGGCGTTGAGGGCCGCGCTTTTCCCTTCTCCCTCCGGGAGCACGCGGAGAGACGCCATGGATGGCGTCGGCTCTGGGGGGCGAGGAAGGTGGCGCGCAGCGTCGGATAAGGGTGCGAGCGGAGCGCGTTGATGAATCTGCGGCGCGCTCCGCCCGTACCCTCACCCCACCCCCTCTCCCGGAGGGAGAGGGGCTCAAAGCTGACACCGTGTTGACGCTCTCTAACCCAGCAGCTTCAACCCCGGCAACTGCTTCGCCAGCGCACGCAGCAGCTTGGCGAAGGCGGCGAGGTCGGCGCCCCACGGCGTGGCCTCGCGCCAGTACAGCGCGATCTCGCGGCCGGGCGCTGCACCGCGGATCTTCGCCAGCACGATGTCGGGCTTGGATGCCAGCCGCGCGTGCGCCAGCACGGGCACCAGGGCGTGGCCGCCGCGCAGGCTGACCAGGGCGGCGAGGCTTTCCAGGCTCACGTCCTGCACGTGGCCCTCGCCGTCGGCGTGGCTCTCGGCCATCAGGATCGCGTCGGTGTTCTGCAGCTGCTCCAGCGCCACGCTGCGCCGGCCGGCCAGCGGGTGATCGGCGCGCAGCATCACTTCCCACGGCTCGAAGAACAGCGGCTGCATCGCGATGCCGCTGGCCGCCGGCGTGAGCGGCGCCAGCACGGCGTCCAGCTCCGCCTCGTGCAGGCGGCGCAGCAGGCCGCGTGGCTTGCCTTCGGAAATGCCCAGCCGCACGCCGGGGAAATGCTGCGGGAATGGCGCGATCAGGTGCGGCAGCAGGTACGGCCCCAGCGAGGCCGGCACGCCCAGCCGCAACTCGCCGCCGAACGCCACCGCGCCGGCGCGCGCGGTCTGCTGCAGCAGTTCGGCCGCGGCGAGCACCGCATCGATGCGCTCCAGCAGCCGCTGGCCGCCCGCGGTGGGCACCACCTTGCGCCCGCCGCGTTCGAACAGCGGTGCACCCAGCGCCTGCTCCACCTTCTGCACCTGGTGCGACAGCCCGGACGGACTGATGTGCATCGCCCGAGCCGCGCTGTTGAAGCTGCCGTGGCGATGCACCGCCTGCACCATCATCAGATCGCGCAGCGAAATCGCGGAAATGTGGGTGGAAATCATCGCGCGCCCGTGGTTGCCGCCATGCGCGAAGCATAAACGACGAAGCCCGGCGCGAGGCCGGGCTTCGTTCCGGGTGGCGGCCTTCGCCCGACGACCCGCCAGCTCAGTGGGGTGCGTCGATCAGGGCGTCCGCGCTGATGTGGAATCGCCGGGCCAACGCCGCGATCTGGCGCGTGTTCAACGCACGCCGCCCGGCGAGAACCTGCGACACCACGCTTTGGTTGCCCACTTCCGGTAATGCGGATTGCGACAACCCGTGCTGATCCATGAGGAAGCGCAGCACCTCGCGCGCCGATGCTTCAGGCAACGCGTGATGCTCGGCCTCGTAGTCGTGCACGGCGGTAGTGAGGAAATCCAGCAGCGGGGCCAGTGGATGCCCGGCATCCTCTCTTGCCGCCTGATTGCGCGTGGCATCGAGGATGGCTTCGATCAGCGCCATGGCGCGCTCGTAGTCGTCCTGGTTGCGCACGGCGCCCACGCCGCCGGCGGCGCGGAAAGCCTCAAAGCTGCGCGTGACCTGCGAGAGCATGCGAGGAGTGACGTTTACGGCTGCCATTGGTCGTACTCCTTGTGCGTGAAAACATGCTTGATGTAAGCCGTCTGCGAACGAAACACCACGTCGCAGACGACGCGGTATTTGTTGCCGCCGATGTCGAACACCACGTAACCCTTGACCCAATCAGCCGCGCCGAACACGGCCTTGAGCGCGGCGAAATCCTGCGCCGTGGTGTGCATGAGCAATGTATGCCAGCGCACCAGCGGCGCTTCCGCATCCGGCCACTTTTGCCAAAACGCGCGCAGGACGGGCCGGGAAATGACGTGCATGGGGCGATTATTGCAAAACGCAATATCCATTGCAAGACGCAATGACCGTCTGGGCACATATCGGCATCCGTACGTTGCCATGAGGCAGAACCGCACAGATACCCCCCCACTCACTCCGCTGTTCGCGACTTTGGTACAACGACGCAGGCCGCATGCAAGCCGAAGAACATTGAAGCCATCTGCTTGATTCCCACGATACATGAACGACGAAGCCCGGCCACGAGGCCGGGCTTCGTCGTTGGGGGAACGCGGCAAGCCTTGTCCTCTCCCCTGCCCCTCCCCCGCACGCGGGAGAGAGGCATTGGCGCTGGCTTACGCCTCGACCGTATCCGCCACTTCCTTGTAGTCCTGGATCTGGTCGAAGTTCATGTAGCGGTAGATCTTGTCGCCGTTGGCGTTGATGACGCCGATGTCGGCCATGTACTCGTCCTTGCTCGGGATGCGGCCGAGGCGCGAGCAGATGGCGGCGAGTTCGGCCGAGCCAAGGTACACGTTGGAGTTCTTGCCGAGGCGGTTGGGGAAGTTGCGGGTGGAGGTGGAGAACACCGTGGCGCCTTCCTTCACCTGCGCCTGGTTGCCCATGCACAGCGAGCAGCCGGGCATTTCCATGCGCGCGCCGGCGGTGCCGAAGGTGCCGTAGACGCCTTCGTTGGTGAGTTCGCTGGCGTCCATCTTGGTCGGTGGCGCCACCCACAGGCGGGTCGGGATGTCGCGCTTGCCTTCCAGCAGCTTGGCGGCCGCGCGGAAGTGGCCGATGTTGGTCATGCACGAGCCGATGAACACTTCATCGATCTTCGCACCGGCCACGTCGCTGAGCGTCTTCACGTCGTCCGGGTCGTTCGGGCAGGCCACGATGGGCTCGTGCACGTCGGCCAGGTCGATCTCGATGACGGCGGCGTATTCGGCGTCGGCGTCGCGCTCCAGCAGCTGCGGGTTGGCCAGCCAGGCTTCCATCGCCTTGATGCGGCGCTCGATGCTGCGGGCGTCCTTGTAGCCCTGCGCGATCATCACCTTGAGCAGGGTGATGTTGCTGTGGATGTATTCGATGATCGGCGCCTTGTCCAGGTGCACCGTGCAGCCGGCGGCGGAGCGCTCGGCCGAGGCGTCGGACAGCTCGAATGCCTGCTCCACCTTGAGGTTGGGCAGGCCTTCGATCTCGAGGATGCGGCCGGAGAAGATGTTCTTCTTGCCCTGCTTGGCGACGGTGAGCAGGCCCTGCTTGATCGCGTACAGCGGGATCGCGTTGACGAGGTCGCGCAGGGTGACGCCCGGCTGCAGCTCGCCCTTGAAGCGCACCAGCACGGATTCGGGCATGTCCAGCGGCATCACGCCGGTGGCGGCGGCGAAGGCCACCAGGCCCGAGCCGGCCGGGAACGACACGCCGATCGGGAAGCGCGTGTGGCTGTCGCCGCCGGTGCCCACGGTGTCGGGCAGCAGCATGCGGTTGAGCCAGCTGTGGATCACGCCGTCGCCCGGGCGCAGCGAGATGCCGCCGCGGGTACTGATGAATTCCGGCAGCGTGTGGTGGGTCTTCACGTCCACCGGCTTCGGGTAGGCGGCGGTGTGGCAGAACGACTGCATCACCAGGTCGGCGGAGAAGCCCAGGCAGGCCAGGTCCTTCAGCTCGTCGCGGGTCATCGGGCCGGTGGTGTCCTGGCTGCCCACCGAGGTCATCTTCGGCTCGCAGTAGGTGCCCGGGCGCACGCCCTTGCCTTCGGGCAGGCCGCAGGCGCGGCCGACCATCTTCTGCGCCAGCGTGTAGCCCTTGCCGGTATCGGCGGGCTGCTGCGGCAGGCGGAACAGGGTGGACACCGGCAGGCCCAGCGCCTCGCGCGCCTTGGCGGTGAGGCCGCGGCCGATGATCAGCGGGATGCGGCCGCCGGCGCGCACCTCGTCCAGCAGCACCTCGGACTTGAGCGCGAACTCGGCGATCACCTCGCCGTTCTTCAGCGCCTTGCCCTCGTACGGGCGCAGCTCGACCACGTCGCCCATCTCCATCTTCGACACGTCGAGCTCGATCGGCAGCGCGCCGGCGTCTTCCATGGTGTTGTAGAAGATCGGGGCGATCTTGCCGCCCAGGCACACGCCGCCGAAGCGCTTGTTCGGGATGAACGGGATGTCCTCGCCGGTCCACCACAGCACGGAGTTGGTGGCGGACTTGCGGCTGGAGCCGGTGCCGACCACGTCGCCCACGTAGGCGACCAGGTGGCCCTTTTCCTTCAGGTCGCGGATCAGCTGGATCGGGCCGCGCTTGCCGTCTTCCTCCGGCTGGAACGGCGCGCCGTCGCGCTTGTTCTTCAGCATCGCCAGCGCGTGCATCGGGATGTCCGGGCGCGTGGTGGCGTCGGGCGCGGGCGAGAGGTCGTCGGTATTGGTCTCGCCCGGCACCTTGAATACGGTGATGGTGAGGCTCGCCGGCACTTCCGGCTTGCTGGTGAACCACTCGGCGTCGGCCCAGCTCTGCAGCACGGCCCTGGCGTTCGCGCTGCCCTTGTCGGCCTTCTCCTTGACGTCGTGGAAGGCGTCGAACATCAGCAGGGTGTGCTTGAGCGCGTTGGCGGCCACGGCGCCGACCTGGGCGTCGTCCAGCAGCTCGATCAGCGGCTGGATGTTGTAGCCGCCCAGCATGGTGCCGAGGAGTTCCGTGGCCTTCTCGCGCGAAATCAGCGCGCACCGCTCGGTGCCGAACGCCACCGCCGCGAGGTACGAGGCCTTGACCTTGGCGGCGTCGTCCACACCCGCCGGCACGCGGTTGGCGATGAGGTCGAGCAGGGTCGCTTCCTCGCCGGCCGGCGGGTTCTTCAGCAACTCGATCAGCTCGGCGGTCTGCTGGGCGGAGAGCGGCAGCGGCGGGATGCCCAGCGCGGCGCGCTCGGCAGCATGTTGGCGGTAGGCGGTAAGCATGGGGCTCGTCCTGTGGCGGGGAAGCGGGGGCGTGACAGCCGGCAATTTTGCCAGCCGTGCGGCAGGCCCGACAACGGAAAGCTGTTTCCGGCTGCATTCGATATCGTGCAAGGCGGCCTTGCGCTGACGCTCACGTTCCACGGCGTAGGATGCACGGCTGCCACATCCGGCCTCCAGGCAGGCACCAGGAACGGATTCCCGCAGGCGCGGGAACGAGCCGCCGCCCGGTTCGGAGCACGGATGCGCCACACCCGATTCGAGCCAACGGAGTCAAGCCATGCTGGATTCATTCGCCATCCGCGACACCTTCACCGCCAACGGCCGCCAGTACCACTTCGCCAGCCTCGCCAAGCTGGGCCAGCGCTACGACATCAAGCGCCTGCCCTACTCGATGAAGATCCTGCTGGAGAACCTGCTGCGCCACGAGGACGGCGTGGACGTGACCGCGAAGGAGATCGAGGCGGTCGCGACGTGGGACCCGAAGGCCGAGCCCAGCACCGAAATCGCCTTCATGCCGGCGCGCGTGATCCTGCAGGATTTCACCGGCGTGCCCTGCGTGGTCGACCTCGCCGCGATGCGCGACGCGGTGGTGAAGCTGGGCGGCGACGCCACCCAGATCAATCCGCTGAACCCGGTGGAGCTGGTGATCGACCACTCGGTGCAGGTGGACGTGTACGGCTCCAGCGACGCGCTGGAGCGGAACGTGGACATCGAGTTCCAGCGCAACCAGGAGCGCTACGGCTTCCTGCGCTGGGGCCAGAAGGCGTTCGACAACTTCAAGGTGGTGCCGCCGCGCACCGGCATCGTGCACCAGGTGAACCTGGAGCACCTGGCCCGCGTGGTGTTCGACACCGAACTCGACGGCCAGCGCTGGGCCTATCCCGACACCCTGTTCGGCACCGACTCGCACACCACCATGGTCAACGGCCTGGGCGTGCTGGGCTGGGGCGTGGGCGGCATCGAGGCCGAGGCCGCGATGCTGGGCCAGCCTTCCTCGATGCTGATTCCGCAGGTGGTGGGCGTGAGGCTCGCGGGCAAGCTCGGCGAAGGCGTCACCGCCACCGACCTCGTGCTCACCGTCACCCAGATGCTGCGCAAGCTGGGCGTGGTGGGCAAGTTCGTGGAGTTCTTCGGCCCGGGCCTGAAGCACCTCGCGCTGGCCGACCGCGCCACCATCGGCAACATGTCGCCCGAATACGGCGCCACCTGCGGCATCTTCCCGATCGACCAGGAGGCGCTGAACTACCTGCGCCTGTCCGGCCGCAGCGCGGAGCAGATCGCGCTGGTCGAGGCCTACGCCAAGGCACAGGGCATGTGGCACGACGAGCACACGCCGGCCGCCGAATACTCCACCGTGCTGGAGCTGGAGCTGGCCGACGTCAAGCCCTCGATGGCCGGCCCCAAGCGCCCGCAGGACCGCGTGCTGCTGGGCGACGTGCGCAAGAGCTTCAAGGATGCGCTCGCCGGCCTCGCCGCCACGCGCAAGCCGCTGGCCACCACGATCGAGCGCTTCGCCGGCGAAGGCGGCGACACCGCGGTGGGCCACGAGGAGAGCACGTTCGGCAAGGGCGTGCACGTCGAGTTGAACGGCGACAAGTTCAAGCTGGGCGACGGCGCCGTGGTGATCGCCGCGATCACCTCCTGCACCAACACCTCCAACCCGGCGGTGATGCTGGGCGCCGGCATCGTGGCGAAGAAGGCCGCGGCGCGCGGCCTGAAGGCCAAGCCGTGGGTGAAGACCTCGCTGGCGCCCGGCTCCAAGGTGGTCACCGACTACCTCGAACAGACCGGGCTGCTGAAGGAGCTGGAGAAGATCAACTTCTACCTGGTGGGCTACGGCTGCACCACCTGCATCGGCAACTCCGGCCCGCTGCCCGAGGAAGTGAGCAAGGGCATCGCCGAGGGCGACCTCGCGGTGGGCGCGGTGCTCTCGGGCAACCGCAACTTCGAGGGCCGCGTGCACGCCGAGGTGAAGATGAACTACCTCGCCTCGCCGCCGCTGGTGGTGGCCTACGCGCTGGCCGGCACGCTGGACATCGACCTCGCCAGCGACGCCCTCGCCACCGGCAGCGACGGCAAGCCGGTGTACCTCAAGGACATCTGGCCCACCAACCAGGAGATCTCCGACGCCATCGCCGGCGCGATCAACCCGGCCATGTTCGCCAAGAACTACGCCGACGTGTTCAAGGGCGACGCGCGCTGGAACGGCATCGCCTCGCCCGACGGCGCGGTGTACCGCTGGGGCGACTCCACCTACATCAAGAACCCGCCCTACTTCGACGGCATGACGATGGCGCTGGGCAAGGTGGCGGACATCCACGGCGCCCGCGTGCTGGGCCTGTTCGGCGACTCCATCACCACCGACCACATCTCGCCGGCCGGCTCGATCAAGAAAGACAGCCCGGCAGGCCGCTACCTGATCGAGAAGGGCGTGGCGCCGAAGGACTTCAACTCCTACGGCTCGCGCCGCGGCAACGACGACGTGATGGTGCGCGGCACCTTCGCCAACATCCGTATCCGCAACCAGATGCTGGACGGCGTGGAAGGCGGCTACACCAGGCACGTGCCGTCGGGCGAGCAGATGGCGATCTACGACGCGGCGATGAAGTACAAGGCCGAGAACACTCCGCTGATCGTGCTGGCCGGCAAGGAATACGGCACCGGCTCCAGCCGCGACTGGGCGGCCAAGGGCACCCTGCTCCTGGGCGTGAAGGCCGTGATCGCCGAGAGCTTCGAGCGCATCCACCGCTCCAACCTGGTCGGCATGGGCGTGCTGCCGCTGCAGTTCAAGGACGGCGAGAACGCGAAGTCGCTGGGCCTCGACGGCTACGAGAGCTTCGACATCACCGGGCTCGACGACGGCAACGCGAAGCAAGCCACCGTGGTCGCCACCGCCGCCGACGGCAGCAGGAAACAGTTCGCCGTACACGTGATGCTGCTCACCCCGAAGGAGCGCGTGTTCTTCCGCCACGGCGGCATCCTGCAGTACGTGCTGCGCCAGCTGGCCGGCAAGAAAGCCGCCTGAGGCGGTTCCGTACCGCACGCCCGCAAGCCGAGCCGCCCCGATTCCTCGGGGCGGCTTTTTCCGCCCCGTCGCCTTGCCGCATACGCGCGCGCATGCTCCAATGCCGGCAAGGGGGCGTCGCCATCCATTCCGCCTAGGCGGCCACGATCCAGGAGTCGAACAAGCACATGAGCAACGAGCGTCCGTGGCTGGACCACTACCCGCAAGGCGTGCCCGCCGAGATCGACCTGTCCGCCTACGCCTCGGTGGCGGCCGTGCTGGAGGAATCCTTCCAGCGCTTCCGTGAGCGCCCCGCCTTCGCCAACTTCGGCAAGGTGCTCAGCTACGGCCAGATCGACGCGCTCAGCCGCCAGTTCGCGGGCTACCTCACCGGCACGCTCAAGCTCGGCAAGGGCGATCGCATCGCGATCATGATGCCGAACGTGCTGCAGTACCCGATCGCGCTGTTCGGCGCGCTGCGCGCCGGCCTGGTGGTGGTCAACACCAACCCGATGTACACCGCGCGCGAGCTGAAGCACCAGCTGGAGGATTCCGGCGCCAAGGCGATCGTGGTGCTCGACAACTTCGCCGCCACCCTGCAGCAGGTGGTGGCCGAGACCGAGGTGAGGCACATCGTCACCACCGGCATCGGCGACCTGCTCGGCTTCCCCAAGGGCGCGCTGGTCAACTTCGTGCTCAAGCACGTCAAGAAGATGGTGCCGGCCTACAGCCTGCCGCAGGCGGTGCGCTTCAAGGCTGCGCTGGCACAGGGTGCCGAGTACCCGCTGCCCAGGGTGGAGCTGGGCCACGGCGACCTCGCCTTCCTGCAGTACACCGGCGGCACCACCGGCGTGGCCAAGGGCGCCATGCTCAGCCACGGCAACATGGTGGCGAACATGCTGCAGGCCGGCGCCTGGATCGGCAAGAACGCGAAGGAAGGCGAAGAAACCATCATCACCGCGTTGCCGCTGTACCACATCTTCTCGCTCACCGCGAACGGCCTGGTGTTCATGCGCCTGGGCGGGCTCAACTGGCTGATCACCAATCCGCGCGACATGCCCGGCTTCGTCAAGGAGCTCAAGCAATCCGGCTTCACCGCGCTCACCGGCGTCAACACGCTGTTCAACGGCCTGTTGAACACCCCGGGCTTCGCCGAACTGGACTTCTCGCGCCTGCACCTCACGCTGGGCGGCGGCATGGCCGTGCAGCGCGCGGTGGCCGAACGTTGGAAGAAGGTCACCGGCTGCACCCTGGCCGAGGCCTACGGCCTCACCGAAACCTCGCCGGCGGCCTGCATCAACCCGCTCGACCTCAAGGAATACAACGGCTCGATCGGCCTGCCGGTGCCGTCCACCGACGCGGCGGTGTGGTCGGAGGACAACCGCCCGCTGCCGGTGGGCGAAGTGGGCGAGCTGATGATAAAGGGCCCGCAGGTGATGCAGGGCTACTGGCAGCGCCCCGACGAGACCGCCAAGGTGCTGGGCGCCGACGGCTGGCTGCACACCGGCGACATCGCCAGGATGGACGCCAACGGCTACTTCTACATCGTCGACCGCAAGAAGGACATGATCCTGGTGTCCGGCTTCAACGTGTACCCGAACGAGGTCGAGGACGCCGTGATGGCGCACCCCGGCGTGGCCGAGGTGGCCGCGGTGGGCGTGCCGGACGAGCATTCCGGCGAGGTGGTGAAGCTGTTCGTGGTGCGCAAGGACCCCGGCCTCACCGAGGACGCGCTCAAGCAGTTCTGCCGCGACAATCTCACCGGCTACAAGCGGCCCAAGTTCATCGAGTTCCGCGACGCGCTGCCGAAGAGCAACGTGGGCAAGATCCTGCGCCGCGAACTGCGCGACGAGAAGAAGAGCGCGGCCGCGGCCGGCTGAGCCCGCGTCCGTCGCCGCCGCGCCGCCGTGCGCGGCGGCTCAGTTCTTCCACGCCTCCAGGATGTCGGCGTAGCCGCCCAGAAGGTTCCACAGCGGCACCTGCTTGTCCTCCGGGATGCACACGTAGGAAAAGCCGATGTGGTGGTCGGCGATGCGCGCCACCTGCGCCTCCAGGTGGATGTGCAGGTCGTTGCCGAAGATCATGTCCAGCAGCCAGGTCTGGCCCACTTCGCCGTCCCAGCCCAGCGGCCGGCGCAGCAGCGTGCCGGTCGCCGAAATGTCCACCAGCTCGGTGGGATGCGACTCGACGCCGCGGCTCATCAGCACGGTCGTCTCGATCTGCATGCGCGCCGGACGCAAGCGCTCGGATCCGCCGCTGAACTTGCTGTCGTCCCTTGCCATGCCGTGCTCCTTTCCCGTTGCACCCCGCCCCCGTGACGGTCCCCCGCGGAACGACCGGTCTACCGTGTCCGCCATCACATTCAAGCAAGCCATGTGCCATGCCAGGAATGGCGGTGTGGCGCGCTTTCCGCCGGCATCCCCGCCCGCGGCCACTGACGCGCGCTTGCCGAGTCGGACACTAGAGGTCACCTGTGCGGCCGGCCTTCCGTTCGCGCTGCCGCCGCATTGTACCCGCCGGGCCGACGCGTATCGCGCAGGCGGACGCGGCCCTGCACTGCTGGACTTGGCGCCGGCCAGTCGCTACTCTTTCCACACGCGTGGTGCCACGGTCAGACGCCGGCCGGTCGTCCGGCAACGATGGCGCCCACCCGATGCCCCAGACAGATCGTCCGACTTGCCGGTGACGTTGCCCTCGTCACCGCATCGCCTTGTTCCCGCCAGACGCGATCCGCGTTCCGCGCCGGCACTTGGCTGCAACGCCCGCACGCCTGACCGAACCGCGACGCGCGGCTTCGTCATGCCGGCGGCGACAAGGGGGAGCCGGATGCTGTCCGCCGGGCATCGTACGAAACCGCTTTACCGAAGTGCCGCCTCGGCGCCGCGATCCGCGCACGGTTCAAACCCGGATCGTCCAGCGAGGCAACCGTTTCGCCCATGATGGATCCAGACGCATTGCCGGCCGCCGGACGGCCCAACGACACGCATCGATGAGCACCGAACCAGCCGGGCCGCAGAGCCCGGTCGCAGCGCAGGACAAGCACGCGGCGCACCCCCAGCAGCAGGAAATGCCGCTGGCGATCGTGCGCGGCGAGCCGATGCTGCAGATGCCGCAGGACCTGTACATCCCGCCGGACGCGCTGGAAGTCATCCTGGAGGAGTTCGAGGGCCCGCTGGACCTGCTGCTGTACCTGATCCGCCGGCAGAACCTGGACATCCTGGACATCCCGGTCGCCGAGATCACCCGGCAGTACATGGACTACATCGAGCTGATGCGGGACGTGATGCGGCTGGAGCTGGCCGCGGAATACCTGCTGATGGCCGCGATCCTGGGCGAGATCAAGTCGCGCCTGCTGCTGCCTAGGCCGCCTGCCGAGGAAGGCGTCGAGGAGGATCCGCGCGCCGAACTGGTGCGCCGCCTGCAGGAGTACGAACGCTTCAAGAAGGCCGCCGAGGACATCGAGGCCCTGCCCCGCATGGAACGCGACACCGCACTGGCGCAGGCCGACACCGGCGAGCGCAACGTGATCAAGCTGCCGCCGCCGCTCGACCTCAAGGAAATGCTGCTGGCGCTGAAGGACGTGCTGCACCGCGCCGAACTGTTCGGCCACCACGCGATCAAGCGCGAGGCGCTCAGCGTGCGCCAGCGCATGGGCGAGCTGCTGGGCCGGCTGGAAGGCCAGGCCTTCCACCGCTTCGAGACGCTGTTCGACGTCAGCGAAGGCCGCCTCGGCGTGGTGGTCACCTTCCTGGCCATGCTGGAGCTGGCCAAGGAGATGCTGATCGAGATCGTGCAGGAAGCCCCGCTGGCGCCGATCTACCTGAAGGCGCGGGTGGAACACGGCGAGCGCCCCCTCGCCGACGCGGAAGCAGGCGACGGCACGGACGACGCCGCCGCGGAGGAATCGGCATACGAGACGCCGGACGCCGCCGGCGACGGCACTCACTGAATCGGCATCGAGGCCCATGCAGATCGAGCAACTCAAACCCATCGTCGAGGCGGCCCTGCTCGCCGCCAGCCAGCCGATGACCGTGGCCCAGCTCGGCGACCTGTTCGCCGAGACCGACGAGGTCGGCCACGAGCAGATCGCCCGCGCGCTGGAAGCCCTCGCCGCCGACTGCGCGGGTCGCGGCGTGGAGCTGAAGGAAGTCGCCTCCGGCTTCCGCTACCAGGTGCGCCAGGACGTGCATCCGTGGATCTCGCGGATGTGGACCGAGAAGCCCAGCCGCTACTCGCGCGCCCTGCTGGAGACGCTGGCGCTGATCGCCTACCGCCAGCCGATCACCCGCCCGGAGATCGAGCAGATCCGCGGCGTGGTGGTCTCCAGCAACATCATCAAGACGCTGGAGGAGCGCGAGTGGATCCGCGTGGTCGGCTACCGCGACGTGCCCGGCAAGCCGGCGCTGTTCGGCACCACCCGCGCCTTCCTCGACTACTTCAACCTGAAGTCGCTGGACCAGCTGCCGCCGCTGTCCGAGATCCGCGACATGGAAGACCCGCAGATGGGCTTCGAGCAGACCCCGCTGCCCGCCCGCGTGATCAAGGATCTGCCGATCGACCCGGACGAGGAGCTCGACGCGGAAGCCCCGGCCGCGGAGGCGGCAACGGAAACCGCCGAAACCGCGGAGGTATCCGAAGCGCCGCCGCACGCAGCCGACGCCGCCACGGCGGACACCGAGACCGGTGAACCCGCCGCCGCCGAGGCGAGCGCGCCCCGTGAACAACCCGAACCCACCACTGCCGACGAGGCAGCGGCCCCCGCGGATGTCGATGACGACACCGCCGCACAGCATTCCTGAGGAGTACCGCGCATGACTGCGCCGCAAAAATCCATCCTTTCCTTGAAGCGCGCGCCGCTCTCCGAGAGCGCGCCGCTGGAAGAGCGCCTGCACAAGGTGCTCGCCAACGCCGGCCTCGGCTCGCGCCGCATGCTGGAGCAGCGCATCCAGGCCGGCGAGGTCGAGCTCAACGGCAGTCCCGCCACCATCGGCACCAGCGTGCACGCGGGCGACCGCGTGGTGATCGACGGCAAGCAGTTCGTGATCGCCACCGACAACCGCGGCGACACCGAGGTGCTGATCTACCACAAGCCCGAGGGCGTGCTGACCACCCGCGACGACCCCGAGGGCCGCCCCACCGTGTTCGAGCAGCTGCCGCGCCTGAAGGGCGCGCGCTGGGTCGCCGTGGGCCGCCTCGACATCAACACCACCGGCCTGCTGCTGCTCACCACCGACGGCGAGCTCGCCAACGCGCTGATGCACCCCAAGAGCGGCATCGAGCGCGAATACCTGTGCCGCGTGCACGGCGAAGTGCCCGACGAAGTGATCGAGAAGCTCAAGGCCGGCGTGGAGCTGGAAGACGGCCCCGCCCGCTTCGACGAGATCGCGGTGATCAGCCGCGGCGGCAGCCACAGCTGGTTCCGCGTGGTGATCCGCGAAGGCCGCAACCGCGAAGTGCGCCGGCTGTGGGATTCGCAGGGCTTCCTGGTCAGCCGCCTGAAGCGCATCCGCTACGGCGGCATCGAACTGCCGCGCACCTTGCGCCGTGGCGACTGCGAGGCGCTGGACGAAGAATCCGCCAAGCAGCTGCGTCAGACCGCCGGCCTCGGCGCGCCGCAGCCCGTGCTCACCCTGAGCCCGGTGCTGCACCAGCGCCGCGCCAACCGCAACGTCACCGAGTACCGCCCCGAGAGCGGCGCCACCGGCGGCTGGAGCAGCGCCCACCACGACGAGGCGCGCGAACTGCGTGCCTACGACCGCATCCGCGAGGAACCGGCGCGCGGCCGCCAGAAACAGCGCCGCCCCGGCCGCGAGGTCAACGGCAACGTGGCCCTGCCCGAGCGCGCGCCCGGCGCCGGCCTGCGCAAGAAGAACAAGCGCGGCATCGCCCCTGGCCAGGAACTGCCCTCGGTGCGCACCTGGTTCGCCGGCGATAGCCGCGACGGCGGCGTGCGTCCGGCTGGCGGCGGCCAGGGCGGCAAGCGCCGCGGCGGCAAGCCCGGCGGCGCCGGCATGCGCGGCGGTGCCGGCCATGGCGGCTACGCCAACGCCAACCCGTATGGCGGCTTCGGCGGCGGCCACGGTGGCGGTCACGGCAGCGAAGCGCGCCCCGGCGGCAACCGTGCCGGCGGCAATCGCGGCCACGGCCGTCCACAAGGCCAGGGCGGCAATCGCCCGCCGCACGGCGGCAGTCGCCCCGGCGGCAACCGTCCGCATGGGCGCGGCGGCAGCGGCGGCAATCGCTCCGGCAACCGCTGAGCGCCGTGATGATCCGCATCTACCACAACAACCGTTGCAGCAAGTCGCGCGCCACGCTGGCGTTGCTGGAAGGCCGCGACGTCGAGGTGGTGAACTACCTCGACACGCCGCCCGACGCCGCCGAACTCGAGCGCCTGCTCAAGCTGCTCGGCATCCCCGCGCGGCAACTGCTGCGCAGCGGCGAAGCGGTGTACCGGGAACTCGGCCTCGCCGATCCCGCGCTCGGCGATGACGCATTGATCGCCGCGATGGCGGCGCACCCGATCCTGATCGAACGTCCCATCGTGGTCGCGAACGGCAAGGCCGCGATCGGCCGGCCGCCGGAAAACATCCTCGCCATCCTGTAGGAGCGCACCCTGTGCGCGATGGCTCTTGCGCCGATCGCGCACCAGAGCATTCGCGCACAGGGTGCGCTCCTACCGAGCAAGCTCAGGACAGCGTGAACGCGTCCGCATCCATCCACGCCGGAAAGCGCTCGCGATGCGCAAGCAGCGGCGCGGGGTCGAGAGTGAGCGTGACCACCTGCTCCAGCGCGCCGCATTCCACCAACGGCTCGCCCACCGGGTCGATCACCGCGCTGTCGCCGGCGTAAGGCAGGTCGTTGCCGTCCACGCCCACGCGGTTCACGCCGATCACGTAGCAGAGGTTCTCGATCGCGCGGGCGCGCAGCAGGGTGCGCCAGGGCTGGCGGCGCGGCGCGGGCCAGTTCGCCACGAACAGCGCGAGGTCGTAGTCCATACCGCCCGCCGCGCTTTCCAGCCGGCGGTTGCGCAGCCACACCGGGAAGCGCAGGTCGTAGCAGACCTGGGGCAGGATGAGCCAACCCTTGAGCTCCACGATCAGCCGTTTGTTGCCGCCGCCGTAGCGGGTGTGCTCGCCGGCCATGCGGAACAGGTGGCGCTTGTCGTACTGCTCGAACGTGCCGTCCGGGCGCATCCACAACAGGCGGTTGTAGACGGTGTCGCCCTCGCGGATCGCGAGGCTGCCGCAAACCACCGCGCCCACTTCGACGGCCAGCGCGCGCAGCCAGGCCACACCCTCGCCGTCCATCGTTTCCGCGCTGGCGCGGGTGTCGTTGCTGAAGCCGGAGAGGAAGGTTTCCGGCAGCACGATCAGGTCGCTGCCACGCGCGCGACGCACCAGTTCGCCGTAGTAGTCGCGGTTCGCCGGCGCGTCGTGCCAGCGGGTGGCGCCCTGCACCAGCGACACGGTCAGCGGTTGCAAGCTCACAGCTTGCACAGCCGCTCGGCGGCCGCCTCCATCGTGGCGTCGCTCTTGGCGAAACACAGGCGCAGCAGGCGCGTGCCCGGCGCGGTTTCGCAGAACGGCGTCAGCGGGATCGCCGCCACCCCGCCCTCTTCCACCAGCCAGCGGCTGAAGGCGAGATCGTCCTCGTCGCGGATCGCCGAGTAGTCCACCAGCTGGAAGTAGCCGCCCGGCACGTCCAGCAGCTTGAAGCGCGAGGGCTTGAGCAGCGCGCGGAAGCGGTCGCGCTTGGCCTGGTAGAACGCGGGCAGCTCCAGGTAATGCTGCGGATCGCTGGCGAGGAATTCGGCGAACGCGGCCTGCGCGGGATGGAAGCTGCAGAACGTGAGGTACTGGTGCACCTTGCGGAACTCGGCGCTGAGCGCGCGCGGCGCCACCGCGTAGCCGAGCTTCCAGCCGGTGCAGTGGTAGGTCTTGCCGAACGAGGAAACCACGATGCTGCGCGCGGCCAGCTCGGGATGGCGCAGCACGCTCTCGTGCTGCCTGCCGTCGTAGACGATGTGCTCGTACACCTCGTCGGCGAGCACCACGATGTTCGTGTCGCGCACGATCGCCGCGAGTTCTTCGAGATCGGCCGCCGACAGTACCGCGCCGGACGGGTTGTGCGGACTGTTGATGAGGATCATGCGCGTGCGCGGCGTCACCGCGTCGCGCACGCGCTGCCAGTCCACCGAGAAAGCCGGGGCGACCAGCGGGATATGCACCGCCTTCGCGCCCTGCAGCTCGATCGCCGGCTCGTAGCAGTCGTAGGCGGGATCGAACACGATCACTTCCTCGCCCGCGCGCACCACCGCGGCGATCGCCGCGAACAGCGCCTCGGTGGCGCCGGAGGTGACGGTGATCTCGGCGTCCACGTCGGGACGGTGGCCGTACATGCGTTCGGTTTTCAGCGCGATCTGCTCGCGCAGCGCGGCGGTGCCGTGCATCGGCGCGTACTGGTTTTTCCCTTCGTTCATCGCACGCGCCAAGGCATCGCGCAGGCCCTGCGGCGGTTCGAAATCGGGAAAGCCCTGCCCCAGGTTCACTGCCTTGTGCTCCAGCGCGAGATGGCTCATCACGCTGAAAATGGTGGTGCCGACCTTGGGGAGTTTGGTGTCGATCTTCATCGTGCCGCCGTATGGATGTCCAAACGAAAGCGTAGCATGCGCGTGCATGCCTGCCGTAGGAGCGCACCCTGTGCGCGAATGCTCTGGCGTGGATCGGAGCAAAGGCGTTCGCGCACAGAGCCTGCCCCGGACTTGATCCGGGGGTGCGCTCCTACAGCTCCGGCAAGGCGCGCGTCTTGCACTCCTCGTGCTTGCGCAAGGTGGCTTCGGGCAGGCGCTCGGCGAGAAAATCCACCAGCGCGCGCACGCCCGGCAGCATGCCGCGGCGGCTGGGATAGATGAAATGCATGGTGCCTTCGGGCGCGCTCCATTCCGGCAGCAGCACCTCCAGCTCGCCGCGGATCACCGCCGGTGCGCAGACGAACTCCGGCAGCAGGGCCACGCCGATGCCGCGGCGCGCTGCTTCCAGCAGCACGGTGAAGTCGCCGCAGATCAGCCGCGCGTTCACCTCCACGTTGACGCGCTCGCCCGCCGTGTCGATCAGCTCCCAGGTCTGCGGGCCTTCGTGCTCCTGCATCGACAACGCCGGCAGCTTGGCCAGCTCGTCCGGATGCTTTGGCCGCCCCTGCGCATCGAGCAGCGCCGGGCTGGCCACCGGCAGCACGCGCGACTGGCCGAAGCTGCGCAGCACCATGTTCGCGTCGGTGTCGAGCTTGCTGCGCACGCGGATCGCGAGGTCGTAGCCTTCGCCGAGCAGGTCCACGCGGCGGTTGCTGGACAGCACGCGCACCTGCAGCCGCGGGTACTGCACCAGGAAGTCCGGCAGCACGTAGGCCAGGATGGTCTGGGCGAGCGACACCGGACAGCTCAGCCGCACCACGCCGCGCGGTTCGGCGCGCAGCTCGTCCACCGCCTCCTGCGCGGCGCGCGCCTCCTCCAGCACCGCGCGGCAATGCGCGTAGAAGCGTTCGCCCACCTCGGTGACCACGAAGCGGCGGGTGGTCCGCTGCAGCAGGCGCACGCCCAGCCGCTCCTCCAACTGCGCCACCCGCTTGGACAGCCGCGACTTGGGCACGCCCAGCGCCCGCCCCGCCGCGGAGAAACCGCCGTGTTCGACCACGGCGGCGAAGAAGTACAGGTCGTTGAGGTCCTGCAGGGCGCCGTTCAATTGCAGCATGGGCGTTTCCTTTCCGGAACGATTGCTTGAAATCCCGCCGATTCAGCGCTGGATTGTTCCGAATATATCTAAAAAATCGGCACACCTGCCTTGGTGCTGCACTCACGCCAGCTCCGTGGGTCGGGATTCATCCCGACTGGCGTGGCATGTTGGGCTGAAGCCCGACCTACCTGATGCTTCTGCTCCCCTGCCATCAGTCATGTTGCGAAACCTGCGGGTTCCGCTTGACGGCCCAAGTTTCAGTGTTATAGTTCACTACAACACTGGTCAACGAGCTCACCAAAGGAGAGCCGCCATGAACGCGAAGCACGAGTCCCGCACGAACCGCACCGCCGTCGTCGCCGACGACGTCTTCGTCTCCACCCTGGTCCCCGCCCGGCGCTGGATCGCCTCCGCCGCCGCCCTGGTGATGACCGGCCTGACCCTGGCCATGGTGAGCCTGCCCGGCCCGGTGGCACCCCGGGTCGGCTGGATCGACGGCATCCACGTGACCAACCTGCCCGCGGTCGAGGTGACTCCCACCGCCGCCGAGTTGAAGGCCGCGGCCCTGCTGGAACACGCCGCGGTGGGCGCCGCCACCCTGCCCGACGGCGGCAGCGCCGCGCGGCTCGGGGCGCAGTTGGCCATGCCCTACTATTCGTTTGGCACTTCGACGGCCGGCATTGCAAGCAGCAAGGAATGATCCATGACCATCACCTGGAACGACAGCATCCCGATCTATCGCCAACTGCACCAACGCGTGGTGGCGATGATCCTGGATGGCGCCTTGAACGAGGGCGACCCGCTGCCGTCGGTGCGCCAGGTGGCCGCGGATTTCCAGATCAATCCGCTGACCGTATCCAAGGCGTACCAGGAACTGGTCGACGAACGCTTGGTTGAGAAAAGGAGGGGCTTGGGCATGTTTGTCATCGAAGGAGCGCGCGAAGAACTCTTGAAATCCGAGCGCGAGCGTTTCCTGCGCGAGGAGTGGCCCGCGCTGTACGCCCGCCTGCAGCGGCTGGGCCTGGACCTGAAGACCCTGCTGCGCGAGACGCAGGCCGAACCGGAGAAGCCCGCATGAGCGCCGTCGCCAATGCCGTCGTCGTCGCCCGCGGCCTCACCAAGCGCTACAAGAACACCGCCGCGCTGGGCCACGCCAGCTTCGAGATCGCCCCCGGCCGCATCGTGGGCCTGATCGGCCCGAACGGCGCCGGCAAGACCACCGCACTGAAGGCCATCCTCGGCCTCACCGATTTCCAGGGCGAGCTTTCCGTGCTCGGCCTCGACCCGCGCAAGGAGCGCGGCAAGCTGATGGAACAGGTCTGCTTCATCGCCGACGTCGCCGTGCTGCCGCGCTGGATCCGCGTGCGCGAGGCGGTGGACTTCGTCGCCCACGTGCACCCGCGCTTCGACCGCAAGAAGTGCGAGGCCTTCCTCGCCCGCACCAAGCTCACGCCCGAGCAGCGCGTCAAGCAGATGTCCAAGGGCATGATCGTGCAGCTGCACCTGGCCCTGGTGATGGCGATCGACGCGCGCCTGCTGGTGCTGGACGAACCCACACTGGGCCTGGACATCCTCTACCGCAAGCAGTTCTACCAGAGCCTCTTGGAAGACTACTTCGACGAGGACAAGACCATCATCGTCACCACCCACCAGGTGGAGGAAGTGGAGCACATCCTCACCGACCTGATGTTCATCCGCGACGGCCGCATCGTGCTCGACGCCGACATGGACGCGGTGGGCGAGCGCTTCGCCGAGGTGATGGTGGGCGCCGACCGCGCCGCCGCAGCACGCGCGCTGAAACCCATCGACGAGCGCCAGGTGTTCGGCAAGAGCATCTTCCTGTTCGACGGCGTGGCGCGCGCGCAACTGGAAGCGCTGGGCGAGATCCGCCGCCCCGCCGTCAGCGACCTGTTCGTCGCCACCATGAAAGGGACCTACGCATGAAGACCCCGGTTCTGAACGAAATGTACTGGCTGGTGAAACGCGAATTCTGGGAACACCGCGGCGGCTTCCTGTGGGCGCCGGTGATCACCGGCGGCATTTTCCTGCTGCTGAACCTGATGGGCATCGTCACCGGCGAGGTACTGCGCGTGCGCCACGGCATCACGTGGGAGCCGTCGAACAATCTCAACCTGTTCAACCGCGCGCTCGCTCAAGGCGACATGGCGAAAATCGGCGCCGGCCTGGACATGATGACGTTCTCCACCACCGCGCTGATCAGTATCGTGATGGGCTTCGTGGTGTTCTTCTATTGCCTGGGTGCGCTGTACGACGACCGCAACGACCGGAGCATCCTGTTCTGGAAATCGCTGCCGGTTTCGGACACCGCCACGGTGCTTTCCAAGCTCGCCGCCGCCACCGTGCTGGCACCGGCCATCGCCGTGGTCTGCGGCGTCGTTACCGGCTTGCTGATGCTGGTGATGTACGCGATCACGCTCTCGCTGCACGGCGTCGGCGTGTGGCACCTCCTTACCCTGGCGCATCCGTTCCGCATCACCGGCGCGCTGATCGGCACCATCCCGCTGTATTTCCTGTGGTCGCTGCCCACCATGGGCTGGCTGCTGCTGTGCTCAGCCTGGTCGCGCAGCAAGCCGATCCGCTGGGCCGTCGCCTTGCCGGTGGTGATCGGCGTCGTGCTCGGCTGGTTCCACCTGCTGGGCAGCGCCAACGCCAGCGACTGGTACTGGGAGCACATCGTGGGGCGCTTCCTGCTCAGCGCGTTCCCCGGTGGCTGGCTGGGCTACATGAACCTGGACAACCTGGGCGGCGGCATGGCACACGCAATGGACCTCATCTACCTGGACAACGCCTACAGCGCCCTGGCCGCGCCGTCGCTCTGGATCGATGCCGGCGCCGGTGCCGTGATGATCCTCGGCGCGATCTGGCTGCGCCGCTGGCGCGACGACACCTGATATCCCACCGAACCCGCCCGGGGAGACACACACGATGAAAAGCAACGCGATCACCACCGGCGCCCTCGCACTGGCCCTGCTGCTGCCGCTCGCGGCCTGCAGCCAGTCGTCCGATAGCGGTGCCGGCAGCGACATGGCCCAGGCCGCGAAGGAAGTCCGGCAGAAGACGTCTCCGTCCTTCATCGCCGGCGAAGTGCAGAAAGGCATCGCGCAGGCCAAGCAGGAACTGCTCACCCAGAACATCGACATCAACAACGTCCACATCGGCAAGGATCACCACGACAGCGCCAGCAAGCTGCCCAAGGCGCAGATCACCCCGCAGGGCGAGCTGCTGATCGCGGGCAAGCAGGTCGATGCCACGCCCGCGCAGCACGCGCTGCTGCTGGACTACCGCCAGCAGATCGTCGGCATCGCCGAGGCCGGCATGGACATCGGCTCCAGCGGCGCGGAGCTCGGCGTCAACGCGGCCCGCGAAGCGATCCTCGGCGCGCTCGCCGGCAAGAACGACAAGGAGATCGAGGCCAGCATCAAGCCGCAGACCGACAAGATCCAGGCCGCCGCCATGCAGCTGTGCAAACGCATGCCCGACCTGCTCGCCGCGCAGCAGAAACTCGCCGCCGCCATGCCCGCGTTCCAGCCCTACGCCACGATGACGCAGAAGGATGTCGACGACTGCGGCAAGGACATCGACCGGAACGGCAAGAAGGGGTTTGCGGTGTTTTCCGATTGAGCGAGGGGACGCGCGATACGCCAAGCTGGTGCAGGCCGCGCACGCCCCACTGGACGTAGCGCCAATACGTCCCGTAGGAGCGCACCCTGTGCGCGATGGGACTTGGGCGAAAGGCTTGATCGCGCACAGGGTGCGCTCCCATTACATTCGATTGACTGGCAACGCATCCAGACGCCGCTCCAGCGCGGCGCGATCCGGCAGGCGCAGCCCGAACTCCTGCTCCAGCACGCGGCACATGGCCGCGCCGTCGCGCAGCGTGTGCCGCTCGGGTTCCGCGCCGGGTCGGCGCACGGTGAATTCGCGGTCGCGCAGGGTCAGCCGGCGGTCGCGCAGGGTGCGCGCCGCGATCAGGTGCTGCACGAAGTTCGACGACGGGTAGGTGGAGACGTAGTGGTTCGCCAGCACGTAGTCGATGGGTTCGCGCGGCTGCAGGTCGAAGCGGTACAGCGTCAGCCAGTCGCCGCGCACGCAGGCCTGCATGCGCCACTCGCCACCCTGCTCCAGCAGCCGGAACGGCTCCAGCGCGGTGGCCTGCGCCGTGCCGGCTTCCAGATGCAGCGCGCCGGTCAGGGTCATGCTGCCGAAACCCACGTCGGCGAGCCAGCTTTCGCCGTGCGCCGCCACCCGCAGCAGCATGTGGGTCTGCGCGGTGACCGCATCCTCCGGCTGGTTCCACAGCACGCGCGCGATCAGGCCGTGCACGTCGAAACCGATCGCGCGCAACGCGGCGGCGAACAGCAGGTTCTGCTCGAAGCAGTAGCCGCCGCGGCCTTCGTGCAGCAGCTTGCGCTCGAGCGCGGCGAGTTCCAGCCGCACCGGCACGCCGCGCAGCGGATCGAGGTTCTCGAACGGGATCGCCGCCGCATGCGCCACCGCCAGCGCGCGCAGCGTCGGCAGGTCGGGGGCCAGCGCACCGTGCCAGTCGATGCGCCGCAGGTAGGCATCCAGGTCGATCGCGTCGGACATGCGGAAACTCCCGATGGAGCGGGCACGGTAGCATCGGGCATGGCGCGCAGGTAACCGCTGCGCTCCTGCCGACGAATAACGAGCGAAGCATCCGCGCGAGGTCCGCCATGTCCGCCTGCCGCCCTTCCCTTCGCACCCTGGCCGCCGCACTCGCCCTGGGCCTGCTCGGCGCCTGCGCGCTGCCGCCCGCGGCCGCCGCGAAACTGCCGGCACCGACAGTGGATGCGCCGCACGCCACCACGCACGGCGAACAAGTCGCGGTGTTCGCGGGCGGCTGTTTCTGGGGCGTGCAGGCGGTGTTCGAGCACGTCAAGGGCGTGCACAAAACCTGGGCCGGCTACAGCGGCGGCAGCGCCGCCACCGCGCGCTACGATCTGGTCAGCACGGGCGACACCGGCCACGCCGAATCGGTGAAGCTGCTGTTCGATCCGGCCGAGGTGAGCTATGGCCAGCTGCTGCAGGTGTTCTTCTCGGTCGCCACCAACCCCACCGAATTGAACCGGCAGGGACCGGACAGCGGCACGCAGTACCGCTCGGTGATCTTCTACGCGAACCCCGAGCAGCAGCGCATCGCCGGAGCCTATCTCGCGCAGCTGGGCAAGGCCGGGATCTACGCCGCGCCCATCGTCACCCAGCTGGCGCCGCTCACGGCGTTCTACCCGGCCGAGGGCTGGCACCAGGACTACGCCAGCCGCCACCCGCACGAGCCCTACATCGCGATCTACGACGCGCCCAAGCTCGCCAACCTGCGGCTGTGGTTCCCGGCGCTGTACACGCGATAGGTGCAGGCGGCGCTACCGCCGCTTGGGCGGCACCAGGCTCAGGCGCGCCGGCGCCGGGCGCGGGTTGAACATGCGCTCGATCGCCGTCGGCGGCAGCGGATAGGCATACAGGTAGCCCTGCCCCTCGTCGCAGCCGGCCTTCTTCAGGAACTCGTGCTGGGCCTCGTGCTCGATGCCCTCGGCGATGGTGCTGAGGCCCAGGCTGCGCGCCATCGCCAGCATCGCCTCGACGATCGCCACGTCGTTCGCGCCGTGCGGCAGGCCGGTGACGAAGGAGCGGTCGATCTTCAGCCAGGCCACGGCGGGCAGCTTGAGGTAGGCCATCGAGGAGTAGCCGGTGCCGAAGTCGTCGATCGCCACCTCGATGCCCAGGTCGTGCAGCGCGCGCATGGTGCGCTCGGTGTCGTCGCCCAGCTCCAGCATGGCGCCTTCGGTGATCTCCAGCACCATCCGCTGCGGGGCGACCTGGTGTTCGCGCAGCGCCCGCCCCAGCCCCTCGACGAAGGCGGGATGCGCCAGCCAGCGCGCGGACACGTTCACCGCCACGCGGATCGGCGGCAGGCCGGCGCGGTCCCAGTCGCGGATCTGCGCGCAGGCGGTGCGCAGCACCCATTCGTCGATGCGGCGGATCAGGCCGAGGCTCTCGGCCACCGCCACGAACTCGCCCGGCGGCAGTTCGCCGCGCTCCGGATGCTGCCAGCGCAGCAGCGCCTCCACCGCCACGATGCGGCCGCTGCGCAGATCCATGCTGGGCTGGTAGCGCAGGCTGAATTCATTGTTCGCCAGCGCGCGGCGCAGCTCCGACACCAGCTGCAGGCGCTGGCGCGCGTCGGCCTGCATGATCGGCGTGTAGAAGCGCAGCGTGTTGCGCTCGCTGCTCTTGGCCGCGTACATCGCGGCGTCGGCGTTGGCGATCAGCGTGGTCGCGTCGCCGCCGTCCAGCGGGTAGCCGGCGATGCCGATGCTGGCGCTCAGCACGATCTCGCATTCCTCCACCAGGATCGGTTCGGCCAGGCTGGCGAGCAGGCGCTCGGCCACCAGGCCGGCGTCCTCGCGCAGCTCGAGCCGGTCCAGCAGCACGGTGAACTCGTCGCCGCCGATGCGCCCGGCCACGTCGTGGCCGGACAGCTGCCGCCCGATCCGCTCGGCGATCTTCTGCAGCACGCGGTCGCCCAGCGCGTGGCTGTAGCTGTCGTTGACGATCTTGAACGCGTCCAGGTCGATGAACAGCACCGCCACCGCGCAGCGCGTGCGCGAGGCGGCGGCGATCGCGGCGCTGCAGCGCCGCTCGAACGCGACGCGGTTCGCCAGCCCGGTCAGCGGGTCGTGCGTGGCCATGTATTCCAGCCGCTGCCGCTGCGCCTTGGCCGCGTGGATGTTGCTGAACACCGCCACGTAGTGCAGCACCTGGTGCTGCGCGTCGCGGATCGCGCTGACGCTCAGCTGCTCGGGGTAGACGCTGCCGTCCTGGCGCCGGCTCTGCACCTCGCCGGTCCAGTGGCGGCCGCCCGCGAGCCCGATCCAGATCGATTCCGGCAGCGGTTCGCCGTCGGGCATGCGGCGGGTTTCGTCGAAACGCCGGCCCAGCAGCGCCTGCGCGTCGAAGCCGGTGATCTCGCCGTGCGCGGCATTGACCGACACCACCCGGCGCTCGGCGTCGGCGATGATCACGCCCTCGGCGATGCCGGCCAGCGCCTCGGCGGCCACCCGGCGCTCGCGCTCCATCGTCACGCGCTCGGAAATGTCGCGCACGATCGCCTGCCGCACCTGGCGGCCGCCCCAGGTGACCAGGCTGCTCTCGATCTCCACCGGACGCCGGTGGCCGTCGTCGGCCAGCAGCACGCCGATGCTGCCCCGCTGCCGGGCCTGCGGCTGCAGCCCGCCGGCGAAGATCGCGTCGAAGCGGCGCCCTTCCAGCAGGCCCTTGCTGCAGCCGACCCAGGCCCTGGCGGTGTGGTTCGCCTCCAGGATGTGGCCGCGGCTTTCGTCGATCATCAGGATCGCGTCGTTCGCGCTGTCGAACAGCAGGCGATAGCGCTCCTCGCTGCCGCGGATGCCCTGCAGGATGCGGCGCGCCATGCGCAGCCACAGCAGCGAGGCGACTGCGGCCGCCACCAGCACGGTAAGGAACAGCATGCTGCCGATCCACGCCGCGCCGTCGGCGATCTGCGACGAGAACAGGTTGCTGCGCGGCTCGATGAAGCGGTTCGCCGCCGCGATGCGTTCGCGCGCCGCGGCCGCCAGCGCGGGCGTGGCGCTGCCGTCGGCATGGGCGCGCTGCAATTCGTCGGCGATGCGGTCCAGCTCGTCGAGGGTGGCGTCGGTCGAATACCACGCCCCGATGGCCTGCTTCATGTAGGGCGCCGACGGGAAATGCCGCAGCATGAAGATCATGCCGTCGACCGCCGAGGGGATCACGTGCGCGTCGAGGAACGCCTGCCTGACCTCGGCATGCTCGTAATGGCCGCTGGCGATGGCGTCGCGCGCCCGGCGGTCCGAGGCGAGCAGCGCCATGTTCTTCCGGTAACGGGCCAGCCATTCGGCGCGGCCGCTCTGCGCATAGGCGTTGAGGTCGATCACCGCCTGTTTCTGCGCCTTCGACCAGACGCTCTCGCCGTTGAGGAAACCGGCGAGAGTGACCTGGATCTGCAGGGCTCCCCAAGTCAGGGCCAAGGTCGAGCCGACCACGAGCACCAGCGCGATCGCCAGTGGTAGCAGGTGCTGCGACAATGATCTTCGCTGACTGGAAATCATGCTGCGCATCATGCGGATTCTAAAGCAACAAGTGCGCCAGAAAGCTCCGGCCCACCCGGTCGAATGTCTTCAGAATCAAGCCGCGGCCCCCACCCGCACGCCCGACTTGCCCTGTCTCTCGATGCAATGGTCCAGGGTGATGCGCATGCTTGTATAGCTGCGGCGCACGCATTCTCCCAGCTGCCGTACCCGATCCGCGCCCGGCGCCATGCCGGCGAGGGTGCAGACGATCTCCAGCGCTTCCCACGGGTGAGTATCGTCGTAGGCGGCGTGAAGCCGGAGCCAACGCAGGCTCTTGCCGCGCCCCGGCTCCGGCAGGCTTTGCGTGTAGGCCTCGCTTGCGTAGATCCGCTGCGACCATTCGCCGGTGGCGCCCTCCACGGCGTAATTGGTCGCGGCGATGCCCGCCGCCAGGTCGCCGCCGCGGCTCACCTCCTCGCACCACGCGGCGAGCGCCTGGCTCCCGGACGGCGGCCTGCCCGTCGTCACCTCCTCCTGCGTCACGCCGGCCCCCTCGGCCCAGTTCAGCCAGTACTCGGCGTGATTCTGCTCGACGCGGATGTTGCGCACCAGCCAGCGGCGGGCGAGGTTGTCGCCCGCGCTGCGGCCGTAGCGGGTCTTCAGCAGGTTGTGGGCCATGTAGGCCGGGAAGCGCTCGATCACCGGCCACACGCCCACCATGAAGTTGCGCGTGGACGCCGCATCGAGGCGCGCCTCGCTCATCCGCGCCCACAGTTCGTGGCCGATCACCTCCTGCTTCGCCTGTTCGCAATCGGCCACCATGTCCTGCGCCCACTGCGGGTAGCTGCCCAGCTCGGTCAGCGCGCCGGTGCGTTCGAAACGGGTATGCATGCGATGCTCCTTGGTCGGTTGGTGTGCCCGGCGGGGTGTTGCCGCCTGCCAGCCGATTCGGGCCGGGCGCCCGCGAACCGGCCGCGCTCCATCGCCGTGCGGGCGCTGGATGTCCTGCATGCTGGAGTGCGATTGTCACGCGGCCGCGCGGGCACTGCCGCCCCGCATGTCACGGATGCCGCACGCGCCGGCCGCGAAACAGGCCGGCGCCGACCGCTCCCGGCGCTGAACCGATGCGCAACCCGCCGCGCCGGGGCGGTCGTCGGTACGGCCACTGCCGCGTTATCGATGCATGCACAACCCCTCGGGAGGCCGCCATGCATACCCGCATCACCACGAGTGCTTTTCCCCTGCGCCGGCAATGGCTGCTGCGGGGCGCGGCCGCCGCCCTGCTCGCGATCGCGGCGCTCGCCGCCATCCCCGGCCGCGCGCACGCCGGCGTGTTCGTCTCGGTGAGCATCGCGCCGCCGCCGCTGCCGGTGTACGTGCAGCCGGCGATCCCCGGCCCGGGCTACATCTGGACGCCGGGCTACTGGGCCTGGGACGGCTACGAGTACTACTGGGTGCCGGGCACCTGGGTGCTGGCGCCGTTCGTCGGCGCGCTGTGGACCCCGGGCTACTGGGGCTGGAGCGGCGGCGTCTACATCTTCCACGCCGGCTACTGGGGCCGCCATGTGGGCTTCTACGGCGGCATCGACTACGGCTACGGCTACGGCGGCTACGGCTACGACGGCGGCTACTGGCGTGGCGGCGGCTTCTACTACAACCGCACGGTGAACCACGTCACCACCAACATCACCAACGTCTACAACCGGACGGTGGTCAACAACACCACCATCGTCAACCGCACCAGCTACAACGGCGGCCCGCACGGCATCGCCGCGCGCCCCACCCCGCAACAGCTGGCCTGGAGCCGCGAGCCGCACACCGCGCCGGTGGCGGCGCAGCTGCAGCAGCGCGCGATGGCCAGCCGCATGCCGTCGCTGCGCGCCACGCAGAACCACGGCCAGCCGCCGATCGCGGCCACGCCGCGAGCCGGCGAGTTCAACGGGCACGGCGCGATGCCGATGGCCGCGCATGGAACACGCTTCGCGCCGCAGCCTACAGGAAGCCCACCACACGGCAACGCCCTGCGCTCGGCCAGCTACGCGCCGCATGGCGATGCGGCGATGCGGCCGGGCGGCGAAAACCGCTATCACCCGATGTCTCCGAACCGCGAGCCGGCAAGGCCGAATGCCTACACGGCGCCACGCAACCGCGGCTACCAGCCGATGGACAACGGCGGGCGCGGCATGCCGTACCGGCCGCAGGGCGCGCCGGCACCGGCCTACCATCCGGCGCCGCACTACGCACAGCCCGCGTATCGACCGGCCGAGGCGCGCCCCGCCCCGCACACCGCCGCCCCGCAGGGCCACGCACCGCATCAGGATCGGCGCGACGACCGGCAGCACTGATTCCGCGAGCAACGCGCACAACGAACCGGCCCGCCACCCGGCGGGCCGGTTCGCGTAGGCCATGCGTTGCCTTGCCGGATCGGATCGCCGAACGCAAGATGCCTCGTCCACCTGCCCGCGCCGACGCCGGCCGCAGCGCCGCGTGTCGACCGGGCCCAAGCCACGGGGAATCCGCATGTCCGCACGCCATCCGACTTCCGCCCTGCGCCGCGCCCGCCCGTGGCTGCTCCTGTTCGCGCTGGGCTTCACCGTCGCAGCACACGCGCAGACCGCCGAGCACGCCCGCCTGCAGCACGAGGCGCAGGCCGTCACCATCACCCGCGACGACTGGGGCATCGCCCACGTGCACGGCAAGACCGACGCCGACGCGGTGTTCGGCATGGTCTACGCCCAGGCCGAGGACGACTTCAACCGGGTGGAGACGAACTACCTCACCGCGCTGGGCTGGACGGCACAGGCCGAGGGCGAATCCGCGATCTGGCAGGATCTGCGCCAACAGCTGTGGGTCGATCCGGTGCAGCTGAAGCGGCAATACGCGCAGAGCCCGGCGTGGCTGCAGCGGCTGATGGACGCCTGGGCCGACGGCCTCAACTGGTACCTCGCCACGCACCCGGATGTGCATCCCAAGGTCATCACCCACTTCGAACCGTGGATGGCGCTGTCCTTCACCGAGGGCAGCATCGGCGGCGATATCGAGAACGTGTCGCTGAAGGATCTCGCCGCGTTCTACGGCGACGCACATCCTGCGCCGGCGCAAGCGAACCCGCCCAGCTGGGCCGAACCCACCGGCTCCAACGGCATCGCCATCGCACCGAAGCTCACCACCGACGGCCACGCGCTGCTCCTCATCAACCCGCACACCTCGTTCTATTTCCGCTCCGAGCTGCAGATGTCCAGCGACGAAGGGCTGGACGCCTACGGCGCGGCGACCTGGGGCCAGTTCTTCATCTACCAGGGCTTCAACCCGCACATCGGCTGGATGCACACCTCCACCGGCCTCGACGCCGTGGACGAGTTCGCCGAAACCATCGTGCAGCAGGGCGGCAAGCGCTTCTACCGCTATGGCAAGGAACTGCGCCCGGTGCGCGAGCGCGAGATCGCGCTGCGCTACCGCGCCGCCGACGGCACGCTGAAGACGCGCAGCTTCACCGCCTGGTTCACCCACCACGGCCCCATCGTGAAACGCGAAAACGGCAAGTGGATCGCGCAGGCGCTGATGAACAAGCCCGTCGCCGCGCTCGAGCAGAGCTGGCTGCGCACCAAGGCGCACGACTACGCCAGCTACATGAAAGTCGCCGAGCTCCAGGCCAACTCCTCCAACAACACGCTGTTCGCCGACGACAAGGGCGAGATCGCGTTCCTGATGCCGCAGTTCGTACCCAGGCGCGACAACCGTTTCGACTACACCAGGCCGGTGGACGGCAGCGACCCGGCCACCGACTGGCAAGGCCTCACGCCGCTCAAAGACCTGCCGCAGGCGGTGAACCCGCCGAACGGCTGGGCGATGAACACCAACGACTGGCCGTATTCCGCCGCCGGCAAGTACAGCCCGAAGCCAGCCGACTTCCCGCGCTACATGGACAGCTTCGGCGAGAACCCGCGCGGCGTGCACGCCACGCAACTCCTCACCGGCGCCAGCGGCTTCAGCAAGCCGAAACTCATCAGCGTCGCCTTCGACTCCTACATGCCCGAGTTCGCCAAGCTGATCCCGCTGCTTGCCAAGGACTACGACGCCCTGCCCGCGTCCGACCCGCGCAAGGCGAAACTCGCCGGTCCGGTGGAACTCTTGCGGCATTGGGATTGCCGCTGGGGCATCGCCTCCATGCCCACCTCGCTCGCGGTGTTCTGGGGCGACACGCTGTGGGACGAGAGCGCGCCGAAGGCGAAGGCCGCCGGCGTTTCGCCGTATGCCTGGATGGAGCGCGCCGACGGCGGCGAAGACCGCCTGCACGCGCTGGCCGAAGCCGTGGATCGGCTGGAACGGGACTTCGGCAGCTGGGGCGTGGCCTGGGGCGAGATCAACCGCTACCAGCGCCTCGACGACGCCATCGCGCCGCACTTCGACGACGGCAAACCCAGCATCCCGGTGCCGTTCGCCTCCGCGCACTGGGGCACGCTGGCCTCGTTCGGCGCGCACCGCTGGCCCGGCACGAAGAAGTACTACGGCACGAGCGGCAACAGCTTCGTGGCGGTGGTGGAGTTCGGTCCGCGCGTTTCCGCCCGCGCCGTCACCGCCGGCGGCGAGAGCGGCCACCCCGGTTCACCGCACTTCACCGACGAAGCCGAACGCTACGCCAGCGGCAACCTGCGCACGGTGTACTTCTGGCCCGATCAGCTCGAGGGACACACCGAGCGCGTGTACCACCCGGGCGAGTGAAGCGGCGACATCCGCCATCGCTGCGCACGGCAAGCCGACACGGCTGTGTACGAAGCGACCTGATTAACGATAAAGCCAGCCGATACCTCCCCGTTCGCCCTGAGCGTAGGCCCGCAGGGCCGAAGTCGAAGGGTGATCGCATGCGGGCGCTTCGACTTCGCTTGCTATCGCAAGCTACGCTCAGCACGAACGGGTTTACCAGTTGAGCTTCGTCGCTAATCAGGTGACACAAAGCCGACTGCGGAACAACGTTCGCAAGCCCGGCTTGTGGAGCCTCGCGGCGCTCCCCTAGACTGCCCGGCGCGTGTCGAGGGGACGCGCCACACAGGGGAAACAAGGCAATGAACGAACTCGTTTACAGGAACGAGACCACGCTGCGCGCCATCGCGCTGGTGCTGTCCGTCATCATCTGGCTGTTGCTGTTGCTGGGCACGGTCGGCGTCCTGCTGGTCTATCTGCTGCTGATCGCGTTGTTCGCCCTGGTCGCCCACTCCGCGCTGATCGCCCACCTGCGCGGCAACGCGATCCCCATCAACGCGCGGCAGATGCCCGACCTGTACCAGCGCGTCCACGACTGCTCGCGCAAGCTGGGCATGACCGTGCCGGAGGCCTACCTCGTCAACGGCAATGGCGTGCTGAATGCGTTCGCCACACGCTTCCTTGGCCGCGACTTCGTGGTCCTGATGTCCGACGTGGTCGACAGCATGGAAGACCGGCCCGACGCCCTGAACTTCTACATCGGCCACGAACTGGGGCACCTGCGCCGGCACCATCTGACCTGGTCGAAGATCCTCGCCCCGGCGATGTTCCTGCCGCTCATCGGCGCGGCGTATGCGCGTGCGCGCGAATACACCTGCGACCGCCACGGCCTGGCGGTGTGCGAAAACCCGGAGGACGCCCAGTACGGGCTGGTCGCGCTGGCCGCCGGCAAGCGGCGCTGGCGGGCGGTCGATCTCGCCGCCTACGGCGAATCCGCGGGCAAGACCCCGGGCTTCTGGATGTCGCTGCACGAACTGGTCGGCGACTACCCCTGGTTGAACAAGCGCCACGCATGGCTGCGGGCGCTGTCCGCGCAGCAGCGGCCGCGGCTCGGCAGGCGCAACCCGTTCGCGTACCTGCTCGGCCTGCTCCTGCCCCGCATCCCCGGGCTGGGCATTGCCGGCGGCCTCGTCGTCGTCGCCTACGTCGCGATACTCGCCGCCATCGCGATCCCCGCCTACCAGGACTACACGGGCCGCGCGGCGGCCAGCACGGCCATGACGGAAACTGCCGCCTATCGCCACGCCATCGAGCAATACGGCATCAGCCACAACCAGTGGCCGGATTCGCTGGACGCGCTCGGCCTCGCGCCGTTTGCCGGCGACGCCAGCGTTTCCGGGATCGCGCTCGGCAGCCACGGCGCGCTGAGCGTCAGCTTCGCCAAGCCGCCCTTGCGCGGGCACGTGCTGCAGCTGACGCCCTACGTGCGTGACGATGCGATCCACTGGTCGTGCGGCGGCGATGTGCCGTCCCGGATGCTGCCGCCGGCTTGCCGCGGCCAATAAGCGAGTCGCTCCGATTCTTGCTCGTCATCCCAGCGAGGGGCTTTTCAACAGCCGAAGGCTGGTCAAGCCCACTGCTGTCCGGAATATCTCGCAGGTGATCTTCTCCCCTCTCCCACCGGGAGAGGGGCCGGGGGTGAGGGTTCGGACTTGCCGCAGCATTTCGCTCTGCCCGAACCCTCACCCGCCTGCCGGCACCCTCTCCCGGAGGGAGAGGGATTCACCAACCAGCGCCCGCGCGAATTCATGTCGCTCGGCTTCGTTGTTCAAGGCGAGAGCCTGCGGCGCTTGGAGTCTGCGAACTGGAACATCGAATATTCCGGGCAGCAGCAAGCTTTCGCTGGGATGACGAGCAAAATCAGACCTTCCCTAATGCTGCGGGTTCGCTCCGCCGGCGGTCGACGCCGACGGCGGTGCGGCGCTGGTCGCCGCGGGCTTGGGAGCGGTGGCAGCCGGAGCCGGTGCGGGCGGCGGCGACGGTGCGGCCGCCGGGGCCTGCGCACTTGCCGCGTGGCTGGGCGCCTCCGAAGAAGGCGTCGTCTCGCTGCTCTTGCCGCACGCCGACAATGCCAGCAACGCTGCAACCAGCAGCCCTGCCGTGACTGAACCTTTCATATGAGCTCTCCGTTGCGGGATGGGGTGCGAGCGCGGCGCTGCTCCAGCTCACGTTCCACTTCCACGGCGAAACCGCGATACCGCGCCCGCATATCGACCCTACTCAGGCATTTGTCGATATTCCGGAGTGATGGCATGAAGACGTCTTTAACATTGGCGCCGCGAGAACGACCGCAGCCGGCGGGTCCAGGCGCCGTCGAACCCGGCTCGTGAAAAAGGCCGCCTTTCGGCGGCCTTGCATTGCGTTGCTGGCGGAAGGGGCCGGCAGGGCGGAAGCCATGCCGGCCACATGCCTCGTGCAGGAACTTACAGATCCATGCCGAAGCCGGCGCCCACCGAGGTTTGCGAACCGCTGGAAGTGGCGCCAACGCTGAAGCGCATCCTGTCGCCCAACTGCTTGCCGTAACCCACCGAGATGGCGGAGCGGCCATCCTGGTAGCCCACGCCGGCAGCCACTCGGCCCTTCTCCGAGGCGCCCGCCGCGTTGATGGCCATCTGGGTGGAGGCTGCGCTCATGGCGCCCATGTCGTTGATGCGGCGGTTGACGCCGGTGAACTGGTCGCTCATCTGCTGGCGCAACGTGCCGATCGCATTGTCGGTATACGACTCTGCCGAGTGCAGGGTCTGCTGGGCGCTGGTGGCAATGGACTGCGCCATCTGCCCCACGTTCACCGCATCCGTGTCGCTCACGCCTGCCGCGACATGGGTGATGCGGCGCTGCTCGGTTGCCGAGCCCACCGACACCGTGTTGGCCTGGTCCGCCACCGAGCCCTGGCCCAGGGCCACGGCATCGGATGCGGTGACCGACGAGCCCTGGCCGATCGCCGTACCCGAGGCGGCCGTCACCGAGGCGCTCTCGCCGACCGCCACGGCATTGGTCGCTGCCGCGGCAATCGTGGTGTTCGCGCCAACCGCCGTGCTGCCGTCCGCATTCACCTTGGCGTTGCCGCCAATCGCGGTGTCGTTGGGACCGGCGGCATAGCTGTCGCCGCCGACGGCGGTGCCCATCGCGCCACCGGCCTTGGCATTGTCGCCGATCGCCACGCCGCCCGAGTTGGCCTGCACCGACGCGCTGCCATGGCCGTCGACGGCGATGGTCGGCGGCATCGCCGTGCCGGCAACGATCTGCTGCAGGCTCGTGATGGAACCCTGCATGGTGGTCATCATGCCGTTGAGCACGGAGATCGCCTGCGCGTCCTGGATCTCCAGCGTGCCCAGCGCATTGAGCTGGTTCATGTTCACCGCGTCGTTGCCGACGACGCCGGCGGCCACGTTGTGGATGCTCGTGCCGTTGGCTCCGCCCAGCGTGACGCTGTCCAGGGCCGCCGTGTCGTAGTTCACCGCCATGGCGCTGACCTGCGACATGCCCGCGGAAACCGCCGACGTGAGCTGGCCGAGATTCACCGCGTCGGTGGCCTGGGTGCCGGCGGCGACGTTCGACAGCTTCACGGGCGTCGAACCGTTCCCGAGGACCACCGCAGACCGCGTGGCGTCGGCATAGGTCACAGCCATCAGCGCGTTGCCGCTGCCGTCGATCAGCCCCGAAGCCTGCAGCTGCGAAACGTTGACCGCGTCGGTGGCGGCGGTGCCGGCCGCGACATTGGTGATGCGGCTCGTGAACTTCGTGCCGCCCGTGCTGCCGTCATTGCCCACCGAAACGGTGTTGGCGGTCGTTGCCCGCGCATTGGCGCCCAGCGCGACCGCGTTGCTGGCGTTGGCGAGCGCGTTGTAGCCCAACGCCATCGCGTTGGTGACCTGCGCGGCCGCCCCATTCGGGGTCTTCACCTGCGCGTTGTAGCCGATCGCCACGGAGTTGCTCGGCATGTAGTCCTGTGGCGCCGTCGGGTTGGTGCCGAAAGCCGAGTAATTGTAGATGGTGGCGTTTGCGCCGAGCGCCACGTCATTCTTGCCGGCCGCAGCCGCGTAACCCAGCGCGGTGCCGTATTGCGCCACGCTGCTGTTGGAACCGATCGCCGTACCGTAGTTGTAGTAGTACTGGTTGTTCGAGGCATCGACGTACCCGGCGATCGTCGCCCAGTTGCCGTAGGCGGACGTGTATTGCCCGTTGGCCGACACGTTGTAACCCACGCCCGTGGAGTACTTGCCCAGCACGGTGGTGAACGCACCCACGGCGACGGTATCGCTGCTGCCGGTCCATGCCTGGAAACCGACGGCGACCGACAAGTTTCCGTTGGTGATTGCGTTGAACCCCATCGCGGTGGAGGCGCCACCATGAGCCACGGCATAGCCGCCGACCGCAACCGACTGATCGCCCGTGGCAGTCGAATTGTCGCCGATGCCGATCGCACCCGCACCGCTGGCAGAGGAGGCATGGCCGATGCTGACCGAGCTTGGACCGGTGGCTTTGGAGACGTTGCCGATGGCCACGGACGTAATGCCCGTTGCAACGGCAGCGTAGCCATTGGCGACGCTGGCAGTGCCCTGTGCCAGCGCCGCAGGCCCCATGGCCATGCTGTAATTGCCGTCTGCAATGGCGGAATTGCCGATGGCCACGGCACTCCCGCCTTTCGACTGGCTGGAAACGCCCATGGCGACGGAACCGCTACCCGAAGCCACCGCACTGGGACCGACGGCCGTGGCGAGATCGCCCGAAGCTGCCGCCGCCTGCGGGTTGCCGGATGCGTCATAGGCCTCCGGGTTGCCGCTGGCGTCCACCGCGACCCCACCCAACGCCACGCTGCTGCGGCCGGAAGCCTGCGCGTTGGCGCCGACGGCGACCGCGTTCATGTTCGTGGCGCCCGCACCGAAGCCGAGCGCGGTCGCGTAGTCGGCACCGGTGAAGGCGCTGTGGCCGATGGCCGATGAGCCGATGCCGATCGCCACCGAGTTACCGCCCACGGCGGTGCTGTAGTCGTCCTGGGCGAGGCTGTTGAAGCCGAGGGCGGAGCTTTCGGTGCCCAGCGCCGTGCTCAGCGCACCGCCGGCCACACTGTCGGTGCCGAGCGACAATGCGTTGTCGGTGCCGTCGGCGGCGCCGTCGGCCGAGAAATAGTTGGCGATGCCGGGAAGCGGCGTCGGCGCGGAGGTTTGCGGCTGTGCCTGGTGCGCGGCATCGACGGCCAGCGCGGACGTGGCCGAAAGCGCCATGCCGATGGCCAGCGACAGCGCTGCCACGCCGGACTGCATGCGCCTGGTACGGCCGCCCTTGCCGTTGGCCTTGGCCAACTCGCTGGCAACGACGGTGGCACCCAGCGACTTGTTCCAGACCTTGCTGTGAATCTTGTTCATTGAATTCCCCGGAAGATTGAATCCGCTGTGCATGGCCCGGTTCGGCGCCAAGTGACGGAACGCGTCATGCAGCGGCTGTCGGACGTCTTGACGTCCAAAGGTGAGATGGGAAGGCAGCACCCGCCCCGATTCGCGGACCAGCATCCAGCGGCGGCTTCCATAAGCCGCACAGGCCGGAAGGAAGGTCCGTCCGCCAGGAGTCCGGGCACGCCCGGGCTCCTGGCGGTTCGGGCAGGCGCCCGATCGCTTACTGTGCGCTGCCCAGCACGCTGACGCCGCCGAACACGGCGTTTCCGCCCGTGACCGTCAGGTAGTAGGTACCCGCCGCCGGGGCACGGATCGTGATGGCTTCCGTGTTGGTGTTCGCGTGCGCCGACACATGGTCGTAGGACGACGCGCTGGCCGCGCTGCCGAACTTTTCGTACAGGGTGACGTCGCCCGTGCCGCCCGACGTGCGGAAGGTCACGCTGGTCTTGCCGACCGGCACTTCCAGCGTGAACTGCTGCGCCACACCGGGCGTGCCCTGCGTGGTGACCGCAACGTTGTTGGTCAGCGCGGTGACCGTCGGCGGCGGCGTGGTGCCGGACGGCGGGGTGCCGTTGCCCCAGGTATAGGCCAGCAGGTTGAAGGCGCTGATGTCGAGCGAACCGAAGCCCGTGGTGAAGTCCCAGCCCGTTGCGGCGTTGTAGCCGTAGGTCGTGCCGGCGTACCACACGCCGTTGTTGCCCGAGGTCACGTCGTGCAGCACGGCCGGGTTGTTCGGAAAATCCCGGTACATGTTGCTGGCCGGGAAGCCGATCGAGTTGTTCGCGTAGGTCTGCGCGCGCGCAAACACGCCGACGAAAATCGGCGAAGCGAGGCTGGTGCCGCCGACCGAGTACCGCTTGCCGTTGATATAGATCACCGCACCGGTCACCGACGATGCGTCGAAGGCGATGTCCGGCAGCTGGCGCGTGGTCGCTCCCAGCGTCGCGACCTGCCATGCAGGCGCCGCTTCGAACAGGCTCACGCCGCCGCCGGTGGCCCAGATGCGGTTGTTGCCGTCGCCGGCATCGGCGATGCCGTCGTTCCAGGTGACTTCGCCCGCCCATGCGGTGCCATCGGTGGCCAGCTCCGTGCCGCCCACGGCGATCACGTTCGGCGACGTCGCCGGCTCGCTCGACGAATAGACGCTGAGGCTGAACGGCGCCGGCAGCACCACGCCGGCGTTGGTTTCGAATTCGCCACGGGTCGCGGTGTACACGCCCTGGTCGCCGGAGGCGGCCGAGAAGGTCTGTCCCTGCGCCACGGCCTGGGCAAAGATCGCATCATCCGCCGCCTGGTTGCCCGCCTGGTGGGCCGCCGTCTCGTCTTCGCCCAGCGACACGTTGATGACCTTGGCGATGTTGTCGACCACCGCCTTGTTGTAGGCGGCCGTGATGCCGGCATCGGTCAGCTCTTCGTCGTAGGCGCCATAGCGGCCATTGGCCACCGTGTAGAACACGAGCTGCTTGACGCCGCCGGAGGTGCCGACGATGGTCTGCGAATCGAGATTCCACTCGGCGTCGCTGTTGGGGTCGTCGGAGAAGTCCCGCTCGCCCGCGAGCGTCACCGGCACCACCTTGACGTTGACCGGATTCATGCCGTTCACCGTCGTCATCGTATTCAGGTCGGCCTGCGTCTGGGTCAGGTCGCCCCAGGTGATGATGCCCACCGTGGTGTTGTAGGCCGTCGGCGTGTTGCCGGCGTCATAGATCAGCGGAAACTGCGTCGGCGGGTGCAGCGTATTCACCGGGCCGGATTGCGTACCCGTCGCGGCCGCCGGGGAAACCTGCGCGCCGACGTGGCTGAGCGGATGCTTCACGCGGACGTTCTGCAGGCCGATCACGGCGCCCACGATACCGCTCAAGGCCTGGGGCACCATGGCGTCGCTGTCGTTGCCGAACCGCAACACGCCATTCTCCGTGTACGACTTCATCGTCGCATTGAACGCCCTGCTCACGGCGGCGGCATTGCCGTCCGCATACACCAGCGTGTTGTTCGGCGACACCGTGATGTTGGTGAACCCCGACTGCTGCATGTACGCCACGACGGCGCGCACCTGCGCGTCGGTCGGCGCATAGGCGGCCTTGAACTGCTCCGGGGTGAGGAACTGGCGGTAATTGGCGCTGCCCGGCGTGTTCAGGCCCTTGTTGAAGGCCTGCAGCTGGTCGACGTTGCGCAGATTCACGCTCACGGCCACGTGCAGCACCTTGGTGCTGTCCAGCGGCGCGACCAGCGCCGTGACGGCGGGCCTGCCGTGCGCATTGATCACGTAACCGGAGGTTGGGGCGGCGGCCCGGCCGACGCCGGCGGCCGAGGTCGAGACGGTTTTCAGAAGCGCAGCGTGCGTCGCGGTGGGCGCCCACGAGGTGGCGCTGGCCGCGTGGCCACACAACGGAACCAGCGCCAGGGCAAGGGCCATGGGCAGCAATGCCTTGTTGCAGGATTTCAGCTCTTGTATACGGCTAAACATCTTCGACGATCCCCAATTGAAGAAACAGGAGGCCCCACACCGGCTTGCCGGCGGAGGCCACGTTTGACATGCGCCACCGGGCGCGTACGCGAAGCGCAAAGGGCAGCATCTGGCGAAGCGGACGGAACGCGCTGACGACCGGCGAGACCAAGGCAGACGCGACACATCCGGGTGCTGCCGCTCCCCACGCCTGCCGTGAGTACCGACAAGAAAGCGCCATCCGCCGTTGTCGACTTCACTGATGAATCGCCGGTGGGCTGGCGACTCTCCCCGGGGCAACAATCGGCCCAAGCGCCGCGGCTGTCATCCACGCAACATCGCGATACCTATCCAAAAATGGTGAGGTATGCCCATGGCGGCCCGGATTATTTCGCAGGTGATCTTCTCCCCTCTCCCTCCGGACGCGGAGAAGGGCGATGGATGGCCTGCTTTGAGGAGCGAGGAAGAGGGGTCGGGGGGTGAGGGTTCAGGCTTGCCGCAACACTTCGCTTTGCCCGAACCCTCTCCTGGCTGCCGCCACCCTCTCCCGGAGTGAGAGGGGCTCACTAGCCAGCGCTTGCGCGAACTCAAGTCACTCGGCTTTGTTGTTCAAGGCGAGAGCCTGCGGTGCCTCGTGTCTGCAAACTGGAACATCGAATATTCCGGACAGCAGTGAGCTTGACCAGCCTTCGGCTGTTGAAAAGCCCCTCGCTGGGATGACGGGCTAAATCATCCCTAGGGCCGCTTGACGAACAGGTACCCCATTCCCCGTGACGTAAGCAGCGGGTTTTTCCCGCAGTTGGCATCGCCGAGCTTGCGGCGCAGGCGATAGACGAGCATGTCGAGGCGGTGATGATCGAACAAGTGAGGATCTTCGCCCAGCGACTCGATGAGCGCCTCGCGCGTCACCGGCAATCCGTCCGCTTCGATCAGGGCGTTGACGATGGAGCGTTCCGACGACGTCAGCGCAAAAATCGCCCCGTTCGGCGCCAGCAGGCACCAGCCGGTTGGGTCCAGATGCCACTCGCCCGGCGCGGCAGCGGCGGCCTCGCTCGTGGCCGAGAGGCGACGGGCAAGGCTCCGCAGCGTCACTGCAAGCACGTCGACATCGATCGGCTTGGGCAAGTACATGTCCGCGCCTTCCGAGAGCGCCTGAATCTGGTCCTGGCGCTTGATGCTGGACGTGAGCATGATCAAGCCGATCTTCGCATTGAGTTGCCGGATGTGCCGGACGATGTTGAGTCCGCTGTCGTCGGGCAGGCCGATGTCCAACACGATGATGTCGAACCGGCTCGAAAGCATGTTCTTGTAGAGCTCGCCGGCGGAACCGACGCCGATGGCGTCGATGCCGAAATCGCGTAGCCCCGGGACCAGTACCGCTTCGCGAAAACGCTCTTCGTCCTCCACGATCGCAACGCGGAGGGCGGGTTTCGCCGCGGGCAAGTCATGTTGCTTCGGACCGGGCATCGTCACTTCATCGGATACGGTAGGCGCTGACGTGTTCAATCGACCTGTGACACCCGGCGTTGCGCTGACAATGGGAAGGTTCAACCCGTGCGGCCGTATCCGGTGGCGATGAAGCTTCGGCGAAACGTGTCGAGGCTGCCCATGCGCAAGCACCCCGAGCGTGCGGATGGGCTCCGGGTGGCATGCGCCGCAGGGGGCCGACGAGGCGATCCTATCACGCGGAGTACCCACGGCGGCCCGGGCCTGCTGCAGGCTCGATGTGCCTTTGGTCGGGTGCCACCAAAGGCAGCCGCAACTGGAACGTGGTGCCCTCGCCGAGCCTGCTGTCGATCGTCACGCTGCCGGCGGCATCGGCAAGGATGTCGTGTACCGCGGACAAGCCGAGACCCGTGCCGTAACCCCATGGCTTGGTCGTGTAGAAGGGCTCGAAGGCGCGTTGCCGGACCTCTTCGCTCATGCCGCCGCCGGTGTCCTGCACGGCCAGGGTCAACATCTTTTCGCCGACATCCTCGCCCAGCCGGATGATGAATTCGCCTCCCTGCGGCATGGCGTCGGCGGCGTTTGCCGCCAGGTTCAGCAGCACCAACTCGAACTGGCCTCGATCCATCCTGATGTGCAGGCCGGCTCTCGGGGCTTCCAGCCGAAGGCGCGTATTTGCAGCGAAGATCTGACGCAACATCGGCTGCAATTCGTGCACGGCCACCGCCGCATCGAAGGTGTCGGACCGGACGACATCCTTGCGGCCGAAGGTGAGCAATTTCCGGCTGATGGACAACGCGCGCCGGGCCTGCAGCTCGATGTCCTCCATCGCCTCCATCACGGCGGGCATGCCCCGGTCGGCCAGGCGCTCGCGGTGGGTGGCATAGCCGAGCACCACGTTCAATACGTTGTGGAAGTCGTGCGCCACGCCCGTGGCGATGCGCCCCACGGCCTCCAGCTTCTGGGCATGGATGAGGTGATCCTGCGCCTTCTCGCGCATCACGATCTCCTGCGCCAGGCTGGCGTTGAGCTTTTCCAGCTCCTGCTCACGCAATCGGGACACGGCCAAGGCCGCGCGGAGGGGGGCCATGGTCTGGTCCACGATGACCGCGATGACCAGATAGATGATGGCGCGCAACACCCGCGGCACGGCAATCTGCAGCAGGGTTGGCGCGTGGGCGACGAAGTCGGTTACGAGTGCGCCCAGGGCCATGCACGCCAGCAGCACCAGATAGGTCATCCACAACGCCCGTCGACCCAGGACTTGCCCGGCCAATGCGAGGGCGACCCAGGGGGTCGGGTCGGGCGCAACCTGGGTGATCCCGGGGGACATGTCGCCGAGCGTGAAAGAGCCAAGCAGGACACACAGGAATTGCAGGACGGCCTGGCGAAGATGCCCACGCCTCAGCAGCAAGAAGCCGATCCATGCGGATGCGGTTACCAAGGCGTCCGTACCCAGGTCGATGATGTGGTCGAGACGTTGTCCGCTGTGCCGGGCGGCACCGATGGCCAGTGCGATCCACCACGCGATTCTGAACGCCGGTACGACCACGCCGATGGTCGCGAACAACAGTTGCACGAACGGCGCATAGTGCTGATCGACCGGATCGGAAATGGGCGTCTTGCTCAGCCAACTGCGCAACCGGTGCCACATGTCTTTACCCACCGCTGTTTTCGTTGGGGCGTGATCTTCCAGACGGTGCCCGATGCCTTGTCCCGGAGCCAGGCGCAGGCGTCACGCCGGCACTGGTCGTTGGCATGAGTTTATGGGCGCGACGAGGCAATTTCGCGCCCGATCGTGGCTCTTAAGTTCGTGTCGCGACGGCATCGGGCAAGCGGCTGGCATGCCCTGGCATCGAAAAGGCTACCGGCCAAGCCGCAACTTGTTGATATTGCAGGAATGCAAACTGAGACACCCGGCGACCGCCGCATGGCAGTCACACGATCTCAAACCGATGCGGCGATTCGCCCCACCTCGGCCAGCACCGCGCCGTGTTGTGCGCCATCCGTCGCCGCGTTGACGTAGTAGGCGCTCACCAGCAGCGGCTTGCGCCGCGGCGGCCACAGGATCGCGACGTCGTTGGTTTCGCCGCGCGCGCCGCTGCCGGTCTTGTCGCCGGCCTGCCAATCGGCCGGCAGGCCGGCGCGCAGCTTGTCGAGCCCGGTGCGCGTGGCGCGCAGCCACTGCGCCAGTTGCGCGCGCGAAGCGGCGGAAAGCGCATCGCCCAGCAGCAGGGCGCGCAGGTCGCCGAGCATCGCGTTCGGCGTGGTGGTGTCGCGCAGGTCGCCGGGCGCACCCACGTTGAGTGCGGGTTCGATGCGGTCCAGCCGGCTCAGCGGATCGCCCAGCTTGCGCACGAACGCGGTCACCGCGGCGGGGCCGCCCAGGCTGACCAGCAGCAGGTTCGCCGCCGTGTTGTCGCTCAGGGTGATCGCCGCCTCGCACAGCTCGGCCACCGTCATGCCCGGCGCGCCCGTGCGATGGCTGGTCACCGGCGCCCAGGACAGCACCGCGTCGCGCCCGAACACGATGCGCCGGTCCAGCCGCTCGGCACCGCGCTCGACGCGCGCCAGCACCGCGCCCGCCAGCAGCAGCTTGAACGTGCTGCACATCAGGAAGCGCTCGTCGGCGCGATGGCCGTAGCGACGCCCGTCGCCGGTATCGAGGATCGCCACGCCCAGCCGCCCGCCCTGCTTCCGCTCCAGCGCGGCCAGCCGGGCCTCGATATCCGTCGCGCCGGCGGCGCGTGCCGACGCGGGACGCAGCGCGAGCGCCGCGGCGCCCAGCATGGCGGACTTCAACAGGGTTCGACGATCCATGGCTTGCCTCGGTCGGTGGGTGGAAGCATCGCATCCTGCCGCCGCGCACGGGCTTTTCGCGGCGGCGTGCATGGCAGGATCGTGGCGCGCGTGCATGCGCGGCATCGATTCAAGACCGCGTGCGGAAGATCGCCACGCGCCCCGGCAGCAGCGCATCGTCGCTCGCCAACCACGGCTCGGCGGCCAGCACGCGCGTGCAGGGGCCGAAGCTGCTGATGCGGAACGCGCGGCACCCGGCCTCGCGCCGCAGCGCGTCGAGCACGCTGCGCAGGACGCTGCCGGTGAACGGCGTGTACAGGTGGAACACGCTGCCGACGGCGAAGTCCGCCGCGCGGGCGTCGCCCTGCACGAACGCCACGTTCGCCAGCCGCAGCGCCTGCGCGCAGGCGCGGGCGCTGGCCACGTAGGCCGGCTCGATCTCGATGCCGATGCCGCGCGCCCCGCTGCAGATCGCCGCGAGCATGGGCACGTGGCCGAGCCCCGAACCCAGGTCGACCAGCACGTCGTCCGCACCCAGCGCAAGGCGATCGAGCAGGTCGAACACGTGGCGCGCGGGCGTGGGCTGGTAGAACACCATCTCCGGCGGCAGCGCCGACGCCTCGCCCGGTTCGCCGAACGGCAGCACGCCGCCGACCAGTTCGTCCCGCCAGTCGTAGCCGTCGCCGGCGCGAAGCGCCGCGCCATCGCCCGCGCGCCGCCAACGCTGCAAGGCCTCGCGTCCGTCGCCCCGCTGGATCGCCTCGCGAATGGCCTCGAACTGTGTCGCGTTCGCTGCCTCCAGTTGCTGCTGCAACGCCTGCGCACATTGCGCCGGCGCGCCCGCATCCGGCAGCAGCGCATCGAGCCGATCCAGCGCCTCGATGCGCTCGCGCAGGCGATCCGGCTCCATCAACGCGCGATCGCGCCGCAGGGCTTCGAGCAGGTCTGGCAGTGCGCCGTCCATCGTCCGTGCCAAGGCCTCAACGCGAAGGGATCTTCAACCCGCGCTGCACCGCCGGCCGCGCCAGGCCGCGCTGCAGCCAGGCGTCGACGTGCTTGAAGCGCTCGTATTCCACCAAGTCGCGCGCTTCGTACCAGCCGATCAGGTTCTCGACCCAGCCCAGCGTGGCGATGTCGGCGATGGTGTAGTCGTCGCCCATGATCCACGTGCGCGTGGCGAGGCGCTCGTCGAGCACGCCGAGCAGGCGCTTCGATTCGTTGACGTAGCGCGCGAGCGGGCGCTTGTCCTCGTACTCGCGACCGGCGTATTTGTGGAAGAAGCCCACCTGGCCGAACATCGGCCCGATCGAGGCCATCTGGAAGAACAGCCACTGGATCGTCTCCCAGCGCCGCGCCGGGTCGGCGGGCAGGAAGCGGCCGGTCTTCTCCGCCAGATACAGCAGGATCGCGCCCGACTCGAACAGGCCCAGCGGCTGGCCGCCCGGACCGTGCGGATCGACGATCGCCGGGATCTTGCCGTTCGGGTTCAACGCGAGGAACTCCGGCAGATGGCTCTCGTCGTTGCCGATGTCGACGAGGTGCGCCTCGTAGGGCAGCCCTGTTTCCTCCAGCATGATCGACACCTTCACCCCGTTCGGCGTGTTGAGCGAATACAGCTGCAGGCGGTCGGGATGCTGCGCGGGCCAGCGGCGCGCGATCGGGAAGGCGGACAGGTCGGACATGCGGGACGCTCGGTGGGGACAAGCCCGTCATGATGGGCGCCGCCTCGCCGCGCTTCAATGGCGGCGGTGCGTACGGGCCTTTGCAAACGTGATGCGCATCGCCATGACGGCCGCTGCACCCTGCACCACGTAAACTCGGCAAGCTTCCCGTCCCCCACAGGAGTCCCCGCATGTCCCAGATCCGCGCCTACGGCACCGCCGCCGCCAGCCAGCCGCTCGCCCCGCTCAGCATCGAACGCCGCCAGCCGGGGCCGCACGACGTCAGGATCGACATCCGCTACTGCGGCGTCTGCCATTCCGACCTGCACACCGCGCGCAACGAATGGCGCAACACGCTTTACCCCTGCGTACCCGGCCACGAGATCGTGGGCACCGTCGCCGCAGTCGGCGCGCAGGTGACGAAGTTCAAGCCCGGCGACACCGTGGGCGTGGGCTGCATGGTGGACAGCTGCCAACACTGCGCCTCCTGCGCCGAGGGCGAGGAGCAGTACTGCGAGAACGGCTTCACCGGCACCTACAACGGCCGCGGCAAGGAGAACACCTGGGGCGGCTACTCCGAGCACATCGTGGTGGACGAGAAGTTCGTGCTGCGCATCGGCCACGAAGCCGGGCAGCTCGCCGCCGTGGCACCGCTGCTGTGCGCCGGCATCACCACGTACTCGCCGCTGCGCCACTGGGGCGCCGGCCCCGGCAAGAAGGTGGGCATCGTGGGCCTGGGCGGCCTCGGCCACATGGGCGTGAAGCTGGCCCACGCGATGGGCGCGCAGGTGGTGCTGTTCACCACCTCGCCCGGCAAGCAGGCCGATGCGAAGCGCCTCGGCGCCGATGCGGTGGTGATCTCGAAGGATCCCGCGCAGATGGCCGCGCACGCCGGCAGCTTCGACTTCATCCTCAACACCGTGGCCGCGCCGCACGATCTCGATGCCTTCCTCAGCCTGCTCAAGCGCGACGGCACCATGTGCCTCGTTGGTGCGCCGGCCACGCCGCACCCCTCGCCCACCGTGTTCAACCTGATCCTCAAGCGCCGCCAGCTCGCCGGCTCGCTGATCGGCGGCATCCGCGAGACGCAGGAGATGCTGGATTTCTGCGCCGCCCACGGCATCGTCTCCGATATCGAGACGATCGCGATGAAGGACATCAACACGGCCTACGAACGCATGCTCAAGGGCGACGTGAAATACCGCTTCGTGATCGACATGGCCACGCTGGACTGACCACCATCGCGTCCGTAGGAGCGCACCCTGTGCGCGAATGCAGGAAACGAGTGAAGAGAAGTGAGGAGTGAGAGAAAAGCCCGAGACACGAGCTGTACGCTCTCTCTCGCTTCTCACTCCTCTCCACTCTCTCCTCACCATTCGCGCACAGGGTGCGCTCCTACGACCATTCCGGCTCGACATGACCCCGTTGCAACGGTTCATCGAATCCCACCCGCGCCTGTTCGTGCTCACCGGCGCGGGCTGCAGCACCGCGTCCGGCATCCCCGACTACCGCGACCGCGACGGCCAGTGGAAGCGCACGCCGCCGGTCACCTACGGCGCCTTCATGGGCGAGCCAGCCACCCGCCGCCGCTACTGGGCGCGCAGCCTCGTCGGCTGGCGCCGCTTCGGCCACGCGCAGCCGAACGCCACCCACCACGCGCTGGCCGCGCTGGAACGGCACGGCAAGCTCGAACTGCTGGTGACGCAGAACGTGGACGGCCTGCACCAGCGCGCCGGCAACGCGAACGTGGTCGACCTGCACGGCCGGCTCGACACCGTGCGCTGCATGGCCTGCGACTGGCGCGGAGCACGCCACGATTTCCAGCGCGAGCTGGTCGCGCGCAATCCGCACTGGGCGCAGCTCGACGCCGCCGACGCGCCGGACGGCGACGCCGACCTGGAGCACCACGACTTCGCCGGCTTCGACGTGCCGCCCTGCCCCGCCTGCGGCGGCATCGTGAAACCCGACGTGGTGTTCTTCGGCGAGAACGTGCCGCGCGAACGCGTGGCCGCCGCGATGGACGCCTGCCTGCGCGCCGACGCGATGCTGGTGGTCGGCTCCTCGCTGATGGTGTATTCGGGCTACCGCTTCGCCCACGCCGCCGCGCAGGCCGGCAGGCCCGTCGCCGCCGTCACGCTCGGCCGCACCCGCGCCGACGCGCTGCTCGCGCTGAAGGTGGATGCGCCGTGCGAGGAGACGCTGGCTTTCCTGCTTGCCCCCGCCTCGCCCGATGCGGCGGCCCGCGTCGTTACGGCGCCTGTTGCTTGAGCAGACCGATCCCGCGCCGCCCGACGGCGCGTCCGCCGCCGACACCAGACCGTCGGCAGGGGCACGACAGCGCGAAGGCGGTCAGCTGCGCTTCTTCGCGGTGAGGTAGACCACGCCCTTGTCGCGCTTGCCAACCGCGATCACGGTGACCAGCACGACTTTGTCGTCCACCTGATAGACCAGCCGGTAACCGGCCGTGCGCAGCTTGATCTTGTAACAGTCCGGCATGCCGTGCAGGCGTGCTGACGGCACATGCGGCTGTGCCAACCGCTCGGCCAGCTTGTGCTTCAGTTGCTCGCGGATGCCTGGCGCCAACCTGCGCCATTCCTTGAGCGCGGATTCGACGAACGCCAAGCTATAGCTCATCGAGCTTGACCTTCACCCGCTTCTCGCCGCTGCGCTCGCGCACCAGCTCGGCAAGCTCGAGATCCTCAAGCCGCTCCAGCAGGCGCTTGTACGTCTCGGCAGGCACCAGGTAGGCGCTTGGCTTGTTGTGCACCAGCACCGCGACCGATTCGCCGTCGGCCGCCTCGATCACGGCGCTGGGATTGCGCTTGAGCTCGGTGATGCTGATGCTCGCGTCGGCAAGAATGGCTTCCATCTTCGTCTCCAATTTTAGGGACGAATATGACATCAAATATCGGCCACATCAATCACGGCACGGTCGTTCGCGAAACACCCGGGACGAAAGGCCGCATGATCGGTAACCACACCCTTCGCCTGAAGGAAAGGCCCGGCGGTTTCCCGCCGGGCCTTTCCGTTCCAGCCATGGCGCACTCAAGTGCGGCTCACTTCGCGTCGGCAATCCCGCCGCACTTGATCTTGCTGCAGTCGAAATCCACCTGCACGCCGCGCCCGATGGTCACCGGCACGTTCGGGTGCCTGGCGATGTCCTGGCCGTTGTCCTGCAGCGTGACCGTGTAGACGCCGTTCGGCAGCTCCCTGGCGGAATAGCGGCCGGTGGAGTCCACGTGGACCGTGCGCCCGGCACCGGTCATCGCGCTGCGCACCGAAACGGCATAGCCCGCCGGCGCCTTGCCGAACACCGAGCCGGTGGTGGCCTGCGCGCTGGCCGTGGAAATCCCGGCCACGGCGAACGCGCCGGCGACGCCGGCCAGCAGCAGGCACTTGGCCAAGCGGCGCGAGAACGGACGAATCGAGAAAGTGTTGTTCATGGCAGAGGCTTCCTTGGGTCAGTGGGGAAAAACACGGGCATGCCAGGGGTTTGGCAAGCCGCCCGTGGAAAGTGGCGGATGGCGTCGCTGCGGAACCGGTGGCTCGCCGGCCCATCCCGATACGCACCATCCGCACGCTTCCGTTGGACAGCTCCAACGGAAGGCAGTGCGCAGGCTAATCCGCGAAACGCGTGCCCTCATGGGCAGAAGGTCACGCCGTGCCAAACGGCACGCTCACGCCAGCAACATGCCGCCGACGGTCGCCACGCAGATCAGCAGACAAACGCTGAACAGGCTCTGCAGCATCAGGGTCTCGAATTTCATGGCGCTCTCCTTTGAGTGAGGTGATGAAGCTTTCGAGACAGGTATGGCAAGCACCGTGCCAACGCAGAAGAAGCCCGGAAACCCGCATTCCGAGGCCACTCCGCATCCACCATCGACGAACGAACATCCGTCCGCGGACACTCGCAGCGGACATCGGACGCGGTGCGGACACGCCCGCCGGCGAAGCGGCGCGCACGCTCGGAAAGAACCGGCGCGTCGCCCGTGTCGATATGCGGCCCGCCCGTTCGTCGCCACCATGAGGACCTGCCTCGCCCCCCATCTGGAGATCCACCATGTCCGGCACCGTTCGCCTGCTGCGCGTGTTCACCGCCCCACCCGAACGCGTCTATCGCGCCTTCCTCGATCCCGCCGCGCTGGCCAAGTGGCTGCCGCCGGACGGCTTCACCTGCACCGTGCACGAACTCGACGCGCGCGTCGGCGGCCGCTACCGCATGAGCTTCACCAACTTCGGCAGCGGCAACAGCCACAGCTTCGGCGGCACCTACCTGGAGCTGGAGCCGGGCCGGCGCATCGTCCACGACGACCGCTTCGACGATCCCAACCTGCCCGGCACCATGGTCACCACCATCGCCTTGCGCGAGGTGGGGTGCGGCACCGAAGTGCAGATCGAGCAGGCCGGCATTCCCGCCGTGATCCCCGTCGAACAGTGCCACCTCGGCTGGCAGGAATCGCTGACCCTGCTGGAACGGCTGGTGGAGCCGACGATTCCGGGCTGAGCCGCCTTCGCCGAGGCAACAGCGCGTACCCCACCCAAGGAGAATCCCGATGACGAGCAAGAACACGATCTGCCTCTGGTACGACGGCACCGCGCTCGAAGCGGCGACGTTCTACGCGAAGACCTTCCCGGACAGCGCCGTGGGCACCATCTACCGCGCGCCCGGCGACTACCCCGCGGGCAAGCAGGGCGACGTGCTGACGGTGGAATTCACGGTGATGGGCATCCCCTGCCTGGGCTTGAACGGCGGCCCCGGTGTGCCGCACACCGATGCGTTCTCGTTCCAGGTCGCCACCGACGACCAGGCCGAAACCGACCGCCTGTGGCACGCGATCGTCGACCACGGCGGCCAAGCCAGCGCCTGCGGCTGGTGCAAGGACCCGTGGGGCCTGTCGTGGCAGATCACTCCGCGCGCCCTGATCGCTGCAATCAGCGACCCCGATCCCGCCGCAGCGAAGCGCGCGTTCGACGCCATGATGGAGATGACGAAGATCGACATCGCGGCGATCGAGGCGGCGCGGCGGGGGTGAGGTTCCATGGCCGCTCGCGCCCCTGACGGACCTTGACCGTCCGCGCCGGGCCGTGGCCTGCGCCACGGCACCGCATCAGCCCGGCACGACCGCATCCAGCATGCCCATCAGCTTGGTCTTGCGCCGGTGGGTTTCGCGCAGCTCGGCGAGGAAGGGCTGCCACTCCGCGGCGGGCAGCCGGCCGGCGGCGGCTTTGAGGTGGTCGGTCAGGCGCCGGTAATCGCTCGGCCCGGCAAGGTGCGTGGCGGCGGCACGCGCCAGACGCAGATGGAACGTGCCGGCATCGCGCGGATGGCTGCGGCTCACGTGCTGGGCCAGGTCGGCCAGCGTGTGCTCGGCCACGCGCTGGCCGTGCGCCAGCTCCAGCGCGGTTTCGATATCGCCGTCCAGCCGCAGCAATTCGATGCGCAGGTGCACCACGCCGCGTTCGGCGGCGGCCACCGTGTCCAGCGCGCGCTGGCGCCATGCCGGCCAGTCCGCCGGCCCGGCGATACGCTGCAGTTGCGTCCAGGCATCGCGGCCGGGATGGTCGCGGAAGCGCTGCCAGGCCTGGGCCAATGCCTCCTCATGCAAGCCGGCCTCGGCGAGGCTGTCGGCCAGCGCTTCGCGCAGGCGACCATCCTTCGGAAAGCGTTTGACCGCCTGTTCCGCCCAGGCCAGCGCTTCGCGTCCGCGCTTCGCCTCACGCAGGCTCTCGAACACGCGCAAGTGCTGGTACGGGTCGGACAGGTCGCGCCGCAGCACCCGCTGCAAGAGCTCGAAATCGCCGCTGCAATGCGCGAGTTCTTCCACCCTGCGGCATACGGAAAAGCTTTCGCCGTAGCGGTCGGCTGGCGTCGGCGGCGGCAGGGCCTTGAAGTCCGCCAGCACGCGGCTGGTGTAGTCGAGCTGGCCGTCGCCGCCCAGCACACCCCAATACGCGTCCAGCGGAAACAGGTTCCAGTCCTCGGCGCACTTCAGGTCGTACAGGGCCTTGGCCAGCGGCTTGCCCGGCGGCGCCGCCACGCAGGCTTCGCGGTGCAACTCGGCCAGCTCGTCCAGGCGTTCGGCGATGGCGCCGGCCGAGTCGTCGGCACGGGCGCATGCCTTGATCAGCCGCTTCAACGCGTACTCGCACAAGCCGCGGCAGCCGCCCGGATCGCGCGGCAACAAGGCGCGCAACTGCCGTATGCCTGCGTCCAGCTGCGTGGCGTAGCGCATCGCGCCGCGGTAATCGAGAAAGCCGCCCGTGTTGAGCAGCTTGCCCAGCGCCGCCTTCAGTTCATCGGGCTGCCCTGCCGAGCGGTACAGCAGCAGCTGACGCTCGACGTTGCGGTCGGCCTTGGCCAGCTCGTGCAGCCAGCCGGCCAGCGTTTCGGCCGACTGCGCGGCAAGAAAGTCCAGCAGGCCGTCGCCTTGTGCCTTGCGGGCGCGGCTTGCCGGCCTGGCTGCGGGCGCCGGCGCAGCTACGGCCGCGCTGCGCGCCACCAGCACCGCTGCCACCAGGTGCTTGCAAAAGCTGCCGTCGTCGGCGGCCGGGCAGTCGCACCGCCACCGCCAATCGTCGCCATCTTCGGCCAGCTCCAGCGTGTAAAGCTCGCTGCCGCGTGCCTCGGCCTGCAGGTGCGCATCGTCGCCGCCGGTCAGGCGCACGCGGCCCTTGCGGTAATAATCCGCGCCGCGCTCGACGGCTCCCAAGCCGGCCACTTCCAGCAGCCAGTCGTTGTCGGGAAGCGATTTCATCGCGTGCTCAGAGCATCGGCAGCTTCAACCCCTGCTCCTTCGCGCAGGCGATCGCGATGTCATACCCCGCATCCGCATGCCGCATCACGCCGGTGCCCGGATCGTTCCACAGCACGCGCGCGATGCGCTTGTCGGCGTCCGCGCTGCCGTCGCACACGATCACCACGCCGGAATGCTGGCTGTAGCCCATGCCCACGCCGCCGCCGTGGTGCAACGACACCCAAGTCGCGCCACCCGCCGTGTTGAGCAGCGCGTTGAGCAGCGGCCAGTCGCTGACGGCATCGCTGCCGTCCTTCATCGCTTCCGTCTCGCGGTTCGGGCTGGCGACGGAGCCGGAGTCGAGGTGGTCGCGGCCGATCACCACGGGTGCCTTCAGCTCGCCCTTGCGCACCATCTCGTTGAACGCGAGGCCGAGCTTGTGGCGCTGGCCGAGTCCCACCCAGCAGATGCGCGCGGGCAGGCCCTGGAAGCTGATGCGCTCCTTCGCCATGTCCAGCCAGCGGTGCAGGTGCGCATCGTCGGGGATCAGCTCCTTCACCTTCTGGTCGGTCTTGTAGATGTCTTCCGGGTCGCCGGACAGCGCCACCCAGCGGAACGGGCCCACGCCGCGGCAGAACAGCGGGCGCACGTAGGCAGGCACGAAGCCGGGGAAGGCAAACGCGTTTTCGCAGCCTTCGTCCTTCGCCATCTGGCGGATGTTGTTGCCGTAGTCGAAGGTGGGAATGCCCTGGGCGTGGAACGCGAGCATCGCTTCCACGTGTTTCTTCATCGACTGCTTCGCGGCCTTCGCGGTGCCGGCGGGATCGCTCTTGCGGCGCTCGAACCACTGCTCCACGGTCCAGCCGCTGGGCAGGTAGCCGTTGACCGGATCGTGCGCGCTGGTCTGGTCGGTGACGGCGTCGGGCTTCACGCCGCGGCGCACGAGTTCGGGCAGCACGTCGGCGGCGTTGCCGAGCAGTGCGATGGATTTCGCCTCGCCGGCCGCGGTGTACTTCGCGATGCGCGCGAGCGCGTCGTCGAGGTCGGTGGCCTGCTCGTCCACGTAGCGGGTCTTCAGGCGGAAGTCGATGCTCTTCTGCTGGCACTCGATGTTGAGGCTGCACGCGCCGGCCAGCGTGGCCGCCAGCGGCTGCGCGCCGCCCATGCCGCCAAGGCCCGCGGTGAGGATCCACTTGCCTTTGAGGTTGCCGCCGTAGCTCTGCCGGCCCATCTCCACGAAGGTTTCGTAGGTGCCCTGCACGATGCCCTGCGAGCCGATGTAGATCCACGAGCCGGCCGTCATCTGGCCGTACATCATCAGGCCTTTTTTATCGAGCTCGTTGAAGTGCTCCCAGTTCGCCCACGCCGGCACCAGGTTGGAGTTCGCGATCAGCACGCGCGGCGCGTCCTTGTGCGTGGGGAACACGCCGACCGGCTTGCCGGACTGCACCAGCAGCGTCTCGTCGTCGCCCAGCTCGCGCAGGCTGCGCAGGATCGCGTCGAAGCATTCCCAGTTGCGCGCGGCGCGACCGATGCCGCCATACACCACCAGCTCCGCCGGGTTCTCCGCCACCTCGGGGTCGAGGTTGTTCTGGATCATGCGGAACGGCGCTTCGGTGAGCCAGCTTTTGCAGGTCAGCGCGCTGCCGCGCGGCGCGCGGATCGTGCGGGTGGTGTCGATGCGGGTGGGAGCGTTCATGGCGATCTCGTGGAACCGGAGAAAACCCGATTGTGGCGAGCCGGTGCGCGTGTGGAAAGGCGCGCTGCGGCATAGGGCGGAAGAATCTGCGGATCGACGGCACCGTATCCGATTGGCGTCGCGTGCAAGCGCCCTCCCCTGCACGCAGGGGGAGGAGAACGAGTGGCATTGAAGACTCGACGCCGATCCGGAGGTCGTAAGCTTGGCGACGCCTCATCACCGGAGCCCGCCATGCCGCTGGATCGACGCGATTTCCTCAAGCTCGCCGGGCTGGGCGCGCTGGCGACGGGCGCGAGCGCGCGGGCGATCCCGCCGTCCGCCGCATCCGCATCGGCGCTCGCTCCGCTCGACGGCCGCGCCGACTACACCGTGCGCATCGCGCGCAGCTTGGTGGAACTGGCGCCGGATCGCATCGTCTCCACCGTCGCCTACAACGGCAGCGTGCCCGGCCCGCTGCTGCGCTTCAGGGAAGGCCGGCGCGTGACGGTGGACGTGTACAACGACACCGACGTGCCGGAACAGCTGCACTGGCACGGCCAGCGCCTGCCGGCGGACGTGGACGGCGCCGCGGAGGAAGGCACGCCGTTCATCCCGCCGCACGGCATGCGGCGGATGAGTTTCGTGCCGGGGCCGGCGGGCCTGCGCTTCTATCACACCCACACACGCGCCGGTTCCGACCTCGCGCGCGGCCAGTACAGCGGCCAGGTCGGCCCGGTCTACATCGAACCGCGGCACGAGCCCGGCGCGTACGACCGCGAGGTGTTCCTCACGCTGAAGGAGTTCGATCCGTACTTCAGCCGTGGCGGCGACATGGCGATGGATTTCCTGCGCCCGAACACCGCCGACCCGCGGCTCAAGGCGCGCGGCGAACGTGCGATGCAGGCATCGCTGGCGCGCGGCGACCAGCACGGCTACGAAGTGGGTTACCAGGCGTTCGCGATCAACGGCCGCATGCTCGGCCACGGCGAGCCGATCCGGGTGAAGGCGGGCGAGCGCGTGCTGTTCCACGTGTTGAACGGCAGCGCCACCGAGATCCGCAGCCTCGCCCTGCCCGGCCACGTGTTCACCGTGCTGGCGCTGGACGGCAACCCGGTGCCGCAGCCGGCCGAGGTGCCGGTGCTGTGGCTGGGCACGGCCGAACGCATCAGTGCGATGGTGGAGATGCGCCGCCCCGGCGTGTGGGTGCTGGGCGATCTCGACGACGACGACCGCGCGCACGGCATGGGCATCGTGGTGGAGTACGCCGGCCAGCACGGTGCGCCGCGCTGGGAGGCGCCGCCGCCGTTCGGCTGGGACTACCGCCGCTTCGCGCAACCCGGCGCGATGGCAAAGCCGCCACACGAGATCATCGAAATGACGTTCGCGAAACAGAACGCGGCCGAGCACGGCTTCAACCGCTGGACGATCAACGGGCAGGCGTTCGACATGCACGCGCTCACGCCGCGCTTCCGCCTCGCGCACGGACGGCGCTACCGCCTGCGCCTGCACAACGCCAGCGACGACATCCACCCGATGCACCTGCACCGCCACACGTTCGAGCTCGCCAGCCTCGCCGGCCAGCCGATCGCCGGCGTGCGCAAGGACGTGGCGATGCTCGGCGGCTACCAGACGATGGAGCTGGACTTCACCGCCGACCAGCGCGGGCTGTCGCTGTTCCACTGCCACATGCAGCTGCACATGGACTACGGCTTCATGGCGCTGTTCGATTGCGCATGAATGCATCGACGACACGCGGCCGCGCGGGCGAAGTCGCCGCCGCGTTCCTGTGGCTGGGGCTCACCTCGTTCGGCGGGCCGGTGGCGCACATCGGCTATTTCCGCCGCGCGTTCGTGCAGCGGCGGCGCTGGCTGGACGAGGAACATTTCGGCCAGTTGCTGGCGCTGTGCCAGTTCCTGCCGGGGCCGGCGAGCAGCCAGCTGGGCTTCTCCATCGGCCTGCTGCGCGCGGGCTGGCTGGGCGGGCTCGCCGCGTTCGCGGGCTTCACCCTGCCATCGGCGCTGTTGCTGTACGCGTTCGCGCTGGCCAGCCGCTCGCTGGACGGCGCATGGGGCATGGCGCTGGTGCACGGACTGAAGCTGGTGGCGGTGGCCGTGGTGCTGCACGGCGTGCAGGGCATGGCGCGCACGCTCGCGCCGGACTGGACGCGGCGCGCGATCGCGCTGGCGGCGGCGCTGCTGGTGCTCGTCAGCGGCACGCCATGGATGCAGCTGGCGCTGGTGGCCGGCGGCGCGCTGCTGGGCCGGTGGCTGTGCCGCGGCGTTACGGCGCGCACGGGCGAAATGTTCGCGCTGGTGTGGGGGCGGCGCACCGGCGCCGTGCTGATCGCGCTGTGCCTGCTCGGTCTGGGCGCGGCGTTCCTGCCCGGCCTGCCGCCACTGGGCCAGGCGGCAGCCGCGTTCTACCGCGCGGGCGCGCTGGTGTTCGGCGGCGGCCATGTGGTGCTGCCGCTGCTGAAAGCCTCGGTGGTCGATCCCGGCTGGCTGGACGACAACACCTTTCTCGCCGGCTATGGCGCGGCGCAAGCGGTGCCGGGGCCGATGTTCACGCTGGCCGCGTTCCTCGGCGCGCGCCTGCCGGCGGGCATGGGCGGCGCGCTCGGCGCCGCGGTGGCGGCGCTGGCGATCTTCACGCCGGGCCTGCTGCTGGTGTCCGGCGCGCTGCCGTTCTGGCGCGCGCTGGCGCGGCGCACCGGCGCGGCGCGCGCGCTGGCCGGGGTGAACGCGGTGGTGGTCGGCCTGCTCGCCGCCGCGTTCGTGAACCCGGTGGCAATGAGCGCGATCCACGCGCCGCTGGACGCGCTGATCGCCGCCGTCGGCGTGCTGATGCTGCTCGCCCGCTGGCCGGCACTCGCCGTCGTGCTGTGGTGCGTGGCGGCGACGCTGGCGCAAGCCTGGCTTGCGCACGGCATGTAGCGCCTGTTCGGCCGGCATGATCCGCTCGCGTAGAATGGCCGGCTGCACGTTGCCGGGAAGCCCGATGGCACTCACCGCCACCATCCACAAGGCCGAACTGTCGATCAGCGACATGGATCGACACTACTACGCCACCCATGCGCTCACGCTCGCGCGGCATCCTTCCGAAACCGAGGAGCGGCTGATGGCGCGCCTGCTCGCGTTCGCGCTGTATGCGGACGAGCGGCTGGAGTTCGGCAAAGGCTTGAGCGACACCGAAGAGCCGGCGCTGTGGCGCAAGGCGTATACCGGCGAGATCGAGCTGTGGATCGACGTGGGCCTGCCGGACGAAACGCGCGTGCGCAAGGCCTGCCACCAGTCGCGCCAGGTGGTGGTGCTGGCCTACGGCGGCCACGCCACCGACCCCTGGTGGAGCAAGGTCGCGGCTACGCTGGCGCGCCACGACAACCTCAGCGTGCTCGCGATCGGCCACGCCGACATGCAGCAGCTCGCCGCGCTGTGCGAACGCGGCATGCGCCTGCAATGCCTGATCCAGGACGGCGAGCTGCAGTTGATCGCAGGCGAGCGCACGCTGGCGATCCGCCCCGACGTGCGCATGGGCGATTACGCCGTCGCCTGAACAAGGCCACCGATTCCGTAGGTCGGGATTCATCCCGACGATGCTTTTCGCGCCGGGGGCTTGGGTCGGGATAAATCCCGACCTACGGGGCGACGCTTGTCGGGATGAATCCCGACCCACGCGGGCGGTTTGGCATCCATGTCCGAAAACGGCGAGTCGCGCCGCCGTGGCGGTGCTAGCCTTCCTGCATGAGCGATCCCCGCGCCAACGTCCTGCCCGATCCGCGCACCTGCGAACAGGCCCGCCTGAGTCGCGATGCGCGCTTCGACGGGCTGTTCTTCACTGCCGTGCGCAGCACCGGCATCTATTGCCGGCCGGTGTGCCCCGCGCCCACGCCGAAGCGCGAGAACGTGCGCTATTACGCGAGCGCGGCGGCGGCGGAAGCGGCCGGTTTCCGGCCCTGCCTGCGCTGCCGGCCGGAACTGTCGCCGGGCAACGACGTGTGGCAGCGCGGCGACCACGTGGTGGCACGCGCGCTGAAGCTGATCGAGCACGGTGCGCTGGACGAAGGCTCGCTGGAACAGCTCGCGACGCGCGTCGGCCTCGGTGCGCGGCAGCTGCGCCGGCTGTTCACGGAACGGCTCGGCGCACCGCCGCTCAGCGTGCACACCACGCGCCGCCTGCTGTTCGCGAAGCAGCTGCTGACGGAGACGAGCCTGCCGGTGACGGAAGTCGCGCTCGCGTCCGGCTTCCGCAGCCTGCGCCGCTTCAACGCCGCGTTCGCGCAGGCGAACCGCATCGCGCCGCGCGAACTGCGCCGCCAGCCGCGCGCCGCGAACAGCGATGCGTTGACGCTGCGGCTCGCGTATCGCCCGCCGTTCGATTTCGCATCGCTGCTCGGCTTCCTGCGTGGTCGTGCGCTACCGGGCATCGAGCAGGTGGACGAAGCCGCGTATGCGCGCGTGTTCGGCCCCGCCGACGCGCCGGGCTGGCTGCGCGTTTCCGCATGGCCGGGCGGCGAACACGCGTTGAAACTGGAGCTGCATTGCCCGCAGCCGGCGCAGATGCTCGGCGTGGTGGCGCGCGTGCGCCGCCTGTTCGACCTCGACGCGGATCCGCGCGCGATCGCGGACGCACTGCGCTTCGATGACACGCTGCGCCCGCTGCTGCGCAAGCGTCCCGGCCTGCGCCTGCCGGGTAGCTGGGACGGCTTCGAGATCGCGGTGCGTGCGATCCTCGGCCAGCAGGTGAGCGTGGCGGCCGCGCGCACGCTGGCCACGCGCCTCGTGCAGCGCCACGGCGTAGCGCTGGCGGCGGCGCCGCTGCCGGGACTGGACCGGCTGTTCCCCACGCCCGAGGCGCTGGCGGACGCGGACCTGCGCCAGCTCGGCGTCACCGGCGCACGCGCGGAGACGATCCGCGGCATGGCGCGCGCGCTGCTGGACGGCCGCGTGGATTTCCGCGCGGAACAGTCGCTGGACGAGTTCGTGGCGCGCTGGGTCGCGCTTCCCGGCATCGGCGACTGGACCGCGCATTACATGGCGATGCGCGCGCTCAGCCATCCCGATGCGTTCCCGGCCGCGGACCTGATCCTGCGCCGCGCCGCCGCGCGCGACGGCGATGCGCTGAGCACGAAGGCGCTCACCGCGCTCGCCGAAGCATGGCGGCCGTGGCGTGCGTATGCGGTGATCCACCTGTGGCGTGGCACTGCCGACGCCGCGCCGGCGCCGCGCACGAAACGCAAGGGAGTGGTCGCATGAGCCGGCAGGAAACGATCTGGTACGACGAGCTGCCCACGCCGATCGGCGAGCTGCGCCTGGTCGCCGACGCGCAGGGCCTGCGCGAAGTCTGGTTCGATGGCGGGCGGCACCAGAAGGCGCCCGACCCGCACTGGCTGCGCGACGCGGATCGGCTCGCGTTCGCCCGCGTGCAGCTGGAGGAATATTTCGCCGGCACCCGGCAGGCGTTCGCGCTGCCGCTGCATCCGCTGGGCACGCCGTTCCAGCTCGTGGTGTGGCGGGAACTGGCGCGCATCCCCTACGGCGCCACGATCAGCTACGGCGAATTGGCGCGGCGCATCGGCCAGCCGCAGGCGATGCGCGCGGTGGGCGCCGCGAACGGGCGCAACCCGCTGCCGATCGTGCTGCCCTGCCACCGCGTGATCGGCGCGGACGGCAGCCTCACCGGCTTCGGCGGCGGCCTGCCGACGAAGCGCTTCCTGCTGTCGTTCGAGCACCGCATCGCGCACGGCGACCTGTTCGCCGCCGCGCCCGCATCTCAGTGACCGTGCTTCTTCTTCGCTGACGCGTCCGCCGGCTGCTGCGGCGGTGGCGTGGAAGCGTCGCGGTAGCGATCGACGAGATCCTGCTGCTGGGCGCTCTCGCGCTGCTGCTGGGCGCGATCGGCCTGCTCCAGCTGATTGCGCGCGGTGGACCCCTGCGCCAGCGGCTGCTGCGTCATGTTCGCCACGTTCTGGCGTTGCTGCGCCTGCTGCTGGCTCTTCTGCAGCTGGTCGCTGACCTGCTGCTGGCGCACGGTCTGCTGGAACTGCGCGTTCGCCGGCGAGGTCTGCGCCGCGGCCGTGCCGGCGGCCAGGAGCAGGCCGGCCAGCAGCCAGACCGGCAGGGCTCGATGCGTTTTCCGACCACAAGAACGTGCGATTGTCATGCTATCTGGGCGATCATGGAGGGACATACGCATCGTAGGGATTCCTGCATGAAATTCCCGTTTCGCCTGCTGCTGGCCGCGCTGGCGGCCTTCAGCGCCGGTTGCGCCACGCACGCGCCCGCACCGACAGCCACGACGTCCGCCGTCGTCGCGACCGCCACACGCCCCGCACCGCTGCTGCTGATCTCGATCGACGCGTTCCGCGCGGACTACCTCGACCGCGGCCTCACGCCCACGCTGGCGATGCTGGCGCAGACCGGCGTGCATGCGGACGCGATGCAGCCCTCGTTCCCCTCGCTGACGTTCCCGAACCACTACACCCTGGTCACCGGCCTGGTGCCGGACCACCACGGCATCGTCAACAACACGATGTTCGATCCCGCGCTGGGCAGGTTCTCGCTGGGCAACCGCAAGGCGGTGAGCGACGGCCGCTGGTGGGCCGAGGCCACGCCGATCTGGGAAACCGCGGACGCGCATGGCCTGCGCACCGCCACCATGTTCTGGCCCGGCAGCGAGGCCGACATCCACGGCAGGCACCCCGATTACTGGCAGCCCTACGACGGCAAGCTCACGCCCGAGCAGCGCGTGGACCGGGTGCTGGCCTGGCTGGACCTGCCCGCCGACCAGCGGCCGAGCTTCCTCACCCTGTACTTCGACGCGGTCGACCACGCCGGCCACGACCACGGCCCGGATTCGCCCGAGGTGGACCAGGCGCTGCGCGACACCGACGCCGCGCTGGCGCGGCTGGTCGCCGGCCTCAAGCAGCGCGGCCTGTTCGACCGGATCAACCTGATCGTGCTCGCCGACCACGGCATGGCCAGCGTGCCGCGCGCGAACAGCGTGCTGATCGACCAACGGATTCCGCTGGACGAAGTGCAGGTCGTCAGCCTCGGCGTGCTGGCCGGCTTCAACCCGAAACCCGGCCACGACTTCGCCGCGATCGAGCGCACGCTGGAGCAGCCGCAGCAGCACATGCGCTGCTGGGACAAGACGCGCATCCCGGCCCGCTTCCGCTATGGCAGCAACCCGCGCGTGCCGCAGCTGATCTGCCTCGCCGACACCGGCTGGCGCATCACTACCACCGCGCAGCTCGCCAGCGGCAGGCACCTCAGCCTCGGCGAGCACGGCTACGACAACGCCGACCCGCTGATGCGCGCGCTGTTCGTGGCGCACGGTCCGGCATTCCGCGCCGGCCTCCGCGTGCCCGAATTCCCGAACGTGGACGTCTACCCGCTGATGACCCACCTGCTCGGCCTCCCCGCCGCTGCGAACGACGGCGATTACGAGGCGGTGAAGGACATGCTGAAGCCCGCGGCACGCTGACGCTTGAACTCCCTCTCCCCCGAGTGAACTCGGGGAGAGGGTTGGGGTGAGGGGGTAGCTCTTGCTCTTCACCCCCATCCAGCCCAAAGCCCCCCCTCACCCTGCCCTCTCCCCCAACGGCTGTGCCGTTGGGGGAGAGGGTGTACTTACCCCATCGCTCCCTTGCTCATCGGCGTAGGCAGCGTGGCCACGTTCACCAGCGGCTGCAGCCGCACCAGTCCCAGCGCGATCGCCAGACCGGCCAGCGCCAGCGCGCCGACGAACGCGGCCACGCCGTTCCAGCCGTGCGCGGCGTAGAACAGGCCGCCGCTGGCACCGGCCACGCTGGAGCCCATGTAGTAGCAGAACAGGTACATCGACGAGGCCTGCGCTTTCGCCGCGCCGGCGCGCCGACCCACCCAGCTGCTGACGATGGAGTGGCCGCCGAAGAAACCGAACGTGATCGCCACGATGCCCAGCATGATCAGCCACAGCGACGCCGCCAGCGTCAGCAGCGTGCCCGCCAGCATCAGCGCGAGCGCGGTCCACAGCACCTTGCGCCGACCCAGCCGGCCCGCGAGATGGCCCATCCACGCCGAGCTGAAGGTGCCGATCAGGTAGATGCCGAAGATCAGGCCCACCTCCGCCTGGCTCAGCTTGTACGGCGGCGCGAGCAGGCGGTAGCCGAGATAGTTGTAGACGGTGACGAACGCGCCGAGCAGCAGGAAACCCTCGACGAACAGCCACGGCAGGCCGCGGTCGCGGAACATGCCGCGGAAGCGCGCGGCCAGCGCACGCGCGCAGAGCGGCTGACGCACGAAGTGCCTCGAAGCCGGCAACGCACGCCAGAACGCCAGCGCGCAGGCGAAGCCGATCGCGCCCACCACCGCCACGCCCACGCGCCAGCCGAAGAAGTCGGTGAGCACGCCGGTGACGAGCCGCCCACCCATGCCGCCCACCGCGCTGCCGCTGATGTACAGGCCCATGCCGAGGCCGATCGAATCGGCGTGCATCTCCTCGGACAGATACGTCATCGCCACCGCGGGCAGGCCGCTCAGAGTGAGGCCCAGCAGGGTGCGCACCACGAGCAGCGACGTCCACGTGGGCATCGCCGCGCTGGCCAGCACCAGCACCGCCGAGGACAGCAGCGAGGCCACCATCACCGGCTTGCGTCCCCACGCGTCGGACAGCGCGCCCGCGAACAGCATCGCGAACGCCAGCACGCCGGTGGTGAGCGACAGCGACAGCGCCGCGCCGGCCTCGCTGACGCCGTAGTCGCGGCTGAACTCCGGCATCAACGGCTGCACGCAGTACAGCAGGCCGAACGTGGCGAGGCCCGCGGCGAACAGCGCGAGGTTGGTGCGGCGGAACGCAGGCGTGCCGTGGCGAATGAAGGGCGTGGCATCCGCCACGGGAGTCGCCAACGTCAAGCCGTCTTGCTGATTCATCCATCCATTCGCCGCGGAAAACGAGCGCCAAGGATACGCCGTCATCCCTCGTCATCCGAGGCGAACGCATTGCTCTCCTCTCCCGCTCGCGGGAGAGGAGCCGGGGGAGAGGGCCGCTTTGGCATGATCGCACCTGATTCCCCACCTCACGCATCCAAGGTTGCAAGCCGGTAGCTCAGCGGTGGCGTATGAGCGGCCGCGACGATGAGCCGGGGGACGAGTGCAGCCAAGTCGAAGCGGCGGTTGAAGCGGTAGCAGAACTCGGACAGGT
>JAFIHF010000015.1 GCA_017848855.1 Rhodanobacter denitrificans | reverse complement strand
CTGCTTGTAGGGTCGGCGGATTGAATCAGGCCATTTCTCTTGGTTACTTCTCTTGACTCCGGGCATCCTGCCCTCCGCCCTTCGGGCCAGCTTCGCTGTTCGCCACCGCTCCTGCGGTGGCGTGGGCCAGCAAAGAGAAGGGACTCGGGCGCCGGCAGGCGACCGAAACCGCTCTGTCGCTTGCAGCTGCGCGAGAACAACAAAAAAACCTCTCGCCCACCTCTCCGCGCAAACAGGAGAGGTGGGCGACTGTCACGGGCACGATTCAGCCGGGCTTGCTATGGTTCGGACTTTCCGCCAAACGGACCCAAGCCCATGCGCCTGCGCCCGGCCGCCTTGCTGGCCACCCTCACCCTGTTCGCCGCCACGCTGGCGCCGCCGCCCGCGGCGGCCGCGGAGACGCTGAGCGTCCCGCCGATCCAGTACCGCGAGCGCACGCTGCCGAACGGCCTGCAGGTGCTCAGCGTGGAGGATCACGCCAGCCCCAACGTGGCGGTGCAGATGTGGTACCACGTGGGTTCCAAGGACGATCCGCAGGGCCGCTCGGGCTTCGCGCACCTGTTCGAGCACCTGATGTTCAAGAGCACGAAGCACATGCACGCCGAGCAGATGGACCGGCTCACCGAGGACGTGGGCGGCGAGAACAACGCCTCCACCGGCGACGACATCACGAACTATTTCGAGGTGGTGCCCAGCAACCACCTGCAGACCCTGCTGTGGGCCGAGGCCGAGCGTCTGTCCAGCCTCAACGTGGACGAGAAGAACTTCAAGTCCGAGCGCGCGGTGGTGGAGGAGGAATACCGCCAGAGCGTGCTGGCCCAGCCCTACGGCAAGCTGTTCAACGCGATCGATCAGCACTCGTACCAGGTGCATCCGTACAAGCGGCCCACGATCGGCAGCATCCCCGAGCTGGAGGCCGCTTCGCTGAAGGACGTGATCGCGTTCCACGACACCTACTACCGCCCCGACAACGCCACCCTGATCGTGGCCGGCGACTTCGATCCGAAGCAGCTGGACGCCTGGGTCGACCGGTACTTCGGCTGGATCCCGAAGCCGGCCACGCCGATCCCGCAGGTGGATGCGAAGGAGCCGAAGCGCGGGAAGGACGCGCGCTACACCGTGACCAGCGAGACCGCGCCGCTGCCCGCGGTGGCGGTGACCTGGCTGATTCCGCCCGCCGCCGACGGCAAGGACCTGATCCCGCTGCAGGTGGCCGCCGCGTTGCTGGCGCAGGGCGATTCCTCGCGGCTGTACCAGTCGCTGGTGTACCGCCACCAGGTGGCGCAGCAGGTCGGCGCCGACGCCGACGGCCGGGTCGGGCCGGGGCTGTTCACCGCCTACGCGATCCTCGCCAGCGGCCACACCACGCAGGAGGCGGAGAAGCTGCTGCACGAGGAGATCGTCTGGCTCGCCACCCAGCCGATTGCCGCGGCCGAGCTGGACAAGGTGAAGACCCAGCTGCTGACCCGCGAGCTGAAGCAGCGCCAGACCGCGCAGGGCATCGCCTTCGCGCTGGGCCAGGCCACGCTCACCGAGGGCAGCCCGGCGCGCGTCAACAGCGACCTCGCCGCGCTGCAGGCGGTCACCGCGGAGGATGTGCATCGCGTGCTGCGTGACTACGTCACCGGCGCGAAGAGCGTCACCATCGACTACCTGCCAGAGTCCAAGAACGCCAAGCCGGGAGACGCGAAATGATCCGCCGCCACCGTTTTCCGACCCTGCTGCGTTCGGCCGTCTTTACGGCCATCCTGTGCGCCGTCGCCGGCGGTGCATCCGCCACCGATGCCAGCTTTCCCGCCACGCCGCCCGCGCCCGGCCCCGCGCCGAAGCTCAACGTGCCCACGCCGGTGGCGCAGCGGCTGCCGAACGGGCTGGAAGTGGTCAGCGTGCGCCGCGACGGCCTGCCGCTGGTCACCGCGCAGCTGGTGCTGCGCAGGGGCGGCGAGATGGACCCGGCGAACGAGGCCGGCCTCGCCGACCTCACCGCGAACCTGCTGACCAAGGGCGCCGGCGGCAAGAGCGCACCGCAGATCGCCGCCGCCGCCGAGGCACTGGGCGGCCCGCTGCAGGCCGCCGCGGGCTGGGACCGCAGCGCGGTGGGCATCACCGTCACCACGCCGCGGCTGCCGCAGGCGCTGGACCTGCTCGCCAGCGTGGTGCGCCATCCCGACTTCGCGCCCGACGAGCTGAAGCGCGCGCAGGCGCAGGCGGTGGACGACCTGCGCCTCACGCTGAGCCGGCCGACCGCGCTGGCCTCGCTGGCCGCCGGCCGCGCGGTGTTCGGCGCGGGCGCCTACGGCCATTCGCGCACCGGCACACCGGCCTCGATCGCGCGCATCACCCGCGCCGACGTGGAACGCCTGCACGCCGAGTTGTACCGGCCCGATAACGCGATCCTGGTGCTGGCCGGCGACATCACGCCGGCGCAGGCGGCGCAGCTCGCCCAAGCCAGCTTCGGCGACTGGCGGAAGCCTGCCGCGCCGCTGCCGGCCAAGCCGAAGGGCGACACCGACGGCACGCTGCCCGCGCTGCTGCTGATCGACCAGCACGGCGCCGGCCAGGCCGGCGTGGTCGCCGCGCACGTGGCGCCGTCGCGCCGCGACGCCGGCTACTACACCGGCGTGGTCGCCAACGCGGTGCTGGGCGGTTCCTACTCGGCGCGGCTCAACGAGGAGATCCGCATCAAGCGCGGGCTGTCCTACGGCGCCAGCAGCCAGCTGCAGCCGATGGCCGACACCGGGCTGTGGCTGGCCGCGGCGCAGACCAAGAACCCTTCCGCGCCGCAGGTGGTGGAGCTGATGCGGCAGCAGTTCGCCCGGCTCGGCGACGGCCAGGTGCCCGCGGCGGAACTGGCCGCGCGCAAGGCCACCCTGGTCGGCAGCTACGGCCGCAGCCTGGAGACCACCGCGGGCCTCGCCCAGCAGTTGGCCGAGCTGGCGGTCTACGGCCTGCCGCTGGCCGACATCGGCCAGTACATCGCCAAGGTGCAGGCGGTGACGCCGAAGCAGATCGAGGCCTACGCGCGCCAGCATCTCGATGCGAAGCGCACGCGCATCGTGGTGGTGGGCGACGCCGCCCAATTCGCGCCCGCGCTGCGCAAGGCCGACGCGAAAGCCGAACTGCTCGAAGCGGACAAGCTGGACCTGGACAGCCCCGGCCTGCAGCCGCCTGCCGCGCACTGAGATCCCCGCACGGCCCATGAAAAACCCGGCTCCGGCCGGGTTTTTCATGGGCCGTGCACGCGTCGGGGTGGCGGGTTGGCGCACGATGCTTCCCTTGCCGATGACGCTTCGTTTGCAATACCGGGCGGTATAGTTCACGAATAGCCCCCTCCTGTCCCCGCAGGCATCCACCATGACCATGTCCCTCCGTTTCCTCCGTCCCGCGGCGGCGGCGCTGGCGTTCGTCGCCCTTCCCGCCACCGCCGCCCACGTCGAACTGCAGGCGGGCCGCAGCTACATGGACAGCCGCGCCGCCAACGCCGTGTTCGTCGAAAGCGTGTTCGCCGCCCACCCGCTGGGCGACACCGGCATCCGCTGGGCGCCCGACGTTTCGCTGGGCTGGATCAACGGCCGCGACATCGCGCGCTACCGCCACGCCCGCTACGGCACCACCGACGACATCTGGCTGGCCGCCGGCGGCGTGCGCCTCGGCGCGGGCGGCCCGGACGACTGGTACAGCCATTTCTTCTACGGCTTCCAGTTCGCCCTGCACAGCGGCCGCACCCAGGCGCTCAGCAGCGCCTACGAATTCGTCAACACGGTGGGCTGGCAGTGGCGCCACCTGAGTTTCCAGATCCGCCATATCTCCAACGCGAAGCTGCACGCGCCGAACCGCGGCGAGACGATGGCGCTGGTGGGCGTGGGTTTCGAGCTTTAGGGAAGGCCTGATTAAGCCAGCTTCTTGCTCGTCATTCCTGCGAAAGCAGGAATCCAGTGCCTTTGCTTTCAAGTGGTCCATAGACACTGGATCCCAGCTTTCGCTGGGATGACGAGCAAAATCAGGCCTTCCCTGGGCAGCGATCCGCGGCAGGCGAATCTTGACATGCAAATAAGAACGGTTAGCATTTGCAAACCCTCCGATGCGCTTGTCGCCACGCCTGCCCCATGAAAAGCCTGCTCCTGCCGCTGCTCCTGACCCTGGCCGTCGCGCTGCCGTGCGCGGCGTCCGACGCGATGCCCGAGTACACCCTGGTGATCCGCAACCACGCCTACCAGCCCGCCACGCTGCAGGTGCCGGCGGGCACCAAGTTCAAGCTGCTGGTGCGCAACGAGGACAGCACGCCGTCCGAGTTCGAGAGCAACGATTTCAACCGCGAGCAGATCGTGCTGCCGGGCAGCACCTCCACCGTGTACGTGGGGCCGCTGGACAAGGGCCGCTACGCGTTCTTCGACGATTTCCACCGCGCCACCGGCAACGGCGTGCTGGTCGCGGAGTGAGCCGCTGACATGCTCGGCATCGCACTGCTGGTGTTCCGCGAGGTGCTGGAAGCGGCGCTGATCGTGAGCATCGTGGCCGCCGCCACCCGCGGCGTGCCGCGGCGCGGCCTGTACATCGGCGGCGGCATCGCGCTGGGCGCGGCCGGCGCGGCGGTGGTGGCCGCGTGCGCCGGCGCGATCGAACGCGCGGCGGGCGGCGCCGGGCAGGAGTTGTTCAACGCCGGCGTGCTGCTGGCCGCGGTGCTGATGATCGGCTGGCACGTGGTGTGGATGTCCAGCCACGGCCGCGAGCTGGCGCGCTCGATGCAGTCGGTGGGGCAGGCGGTGAAGGCCGGCTCCAGCTCGCTCGCGATGCTGCTGGCGGTGGTCGCGCTGGCGGTGCTGCGCGAGGGCTCGGAAGTGGTGCTGTTCCTGTACGGCATGGCCGCCGGCGGCGCGGGTGCGGGCGATCTCTTGGCCGGCGTGCCGCTGGGCCTGGGCGGCGGCGTCGCGGTCGGCTACGCCTTGTACTTCGGCCTGCTGCGCATTCCGTTGCGCCATTTCTTCAGCGCCACCAACGGCCTGCTGGTACTGCTCGCCGCCGGGCTGGCCTCCACCGCCACGCGCTTCCTGGTGCAGGCGGACTGGCTGCCGGCGCTGGGCGCGCAGCTGTGGAACAGTTCCGCGCTGCTGGGCAACGGCTCGGTGCTGGGGCAGGCGCTGCACATCCTGATCGGCTACGACGCGCGGCCCAGCGGTATCCAGGTGGTGTTCTACCTGTCCACCGTGTGCCTGCTCGTGGCCGGCATGCGCTACGCGTCGCGTCGTTCGTCGGCGACAGCCAACCCGTCGTCCTGAAAAAAACCACTGCGTTGCCGGGTACCCGTTGCGTGGGCAGCGGGCGTGGCGGCTTGCGCCCCAAAAACCTACAGGTGAGATTCCCGATGCCCCGTTCCGCCCGCTTCCCGCTGCTCCGCTCCGCCGCCGCCTGCCTCGCCGTCGCCTGTGCCGCCGCCGCGCCGCGCGCCCACGCGGACGACTTCATCGTCTATTCGCCGCACGTGATCGCGACGCAGAGCGAGATCGAAGTGCGCGGCTACCGGTACGACGATCCGCGCGCCGACTTCAACGGCGGCAGCGCCGCCGAGCTATCGCTCGCGCACACCTTCAACAACTGGTGGAAGGCGGAGCTGTACGTCGCCAAGTACAAGAAGGCGCCGGGCGAGGGCGAGCACCTGCTGGGCTACGAACTCGAGAACACGTTCCAGCTCACGCCGGTCGGCGAATACTGGGCCGACTTCGGCTTCCTCGCGGCCTACGAGCACAACACGCGGCCGGGCGAGCACGACGCCGCCGAGTTCGGCCCGCTGATCGCGAAGACCGTCGGCCGCACCACCCACACGCTGAACCTGATCTGGGAGAAGCAGCTGGGCGCCGGAGCCGCCGGCAAGTACGAGTTCCGCTACGCCTACCAGGGCACCTACACGGTGTCTTCCGCGTTCCGTCCGGGCATCGAGGCCTACGGCCGCCCCGCCGACCACGCCTACCAGGCCGGCCCGGTGGTCGCGGGCGAGTGGCGCATCCCGGGCACGATGGCCGAGTTCGAATATCGCGTCGGCGTGGTGTTCGGGATCAACGCGGCCGCGCCGCGCCGCACCTGGTTGGCGCAGCTGGAATACGAGTTCTTCTGAGCGCCTGCGTGGCGTTCATGCGCAATCGCGATCATGAGCAAAGCCGAAGCGCGCGCCGCACCAACTCCCTCTCCCCCAAGCTCCGCTTGGGGGAGAGGGTCGGGGTGAGGGGGGCTTTGGCTTCTGCGCGCAGGAGCGCGCCGCTTTTCCCGGGGCCCCTCGGCGACGGTGAGCCGGGGACGATCAGGCCGCGCAGCGGGCGTTGCCAGGGAGGGCAACGCCTTTTCGACCGGACAGGAGGCCCGGCCGAAAAGCCCGGCCACGGCTCACGCACTTGCCGGGCAGGATGCCCGGCAAGCGTCGCCGCGGGGTGTCGTTTTCTCTTGGCTACTTCTCTTTTGGACAAGCAAAAGAGAAGTAGCTCGGGCTGCGGCAGCGGCTCGAAACCGCTTTGTTCCTTGCGGCAGAAACCACTTTGAAACTGGCAAAAGCGCAGCAGCAAAGCCCAATCGCAACATCGCCCCCACAGGTCAACACCAGGCGGCCGCCGCCAGCTTCATACTATGGCCATCCCTCCCAGGAGCAGAGCAACACATGACCCCGCCCTCCCAGTTCGCCGTGTTCGGCCATCCGATCGCGCATTCGCTGTCGCCGCGCATCCACCAGGCCTTCGCGCGACAGTTCGGCATCGCGCTGGAGTACCGCACCATCGATGCGGCTCCGGAGGATTTCGTCGAAGCGGTGCGGGCGTTCTTCGCCGCGGGCGGCGTGGGCGCGAACGTCACCCTGCCGCACAAGGGCGCGGCCTACGCGCTGGCAGACGAACGCAGCGCGGCGGCGACGCGCGCCGGCAGCGCAAATGTGCTCACGCGCCTGCCCGACGGCCGGCTCGCCGCGCACAACACCGACGGCGACGGCCTGGTGCGCGACATCACGGAACGCCACCGCGTGGACCTGCGCGGCCACGACGCGCTGCTGCTGGGCGCGGGCGGCGCCGCGCGCGGCGTGGCGTGGTCGCTGCTGGACGCGGGCGTGCAGACGCTGACCATCGTCAACCGCACGCCGGAAACCGCCGACGCGCTGGCCGACGCGATCGGCGAGCCGGCGCGCGTGCACACCCGCTACTGGAGCGATCTCGCGAACCTGGGCAGCTACGACCTGATCGTCAATGCCACCTCGGCCGGCGTGCTGGGCGGCGGCCTGCAGCTGCCGCTGTCGCTGGTGGGCGCCCGCGCGCTCTGCTACGACCTCGCCTACGGCGCGGCGGCGATCGGCTTCCTCGCCTGGGCGAAGACCGCCGGCGCGCGCTACGCGTTCGACGGCCTCGGCATGCTGGTGGAAACCGCGGCCGACGCGTTCGAGCTGTGGCACGGCCGGCGCCCCGACACCGAGCCGGTGTACCAGGACTTGCGCGCGGCGGGCTGAGCGACGCGTATTCGCTCAGCCATCCGGACCGCTCGCCCGGCTGGCGAGTCATCGCGCTGACATGATGCCCCGCTAGCTTGCCGCGACTGCGGTTCCGCTCAGGCACGGGTGTCATGCAAGCTCTCGCAACCTTCCTTTCTCGCCGCAAGCTCTGGCTGGGCGGCATCCTGGTGCTGATCCTGGCCGGCGGCGGCTGGTGGCACTGGAGCGCGCGCGCCGCGGCCGCGCCGGCCGACGACGACAGCGGCACGCGCATCCTGCTCGGCCTCGCCGCCGAGGCGCAGCGCGATGGCCGGCTGGTGGCACCGGTGGGCAGCAACGCGTTCGAGTTCTACTTCAGCGTACTGCAGCTCGACCCGCACAACCGCACCGCGCTGGAGCAGTTGCGCGCGGCGTTCAAGCCGGCCAGCGAGACGGTGGAGCGCACCATCGCCGCGGGCGAGCTCGACGAGGCGCAGCGCGAGCTGCAGCTGCTGCGCGCCTACGACGCCGGCAACTACAAGTACGACCCTGCGCACGACGAGGTCAACGCGAGCGACTACAAGCTGGCCCTGCTCGGCAGCTACCTCGATGCCCAGCGCACCCTGCTGGGCAAGCGGCATGCGCAGGAGGCGGCCGCGCTCGGCGCGCGCGCGGCAGCGCTGTAGCGATTGCTCAGCCGGCGAGGTAGTCGTCCTTCAGCCGCACGTAGTGCGCGGCCGAATACAGCAGTTGCTCGACCTGGGCGTCGCCGAGCACGCGCACGAACTTCGCCGGGTTGCCCAGCCACAGCTCGCGCTCGCCCACCACCTTGCCCGGTGGCACCACCGCGCCCGCGCCCACGAAACCGAACTTCTTCACCACCGCGCCGTCCAGCACGCTGGCGTGCATGCCGATCAGGCAGCCGTCCTCGATCGTGCAGGCGTGCACCACCGCGGCGTGGCCGATGGTGACGTCGGCGCCGATCAGGCAGGGATAGCCCGGGCCGTAGGGGCCGGCGTGCGCCACGTGCACGATCGCACCGTCCTGGATGTTCGTGCGCGCGCCCACGCGGATGGAGTTCACGTCGCCGCGCAGCACCGCGCCGGGCCAGATGGAAACATCCTCGGCCAGCACCACGTCGCCGATCACGCTGGCGACGGGGTCGACGTAGACGCGTTCGCCGAGGACGGGGGCGATGCCCTTGTAGCTGCGCAGGGAGTTCATGCGCGCATTGTAGCGATGCCGTTGTAGGTCGGGCTTCAGCCCGACATTCCCGCGCGTTCGGTGTGTCGGGCTGAAGCCCGGCCTACGCTCGATGCCTCAAGCGCGCTCCGCCTCCAGCACCCGCACCGTCTCGCGGTAGCCTGCCTCCACCGCGCGCTGCCAGTCCTTCCAGTCGAGCATGCCGATGTGGTCGAGCGGCGGGGTGATCAGCCGCTGCGCCAGCGCGCGGCAGTGTTCGCTGGTCTCCTCGCTGTTGACCATCGCGGCACGGGTGAGGGTGGAGACCAGGCCGGGCCAGCGCGGGCCGCGGCGCTGTTGCAGCAGCAGGCGCCACCACGCGGGCGTGGCGAAATCCTCGATACCGGTGCGCAGTTCGATGTCGGCGCGGATGCTCACCGCGGTGAGGTGGGCGAGGCCGTCGGCGGCCATCACGTCGGTGGGCAGGTTGTCCACCAGCGCGCCGTCGACGTAGACCTCGCCGTGATGCAGCACCGGCGGCAGCACGCCGGGGATCGCGCTGGAGGCGCGCAGCCACAGCCACAGCGGGCCGTGCCGGTGCACCACGCGGCCGCTGCCGGAGAGGTTGGTGGAAACGCAGAAGAACGGCTTGGCGAGATCCTCGATGTCGATCGCGCCGAACGCCTTGCGCAGCAGCCAGGTAGCGCGGCGGCCGCGGGTCAGCGCCACCAGCGGCAGGGTCCAGTCCGACAGCGGGCGGCCGCGCACGAAGGCGTCGAAGTATTCGTGCATCAGGGTCGGCGTGTCCCAGCCGTTGGCCACGCCGGCGCCGATGATCGCGCCGATGCTGGTACCGCCGATCGCGTCGAAGCTCAGGCCGGCCTCGCGCAGCGCGCGGATCGCGCCGAGGTGGGCCAGCCCGCGCGCGCCGCCGCCGGCCAGCACCAGGCCGCGGCCGTGGCCGCTGACCAGGCGCGCCACTCGCGCGACGTCCTCCGCGTCGCGGATGTGGTGGTGCATCAGCTCGCCGCAGAACTGCGCGCGCCAGCGCCGCGCAGCGCCCACCTGCAGCTGGCGTCCCGGGTGCAGCAACAGCAGGTGACGCGGGCGGTGGCGCGCACGTGAGGGATGGCCGGGCGCGGACTCCGGCCACGGCCGCGCCGGCTGTGCGGCCAGCGCGGGCAGCAGCAGCACGTCGGCCTGGCGCAGGCAGCGCTGGCGCCACGCCGCGTCGTCCGTGCAGTCGAGGTAGAGCACGAAGCGCGCCTGCGCCTCGCGCTCGGCGAACCAGTCGCTGCCGCGGCCGGCGCCCAGCTCGGCGTCGATCACCACGCAGCTGCCGTGCGCCTCCAGCGCCTGGGCCAGCTGCAGCGCCAGCGCGTGCGCCGGCACGTTGGCGTCCACCGGCAGGATCGCGAAGGTGCGCGGCGCGTCTGGCGCGGTGTCGCGGCGCGCGTTCTGCAGCAGGCGCTGCATCGCCACGCGGGCCACGTCGAGCATCGCGCGCGGGTGGTGCTCGATCAGCGCCTCGAACGCGCTGCAGTCCAGCCGCAGCAGCTCCGAGTCGCGCAGCGCGCGCACCGACAGATGGTGGCGGCCGCCGCTGAGCAGGCTGATCTCGCCCACGCATTCGCCGGCGGCGAGCTGGTGCAGCAGGGTGGTGGGGCCGTCGAACACGCCGAGGCTGCCGCTGCGCAGCAGGTACAGCGCCTCGGCCGGCTCGCCGGCCTTGAACAGGTACTGCCCGCCGGGCAGGCACAGCCAGCGCAGCTGCCGCGCCAGCGCCGTGCGCTGGGCGTCGCCGAGATGCGCGAACATCGCGGTGCGCACTAGCAGTTCGGCCAGATCGGTCGGCGACATGCCCCGATGCTACGCCTTCCCGATCGCGGCTGAACCCGGCGCGGGCCCGCGCTTGATTTCGCCCGGCCCGCTCGCCACGCTTCCGCTTCGAAAGGAGCCCCCATGAGCCAAGACAACCCGCTGCTGGCCGACGCCGCGCTGCCCGCGTTTTCCCGCATCCGCCCCGAACACATCGCGCCGGCGATCGATACCATCCTCGCCGACGACCGCGCCGCGATCGACGCGCTCACCGCGCCCGGCGCGCCGCGCGACTTCGCCCACGTGATGCTCGCGCAGGAGCGGTTGGCGCAGCGCCTGGCGCACGCCTGGGCGCCGGTGTCGCACCTGCACGCGGTGGCCGACAGCCCTGCGCTGCGCGAAGCCTACGGCCCGGCCGAGGAGCAGCTCACCGACTACGGCATCGAGCAGGGCCAGAACCGCGCGCTCTACGCCGCCGTGCAGGCAGTGGCCGATGCGCCGGCGTTCGCCGCGCTGCCGCGCCCCGAGCGCGCGCTGGTGGAGCATGCGCTGCGCGACTTCAAGCTCTCCGGCGTGGCGTTGGAAGAACCCGCGCGCAGCCGCTTCCGCGAGATCGGCGTGGAACTGTCGAAACTCTCCACCGAATTCTCCAACGCGGTGCTGGACGCCACCGATGCGTGGCACGAGCACGTCACCGACGAGCGCGACCTCGCCGGCGTGCCCGAGTCCGGCCTCGCGGTGCTGCGCCAGTACGCGAAGGAGCAGGAGCTGGACGGCTTCCTCGTCACGCTGAAGCAGCCCAGCGTGCAGGCCGTGCTCACCTACGCCGACAACCGCGGCCTGCGCGAGCGCGTGTACTGGGCCTACCAGACCCGCGCCTCCGACCAAGGCCCGCACGCGGGCAAGTACGACAACTCCGCGCGCATCGAAAAGATCATGGCGCTGCGCCACGAGGCCGCGCAGCTGCTCGGCTTTGCGAATGCCGCCGAAGAATCGCTGGCCACCAAGATGGCCGGCTCGCCCACCGAGGTGATGGAATTCCTGCACGACCTTGCCGCGCGCGCGAAGCCGGTGGCGCAGCGCGAGCTGGCCACGCTGCGCGCGTTCGCGCAGCAGACGCTGAAGCTCGACAACCTCGAGCCCTGGGACGTGGGCTACGCGTCCGAAAAGCTGCGCCAGCAGAACTACGAGCTCGACGAGGAACAGCTCAAGCCCTACTTCCCGCTGCCGGCGGTGATCGACGGCCTGTGGGCGATCGTGCGCAAGCTCTACGGCATCACCCTGGCGCCGCGCGAAGGCGTCGACGCGTGGCATCCCGACGTGCGCTATTACGACATGCAGGATGCCGCCGGCCGCGTGTTCGCCGGCGCCTACGTCGACCTCTACGCGCGCAATGGCAAGCGCGGCGGTGCGTGGATGGACGTGTGCCGCGCCCGCTTCGATGACGGCGAGAGCAAGCAGCTGCCGGTGGCCTTCCTCACCTGCAACTTCGCGCCGCCCACCGAAGGCAAGCCGGCCCTGCTCACCCACGACGACGTGCTCACCCTGTTCCACGAATTCGGCCACGGCCTGCACCACCTCTTGACCGAAATCGCCCTGCCCTCGATCGGCGGCATCGACGGCGTGGAGTGGGACGCGGTGGAACTGCCCAGCCAGTTCATGGAGAACTTCGGCTGGAACCGCGAGGCGCTGGACCTGTTCGCGCGCCACTGGCAAACCGGCGAGAAGCTGCCGGAGGAACTGTTCCAGCGCATGCTCGCCGCGCGGCATTTCCACGCCGGCCTGTTCCTGGTGCGCCAGCTGGAATTCGCGCTGTTCGACTTCACCCTGCACCTGGGCTACGACCCGGCCCAGGGCGCGCGCGCGCTGGCCGTGCTGGAAGACGTGCGCAAGCAGGTCGCGGTGCTGCACCCGCCGGCGTGGCAGCGCTTCCCGCACGCGTTCAGCCACATATTCGCGGGCGGCTACGCGGCCGGCTACTACAGCTACCTGTGGGCCGAGCTCTTGAGCACCGACGCGTTCGGCGCGTTCGAGGATGCGGCGAAGCAAACCGGCAGCGTGATCGATCCCGCCACCGGCGCGCGCTTCCGCCGCGAAGTGCTCGCCGTGGGCGCCAGCCGCCCCGCGCTGGAAAGCTTCGTCGCCTTCCGCGGCCGCAAGCCCGAGCCGGAAGCGCTGCTGCGCAGCCACGGGTTGGTGGATTGAAGAAAGAAAAAGCCCGCCAAATGGCGGGCTTTTTATATGGGATTAATTGCCTCTGTTCCTTACTATTTGTGGCGAAGGTTTATCGGAGGCCTCTTGATGCGCCTGCACTTTGCGGACTGCCCGCACAGAATCGCAAACCTGATCATATAGATTCTCTCCCACTGAATCTGGTACCGGTTGCTCTAGTGCAACGGACGAGTTATCTATATTTTGGATCATCTCTTCATTGATAGAGTTGTATTGAACTAGAGACTTTATTGCGCCCTTCCCCGACATACAGTTGGCGACATATAAGATTTTTTCTTGATTGAATAGCTTTTTTACTCCATTGACTTCCACAGCTTTCATTGCCTTGTAGTCGACCCTGAACCATAAGGAGGCTAAGTTTCCATTCATCCTTAGGCTGCCGACATCCCCATATAAATCGCCGGATTGGTTGCTGCCGAGTTTCATCCAGTACGCAGCAGAAGACGGCATGGCAACGACTGCAAGCAGAATCCCAACGAGTATTGTCTTCATCAAGGCATTCCTTTGAGGTGGCACTTAGCAGGCCCCGAATCGGGGTGTATGACGGCGATGCTCCTGCATCACTGTCTCACCGTCAAGCGACATCAATAAGAGCGCAAGATTAGCAACGATGCTCAGTCAAAGATTCCGTTCGCGTTGAGCGTAGCTTGCAATAGCAAGCGCACGCGGAGAGCGACCGTGGATAGTCGTGTTTTGGGGAGCGAGGAAGTCGAAGCGCCCAACTGTGACTTCCCTTCGACTTCGGCCCTGCGGGCCTACGCTCAGGGTGAGCGGCAGAAGCGCCAGCTGAGCTTTGTCGCACAAGAAAAAGCCCGCCATGTGGCGGGCTTCTCGAGGCGGCGGAGTGCCGAAGGCTCAGACCTTCTGCACTTCCTCGGCCTGCAGGCCCTTCGGGCCCTTGGTGACGACGAAGGTGACGCGCTGGCCTTCCTGCAGCGACTTGAAGCCGTTGCCCTGGATCGCGCGGAAATGCACGAACAGGTCTTCACCGCTTTCCGGCGTGATGAACCCGAAGCCCTTGGCGTCGTTGAACCACTTGACCGTACCGCTCTGACGTTCCGACATGACACATACCTTTGAAACATGAATGATCTGCGGCCTGGGCGGATGCGCCCGGACGCAGGATGACGCAGGGAATCCGAGTCCTCCCCGGACCTTGCCGTGGCGAGCTTACATGGAAAAGCGCCGCGGCGTCGGCCACGGTCGCCGGCGGTTCAGCTGGCGACGGCCCGTTCCCGGGCCGGTTCACGGCCATCCCGTACAATGCGCGCATGAAAATCGCCTCGTGGAACGTGAACTCGCTGAAGGTGCGCCTGCCGCAGCTGACGCAGTGGCTGGCGGACGCCGCGCCGGACATCGTGGCGCTGCAGGAAACCAAGCTGGAGGACACGAAGTTCCCCGCCGCGGAGCTTGCCGCGGCCGGCTACCGCAGCGTGTTTTCGGGGCAGAAGACCTACAACGGCGTGGCGATCCTCGCCCGCGAGGGGCTGGGCGACTTCGCCGACGTGGTCACCGACATCCCCGGGCTGGAGGACCCGCAGCGGCGCATCCTCGCCGCCCGGGTGGGCGGGCTGCGCATCGTCGACCTGTACGTGGTCAACGGCAAGGCGGTGGGCGACGAGAAATACGCCTACAAGCTGCACTGGCTGGAGCGCGTGCGCGAGTTCCTCGCCGGCGAGATCGCGCGCCACCCGAACCTGGTGGTGCTGGGCGACTTCAACATCGCGCCCGACGCGCGCGACGTGCACGATCCCGAAGCCTGGGGCGAGGACATCCTGTGCTCGCCGCCCGAGCGCGCCGCGCTCAAGGCGATCACCGACCTCGGCCTGCACGACAGCTTCCGACTGTTCGAATCCGAGGGCGGCCACTACAGCTGGTGGGACTACCGGCAGGGCGCGTTCCGGCGCAACATGGGCTTGCGCATCGACCTGATCCTCGTCGGCCAGGCCCTGAAATCCGCCGCGGTCGGCGCGGCGATCGATCGCGAACCGCGGCGCTGGGAACGTCCCTCCGACCACACGCCGGTGACGCTGAATCTGGATATCGAATGAACACAGGCAAGACCGACTGGCCCAGCTCGCTCACCGACGACGAGCTCGACGAACTGGATCGCTACCTGCGCGCCCACGTCCAGGAAGGCGACGACCGCCTGCTGCTGGACGGCGTGCACGGCCTGCTCAGCGCGCTCGCGGTCGGCCCGCTGCAGGTGCTGCCGGACGAATGGCTGCCGGAGGTGCTGCACGAGCCGTTCGCCGACGAGGCCGAGGGCAACCGCGTGCTGGAACTCTTGGCCAAGCTCAACGACTCGATCAGCGCGGAACTCGACGTGGACGCCTACGAACCCATCCTCGGCGAGATCGACACCGACCACGGCCCGCAGCTTTCCGCCGCCGGCTGGTGCGAAGGCTTCAGCCGCGGCATCGACCTGCGCGCCGCGCTGTGGGAGGGCCGGCTCGCCGACGATCCGCAGCTGATGGAACTGCTCGGCCCGGTGATGGCGCTGGCGGTGGACGACGGCGTGCTCAGCGCCGACGCCGAATTCGAGAAGCTCAGCGACGAGGAATACGACGAGTGCCTGTCGCAGGTGCCCGCCGTGCTCGACGCCGTCGGCCAGTACTGGCAGGCCAAGCCCGCCACCGAGGCGGAACTCGAAGCGATGGTGCAGCGACACACCGCGCCCGACACCGGCAACGACGGCACCCCGCCGCGCCATCGCAGCGGGCACTGGGTGCACTGACCCAACCCCTGCACGGCCGCCTCTGCACGGCCGGAAGAACCGCGGGCCATGGATGGCCCGCACGCCAGCCGATCGCCAGTGATCGGCTGGCGGAGCCCGACCCGGCGTGAGCCGGATTGGGCGAGTCCGAGGCGCGCAGGAAAGCGCGCCTCGGACATCCAGCACGGCTTTGCTTTGCCGCTCGTGGTTCGCAACGCGAAACAATCCGTTCCCCGCACGCGCCTTGGCTAACGCCTCGTGCACGCGCATCTTGGCGGTATTCCATTCACCGGAGCCTCGCCATGAGCGAACGCCGCATCCTCCGCCGCATCCGCGGCATCGACACCTCCGACGGCGCGGGCGTGAAGCTGAAGCGCGTCATCGGCCAGCCCGGGCTGGACATGCTCGACCCGTTCCTGCTGCTGGACGAGTTCCGCTCCGACAGCGCGGACGACTACATCGCCGGTTTCCCTGAGCATCCGCACCGCGGTTTCGAGACGGTCACCTACATGCTGGCCGGCCACATGCGGCACGGCGACAACCACGGCAACCGCGGCGATCTCGTGCCCGGCAGCGTGCAGTGGATGACCGCCGGCCGCGGCATCCTGCACTCGGAGATGCCGCAGCAGGAGAACGGCCTGATGTGGGGCTTCCAGCTGTGGGTGAACCTGCCCGCCGCCGACAAGATGACCGCGCCGCGCTACCAGGACATCGGCCCCGAGCGCATCCCCGTGGTGCAGCCGGCCGCCGGCGTCACGGTGAAGGTGATCGCGGGCGAGTTCGCCGGCGCCACCGGCCCGGTGGCCGGCATCGTCACCGCGCCGGTGTACCTGGACATCGCGGTGGAGCCGGGCGCGCAGGTGGAGATTCCGTTGCCTGAAGGCCACCACGCCTTTGCCTACGTGTTCGACGGCAGCGAGGCCGAGGTGGCCGGCGAGCGGCTCGCGCGCAGCGAGCTGGCGGTGCTGTCGCCGGGCGAGCGCGTGCGTATCGGCGGCGGCGCGGCGCCGGCACGCGTGCTGCTGGTCGCGGGCAAGCCGCTCAACGAGGCGGTGACGCGCTACGGGCCGTTCGTGATGAACACGCCCGAGCAGATCCACGAGGCGATCGCCGACTTCCGCGCCGGCAAGTTCTGACGTGCCGCGTCCATAGCTGCCCCGGCGGCGCCGGCCGGGGCCTGGCGCCGCCGCCCGCGCAGCTCGGCGCACCACGGCGCAAAGCGGACCGGATCGACAACCCGGGCGTGATCGCCCGCGCGGATGCGTGCGCTGCCCGGCGGCGCGCGTGTCCATCCGGGCCCACTGGTACGACCGATGCTTGCCCTCAGGCGGGTCGGCCGAGCCGATACGGATCGCGGGCGCCGGCGCTTGCAAGCCACGAGGCATCGGCGTTAAATAAAGATTAATCTTCACAGGTTCATACGGCTGTATGCTCAAGCTGCTGTTGAATCACAACAATCAATAGATAACCCACTGATTTCCCTGACCATGCTCGCCCTGATCTACGCCGCCGTCTTCAGCCTGCTCGCGCTTGCCGCGCTGGCGGTGAAGCACGTGCCGGACGGGCAGGTCTACAGCCTCTATCGCCACGGCAAGCCGGTGCGCCTGCTGCAGCCGGGCACCCACGTGGTGCTGCCGTTGCTGGATCGGGTCGGGCACCGCATCGATCTCGGTGGCCGCGTGCTGCGCTTCGAGGAGCCGCTGGCCGACGCGCGCGACGTGCGCGGCACGGTGTACTGGCAGGTGCTGGAGCCCGAGCGCGCCGACGCGGTGATCGAGCAGGCCGACCAGCTGATCCGCCGCGGCGCGCTGGAAGCGCTGCACGGCGAGGCCGAGGCGAACGCGGAAGACCGCCGCGCGCTGGGCCAGCAGCTCAAGCAGAGCCTCAACGGCACGCTGCGCCCCCGCGGCGTGATGGTGACACGGGTGGAGCTGGACTTCGCCTGATCTGTACCGATCCGCGCCGCGCGCCCGAGAGCGCCGCGCATCAGGGGCCTTGAGCAAGGCTTGAACCCGCCGCCCGGCGGGTTTTCTTTGGGGATGCCGTCATTTTGCTCGTCATTCCTGCGAGGCGCTTCTCAACAGCCGAAGGCTGGTCAAGCAGGACAAGCGCGTAGTGCGCAGAACGCCCGTACGGCGGCCCCGAAGGGACGAGCGCAGCGAGTCATCCAGTGTCTTTGTGGTCAGTGTTCCAGAGGCACTGGATCCCAGCGTTCGCACACTGGTGTCCGGAATATTCGATGTTCCAGTTTCGCAGGCTCCAAGCACCGCAGGCTCTCGCCTTGAACGACGAAGCCGAGCGACTCGAATTCGGGAAGGTGCTGATTGGTGAATCCTTCTCCCTCCGGGAGAGGGTTGGGGCTCTTGCTTCTGCGTTATCGCGAGCGACAGAGCGGTTTCGAGCCGCTGCCGCGGCCCGAGTGACTTTCTCTTTGCTTGTCCAAAGAGAAAGTCACCAAAGAGAAATGACACCCCGCGGCGACGCTTGCCGGGCGTCCTGCCCGGCAAGTCCGTGAGTCGGGGCCGGGCTTTTCGAGCGGGCTCCTGCCCGCGCGAAAAGGCGAGCCCATCCGTGGGCTCGCCCGCTGCGCGGCCTCCTCGTCCCCGCCTCACCGTCGCCG
>JAFIHF010000014.1 GCA_017848855.1 Rhodanobacter denitrificans | reverse complement strand
GACCCGGCCCTTCGGGTTGCCTTGCCGTGGCCGCCATGCGGCAGCGCGCGGCTTGACCCCCGCTTTCGCGGGGGCAGGCTCTGCCGGCCAGGCAGGCGCTGCGCCACGCGCCACCACCTGACGGCCACGGCAAGGCAACGCAGGCTATGCGGAGATCGTGAACAGGCTCTCAGGAATGGGCGGGGCCGGCCAGGCTGTGCATGTCCAGATGGATGCCGCGCAGGCGCGGCAGCTGCCGGCGCAGCACCGTGGCCGACTCCTCGGGCAGGCCGACGAGCGCCCGCTCGAACGCGTGCAGCAGGTTCGACTCGTCCTGCGCCAGGGCATGGATCCACGCGCTGTCGCGGCGGGCGGCCGTGCGCGCCATGCCTTCCACCAGCCGGCCGCGCAGGGCGGCCCGCCAGCTGCCGTGCGTGCGCGGCACGCCGCCGGCACGCTCCACCTCGTGCTGCAGGTCGGCGACCAGGGCGGCGAGCGCCTGGGCGTCTTCGTCCAGCACCGCGCGCAGGCCCGGCTCGCCCACCGCGAGGGCGGCGTGACGATACAGGCGGCACAGGTCGATACCACGACGGATCAGCGGGTTGCAGATGCTGCGGATGACGCTCGAAGCCACGTTCGCCCCCGATCGGGCGGGTGAGGAGGATGGCTCCATCCTCGTCCACGGCCACTTAGCCGGAGATTAATCCGCTGCGAAAGCCTCGCGCCTACTGGCCGATCTGCAGCAGATCCAGCGGGCGGCCCTTGCCGTCGCGCACGCCCTGCTGCAGCATGGCCAGCTGGCGGATCGCCGGGCACAGCGCCTCGATCTGCGGCCGCAGCGCCTGCATCCGCTGGCGCATGCGCGGCTCCAGCTGGGTGGCGAGGTTGGCCGCGCGATCGCGCAGGTCGGCGGCGGCCTGCAGGTCGCCGTTCATGGCGGCGTCGAGCGCCTGCTGGCCGAGGTCGGCGGCGATCAGCGGCAGCAGGTCGCTCTCGAGCTGGTTGACGTACTGGTCCATCGCGTTGCCCTGCCAGTCGTGAGTGCTGTGGCTGGCGGCGATGCGCCGCTTGAGGCTGGCGGCATCGTTCGCGAGGTGGCTGTCCACCTGGCTGCGCGTGTCGGCCGCCAGACCCATGCCCGCGGCCTCTTCGCGCAGGCCCTGCGCCGCGATGTCCACGCCGTGCTGCGCCACCGTGCGCACGCGCGGCGCGAGTGCGCGCAGGTCGCGCTCGAACAGCGTCAGGCGGTCCTGGCTCTCGGCGTCCAGGCGCACCGCCGCGCCGTCGACATGCAGCTGGCCGTGGCCGATTTCCACCCGCGTGGGCGCGGGCGCGGGGCGGTCGAACAGCAGGCTGTCCGGCCGCAGCGTCACGTCGTAGCTGCTGCTGGCGTGGCAGGTGGCGGCGAGGTCCTGCGCCCGCAGCGGCAACGCGGCGAACAAGGGCAGCAGGAACAGCGACAGGTGACGCAGGCGCATGGCGGGTTTCCGCGAATGGAGACTGCGCAGCGATACCCGCATCCGGACCAACCCATGCTGAACATGCGGCTGGCCCAATCAGGCGCCCTTGATCGGCGTCAGCAGGTGCAGGCCGTGCCCGGCCTGGTCGATGGCGTCGTCCGGCAAGGCATCGGCACCGCCCGAGAGCAGCTTGTTGTCCAGCCACGGCACCAGTTGCACCGGCCCGGGCACGTAGACGTTCCACTGGCCATAACGTGCCCGGGTGGAATAGCCGTTGACCCGCAGATTGAAGCTCACCGGCACCTGCACCACGCGATACGGCGACGCGGCGTCCGTCGCCGGGCTGAACAGCCAGTGCCGGGCCGTGCCCACCGAAACCCGGGCGAGGCGATCGCGCCACCGCTGCATCTGGACGTCGCTGCCGAGCTTGCCCAGGTCCACCTGCACGGCCGCGGCATCGGCCACCTTGCCCGCCGCATCCACGCGCAGGGCGAGGTACACCGTGCCGGTCACGCGTTCGCGGATGGCCTCGGGCGGGTACGCCGGCGCCCGCCGCTGCACGGCCTCGATCGCGGGGCCGCGGTTCGCGTCGCCGAAATGGACGGCCGCGACGCCGATGCCGTAGTCGCCGTCGTCCAGCGGCTTGGCCACCACGCGCAGGCTCATCGTCGCCTTGGCGATCGCCGGCTTGCCGTCCGCCACGACCGGCTCGAACTTCCAGCGCGGGATGGCCTTGCCCAGCAAGTCCTTCACCGCGGGCGGCAGTTCCTCCGGATGATCGAGCGCGTAACGCGCCACGCTGCCATCGGTCGCCACCTCGATCGTGCCGGCGACCAGCATGCTCGCCTGCACCCGCTTGCCCGCCGCCTCCGGCCCCGCGGCCAGCGCCGCGCCCGACAAGGCCACGCACAACCCACCCAGCCACCAGCGTTTCATCCCCTGCCCCTCCCTGACTGCACGATGGATCGATCCGGATACCTGCTCCTGCACCGCTCAGCGGCGACGGCGGAACTGCTCGCGCACCGCCGGCGTGCCCAGCCGCCACGCCAGCCACAGCAGCGCGGGTATCGCCACCAGCTTGAGCGCGAGGGCGATGCGGTAGCTGCGCCGCGCATGCAGGATCGCCACGCGCAGGCGGTCGTCGCTGGCCAGGTGCAGGATCGCGTCCGCGCTGGAATGTTCGAGCTGGAGCCACTGCGACAGCATCGCGCCGCCGCTGGCCAGCGCCCACAGCGCCAGCACGCCGCAGGCCACGCGCAGCGGCACGCGCGCCCAGGCCAGGCGCAGGATGCAGCCGGCGCACAGCACGACCAGCGCGAGCGCGGCCACGAGATAGCCGATGTCCCAGGCCAGCATGCGCTGCCATGCGGCGCTGTCGTCCGGCGACAGGCCCATGCGATGCGCCCACAGCAGTTGCGCATGGCCGAGGTATTGCACGCTGCCGAACGCGGCCAGCAACAGCAGCAACCACACCAGCACGCGCCAGGCGGCGAAGCCGCGCGTGCCGGAACCGGATTCGGCGTGAGTCATCACCGGCATCAGAGCGCCGCCTTCTGCTGCGCGGCGAGGTCGGCCAGCACCTGGCTGGAATTCGCCTTGGGATCGACGTCGGTGTAGACCTTGGCGATGCGGCCCTGCGGGTCGATCAGGAAGGTGGTGCGCCTGGCGTAGTGCATGCCCACCATGCTGCCGAGCACGCCGTAGGCGCTGGCCGCCCGGCGCTCGGCGTCGGCGAGCAGCGGAAACGGCACGTGGTACTTCGCGGCGAACTCGGCGTGCGACTTCACGTCGTCCAGGCTCACGCCCACCACCGCGGCGCCGGCCTGGCGCAGCCTGGCGATGTCGTCGCGGAAGCTGCACACCTCGGTGGTGCAGCCGGGGGTGAAGTCCTTGGGATAGAAGTACAGCACCAGCCAGTGGCCGCGGTAATCGGCGGGGCTGCGCCAGTGGCCGTTCTGGTCCTGCAGGCGGAAGACCGGCGCGGCGGCGCCGACCTGGGGCGGCGCATCGGCGGCGAACGCGGGCGCAGCGAGCAAGCCACACAGCAGGATCAGCACGAACAGCAGCGGCAGGCGACGCATCGCGATACTCCGGGGGAACGGCGCCGCCCAGTGTACGCTGCCGCGCCGGCGAAGGGCGCCGCGCGCGGCGCCCTTCGCCCCTCACCCGCAGCTCGCTCAACGGCGGCTGATGCTGAACTTGCCCACCGACACGCCGAGGTTGATGCCCTCGCCGTGGCCGGCCAGCGCCAGCGAGGTGGTGCCCTTGGTCAGCAGCTGCGCGGTGCCGCTCTTCACCACGCCGGCCTCGGCGCTGGCCTGCACGTAGTCGCCGAACACGTCGTCGATGCCGCGCACATGGGTGATGTCGCCGGTGCCGTGGTCGATGCGGTACTTGCCGGCGGTGAGGCCGCCGCCCACCACCGCGATCTTCACCGCGGCATGCTGGCCGTTGTCGCAGCTGACCATGCCGCTGCCTTCGGCGTGCTTGTAGAGGATCGACCAGCCCGACAGGTTGAACGTGAGGTGGCACTTCACGTTGGCGGCCTCGGCGGCGCGGGCGGGCGTGGCCGGCACGCTGGCCAGGGCACCCGCGCCCAGCAGCAGGGCGGCGGTCAGGGCGAGAGTGTGCTTGCTCATCGGCTTCTCCTTGTGGTGGCGTCGTCGGACGCGGAAACCGGCCACGCGGCAGCAGTGCCGCGGCCATTGCATGCGCAGGATGGTCCGCCGCTTCGTGATGGATGCGTGAGCCGCGCGCGGCGGCATTCAGCCTGCGCTGGGCGAGTGTTCAGTCCGGTCCTTGGGATGCTCGGATTTTGCTCGTCACTCCCGCGAGGTGCTTTTCAACGGCCGAAGGCTGGTCAAGCTCACTGCTGTCCGGAATATTTTGCCGGTGATCTGTTCCCCTCTCCCTCCGGGACGGGTGCTCGCGAGAACCATTGGATTCCGCACCTTGGCTCGCCTGCCGCAGCGCGCTTTCCCCCTCTCCCACTAGTGGGAGAGGGGTTGGGGGAGAGGGGCTTTTGCCCTCGCGCTTCCGCAAGGAACAAGGCGGTTTCGGTCGCCTGCCGGCGCCCGAGTTCCTTCTCTTTGCTGGCCCAAAGAGAAGGAACCAAGAGAAATGGCCTGGTTCAATCCGCCGACCCTACAAGCCCGTCGTGTCGAGGGCGTTGGATCAACGCTCGTCGACACGTCGCCCTACAGCGGCCACACCGCGACGTATCTGGAAACCGAGGAACAAAGTTTCGTCGTGCTTCGCCGCCTGGCGTCATGTCTCCCTCCCCTGCGTGCAGGGGAGGGTCGGGGTGGGGTGCCGTTGCTTCTGCGCGCTGGGAGCGCGCTGCTTTTTCCGGGGCCCCTCGGCGACGGTGAGGCGGGGACGAGGAGGCCGCGCAGCGGGCGTTGCCAAGGATGGCAACGCCTTTTCGCGCGGGCAGGAGCCCGCTCGACAAGCCCGGCCCCGACTCACGGACTTTCCGTCCATGGAGGGACGGAAAGCGCCGCCGCGGGGTGCCCTTTCTCTTTGGCTACTTTCTCTTTGGGCACGCAAAGAGAAAGTAGCTCGGGCGCCGGCAGGCGCACGAAACCACTCTGAAACTGGCGAGAGCACAGAAGCAAGAGCTCCCACCCCAACCCTCTCCCGCAGGGAGAGGGATTCACCAACCAGCACCTTCCCGAATGCGAGTCGCTCGGCTTCGTCGTTCAAGGCGAGAGCCTGCGGTACTTGAAGCCCGCGAACTGGAACATCGAATATTCCGGACAGCAGTGCGCTTGACCAGCCTTCGGCTGTTGAAAAGCGCCTCGCAGGAATGACGAGCGATAAACCGGATTGCTCGGATCGTGCCTTGATCTTTCGCTAACGCCGCGCCGCCCACACTGGAATCCACCGCGAACTTCGCCCGACAAAGGAGCCCGTATGCCCAAGTATTCACTGGTCGGTTACGACGGCTCGGACGCCGCGCGCCGCGCGTTCGCGTTCGCGATGGAGCTGGCCCGCGCTTGCGGCGGCCGGGTGCGCGTGGTGTCGGTGCTGCAGGTGGCCGAGGGCGGCGACACCTGCGCGCTGATGATGACCGACTCCGGCACCCAGCGCGTGCAGGAACTGAAGGACGAGCTGGCCACGCTCGCGCCGGACACCGCCAGCCTCGTCGACGTCGAACTGACCCACGGCAGCCCCGGCGACGTGCTGCTCGGCCAGGTCGGCCAGCACGGCATCGACCACATCGTGATCGGCCACACCGAGCGCGGCGCGCTGGCGCGCTGGCTGCTCGGCTCGGTTTCCACCAACGTGCTGGCGCGCGCGCACGTGCCGGTGACGGTGGTGCGCTAGCGCCTCACTTCTGCGCCGCGTCGGCGGCCGGCTGCCGCGGCTCCGCTTCGATCTTGCGCTGCGCCTGCTGTTCCAGCTTCAGCTTCGCCACATCGATCGGGCGGATCTGCGTGATGAAGCACGGTCCGTAGCCGCGGCCGGCGAGCACCTTGTCGAAGTTCACCGACACTTCGCTGGCGAACGAGGTGAGCCCGATCGCGTTGGTGAACTCCAGGTTCGGGCAGGGGCCCACGTCCAGCAGCCAGGCGCGGTTCGGCTGGGTATAGATGGCCAGCTGCCGGTCGCCCAGCGGCTCCCACGAATACAGGTTGAAGAAATGGAAGCTGCGCACCGGCGCGCCGGCCGCCGCCGCGTAGGCGGCCTGGCGCTGGGCCACCCGCTGCGCATACGGCACGCTGGAACACGCGCCCAGCGCCACTGCCAATCCGACCACCATCCACGAAGCCTTGCGGGACATGGCTGCATCCTCCATTCGTCGATACGCAGGGGAACGCGCGAGCGGCCTGCGGGTGCACCGGGTTACCAGAAGCGAGTGAAGAGGAGTGAGAAGTGAGAGAGAGCCGATCCGGCGAGGCGCCGCTCTTCTCTCACTTCTCACTCCTCTCCATTCACTCCTACTTCTTGCCCTTCTTCGGCAGCGGCTGCCAATGGTCGGGCATGAAGCCGCCCACCTCGTAGACCAGCTCCACCTTCTTTTCGCCGTCCTGCAGGGTGATCGGGAGGCTGATCTTCTTCGTCTTCTCCAGCAGCGCGATGAAGCCCTTGTCGTCGCGGATCATCAGCGCCGGCTCGCCGGTGGGCGGCGCGTAGGCCTTGATCGCGTGCGGCTTGTCGTCGAACTTCGCGGCGATCGTGCACTCGCCCTTGCAGACGAAGCCGCCGTGGCCGCGGTTGAACAGGAACGCGCTCTGGCCCCAGCTCGTGTGCCGGCGCAGCACCAGGTTCACGTGCACGTCGGCGGGTTGGCTGTCGTAGATCGACGCGGTGGACTGCGTGCCGCCGGCCATCGGCGCCACCTGGTACTGCCACAGCGCGGCGAGGCGTGCCTTCTCGCTGTGCTCCTGCCAGCGCTTCTCGACCTCGGGCAGGGTCTGCTGCACTTCCTGCGCCGCCGCACTGTTCGGGTAGCGCTGCACGATGTCCTTGCCCATCGTCACCGCCATCTGGTCGTTGTGGATGCGCAGCAGCTGGCGGTAGGTGTCGAGGTTGCGCGCCGCCTCGGCGGCCTGGGCCTGGGCCTGCTGCTGCGCGGCGTCCGGCGCGGGCGCGCCGCCCTGCGAGCAGCCGGCGAGGATCGATGCGCCGGCAAGGGCGGCGACGGCGAAGCGGTGACGGAACGGCAAGGTCATCATCGGCGGAGCATCCGGAGCGAAACCAGCGGCTAGCTTGGAACGATCGCTCGCCGCGATGCAAGGCTCACTCGGCCGCCACCGGCTGGCCGCAGCGCTCGCGCAGCGCGACGCGATAGCGGCGGCTGCACGGCAGCGTGCTGCCGTCGCGCAGGTGCAGGCGCGCGTCGCCGGTGTCCAGCGGCTCGATCTCGGCGAGGTAGTCGAGGTTGACGAAGTAGCCGCGGTGCACGCGCAGGAAGCGCGCCGGGTCCAGCCGCGCCTCGATGCCGGCCATCGTGCTGCGCAGCGGGTAGTCGCGGCCGCGCACGTGCAGGTTCACGTAGTTGCCCGCGGCCTGCAGCCATTCGATCTCGCTGGCGTTGACCAGGAACTCCTTGCCCAGCTTGCGCACGAGGAAGCGCTCGGGGCGATCCACCGGCTCGACCGGCGGGCCGTCGTCCGGCGCGGCCAGCAGCCTGGCCTCGCCCTGCCGGCGCAGCCGCCACAGGCGGTACAGCACCAGCACGACGACGATGAAGGCGTAGACGCGCACGTCCTTCAGGTATTCGTAGCCGAAGTTGATCCACCACGGGCCGAAGTCGTAATGCTGCCCGCCCGCGGCATAGGCCAGCTTGCGCAGGCCCACCATGCCACCCACGTGGAGCAGGCTGAACGCCACGCTGGCGGCGAGGTGCAAGGGCAAGAGCCGCGGCCAGTCGTCGAGGCGGATCGGCCAGCGCCGCTCGAACGCGACCACCGCCGGCAGCAGCGCCAGGATCATCAGCCCGCTGCTGCACTCCCACGACCACGGCATCCAGGCCGGCAGCTCCGGGTGGCCGATCTGCGCATCCACGCTGTTGAACAGCGCATTGAGCACGATGAACAGCAGCCAGAAGCCGACCGTGACCGGCCGCGGCCAAGGCTGGAACGCCCGCTGTCCTGCATCCGCCTGTCCATTCATGCCGGCGATTCTACGTGCAGGCGGCGCAACCCCGACCGTGCCATCCCGCACGGGCAGCGACTCGTCCCCACCCGCCCGCGATCCGTCCCATTGGGCTGGGAACCGCATGGACGCCGGGCCACGCTGCGCTCATCCCACCGCCCCCGGAGCCAGCCATGCAACGACGCGACCTGCTGAAAGCCGCCATCACCCTGCCCCTGCTGCCCCTGCTGATGCGCAGCGGCACCACCCTGGCGCATGGCGCCGGCAAGCTGGCGACGGCGCTGCGCTCACGGGTGCGGCCGGGCGAGGCGGGCTGGCCTGCGGCGGCGGAATGGGCGCGCCTGAAGCAGGCCGTGGGCGGCCGGCTGCTGAAGCTGGAACCGCCGTTCGCGCATGGCGACGCGTCGCCGGCGCTGCAGCAACTCGCCAATCCGTTCGCGGTGGGCGACAACCCCGCGCTGACCCAGACCAGCGGCTGGGCCGACGCCTGGACTTCGCAGCCCAGCGCTTACGCGGTGGTGGCGGAAAACACCGCCGACGTGGTCGCGGCGGTCGACTTCGCACGCCGGCACCATCTGCGGCTGGTGGTGAAAGGCGGCGGCCACAGCTACCAGGGCACCTCGGACGCGCCGGATTCGCTCTTGGTGTGGACGCGCCACATGAACCAGGTGCGCCTGCACGACGCCTTCGTGCCGCAAGGCTGCGCCGGCCACGTGGCGCCGCTGCCGGCGGTGAGCGTGCAAGCCGGCGCGATGTGGATCGACGCCTACAACGCCGTGACCACCCGCGGCGGACGCTACGTGCAAGGCGGCGGCTGCACCACGGTGGGCGTGGCCGGGCTGGTGCAGAGCGGCGGCTTCGGCAGCTTTTCCAAGCAGTGGGGCACCGCGGCGTGCAACCTGCTGGAAGCGGAGGTGGTGACCGCCGACGGCCGCGTGCGCATCGCCAATGCCTGCACGAACCCCGAGCTGTTCTGGGGCCTCAAGGGCGGCGGCGGCGGCAGCCTGGGCGTGGTGACGCGGCTGACCCTGCGCACCTTCGAGCTGCCCGAGCACTTCGGCGGCGTCGGCCTCATCGTCAAGGCCGATTCGGACGCGGCGTATCGCGCCCTGATCGCCGCGGCGGTGGACTTCTACCGGCGCGCGCTGTTCAACCCGCACTGGGGCGAGCAGATGAAGTTCTACGGCGGCGACACCCTCGACGTCTCGATGATGTTCCAGGGCCTCAGCCGGCAACAGGCGGAACAGGTCTGGGCACCTTTCCTCGATTGGGTGAATGCCCGCAAGGATTGCCACGTCGCCAAGCCATTCGGCGCGCGCGCGGCACCGGCCCGGCATCTCTGGGACGCCGAGTTCCTGCGCAAGTACGCGGCGGACGACATCAGGTCGGACGACCGGCCAGGCGCGCCGCGCTATCACTTCGTCTGGGCCGGCGACCGGGAGCAGGCAGGCTGGTTCATCCAGGGCTACCAGTCGGCCTGGCTGCCGGCTTCGCTGCTGCAGCCGGAGCGGCAGGCGTCCTTGGTGGATGCCTTGTTCGAAGCCGCGCAGCACCAGGGCGTCTCCCTGCACTTCAACAAGGGTCTGGCTGGTGCACCGGCTGACGCGATCGCGCGGGCCCGCGACACCGCCACGCATCCGCAAGTACTGGACGCCTTCGCCCTCGCCATCAGCGCCAGCGGCGACGATCCCGCCTTTCCCGGCATGCCGGGCGCGAAACCCGATCTGGCGATGGCACGGCGCATGGCGACGGCCGTGGACAAGACGATGGATGCGCTGCGCGCCGTGGCACCGGACGCCGGCTCCTACGTCTCGGAGAGCGACTATTTCCTGCGCGACTGGCAGCAGGGATTCTGGGGCGGCAACTACCCGCGCCTCGCCGCGGCGAAGCGCAGGTACGACCCCGACGGGCTGTTCTTCGTGCACCACGGCGTGGGCAGCGAGCATTGGAGCGCGGACGGCTTCACGCGGGTGCGGGCGTAGAACCTGCTCAGTTTTCGCTGCCCAGCGTGGAGTCGAGATGCTCCACGCGGGCGATCTCGTCCAGCCACATCCAGCGGTACCAGTCGGGCTGGTCCGGGCGCTCCAGGCGCAGCTCGCCGTTGATGCCCTGGTGTTCCTCGGCGGGGTCGTAATACACCTGCACGGTGGCGCGTTCCGCGACCACGCCCTCGCACGTATCGCCGTCTTTCAGCACGAGGCGCACATGCCCGTTGGCGGGGAGTTCGCTTGCGATCGCCTTGAGCGCCTGCACGTCGGCCGGGTTGGAATAGACATGTCTGGCATATCGACCCATCGGCGCACGCCTCCTGTGGGAAAACCGTCTCCACGTTAGCCGTGCACGGGGGAAATCCGGATCAAATCCGCGGCATGGCGACGTCAAGGGATGCGCTGCCGGCGCAGGCGCCGCGACTACAATGCGCGGTCTCCGGCAAGGATCCCCATGTCGAACCCAACGCCCCCGCCCGCCGCAACGGATTCGCCGCTGCGCCACCGCGCCTTCGTGCTGTTCTGGTGCGCGCGCGTCGCCTCCGGCTTCGGCTTCCAGATGCTGTCGGTGGCGGTGGGCTGGCAGATCTACGCGATCACCGGGCGCGCGTTCGACTTGGGTTTGATCGGTCTTGTCCAGTTCATCCCCTCGGTGCTGCTGGCGCTGCCGGCGGGGCACGTGGCCGACCAGTTCGAGCGGCGGCGCGTGGTGCTGCTCGGGCAGATCGTGGAATGGACGGCCATCGTGCTGCTGGCCATGCTGACCCTGCTGGGGCGCATCCACGAGGCCGGCATCCTCGCGCTGGTGTTCGCGATCGGCGTGGCCAAGGCGTTCGAGTCGCCGTCGATGCAGTCGCTGCTGCCGGCGCTGGTGCCGCCGGCGCTCCTGCCGCGCGCGGTGGCGGTGAGCGGCTCGGCGTTCCAGATGGCGATGATCCTCGGCCCCGCGGTGGGCGGCCTGCTCTACGTGGCGGGGCCGGGCGTGGTCTATCTCGCCGCCGCCGCGCTGTACCTCGTCGCCGCCACGATGATGGCGCTGCTGCGCTGCGAGCAGGCGCCGCCGAAGCGCGAGCCGGCCACGCTGAAGACGCTGTTCGCCGGCGTGCACTTCATCCGCGCACGCAAGGACGTGCTCGGCGTGATCTCGCTGGACCTGTTCGCGGTGCTGCTGGGCGGCGCCACCGCGCTGCTGCCGATCTTCGCGCGCGACATCCTGCACACCGGCCCGTGGGGGCTGGGCCTGCTGCGCGCGGCGCCGGCGGTGGGCGCGCTGTTGATGTCGCTGTGGCTGGCGAAGCACGACCTGCAGCGTCACGTGGGCATGACCATGTTCGCCGCCGTGGCCGGCTTCGGCGTGGCGACCCTGGCGTTCGCGGTCTCCACCGCGCTGTGGCTGTCGCTGGCCGCGCTGTTCGCGCTGGGCGCGTTCGACATGGTGAGCATGGTGATCCGCGGCGCGCTGGTGCAGCTGGACACGCCCGACGCGATGCGCGGCCGGGTCAGCGCGGTGAACGCCATCTTCATCAACACCTCGAACCAGCTCGGCGAGTTCGAGTCCGGCATGCTCGCCGCATGGCTGGGCGCGGTGGGCGCCACCGTGGTGGGCGGCGTCGGCACGCTGCTGGTGGTGGGCGCGTGGATGGCGATGTTCCCCTCGCTGCGCCGGCGCCAGCGGCTGCACGTGGAGGCGGTTGCGGACGAGGCGCAAGCCGCGGCCGATACGATCTAGACACGCTGACGGCGCAGGCCGTGGGTCGGGCTTCAGCCCGACACCCGGAGATGTCGGGCTGAAGCCCGACCTACCATTTGGCGCGACGCGAGCGATTGCGCGGCGCACGCCCAGCCGCGATGCTGGCGCCCGCGAGGCCACCGAGGAGAGTCGTGCATGTCCGCACCGCCGCCGCTGCGCTCCACCTTCGTCACCGTGCTGGCCTGGGTCTTCATCGGCCTGGCCGGTTTCGCCACGCTGATCGCCGCGCTGCAGAACGTGATGCTGCAATGGCTGTTCCTGCCGGCGATGCAGGCGCAGCCCATCCCGCCGACGCCGCCCGACTTCCCGATGCCGATGCACTGGATGTTCGGGCACTTCGCGTGGTTCTTCCGCGCCTTCCTGCTGCTCTCGCTGATCACCCTGGTCGCCGCGATCGGCCTGCTGCGCCGGCACGAGTGGGCGCGGCGCCTGTTCATCGGGCTGATGGGCTTTGCGATCGCCTACCAGCTGCTGGGGCTGGCGTGGCAGTGGTGGTTCATGGGCTCGATGACCACGCTGATGCACGCGCCCGGCGCGCCCGCGGACATGGATGCGGTGATGCACGGCTTCCTGCGCGCGATGCAGGTATTCGCCACGCTGATGGCGCTGGGTTTCAGCGTGCTGTTCGGCTGGATCATCCAGCGCCTGCGCCGGCCATCGGTGCGCGACGAATTCCGCCCGTGGCGAGGCACGCCCGCGTCGCCGTGAAGGCGGCGGCGCGGACTTGGCGCGCAGCACGACGATCCGCATGCATCAGCACTCCTGATTTGCGACAGAGCTCGGCCGATACCTCACCGTTCGCCCTGAGCGTAGGCCCGCAGGGCCGAAGTCGAAGGGTGATCGCTCGCGGACGCTTCGACTCCGCTTGCTGTCGCAAGCTACGCTCAGCGCGAACGGTTTTTTCAGCCGAGCCTCGGCTAATCAGTTCAGCGCTTGACCAGCATGCGCGGTTCCGCCTGTCTTGGTACCGGCGCCGCGACGATCCTGACGGAGCCGACGCCAGGGCGGCAGTCGCGGCGCGCCAGGTCCAGCACGCGCTGACGCAGCTCGAAGACCTTGCCGAGGTTGTGCTGGTCGAACACGCGCACGACGTCGGCTTGTTTCGGCAGATGGGTGGCCGGGCACGCGATGGCGAGGCTGGCCGGCTCGGCGGCCAGCGCGGCGCCGACGCTCGACGACAGGACGATGGTGAAGATGCAGAGCAGGGCTTTCATGGCGCAGCCTCCCCGGTTTGACGGAAACCGCCGCGACGTCGCAGCGGCAGTTGCAGTCTCCGCACCGGATCCCGGCAAGTCTCGATGGTTTCATGAGGGAAGCGTTGGGAATGCTTGTGGACGATGCGGGCAAGCGCCCAGCGCATCGCGTACATATCTCTTTTACGCATCGCTCACGCCGGCGCTGGCAGCGTGGCGAGGTCCCCACAGGAGCAGGTCATGAGCACCCGACGCGACATCGAACAGGGCATGGACGAACTCGGCGACCGTGTGCGCCGCTATGCCGGCGACGCCGGCGATGCCGCCCGTGGCTGGATCGCCCGCGGGCGGCGCGCGGCGGCGCGTTTGGACGGCGACGGCTACCGCCGCCGGCTGACCCGCGCCGCCGAGGATCTCGTCGACGAGACGAACTATCGCTACCGGCGGCTGAAGCGCCAGGTGAGCCGCCATCCGGTCGCCACCGCGGCGATCGTGGCCGGCACCATCGGTGCGTTCCTGCTGCTGCGCCGGGTCCTGCGCGACCGCGACGAGGATTGACCTCGCGACGGCGCGCGCGGCGCCGCTGCTAAGCTGGCGGCTGTTCTTGCCGATCGCCGCCATGTCCTCGGAACTGCGTTTCCACCATCCGTTCGCGTTCTGGCTGGGCTGCCTGATGGTGGCGGCCGGCGTGCTGCTGCACCTGCCGATGTACCTGATGGCGGCGCCGATGCATTACCGGCTCGCCGGCATGGCGATGGATGCCGGCATGGTGGCGGGCATGGTGCTGATTCCCGGCGGCGTGCTGCTGGCCGGCTACGGCCTGATGCCGCGGCTGGCGCAACTGCGCCGCAGCCGCCAGGACCACGGCAGCCAGCCGCACCTGCACATCGCCGACCGCGTGCCGCTGAACCGCGCGCACGCGATCCTCGCGGCGGCGCTGGCGGCGGCGCTGGCGATCGACGTGATGAAGCCGGCCTCGCTGGCCTTCGTGATGCCGGGCGTGTCGGCGGAGTACGCGATCAGCATGTCGACCGCCGGCTGGCTGGCGCTGTCGGCGCTGGTCGGCACCGCGCTCGGTTCGCTGCTGTGGGGGCGGATGGCCGACCTGTTCGGCCGGCGCGCGGCGATCCTGTTGTCGGCGCTGCTGTTCATGGGCACCGCGATCTGCGGCACGATGCCTTCGTTCGGCTGGAACCTCGCGATGTGCTTCATGATGGGCGCGGCCGCCGGCGGCATGCTGCCGATCGCGTTCACCCTGATGGCCGAGACCGTGCCCGCCGCGCATCGCGGCTGGCTGCTGGTGGCGCTGGGCGGGCTGGGCACTTCGGCCGGCTACCTCGCCGCCTCGGGCGCGGCCACCGCGCTGGAACCCGCCTTCAGCTGGCGCGCGCTGTGGCTGCTGAACCTGCCCACCGGCGCGCTGATCGTGTTCCTCAACCGCTACATCCCGGAGTCGCCGCGCTTCCTCGCCGACGCCGGGCTGCACGCCCAGGCGCGCGCGGTGCTGGCGCGCTTCGCGGGCTCGCCGCAGGCGCTGCGCGTGGATCCCACGGGCGTCGACAGCGATCCGCCGATCATGGAGGCCGAACACCCGGCGGCCGACCTGCGCCAGCTGCTGCGCGGCCGGCACGCGCGGATCACGCTGGGGCTGGGCAGCTGCGGGCTGGCCTGGGGCCTGGTGAACTTCGGCTTCCTGCTGTGGCTGCCGGCGAACCTCGCCAGGCTCGGCCTGGACGTGCATGCCGCCAGCGCGCTGCTGGCGCGCTCGGCGTTGCTGGCGGTGCCGGGCACGCTCGCGGTGGTGGGGCTGTACCAGCGCTGGAGCAGCTTCCGCACGCTGGTGCTGTTCATTGCGTTGACCGCGCTGTCGCTGCTCGCGTTCTGCGCCATCGCGCTCACCGGCACGCACGCCGCGGCCGCGATGGTCGCCGCCACCGCGGCGCTGCTGGTGAGCAGCGGCGGGGTGATCGCCACGATGATTCCGTATGCGGCGGAGATCTACCCGGTGCACCTGCGCGGCAGCGGCTCGGGCCTGATCGCCGCCAGCTCGAAGTTCGGCGGCATCCTCGGCGCGGGGCTGGGCGTGCTGGGGCTGTTCGCGCATTTCGCGCTGTCGGCGCTGCTGATCGCGCTGCCGATGGCCGCGGCCGGCTGGCTGCTGGCGCGCCACGGCGTGGAGACCCGCGGTCACGCGCTGGAGGCGATCCAGCGCCGGCTGGCGGAATGATACGGACGTCCAAAAGAAAACCCGCCGATGGCGGGTTTTCTTTCGGCAACCGCGAACGGCTTACACCGTCAGCGGGTTGGGCTTCTCCGCGTCGAGCTTGTACTCGCGGATCGCGCGGGCCACGTCCTTGGCGTTGAGCTTGCCGTCCTTCGCCAGCGCGGCGAGCGCGGCGTGGGCGATCCAGTGGCGATCCACCTCGAAGAAGTCGCGCAGGTGCTCGCGGGTGTCCGAGCGGCCGAAGCCGTCGGTGCCGAGCACGGTGTAGCGCATGCCGTCGGGCACGAAGGCGCGGATCTGGTCGGCGTATTCGCGCACGTAGTCGGTGGCGGCCACCACCGGGCCGCCGCGGCCTTCGAGCAGGCCGGTGACGTAGGGCACGCGCTGGGTGGCTTCCGGGTGCAGGCGGTTCCAGCGCTCGGCGTCGAAGCCGTCGCGGCGCAGCTCGATGAAGCTGGGCACCGACCAGATGTCGGACTTCACGCCGAAATCCTTCTCCAGCAGTTCGGCCGCCGCGATCACCTCGATCAGGATCGCGCCCGAACCCAGCAGCTGCACGCGCGGCTCGCCCTTCTTCGGCTTGCCGCCGTCCTTGAACAGGTACATGCCCTTGATGATGCCCTCCTCGCAGCCCTTGGGCATGTCGGGGTGGACGTAGTTCTCGTTCATCACGGTGAGGTAGTAGTAGTGGTCCTCCTGCTCCTCCAGCATGCTGCGCACGCCGTCCTGCAGGATCACCGCCACCTCGTACGAGAACGTGGGGTCGTAGGACTTCACGTTCGGGATCGCGCCCGCCATCAGGTGCGAATGGCCGTCCTCGTGCTGCAGGCCTTCGCCGTTCAGCGTGGTGCGGCCCGAGGTGCCGCCGACCAGGAAGCCGCGCGCGCGCATGTCGCCGGAGGCCCAGCACAGGTCGCCGATGCGCTGGAAGCCGAACATCGAGTAGTAGATGAAGAACGGCAGCATCGCCTGGTTGCTGATGCTGTAGCTGGTGGCCGCGGCCATCCACGAGGCCATGCCGCCGGCCTCGCTGATGCCCTGCTGCAGCACTTGGCCCTTCTGGTCCTCGCGGTAGTACAGCAGCTGGTCGGAATCCTGCGGGCGGTACTTCTGGCCGAACGGCGCGTAGATGCCGATCTGCCGGAACATGCCTTCCATGCCGAAGGTGCGCGCCTCGTCGGAGACGATCGGCACCACGCGCGGGCCGATCTGCTTGTCGCGCAGCAGCAGGTTCATGCCGCGCACCAGCGCCATGGTGGTGCTGATCTCGCGTTCGCCGGTGCCGGCGGTGATCTGCGCGTAGGCGGACAGCTCGGGCGCCTTGATCTTGGTGTCGGCCTTGCGCCGGCGCTGCGGCAGGAAGCCGCCCAGCGCGCGGCGACGCTCCAGCATGTACTCGATCTCCGGCGAATCCTTGCCGGGGTGGTAGTACGGCACCTCGTCCAGCTTGGCGTCGGGCACCGGGATCTGGAAGCGGTCGCGGAAGTGCCGCACCGCCTCGTCGCTCATCTTCTTCTGCTGGTGGGTGGGGTTCTCCGCCTCGCCCGAGCCGATGCCCATGCCGTAGCCCTTCACCGTCTTGGCGAGGATCACGGTGGGCATGCCCTGGGTGTTCACCGCCGCGTGGTAGGCGGCGTAAACCTTGTGCGGGTCGTGGCCGCCGCGGTTCAGGCGCCAGATGTCCTCGTCGGAGAAGTTCGCCACCATCTCGCGGGTCTGCGGGTACTTGCCGAAGAAGTGCTCGCGCGTGTAGGCGCCGCCGAAGGCCTTGCAGGCCTGGTACTCGCCGTCCACGGTTTCCATCATCAGCTTGCGCAGGATGCCGTCCTTGTCGCGCGCGAGGAGCGGATCCCAGTAGGAACCCCAGATCACCTTGATCGCGTTCCAGCCGGCGCCGCGGAACACGCCTTCGAGCTCCTGGATGATCTTGCCGTTGCCGCGCACCGGGCCGTCCAGGCGCTGCAGGTTGCAGTTGATCACGAAGATCAGGTTGTCCAGGCCCTCGCGGCCGGCCAGCGAGATCGCGCCCAGCGACTCGGGCTCGTCGCACTCGCCGTCGCCCATGAAGCACCACACCTTGCGGTCGCTCTTGGGGATCAGGCCGCGGTGCTCCAGGTACTTGAAGAACTGCGCCTGGTAGATCGCCTGGATCGGGCCCAGGCCCATCGACACCGTGGGCACCTGCCAGTAGTCGGGCATCAGCCAGGGGTGCGGATACGAGGTGAGCGCGCGGCCGCGGCCGATCACGTCGGCGCGGAACAGGTCGAGCTGGTCCGCGTCGAAGCGGCCTTCGAGGAAGGAGCGCGCGTAGATGCCGGGGCTGGAATGGCCCTGGTGGAACACCAGGTCGCCGGGATGCTCGGCGCTGGGCGCGCGCCAGAAGTGGTTGAAGCCCACGTCGTACAGCGTGGCGCTGGAGGCGAAGCTGGCGATGTGGCCGCCCAGCGAGCCGGGCTTGCGGTTCGCGCGCACCACCATCGCCATCGCGTTCCAGCGGACCAGCGAGCGGATGCGCCATTCCATCGCCGCGTCGCCCGGGCTCTTCGCCTCGTTCGCCGGCGCGATGGTGTTGACGTAGGCGGTGGTGGGATCGAACGGCAGGTAGCCGCCGGCGCGGCGCGTCGAGTCGACCATCTGCTCCAGCAGGAAATGCGCGCGCTCGGTGCCGTCGTGGCTGATGACGGCGTTGAGCGAATCGATCCACTCGCGGGTTTCGGTGGGGTCGAGATCCTGGTCGAGGATGTCGTCGAGCTGATCCATGGGAGATTCTCCGCAGCGCCGCGCGGCGCAGGTGCCTGTAGGGAGGCCGTCGCCGGGGATAGCGGCAGGCCGAGGTCCAAGTCTAGCCTTCGCGGCGCATCGCTGCCAAATGGACGTCCATTGGTGGGCGGCCATGCGGGGGCGGATGGGTGGAATTTCTCCCTCTCCTCGTTGGGGAGAGGAGGCGAATGCGGTGGGCGGATTCGCCAAAAACCACTCCCTCTCCCCTCCGGGGAGAGGGCTGGGGTGAGGGGACAGGCTGGCGACGGGAGAGCTACGAAGCGCGCTCTCAATGCAGGTTATCGCGAGCACCCGCCCCTCACCTCAATCCTCTCCCCGGTGGGGAGAGGAGGCGAACGCGGTGGGCGGGTTCGCCTGCCACACGTCGCAGAGGGCGGCAGCGTCCGGGCTGGCCAAGCGCTGTTTCTTTGCGCGCAGCTAGCCGGCCGTCTTCGACGGCCGGCTAGCTGCGCGCGGCGCGAATCTGCGCGTCCACCGCGGCGATCGCGGTCATGTTGACCACGCGGCGCACGCTGGAGGCGGTGGTGAGGATGTGCGCCGGCTTGTCCACGCCCATCAGGATCGGCCCGATCGCCACGCCGTCGGTCATCACCCGCACCATGTTGTAGACGATGTTGGCGGCGTCGAGGTTCGGCATCACGAACAGGTTGGCGCGGCCGGTGAGCGTGGTGCCGGGGAAGATGCGCCGGCGCAGCGCGTCGTCCCACGCGGTGTCGGCCTGCATCTCGCCGTCCACTTCCAGCCGCGGCGCGCGCGCCTTGATGATCTCGCGCACCTTGCGCATCTTCGCCGCGCTGGCGTTGTCGTGGCTGCCGAAGTTGGAATGCGAGAGCAGCGCCACCTTCGGCTCGATGCCGAATAGCTTGAGCCGGTAGCTGGCCTGCAGCGTCGCCTCGGCGATCTGCTCGGCGGAGGGATCGAACTGCACGTGGGTGTCGAGGAAGAACCACGCGCCCTTGTCGTTGATCACGCCGGTCATCGCCGAGGTGCACTGCACGCCCGGGTCCAGCCCGAACACGCTGCGGATGTAGCCTAGCTTCTTGTGGTAGCGGCCGACCAGGCCGCAGATCATCGCGTCCGCTTCGCCGCGCTTCACCATCATCGCGGCGATCAGGGTGGGGCGCGAGCGCATCAGGTTCTTCGCCGCGTCGGGCGTCACGCCGCGGCGCCCGGTCATCGCGTGGTACTGCTGCCAGTAGTCGTTGAAGCGCGGGTCGTCGTGGATGTTGGTGAGCTCGAAATCGACGCCGGGGCGCAGGCGCAGGCCCAGGCGCTGGATGCGCATCTCGATCACCTCGGGCCGGCCGATCAGGATCGGGTGCGCCAGCTTGTAGTCGACCACCGACTGCACCGCGCGCAGCACGGTCTCTTCCTCGCCCTCGGCGTAGACCACGCGCTTCGGATCGGCCTTGGCGCGGTCGTACACCGGCTTCATGATCAGGCCGGTGCGGTAGATGAACTGACCGAGCTTCTCCTTGTACGCGTCCATGTCGGCGATCGGCCGCGTGGCCACGCCCGAATCCATCGCCGCCTGCGCCACCGCCGGCGCCAGCATCACCAGCAGGCGGCGGTCGAACGGGCGCGGGATCAGGTACTCGGCGCCGAACGTGGGCACCTCGCCGCCGTAGGCGCTGCCCAGGTCGGAGGCTTCCATCCGCGCCAGCTCGGCGATCGCGCGCACGCAGGCGGTCTTCATCGCCTCGTTGATGACGGTGGCGCCCACGTCCAGCGCGCCGCGGAAGATGTACGGGAAGCAGAGCGCGTTGTTGACCTGGTTCGGGTAGTCCGAGCGGCCGGTGGCGATGATGCAGTCCGGGCGCACGGCCTTGGCGTCCTCCGGCAGGATCTCCGGGTTCGGGTTGGCCAGTGCCAGGATGATCGGCCGCGCCGCCATCGTGGCCACCATCTCGGGCTTGAGGATGCCGCCGGCGGAAAGGCCGAGGAACACGTCGGCGCCTTCGACGATCTGCGCCAGCGTGCGCTTGTCGGTGGCGCGCGCGTAGCGCGCCTTGTCCGGGTCGAGGTGGTCGCGACCCTGGTAGATCACGCCGTCGCGGTCGAACGCGAGGATGTGCTCGGGCCTGGCGCCCAGCGCCACCAGCATGTCGAGGCAGGCGATGCCGGCCGCGCCGGCGCCGGTGGTGGCGATGCGCACGTCCTCGATCTGCTTGCCCACCACTTCCAGCGCGTTGACGATCGCGGCGCCCACGATGATCGCGGTGCCGTGCTGGTCGTCGTGGAACACCGGGATCTTCATCCGCTCGCGCAGCTTGCGCTCCACGATGAAGCACTCCGGCGCCTTGATGTCCTCCAGGTTGATGCCGCCGAAGGTGGGCTCCATCGCGGCGATGATGTCGACCAGCTTGTCCGGGTCGCGCTCGTTCAACTCGATGTCGAACACGTCGATGCCGGCGAACTTCTGGAACAGCACGCCCTTGCCTTCCATGACTGGTTTACCAGCCAAGGGGCCGATGTCGCCCAGGCCGAGCACCGCGGTGCCGTTGGTGACCACCGCCACCAGGTTGCCGCGCGCGGTCATCTCGCTGGCCGCGTTCGGGTCCTCCACGATCGCCTCGCAGGCGTAGGCCACGCCCGGCGAATAGGCCAGCGACAGGTCGCGCTGGGTCAACAGCGCCGTGGTCGGGGCGACCTTGATCTTGCCCGGGCGCGGGTGACGGTGGTACTCGAGCGCGGCGTGGCGCAGGTCTTCGGAATTGGCCATGGAGGGGGCTTTGTCGTGGAATTCGGGGAGCCGCGGAGCGGCGGGACATGGTAGCACCGGGCACTGCATGAACTTGCGCTGCGGCTATACGCCCGGCGACCACTCCTCCGCATGCACCTTGCCCATGCGGATGCCGTTGATGAACACCGAGAACGCCAGCTTGCCGGCCAGGCCGTGCACGTGCTGCATCCACGGCGGCAGCCAGCGCGGCGGCGCGATGTTGCCGGCGGCGAAATGCGGCTGCAGCGCCACCACGTCGTGCAGGGTGAGCTTGCCGGCGAACAGGTGGCGCAGCAGCTCCAGCCGCCGCTGCTTCAGCGCCCAGCGGAAGAAGGTGTGCACGGTGAGCAGGCCGCTGAGGTAGACGTTGTCCTTGGCGAATACCGCGCCGCCAGTGAGCGGCACGCCGCGGAACACGCGCTGCGCGGAGTGGAAGCTGTCCGCCGCGCTCTGCCCGCGCTCGACGAAGAACTTGTACACCTCGACGAAATCGGCGCCGGCCAGCGCCATGTCGATCGCCAGGATGCGCAGGCTGATGCGCTTCAGCCGCGCGATGTCGATCGCGCCGCTCATCAGCTCGGCGAACACCGCCAGCCCTTCCTGCGTGGCGGTGACCCGCGGCGAGGTGCGCGCCAGCGAGGCCAGCAGCGGCTGCGCGCGGCCGTTCAGCGCGGTGAGCGTGTGCACCAGCGCCTCGTGCGCCAGCAGCTGGTGGCGGTCGTAGTCGCTGAAGCTGGCGCCGCCGCGCAGGCGGATGCGGGTGGCGCCGGCGGCGGCCTTGGCGGTGAGCTCGGGGTCGACCTCCACCTTCACCGTGTCCGCGCCGAAGAAATCGTCCAGCGTGCGCGCCAGCTCGTCGCGCAGCGCCTCGGCGCCGATGCTCTCGCGCGCGTCGTCGGCCAGCAGGTCGCCGCCGAGTTCGTCCGACAGCTCCACGAAGTAGCGCGCCGCATCGAGGTTGCTGCGCTGGCTGCCGGGGATCGCGTCGCCCGGCCGCCCGTACAGCGCGATCGACGGCGCGCTGACGCCGTCGGTGCCCACCGCCTCCAGCATCTCCGCCGCGATGCGCCAGGACTCGGCGGTACGCGCGAGGTAATCGCCCAGCGGATCGCCGCCCAGCGCCGCCGCCTCGCGCTCGATCGCCGCCAGCTCGGCGCGTGCGGCGGCGAGATCGGGCCGCTGGTAGCTCACCTCGGGCAAGGCGAAACGGCCGGCCGCGTAGTCCGCGATCATGCGGTTCTCCAGCGATGCCGGCCACGCCACCGTGGGCAGGATGCGGATGCCCTTCACCGCGGCCAGCAGGCGCTGGTCGAGCGCGGCGATCGGTTGCAGGTCGGGGGCAATGGTGTTCATGCGTGCCTTTGTGCTCGCGCCGCTCGCTGACGGAACGCCTGGTTTTTGCCGTCATGCCCGCGCAAGCGGGCATCCATTTCAAGCTTGCCGAAGCGCAGGTGGATGCCCGCTTGCGCGGGCATGACGTCGATACGTACCACCGATCACTCCCGCTCGCGCCTTCCGCGCGGCGCATGCGGCCGCTCGATCGGCCTCCCGCCGCGCTGGCGGCGCAGCTTGGCCTCCAGCGTGCTGGCCTGCTCCTCGCGCTCGTCGCGCAGCTTCAAGTAGTTGCGCCAGCGCTCGGGCGACAGTTCGCCGCTGTCCAGCGCCGCCTGCACCGCGCAGCCGGGTTCGCTTCCGTGGCCGCAGTCGGCAAAGCGGCAGGCTTCGGCCAGTTCCTCGATGTCGGCGAACAGGTCGAGGTTTTCCTCGCCGGTGAGTTTCAGCTCGCGCATGCCGGGGGTGTCGATCAGGCAGCCGCCGGTGGGCAGCTGCAGCAGCGCGCGATGGGTGGTGGTGTGGCGGCCGCGGCTGTCGTGCCGGCGCACCGCGCCGGTGGCCATCTTGTCGATGCCGAGCAGGGTGTTGGTGAGCGTGGACTTGCCCGCGCCGGACGAACCCACCAGCACCGCGCTGTCGCCGGGCTGCAGGTAGGGCGCGAGCTGCGCCGCGCTGGCCGCGTCCTTGCCGTTGATCGCGTGCACCGCGGTGCCGGGCGCCAGCCGCGCGCGCAGCTCGGCGATGCGCTCGCCGCTGTCCGCGTGCAGGTCGGGCTTGCTCAAGAGCACCACCGGCCGCGCGCCGGAATCCTCGATCAGCGAGAGGTAGCGCTCGATGCGCGCCGGGCTGTAGTCGCCGTCCAGCCCGGTGAGCACCAGCACGTAGTCGATGTTGGTGGCGATCAGCTGCCGCGCGTAGCGCTCGCCCGCGGCGGCGCGCGACAGCACGCTGCGCCGCGGCAGCACGGTGACGATGTGCGGCGGCTGGCCGGGCTCGATCTCCACGAAATCGCCCACCGCCGGGCGCTCGGCCGGGTCGAGGCTGCGCTTGAGGAACTGCCCGGCCGGCTGCGCGCCGAAGCTGCGTTCGCCGTCGTGCAGCTCGTAGCCGGCGCGGTGCTGCGCCACCACGCGCGCGAGCCGCCGGCCGGCGGCCGGCAGGGCCTCGCCGCGCCAGCCGATGCTGCGCAATCGCGCCAGGGTTTCGGCATCGCTCATGGGTCAGGGGTTTCCGCCATCCGGGGCGATTATGCCCTGCCCCGGAAATGCCCGCCCAGCGCCCGCCTGCCGGCTCGCGCTGCAACGCAGCATCCTGCTAGGATCGGCAGCGTATCTGGCGTGAGGATTCCTGCGGTGGCTTCGATCAAACCCAGCACCCATCTGGCGGACGTGCGTTACGAGATCCGTGGCGCGCTCACCCGCCGCGCCCGCGAGCTGGAAGCCGCCGGCCGCGAGATCATCAAGCTCAACATCGGCAATCCCGGCCGCTACGGTTTCCAGACGCCGCCGCACCTGCGCGAGGCGATCGCCGCCCACCTGCCCGAGAGCGAGGCCTACGGCCACGAACAAGGCCTGGAGGCGGCGCGCGAGGCGATCGCCGCGCAGCAGCGCGCCCGCGGCGCGCGCGGCGTGGAGGTGGAGCGCATCTTCATCGGCAACGGCGTCAGCGAACTGATCGACCTCGCCCTGCGCGCCCTGCTGCAGCCCGGCGACGAGGTGCTGCTGCCCAGCCCCGACTACCCGCTGTGGAGCGCCGCCACCATCCTCAACGGCGGCAAGCCGCGCTACTACCGCTGCCTCGCCGAGAACGGCCACCTGCCCGACGCGGACGAGATCGAGGCGCTGGTGACGCCGCGCACCCGCGCGCTGGTGCTGATCAACCCGAACAACCCCACCGGCGCGGTCTACCCGCGCGCGCTGCTGGAGCGCCTGGTGGCGGTGGCGGCGCGGCACCACCTGCTGCTGCTCGCCGACGAGATCTACGACGAGATCCTCTACGACGGCGCGCAGTTCCAGCCGCTGGCCGAGGTCGCCGGCGAGCTGCCCTGCGTGAGCCTGGGCGGCCTCAGCAAGGTGCACCGCGCCTGCGGCTACCGCGTGGGCTGGCTCTCGCTGTCGGGCAACCCCGCGCGCAGCGCCGAGTACCGCGACGCGCTGCAGCTGCTCGCCGCGCTGCGCCTGTGCGCGAACGTCACCGCGCAGTGGGCGGTGATCCCGGCCCTGCAGGACGCGCCCACCATCACCGCGCTCACCGCGCCGGGCGGCCGGCTGCACGAAGCCCGCCGCGCCGTGCTCGACGGCGTGGCCGCCAGCGGCTACCTCGACGTGGTGGCGCCCAGCGGCGCGCTGTACGCCTTCCCGCAGATCCGCGCCGACCGCCTGCCGGTGTTCGACGACGAGGCCTTCGCGCTGCGCCTGCTGGAAGAGGAATCGGTGCTGGTGGTGCCCGGCACCAGCTTCAACGTGCCCGCCAGCCGCCACCTGCGCCTCACCCTGCTGCCGCAGCCCGCGCAGCTGCGCGAGGTGTTCGTGCGCATGGAGCGCGTGCTGGCCGGCATGGCCGCCGAGCAGCCGCGCCGCGCCGCCGTCGCTTGACGCATTGCTCCCCTCTCCCGCCTGCGGGAGAGGGGTTGGGGGAGAGGGCCAAGGTCTCGCCAATGACCAACAACATCCCCCACGCCAAAGCCCTGCGCACCCGGCAGACTCCTGCCGAGCAGCACCTCTGGTATCACCTGCGCGCGCACCGCTTCCTCGGCCTGAAGTTCAAGCGCCAGAAACCGATCGGCCCTTACATCGTCGATTTCGTTTGCATGGGCCATGCTCTGGTGATCGAACTCGACGGGAGCCAGCATGGCGACCAGATTGCATACGATCGCGAACGCGATGCATGGCTCGCTTCACAAGGATTCACCGTGTTGCGCTTCTGGAACCACGAGGCGCTGGATCAGACGGATAGCGTGCTCGAACGTATCAGGCAATTCGTGGAAACCGCACCCTCTCCCCCAACCCCTCTCCCGCAAGCGGGAGAGGGGAGCCAAGCACACCCATCGCTATCCACGCACACAATGATGCTGACCTGGCTTGCCCTCGGCGACTCCTACACCATCGGCGAAGGCGTGCCCGCCGAAGGCCGCTGGCCCGTACAGCTGGCCGCCGCGTTGCGCGGCGAAGGCGTGCCGCTGGCCGACCCCGAAATCCTCGCCACCACCGGCTGGACCACCGACGAGCTGTCCGCCGCGATGGACGCGGCCGGCTACGCGCCGCCCTGGGACCTGGTCAGCCTGCTGATCGGCGTGAACAACCAGTACCGCGGCCGCAGCGTGGACGACTACCGCGACGAGTTCCGCCGCCTGCTGCAGCGCGCGATCGCGCTGGCCGGCGCGCGCGCCGGGTGCGTGCTGGTGCTGTCGATTCCCGACTGGGGCGTCACCCCGTTCGCCCGCGACAGCGGCCGCGACACCGCGCGCATCGCCGCCGAACTGGACGCCTACAACGCCACCGCCCGCGCGGAAACCCTGCGCTTTGGCGCCCACTGGGTGGACATCACGCCGATCTCGCGCGCCCACCCCGCCCTGCTCGCCGACGACGCCCTGCACCCCGCGGCCGCGCAGTACACGCTGTGGATGGAAGCGGCGCTGCCCACCGCCCGTGCCATGCTGGCGAAGCGCTGAAATCATTGCCGTCATTCCCGCTTGACCAGCCTTCGGCTGTTGAAAAGCGCCTCGCGGGAATGACGAGCAAAACCAACTTGAGGCCGCACGGCGGCGGCGCCGTATCGGCGGTATCATTGCGTGTCCCCTCCGGAGTCTCCCCATGTCCCTCGACACCGCCACCCGCGAACGCATCGAATCCCTGCTCAAGAGCCACCGCGTGGTGCTGTTCATGAAGGGCAACCGCCACGCGCCGGCCTGCGGCTTCTCCGCCGCCGCCGCCAACACGCTGAACGAGCTGCTGCCCGAGTACCACACGGTGAACGTGCTGGAAGACCCGGAAATCCGCGAAGGCATCAAGGCCTACGGCGACTGGCCCACGATCCCGCAGCTCTACGTGGAAGGCGAGCTGGTCGGCGGCGCCGACATCATCCGCCAGATGTACGGCAGCGGCGAACTGCACAGCCTGTTCGGCCTCGCCGCACCGGACCGCACGCCGCCGGAAATCACCATCACCGACGCCGCCGCCAAGGCGATCCGCGAAGGCACCGCGAACGCGCAGGGCCTCGCGCTGCACCTGGAGATCGGCCCCGACCACAGCGCCGGCTTCCAGCTCGCGCCCGCCGGCGAGCACGACATCGTGGCGCTCGCCAACGGCCTGGAAGTGCACTTCGACCCCGCCAGCGCGCAGCGCGCCAAGGGCATCGTGATCGACTGGGTCTCCACCGTGCAGGGCGAAGGCCTGAGCCTGAGTTTTCCCGGCGCGCAGCAGGTGAAGCCGCTCTCCGTGCAGGAGCTGCAGCAGCGCCTCGCCGCCGGCAGCATCACCCTGGTCGACGTGCGCTCCGCCGCCGCGCGCGCCGAGCTGCCCGCGCTGCCGCAGGCACGCATCCTCGACGACGAAGGCTTCGACGCCCTCGCCAAGCTGCCCAAGGACACCGCACTCGCCTTCGTCTGCATGCGCGGCTTCAGCAGCCTCGACGTGGCCAAGCGCTTCGCCGCGCACGGCTTCAGCCAGGTGCACAACGTGGAAGGCGGGATGGAAGCCTGGGCTGCCGCGTCCGGCAAGGCGTAAGCGAACCCGCGCAGCGCGACGACCATGCCCGCGGCCCACACGGGGAAGTTGCTTGCGGAAGCCGGCCTGGCGCTCGGCGCAGGGAAGCTGGATCTCGCCGAGCGCGCGTTGATGCGGGCGCTCGGCGTCGATCCCGGGCAGGTAGACGCGCAATTCCTCTACGGCGTCACCTGCCTGATGGGCGGCCAGGCCGCCAAGGCCGCCGACTGGCTGCGCAAGGCCGTCGCGCAGCGCCCCGGCGACGCCCGGATGCAGACCTACCTGGGTTGCGCGCTGCACGACACCGGCGCGCTGGACGAAGCCTTGATCCATCTGCGCCGCGCCTGCGAACTGGCGCCCGGACAGGCGCCGGGCTGGTACAACCTCGGCAAGGCGCTGAAGCAGCAGGGGCGGCTGCCGGAAGCCGACCAGGCCTTTCGCCGCACCCTGGCGCTGGACGAGCGGCACCCGCTGGCGCGCATCGGCGTGGCCGACATCGCCACCATGCAAGGCGACATCCCGCGCGCCGTGGCCGAATACCGGCTCGTGCTGCGCCTGCATCCCGAACGCGCCGAAGCGTGGCACGGGCTGGCCAACCTCAAGACCGAACCGCTGAGCCCGGCCGACGTCGAGCAGCTGCGCCGCTGCCTGCGTCAACCGGGCCTCCAGCCCGACCTGCGAGTCATGCTCGGTTTCAGCCTGTTCCGGGCACTGGAAGACCAGCGCGACTACGCCGGCGCTTTCGAAGCGTTGCGCCAGGCGAACGCGGACAAGCGGCGCCTGGTGGAGTGGGATGCCGCCGCCGAGCACGCAAAGATCGATCGCATCATGCAGGCCTTCCGCGCGCCGCTACCCGCGCCGCTCGACCCCACGCTGGGGCAGGAGGCGATCTTCGTGGTCAGCCTGCCGCGCTCGGGCTCGACCCTGGTCGAACACATCCTCGCGTCGCACCCGCAAGTCGAAGGCGCCAACGAAATCCCCGACCTGCCGCAGGTCATCGAGGACGAATCCCGCCGCCGCGGCCAGGCCTTTCCGGACTGGGTCGCCGCAGCCACCGCCGCCGACTGGCACCGGCTCGGCCGGGACTACCTCGCCCGCACCGCAAGCTGGCGCCGGCAGCGACCGTATTTCACCGACAAGAACATCAGCAACTGGCCGCTGGTGGGCGCCGCGCTGGCCATGCTGCCGGGCGCGAAAGTCATCCACTGCCACCGCGACCCGGTCGAAACCTGCTTCTCCTGCTACCGTCACCTGTTCCGGCACGGCGTGCACTACAGCTACGACCTCGACGAGATGGCCGAGAACTGCCGCGACTACGAACGCCTCAGCGCGTTCTGGCTGGCGCGCCATCCACAGCACGTGCTCGATTTTCCCTACGAAACCTTGGTGCGGGAACCCGAAACGCAGATCCGCCGCCTGCTCGCCTTCTGCGGCCTGCCCTTCGACCCCGCCTGCCTCACGCCCCACCGCACCCGTCGCGAAGTGCTGAGCACGGCCAGCGCGGCGCAGGTGCGCGAACCGATCCGCGCCGACACGGCACACAGCACGCCGTACCTGCAGTGGCTGCAGCCGCTGCGCGACCGCCTCGCGCGTTGAAATGAAACGCCGGTTGCCCGGCGGCCTTGTTCCTCTGCTTGCGTTTCCCCGTACCACCGATTGCGATGGCACGGGGAATGGCGCTACTTACCAGTCGTACTTCACGCTGAACTGAGCGTAGCGCGGTCGCTCCGTGCTCACCGGCAGCTTGTACGTCGGATCGGGCGAACTGGTCGAACCGAAGCTGCTGACGTAGGCCGTGGCCTTCTGCTCGTTGAACACGTTCTGGACCTGCACTTGCAGGGTCAGATGCTTGCCAGCCCAAGCCGGAATGTAGCTCACCCCCAGGTTCAGCTGATGGGTCCACGGCGTATTGCCTGCATCGCCCGGCCGCGACGGATGACCACCGCACCAATGATAGGACTCGCCATAGCCATCCGGATCGGTCTCGCTCGGGCCGTAGTAGCCCAGGCAGCTGATCGGCGAACCCGACTGGATGATGTAGGTGCCGCTGACCAGCCACTCCGGCGTGATCGCATACGTACCGTACGCCTTCAACGTATGCTTGTGCATGTTGGGCAGGTTGCCGTTGGAATACTGCATCAGCTCGGGGAAATCCCACGCCTCGGTGATCGAGCCGGACTGGTGGCCGCCCGCGGCACCCGAGGCATTGCTGATCTGGCCCACCGGCGAATCCGTCGGCCCCTCCGTGGTGCCGTAGCTGCGGGCAAACACATAATCGATCTTGGCCGCCCACTTGCCGTCCCACGGATGCTCCAGCGACTCTTCCAAGCTGTAATAGTTGCGGTAGGCACGCGGGAAGCCCACGACCAACCCGGCCGAACTCGTCGCCGTATGCGGGTTCCAGGTGTAGGTGCTGTAATGCGTGCACTGAGGGTTGACGGCCGCACCATTGTCCGCCGTGCAATAGCGCAGGATATTGCTCCTGCCGGGGTTGACCAGCACATCGGATTCGGTACCTGCAAAGGTTGGGTCCGCATCGACCGGCAGGGTGATGCTACCCGTATCGTCGATGATGTTCCGCATCCGCGAATCGGTCGCCTGCGTGGTCCAGACCAGTTGCTGCCCGAACGCGTTGAACATCTTCTGGAAGCCCAGCACGAGCTCGTCCTGGTACATCGGCTTCAGGTTGGATGCAGCGACCAGCTTGGGATCCTTCGGCACGCCCAGTTCGCCGTCCGGCGAAATCTGCTGGTAGGGGTCGGTGATCCCCGGCCCGGACACCGGAATCTGCTGCAGGCCCTGCGGGATGCCGTTGGCGTCGATGGAGGTATAGGTGTAGTACTTGCTGAGATAGCTGTTCGAGCCCGCCATGCGCGAGCCCAGGCCGGAAGGCAGCGCGAGGTAGTAGCGGCCCACGTTGCCATACAGCTTGGCGCTGCTGTCGCCGAAGATGTCCCAGCTGAAGCCGAGGCGGGGCGCCCACTGCGGCTTGGTCATGCGGATGTAGGGAATATTGTCGCCGTTGTAGTTGGTGAACTGGTCGTTGCGCAGGCCAAGATTCAACAGCAGGTTCGGCGTGACCTGCCAGTTGTCCTCGATGTATTGCGCCTTCTGTTCCACCGTGAACGACGCCACGCCGCCGAACACGGTCTGCTGGGCGTAATAGCCGTTGGGGTTGGCGGCATTCACCGCAGTGCCGACGCACTGCCCGACGTTGTTGCAGAGTATGGTCGGGTTGGCAGGATTGGGCATCACGCCATACGCCCAATAATACCCCGGTGACGGGGTGGAGCTGCCGCTGTACGACCACTGGCTCAGGGTGCCATCGCTGATGTCCGTGCTGCGCTGGTTGTCGATACCGAAACGCAAATCGTGGTCGCCCAACTTCCAATCCAGGTCCAGGCGGAAATTGTTCGTAGAGGACTTGTGATCCGTGGTGGGGATGGTGGTCGGGTTGGGATTCGTGCTGCCCGTGCCCGGGACATCCGGATTCTGGTTGTAGACCTGCGAGATGCCGGGAAGCGCCGGATTCAGGCCCGGGAAAACCTCCAGCTGGCCGAAATAGGTGCTCTTCATCTTGCCGGCCAGCACGCTCAGCGTGAGGTTGTCGGTGATGTACGAGGTGTACTTCAGGATGTTGATGTTGAACTTGCTGGAGTAGATCGGGTTGTCGATGGATGCGAAGCCGCCGATCGAGTTCGTGTTGTAGTTGTAGTTGTAGAGGTTGTGAAACTGGTCCGCATTCTTCGACATCACGTTGGTGTATTCCAACGTGTTGCTGTCGTTGATGTTCCAATCCAGCTTGCCGTAGAACTTCGGCAGGCTGGTGCCATGCGTGTAGTAGTACGGGTTGTTGACCGAATCCGTAATGTGCGTGTTGTCGTGTTCGATCTCGCCCGTGAGGTAGAAGAACAGCGTGTCCTTGATCAGCGGACCCGACAGGTAAGCGTCATAGACCGTACTCCAGCGGCTGTCGTGTCGGCGGTTGTTGTAGATGTTGCCGGCCTGCTGACCGACCGTGGTGACCGCCGGGTTGGCGTAGTAGATGTTGTCGTAACCGGTCTGCGCCCAGCTCGGAGCAAAGGTGGCGTACACGCCGGCGTGGAAGTCGTTACCGCCACGCTGGCCCACCTGGCTGATCACGCCACCGGTGGAGCGGCCGTATTCGGCGCCGTAGCCCGAGGTAATGGTTTGCTGCTCGGCAATGGCGAAGTACGGCAAGGCGATGCCGCCCGCGTTGCCCACCGGGTCGGTGGTGTTGAAGCCGTTGATGTAGTAGGCGTTCTCCACTACCGAGTCGCCGCCGAACGAGATCAGCGGGGTGCCGGCCGGGCCGTTACCCAAGCCGGTGTTGCCGGGGCCCACGCCAGGCGCAAGCATCGCGATCGATTCGGCATTGCGGGCAAGCGGCAGCTGCTTCAACTGCTGTGCCGTGATCACCGAGGTCTGACGGGTGGAGGACACATCGATCGCTGGCAACGAGTTGGCCGTAACCGTGACGCTAGAGAGGTTCTGGATGTTCTTGCCACCGGCTTCGGCAGCGACAAATGGTACGGACGCGCCACCGGCCACGCTCACCGTCACATGGTCCTTCGTGGCCACCACGTTGCCGCCCTGCATCAGCGACACGGTGTAGTCACCCACTGGCAACTGGTTGGCGCCATAACGGCCATCACTGCCGACCGCCACTTCGCGGGTCAGGCCGGTCGCATTGTTGACAATGCGTACCGTCTCACCGGCCGACACCGGCGCGGTACCGAAGACCGAACCGGTGGTCGCCTGCGCGAACACCGGGCCGGTCATGCCGACACCAGCGACGATGGCCACGGCCAGCGCAGTGCGACGCAGTGTGGAGCGGCGTGTCACGTTATTGATTTTCATGGCATTCATGAGATTGGAAACTCCCCAGCGGAAAATGTCGATTTCTTCAAAGGCTGTGCGGGCTACCCTTACCCGCGGCCAAGCCAAGTGCGGCAAACCAAGCCAGACGAACCTATTCCACAGCAGTTACGATGCACCTGCTAACAGCTTGAAGCGCACTGACATTAAACATCCCTCTAACATCAAGTCAACAATTAAGAACTTGCTGTTTATGTTCTATATCAACAGCTTAAGAAAGTTTCTTCGATTCGTTCATAATCGCAAGTTAATACAATTCGCAATATGGCCCGCTTCAACTCCATAGGCAGTTGTATTTCTGATTTATTGGCACCCAAGCATTGCCACCCAAACAGACATAGTCGCGCCACGGATCGGCAACCTTTTGCGAGCCGATGCACATGAAGATGGGATAGCCTTGCCGATTGCACTGCACGGCCGCCATAAACGGCGCCTGGCCGGGACTGCCGCGCCCGTACCGGCGCCGAGGCAGCCGGAGGATTCCACTCCCGGGCAGGTGCACAATAAAAAGCCACCGGCCATGACGGCCGGTGGCTGCGAAGCGTTACAAGGTGTCGGCTGTATCAGTAGTCGTAGGTCACCGAGAACCGCACGGTACGCGGCGGGGTGGTGAACAGCGGCTGGCCGTAGTAGTTGTTGGTGATCAGCGTGCCAGTTGGGCCAGCCTTCTTGTCGAAACCTGACTGATACGACGGGTCGACCTGCAACGCATGCTGCTGGTTCAACGCATTGAAGATATCCAGGTTGAAGCCCAGCTTGTTGTCTGCAAACGCCGGACGGTAGTGCACGCCCAGGTTCAGCAGCTCCGTCCACGGCGTATGCCCGATCGATCCCGGCGTCACGCGCTGACCGTTGCACCAGTGGTAGTTGCCGGTGCCGGAGTTGTTGTAGCCGGTCGGGTCGTTGGCGCCACCGGGGTTGTACCCGCCGGGACCCTGGGTGTACGGGCCGAAGTAGCCCAAACACTCCTTCGGCCCACCGGACTGCACCAACAGGGTGGCCGAGAGCAGCCACTCCGGCGCGATCTGGTAGTCGCCACGGAACTTGATCTGGTGCTTGCGGACGTTGGCGAACTCGCCGTACTGGCCGTCCATCAGCTGCCAGCTGTCCCAGTCTTCCGTCTTGGAGACGTCGCCCTGACCGAAATCGGAGCGCACCTGACCCTCGGTGTTGCCGAAACCGCGGGTAAAGGTGTAGTCGATGCGACCGTACCACTTGCCGTCGAACGGGTGCTCCATGTACAGGCTCAACGAACCGTACTTGCGCACGGCGCCACGGCTGAAGCCCCAATCCTTCAGGGTCATCGGTACGAGCACCTTGCTGCTGCCGTCGTCGGATACCACCAGCATGTTGTTGGTGCGACCGGGGTTGAACAGGCGGCAGTACGAGGCGCCGTATAGCGAATTGGAGTACAAGCTCGGATCCAGGCCCATGCTGGTCATCTTGGTGGCGATCTGGCCCGGTGAGCACTCGTCGTCGATCGCGGCCTTCAGGTCGCGCCACATGGCCTTGGCACCGTACACCCAGTTGTCGCCCAGCTTCTTGTCGAAACCGACGATGAACTCGTCCAGGTATTCCGGCTTCAGGTTGCGCGCAGCGACCTGTTGCGGATCCTTGGCCGCACCGTTTTCGCCATCGGGCGAGTGCCACGGCGTGCAATTCGACGGATTCACCGGAACGCCGGTGGTTTCGTCGACCGAGGTGAACGTGCAGTTCGAGGTCAGGTAGGTCGAACGGTTGGCCGCACGCTCCGCCGCATTGTTCGGCAGCGCCAGGTAGTAACGGCCAGCATTGCCGTAGACCTTGAACGAGGAGTCGCCGAACACGTCCCAGCTGGCGCCGATACGCGGTTCCCACTGGTTCTTTTCGTCAACGAACGCCTTGCCGAGATCGTTGTAGTTGGTGAAACGGTCGTTGCGCAGGCCAACGCTCAGGTAGACGTTGGGCGTTACCTGCCAGTTGTCCTGCAGGTACCAGGCCTTCTGCGACATGGTCATGCTGGTAGCCCAGCCGATCTGGCGCTTCTGCGCCGACGTCGCGGAGATGTAGCGCCAGTAATAGTTCTGCGGGCTGAACGGGTTCTGGAAGCTCGGGCCCTGGTCGATGGCGCGGTAGTACATGTTGTCCATGCCAGCCAGCAGGTCGTGGTCGCCCAGCTTGTAGTCGAAGTCCACGCGCAGACCACGGGTGGAGTTCTTCGCGCCGGGCGAGGTCCACGTGGTGTTGGTCTGGTCGTTGTGCGGCTGGTAGCCATCCGGCTGCTTGCCGAGGCTGCCCCTGGAAATGAACGGCAGCGGGCTGGTGTTGCCGTACAGGACCGGATCCTGGAAGTGTGCCTTGCCCGCCGTGATGCTCAGCGTGGCCGCATCGGTGATGTAGCTGGTGAAGTGCCCGATGTAGATCTGGGCATTGTCCTTGGTGACGTCACTCTTGGAGAGGTACGCACCGCGCTGCAGGGTGTCGTAGTCGAAGCCGTAGGTGGAACCGGCGCCTCGGCTGTTGTTGTCCTTCAACGCGGTCAGTTCCAAGACGTTGCTGTCGGTGATGTTCCAATCCAGCTTGCCGTAGAACTTGGTGTCCTTGTCGGTGTAGTCCAGCGCCTTTCCGCTGTCGTTGTTCAGGACATTGGTGCCACGATCCTTGGTGGTTTCGCCCGCCAGGAACATGTACAGCTTGTCCTTGATCAGCGGACCGCCCACGTAGGCGGAGTAGACCGTCTCCCAATACGTGTTCTTGTTGCGGTACTGGCGCAACGAGCCGGGCGCATTCGGATCGGCCGAATTGGCGACCAGACTGGTGGAGGCCGGTACGGGGGTGTTGCCATAACGGTAGTTGGTGGGCGTGCCTTCGAGGAAGCGCGGCTGCCAGGACACCTGGCCGCCGAAGTGCCAATCGTTGGTGCCGCGCTTGCCGACCTGGTTGATCACGCCGCCGTCGGAACGACCATACTTGGCGTCGTAGCCGCCGGTCAGGGTTTCCTGCTGTTCGATCGCGCCGTAGGGCAACTGGAAGCCGCCCAGGTTCTTGTACGGTTCACCCACGTTGTAGCCGTTCACGTAGTAGGCGTTCTCGGTCACGCTGGAGCCGCCGAACGACACCAGCGACCCGCCGGACGGACCGCGGAAAAAGCTGCTACCCGACGTGGTGTTCGGTGCCAACAACGCGATGGCCTCGGCGCTGTGCGCCACCGGCAGGCGCTTGAGGTCGGCCGAGGTGATGACCGTGCTCGAGTTGACGTTGGTGACGTCGATGGAAGGCAGCGCGTTGGCCGTGACCGTCACCGAGGACAGCTGGGTGGCATTCTTGTTGGTGGAGGCGAAGTCGACACCGGTAGCGTTGCCGGTCGAGACGTAGGCGTTCTCGTGCGTGCTGACAACCGTACCGTTCTGCTTCAGGGTGACCGTATAGGTGCCCACCGGCAGGTGGTCGACGCGGTAGCGGCCTGCGCTGTCCACCGGCACTTCACGCGTGATGCCCGAAGTATTGCTCACCACCACGGTTTCGCCGGACGCCACGGGCGCCTGGCCGAAGATGCTGCCGACCGTGCTCTGGGCAAGCACGGCGCCATTGAAACTCAAGCCCAAGGCGATCGCCAGGGCGGTGGGGCGCCAGCGGAAGGTGTTAGCGCCGGCTCCATATTGAATACTCATTACATTATCTCCCCAAATTGAAGGACAACCGGCGCATCCGGAATGCGCCAGACTGGCAGATCAGCATCACTTACTCGCAAGAAAACAACGCTATTTCTTGCGAAACTCCATTTGATCGCAAGAACTTGTCGATTATCTTGCGATTGCCTCAAATCACGACCTACCTGCCCGTAAGGTAATCCCGCAAAAATGCCATAGTCAACAATTTTTTTATGTTTGTCGTGACCCGCCGTTAAGGATCGAATGGACCATCCGCATAGGCTTCGCGAGGCTTTGGGAGGGTTTTGACTTGGTGTCATGCAGGCCGTGCAGTGCCGGCGAGAACGCCCCCAACCAAGCTCCTGGGCATGGCCTGCGACCAAGGCCCGAATGGCCATGACAGGCATGGCGCCGCTTGAAATCATCGGCAGCGGGCAACGGCCGGATCAATTCGACTGCTCTCGACCTGCCATGGCCGTGCTCATAGCCCTGCCGGTGGATTGGACTCCCCGCCGACGCATTATCATCCACGGATGAATTCGACAACGCCCCCCTTGGCTCCCGCATTGCCCGACCCGCAGGCCCGCCAAATCGAGGACGGCGCCCGGCTCGCAGCCGCGCAGGCGGCCTTGGAATTGCGGATTTCGCGCTCGCCGAACGACACTGCCGCGCTGATCGAGTTGTCCACGGTGATGTTCCAGCGTGGACACATCCGGGCGTCCAGCCGGCCTCTGCTGCAGGCCGCAAGCCGACTGCCGCGCAATGCGCCGCTCATCCTGTCTCTGGTGGAGCGGCTGATCGCCAGCGGCGAGATTGTCGCCGCACGCGCCTGCCTCGACCTGCTCGCCCAAGCCCCCGAGCCGCCCGTCGAACTCCTGGCTGCCCAGGCCCACCTGCGCTTCGTGCTCGGCGACATCCCGATCGCCAGGGGTTTGATGGAGCAGGCGATCGAGGCCGGCGCCGACGGTCCCGGCGAACTGCACATGTACGCGATGCTGCTCCAGTTCAGCGGCAAGCTCGACACAGCGCACTCCGTGCTGGAACGCTGCCTCTTGCGTTGGCCGTCCTTCGGCGACGCGGTGACGGTGCTGGTCAACCTGCACAGGCAATCGTTGGAAACCAACCGACTGGTCTGGCTCCAGGAACGATTGCAGCAGATGCCCACTGCCAGCACCGACCCCGAGCGCGATTTCGTGCGCGCGGAGTTCGAGTACGCCTGCTTCAAGACATTGGACGACCTCGGTCGCCACGAAGAGGCGTGGGCCGCGTTGTCGCGCTGCAATACGCTGATGCACACGCTGAACCCCTACGAGGCCGATGCCGAGGAGGCCGTCGTCACGGCGCTGACCCGCATGCCGATCGCGCCCGCCCCGCCCAGCGCACGGCCACCCGGCCCCATGCCCATCTTCGTCGTCGGCATGCCCCGTTCGGGCACCACCTTGCTGGACCGCATCCTGTCCAGCCACTCGCAGGTCGTCTCGGCCGGGGAAATCATCGACTTCTGGCGCCAGTTGCACTGGGTCGCCGATGTGGCGCCAGCTCGTTCCGAGGGCCTGCTCGAGGTGATCCGCCGCAGCGAACGGGTCGATTACCGCGAACTCGGCGAGCGCTACCTGAAGCAGACCCAATGGCGGGCGCAGGGCAAGGCGTACTACGTCGACAAGCTGCCCGCGAACATCCAGATGGTCGCCTTCATCCGCCGTGCCCTGCCGCACGCACCCATCCTGCACCTGGTGCGCGACCCCATGGACACCTGCTTTTCCAACTACAAGGCCATGTTCGGCAACATCTCGCCGTACAGCTACGACCTGGATGCGCTCGCGCACTATTACGGCCAATACAGGCGGCTCGCACGGCACTGGAACACGGCATTGCCGGGCGCCATGCTCGATGTCCCCTATGTCGATCTGGTGCAGCAAACCGAAACAACCGTGCGCAAGATCCTGGATTTCTGCGGGCTACCGGTCGAGGAAGCCTGCTTCCGCCCGGAACACAACACGGCACCCGTGGCCACGCCCAGCAGCGCCCAGGTACGCGAAACGATACATACCCGGGGGCTGGGACAGTGGCGAACCTATGCGCGGCAACTGGAGCCGCTGCGCCTCGCACTGGCGGCGCAGCTGTCCGAGCCTGTCGGGTGACTCCGATCTTGCCGGCCCCGGCCAGTGACGTGCCAGGCCGGGAACTCCGCTCGCGGCAGGCTGCCTGCCGCCCGATCCGCCACCCACCATGCGATCGCGATCTCCAACACTCGCACACACCTTCCCGCAGGCCCGGACGGGAACGTTCAGGGTCGGCAGGGAATGATGGCCACCGCAAGCGGGCCACCCCACAGCGGCAAGCCCACCCTCACTCCCCTTCGCCGTCTTCCTCGAAGCGCAGGTGCTTCACGCTGCGGCCGTTGCGGCGGACCAGCTTGAGCGCCTCGATGCCGATGCGGATGTGGGCCTCGACGTAGTTCTCGGTGACCTTGCGGTCGCTGGCTTCGGTCTTCACGCCCTCGGGGATCATCGGCTGGTCGGAGACCAGCAGCAGCGCGCCGCAGGGGATGTGGTTGGCGAAGCCGGCGGCGAAGATGGTGGCGGTTTCCATGTCGATCGCCATGCTGCGCGTCTGGCGCAGGCGATGCTTGAACGCCTCGTCGTGCTCCCACACGCGGCGGTTGGTGGTGTAGACGGTGCCGGTCCAGTAGTCGTGGCCGAGGTCGCGGATCATCGTCGACACCGCGCGCTGCAGCTGGAACGCGGGCAGCGCCGGCACCTCGGGCGGCAGGTAGTCGTTGCTGGTGCCCTCGCCGCGGATCGCGGCGATCGGCAGCACCAGGTCGCCGATCTTGTTCTTCTTCTTCAGCCCGCCGCATTTGCCCAGGAACAGCGCGGCCTTCGGCCCGATCGCGCCGAGCAGGTCCATCACGGTGGCGGCGTTGGGGCTGCCCATGCCGAAGTTGACCAGGGTGATGCCGTCGGCGGTGGCGTTCGGCATCGGGCGGTCGCGGCCGCGCACCTCCACGCCGTGCCATTCGGCGAACAGGTCCACGTAGTGGCCGAAGTTGGTGAGCAGGATGTGCTGGCCGAACTCTTCCAGCGCGGTGCCGGTGTAGCGCGGCAGCCAGTTGGCGACGATCTCGTGTTTTTCTTTCATGGTGTGTGGTCGGGTGTCTCCGCACAGGCGGAGGATGCCTGCGACGCCACGCCGGCGGGAGCCTCGGGTCTGACCACATTATGTATGTATGCAGGCGGCCGATGCCGGAATCCGGCGCCTCCGCGTGCTATGTTGCGCAGGCCATTTGGGGGGTGACACATGCGCATGGGGCTGACCATGGACGCGTCCTGCGATCTGCCGCAGGCGTTCCTTGAGGAACACCGCATCACGGTGCTGCCGATCACCGTGAAGGTGGACAACGAGACCTTCAAGGACGACCGCGATCCGGCGGAGATCCAGCGCTTCATCGACCGCCGCCTCGGCAGCCGCAGCCACTCGGCGGAGACCGAGCCGACCTCGGCCGAGGAAGTGCAGCAGCTGTTCCTCGAACGCCTGGTGCTGGAGCAGGACTGCGTGTTCTGCCTCACCATCACCGCCACCCGCAGCCCGATCCACGACAACGTGGTGCGCGCCAGCTTCGCGGTGCTGCGCCGCTACCGCGAGGTGCGCGAACCGGCCGGCATCCCCGGGCCGTTCCTGCTGCGGGTGATCGACACCCGCAACCTGTTCGCCGGCTCCGCGCCGGCGGTCTGGGAGGCGGCGCGGCTGATCGCCGACGACGTGGCGCCGGCCACGATCCGCGAGCGGCTCAACCACGTCGCCAGCCACAGCTACGGCTACATGCTGCCGCGCGACCTGCACTACCTGCGCGCCCGCGCCAGGAAGAAGAACGACCGCAGCGTGAGCCTGTTCAGCGCGGTGCTGGGCTCGGCGCTGGACATCAAGCCGATCCTGCGCTGCTTCCGCGGCGAGACCGCCGCGGTGGGCAAGGCGCGCGGCTTCGAGCAGGCCGCGCAGCAGCTGTTCGACTACGCCGCCGCACGCGTGCGCAAGGGCCTGCTGGTGCCGGTGGTCTGCGTCAGCTACGGCGGCGATCTCGCCGTGCTGTCGCACCTGCCCGGTTACGCCGGCCTGCGCGCCGCCTGCGAGGAAAGCGGCGTCGCCCTGCTGGAGGCGCCGATGAGCATCACCGGCATGGTCAACGTGGGCGAAGGCGCGGTGACGCTGGGCTTTGCCGCCGAGGAGCACGAAGCCGTATTCTGAGCCCGAAAGCCCGGGCAGCGGAAAGCATCCGCTGCCCGGGCTCGCGGTGCGGTACATCTCCGCCGATTCCCTGCCTGCGGCGCTCGTCCACGGCCTCCGGCCGCCGCGCATCGCCGTCGAATCGCCGCCAGACAGCCCATGCGCGGCGTCGCGTCATCGAACGGCCCCGGACGCAGCCGCCGCCGGCGGAGGGTTGCGAAAAGCAGTGAAGATCCCAGGCATGACAGCAAACCAGCCCCCCACTTCCCCACCCGCGCGCGAAACCGGCCTGCCGCAGCCGGTTTCCCAGTTGCTCCGCGAAGTGGGCAGGGCCCTGAGCCTCGACCGGATCGCACTTGCCGGGCAACTGCTGGACCAGGCACTGGCGCTCGCGCCCGACAGCGCCGAAGTCCGGCGGCTGATGGGCGTTGCCGCCTTGATGAGCGGCGACCATCCCCGCGCCATCGCGCATTTGCGCGGCGCGCTCGCAACGGATCCGGACGATGCCATCGTCAACATGACGCTGGGCAATGCCTTGTTCGAGACCGGCGAAGCCGATGCCGGCCTGGCATGTTTGCAACGGGCTTGCGAACTCGCCCCCGGAACTGCCGCGGCCTGGTACAACTTCGGCCGCGCACTGCAGGTGTCGTCCCGCATGGAGCAGGCTCGCGAAGCCCTGCAGCGCGCCGTGACAATCGACCAAGGCTACGTCAGGGCGCGCAATGCACTGGCCACCGTGCTGACCAGCCTGGGCGACATACCGTCCGCCGTGGCGATACTGCGTGAAACCCTGCGCATGCAGCCCGACAACGCCGACGCCTGGTTCGCCCTGGGCAACATGAAGACCGAATCCTTCGGCAGCGATGACGCCACACAACTGCACAGCCTGTTCCGCCGACCGGGCGCGTCAGATGATGCGCGCATCCTGCTCGGCTTCACCCTCGCCAAGGCACTGGAGGACCAGGCCGACTACGCCGCGGCATTCGATGTCGTACGCGAGGCAAACGCCCTGAAACGCCGGCACCTGTACTGGGATCGAGGCGAAGAGCGGGCCCGTGTCGACTCCATCGCAGAGGCATTCTCCACGCCATTGCCCGGGCCACTGGACGCCACGCTCGGGCAGGAGGTCATTTTCGTGGTGTGCATGCCGCGTTCGGGCTCCACCCTGACCGAGCAGATCCTCGCCTCCCATCCGCAGGTTGCAGGCGGCGACGAGATCCAGACGCTGCCCGAAATCCTCGACGAGGAATCCGCACGCCGCGGCCAAGCCTTCCCCCAGTGGGCACCCGCGGCAACTGCCGCGGACTGGCATCGCCTGGGCAAGGAATACCTGGCACGCACCAGCCATTGGCGCCGGCAGCATCCGCGCCACACCGACAAGAACGTCAGCAACTGGGCCTTCGTGGGCGCGGCATTGGCCATGTTGCCCGGCGCCCGGGTCGTGAACTCGCGCCGCGATCCATTGGAAACCTGCTTTGCCGGCTACCGGCAGCTGTTCGCCGCAGGCGTGCATTTCAGCTACGACCTGGACGACATGGTGGACTACTTCGCCGGCTACGACCGCTTGAGCAGGCTTTGGCGACAGCAATTCCCGCAGCGCTATTTCGAGCACGAGTACGAATCGCTGCAGAAGGACCCCGAAGGGCAGATTCGCCGCCTGCTGGATTTCTGCGGACTTCCGTTCGATGCCGCCTGCCTCGCCTTCCACCAGACGCCGCGCACCGTGCTCACCATCAGCTCGGCACAGGTGCGGCAGTCGCTGCGTCAGGACACCGCGCGCGGCCCGCTTTACGGCGACAAGCTCGAACCGCTGCGATCCAGACTCCGCGCGGCCGGGTTGCTGCCGGCGAGTGCCTGAGCCCTCATCGCGCTCCGCAGGCCAGCAGGGGGCGAAGGCGCACCGACGCCGCACTTTGCCGCCGATGAACACGAGGCCGTATCCTGAGCCTTGCCCCATGTGGCCGTGGAACGAACGATGCCGCGTCTACCCGCCCTGTCCATCTGTCTCGCGCTGATCGGTGCCGGCTTGTGCGTGCCGGCGCCGGCGCAGACGGTGTACCGGTGCACGGGGGCGCACGGCGAGGCCAGCTACCAGTCCACGCCCTGCCCCGGCGCGCAACGGCAGCGGCCGATCACCCTCGATGCGCCGCCGGCGCCAACGTCGCCACCACCAGCACCGACGCCGACGGCAAGCGCGCAGCCGCCGGTGGCGGCAGCCCCGCCACCGCCGCCACCGGCCGCGCCGATCCCCGTGCTGTACCAGTGCGTGCGCGCCACCGACGGCAAGACCTACCTCAGCACCAACGGCGAGCCGCCCGGCTACTACGCGCCGCTGGGCATCGTGGGCGTGCCCACCTCGCTGGCGCAGCAATACAACGCGGCGAACCGCATGGGCCGCGAGCCGGCCAATGCCGCGATGGTCTCCAGCTACTACACCTGGGTGCAGGACTCGTGCCGCGCACTGGACGCGGAGGAAACCTGCGCGGCGCTGCGCAAGGACTGGGCCGACAACGAGCGCAAGCTCGGCCGCGCGTTCAAGAGCGACCAGCCGCCGCTGCTCCGCCGCGAAGCCGAGCTGCGCGCGCAACTGCAGGGTTGCGGCGGTCCGTAGCAGCGGTTGGCGCCCCCCCCCCCCGGATCAAGTCCGGGGCAGGCTCTGCGCGCGAAAGCCCGCTCCGACGCGAATCGCAGGTCGGGCTTCAGCCCGACACGCCCGAACGGCAAGGCCCGATCAGTCGGGATGAATCCCGACCCACGGCCACCGATCAGCTCCTGCGGGCAGAGATCAAAAGCCGTAATTGAGGAAGCCGCCGTCCACGCCCAGCACCTGGCCGGTGATGTAGCTGGCCGCGGGCAGGCACAGGAAGGCGATCGCCGCAGCCACTTCCTCCGGCTCGCCGATGCGGCGCAGCGGGGTGCGGTCCAGCACTTCCTCCAGGTAATCCTCGTCGGCCAGCGCGGTGTCGGTGCGCTGGGTGCGGATGTACCACGGCGCCACCGCGTTGACGCGGATGCCGTCCACCGCCCATTCCGCGGCGAGGTTGCGGGTGAGCTGGTGCAGCGCGGCCTTGCTCATGCCGTAGGGCGCGCCGGTGCGCACGTGGGTGATGCCGGAGACCGAGCCCACGTTGACGATCGCCGCGTTCGCGTGCTGCACCAGTTGCGGATGCGCCAGCCGGCACATCTCGAACGCCGCGAACAGGTTCAGCTCGAAGATCGCGCGGCAGTCGTCGCCGTCGTACTCCAGCGCCGGCTTCGACACGTTGCCGCCCGCGTTGTTGACCAGCAGCGACAGCGGCAGGCCGAGGTCGGCGACCCAGTCGAACACCGCCAGCCGATCCTCCGCTTCGGACAGGTCGGCGCCCAGCGCATAGACCTCGACGCCTTGGTGCTCGTCGGCCAGTTCCACCCGCACCTGTTCCAGGTAATCCTCGTCGCGCGCCACCAGCAGCAGGTTCGCGCCCAACCCGGCCAGCTCGCGCGCGGCGGCGTAGCCGATGCCCTTGCTCGCGCCTGTGATCAAGGCGGTGTGGCCGTGCAGTTGCCAGGCGTCGATGCGGCTGTTCATGCGGCGAGCTTAGAGCCTGTTCAATGCCTCCGCATAGCCCGCGTTGCCTTGCCGTGGCCGTCAGGTGGTGGCGCGTGGCGCAGCGCCTGCCTGGCTGGCAGGTCAAGCCGCGCGCTGCCGCATGGCGGCCACGGCAAGGCAACCCGAAGGGCCGGGGCTGTTTGCCCGCATTCCTGCGTCATCACTCGGTCGTGGACGGACGTCCACTCCCTCCTTCTTCCTTGGCCTGCGCGCAAACAGCTCCCGGCGCGGGTTATGCGGAGGCGTTGAGCAGGCTCTTCACGATGCCCTTGCCCGTGGAGACGCATGGCGGGACACTCGGCGCCGGCATTCCCACGAGGGTTCCGCGATGAAAGCCATGCTGCCGCTGCTGTGCCTGTTCGGCCTCGCCGCCTGCTCCGGCAAGCCGCCGGCACCCACTGCCGCCGCGCAGCCGGCGGCCGCGGCCAGCAGCCGCGTCGCCACGCCGTGGGATGCGCTGAAGGCCGACGAGCAGCGCGCGAAGGACGTGCAGAAGATCGTGGACAAGCAGGCCGCGGACCAGCGCAAGCAGATCGACGCGCAGTAGCGGGCTGTCTTGCGACAGCCCGCTACTGCGATCCACGGATGGATCGCTCGCCGGTCGGGCGCGCACGCGCCTGATCGGCGGAGCTTGGCCCGGCCGTGCCGGGCCAAGCGATTCGGGAAAGTGCATGGATGCACTTTCCCGAAAATCCAATAGGCGCGCTTTGGCCGTCTCGACGTCCAAACGCCTTGCAGGCCATCACGTTTGCCGGCATCGTTCCACGCATGGACGCCAGCATTGCCACGCCTCCCCTGCTCGAAATCGAAGCCGCCACCGTGCAGCGCGGCAACCGCCTGGCGCTCGACCGCCTCGCCCTGCGCGTGGAAGCGGGCCAGCACACCGCGATCCTCGGCGCGAACGGCTCGGGCAAGTCCACCCTGGTGCAGCTGATCGCGCGCCAGCTCTATCCGCTGGCGCCGGGCGACGGCCGCGGCCCGGTGCGGGTGTTCGGTCGCGAGCGCTGGAACGTGGCCGAGCTGCGCGGCCTGCTCGGCATCGTTTCGCCAACGCTGCAGAGCGACTACACCAGCGACGCGCCGCTGGAAGTGTTCGACGCGGTGGTCTCCGGCTTCTTCGCCGCCCGCGGCCTGGGGCTGGACCAGCAGGCCAGCGCGTCGATGCGCGAGCAGGCGCGCGCCGCGCTGGCGCAGTCGGGCGCCGGCCACCTGGTCGGCCGCACCATGGCCAGCCTGTCCACCGGCGAGGCGCGCCGCGTGCTGATCGCCCGCGCCCTGGTGCACCGGCCGCGCGCGCTGCTGCTGGACGAACCCTGCGCGGGGCTGGACCTCGCCAGCCGCCGCCGTTTCCTGGAAAGCCTGCGCGCACTGGCGCGCGGCGGCACCACCCTGCTGCTGGTGACCCACCACGTCGAGGAAATCCTGCCCGAGATCGGCCAGGTACTGCTGCTGAAGGACGGCCGCGTGGTGCGCCAGGGCGACAAGGCCGCCACGCTTACCGACGAGGCGCTGGCCGAAGCGTTCGGCCTGCCGGTGCGCGTGACGCGCCACGGCGAGTGGTATCACGCCGCGGTGGCGACGCCGTAGGTCGGGATTCATCCCGACAACGCCTCGGGTCGGGATGAATCCCGACCTACATCATCGACAGCGGCAGGCGCTTGCGCGACGTGCCATTCAATGCGGCGAGCGAAGCCATACGCGTAGCGGTACCACGCCATCGTGGCAGCCCCGTAGGTCGGGATTCATCCCGACCCGGTGCCCCGGAGAGGCGTTGTCGGGATGAATCCCGACCCACATCATCACCGCGACTAGCGTTTGCGCGATGCGCCGTTCAATGCGGCGAGCAGAAGCAATACGCGTAGACGTTCGGCGTGCCGGCCCTGGCGTCGCGCAGCAGCGACAGCTCCGGCGCCAGCGCGTGGATCTGCGCGAGCCACGGCGGCAGGCGCACGCCCCAGGATTGCAGCAGCTCGACGCCGGCGTTCTGGCTGACGCCGACCAGGAAACGCTCGAACGCGCCCAGCGGCGCCTGCTGGTAGCGCACCGGGTAATCCTTGCCCAGCTTGGCGAGCTCGGCGGCGTCGGCCACCGCGTCGCCCAAGCCGCCGAGCTGGTCGACGAGGCCGCGGTCCAGCGCCTGGCGGCCGGTCCACACGCGGCCTTGCGCGATCGCGTCGATGGCATCGAAGGGCTTGTCGCGCGCCTTGGCCACGCCGCCGACGAAGTCGCGGTAGCCCTTGTCGATGATCGCCTGGATCACCGCGCCCACCTTGGGATCGAGCGGGCGGCTGATGTCGAACGCGCCGGCCATCGGCCCGGTGGCCACGCCGTCGCTGCTGACGCCGAGCTTGGCCAGCGTGTTCGGCACCGTGTAGTACATGCCGAAGATGCCGATCGAACCGGTGATGGTGTTCGGCTCGGCGAGAATGCGGTTCGCGTTCATCGAGATCCAGTAGCCGCCGCTGGCGGCCACGTCGCCCATCGACACCACCACCGGGATGCCGGCGTCGCGGGTGAGCTGCACCTCGCGGCGGATCTGCTCGGCGGCGTAGACCTCGCCGCCGGGCGAGTCCACGCGCAGCACCAGCGCCTTGGTGCGCTTGTCCTCGCGCGCGGCGCGGATCAGCGCGGCGGTGGATTCGCCGCCGATGGCGCCCGGCGGGCGCTTGCCGCCGGCGATCTCGCCCTCGGCCACCACCACGGTCACGCCGGGCGCGAACAGGTCGCCGGCCTTCGGCAGGTCGGCGGCGTAGTGTACGAAGTCCACCGCGCGGAAGCCGTGGCCGTTCTTCGCCGCGGGCACGCCCTCGGCGCGCAGCTTGGCGATCAGCTCGGCGCGGGTGGCGGTGCCGTCGATCAGGTGTTCGTCGAGCGCCAGCCTGGCGAGGTCGCCCCGGGTGCTGGCGATGGTCTGCGGCAGGTCGTCGATGTCGGCGCGCAACGCGGCGGGATCGAGCTTGCGCAGCTTCGCCACCTCGGCGAGGTATTCGTCCCACAGCCCGCCCATCCAGTAGCTGTCGGCCTCTTTCGAGGCGGGCGAGGCGTGGTCGAGGATGTACGGCTCGGCCGCGCTCTTGAACTGGCCCACGCGGAACAGGTGCACGTCCACGCCCAGCTTGTCGAGCAGGTCCTTGTAGAACAGCCGGTAGTTCGCCAGGCCGGTCAGCATCAGGCTGCCCTGCGGGTCGAGCAGCACGCGGTCGGCGTGCGCGGCGAGGTAGTACTGGCCCTGGTCCAGGTTCGCCGCCCAGGCGATCACCGGCTTGCCGCTGGCGCGGAAGCGGTCCAGCGCCGCGCCCACCTCGCGCAACGCGGCGAAGCCGCCGGCGTGCAGCTGGTCGGGCAGCAGCAGGATGCGGCTGATGCGCTTGTCCTTCGCGGCGGCGTCGATTGCGCCGACCAGGTCGCGCAGCTGCACCTGCTCGGCCTTGTTGCCGGACAGCTGCGCCAGCGCGCGCTGCGCGGGGTCGATGCTGTACTGCTCGACCAGCTGGCCCTCGGGCTTGAGCACCAGCACGCTGCCGTCCGCCACCTCGTGCGCGGCGCGGCTGCCGGCGACGCCGCCCACGACCAGCAGCAGCACGATCAGCAGCAGGAAGAAGAACACCGCGTTGATGATCAGCAGGCGCACCACGTTGATGCCGCGGCCGATCCCGCACAGCACCGCCCAGACACCGTTGCGGCGCGGCGGCGGGGTCGCGGGCGACGATGGCGGACGGGGCGGCATGGGCGGTGGCTGCATGGACGTGGGCTTCCTTGTGGGTGCCCGCTAGCGTAGCCGTTCGCGCCGCGCCGCGTCATGCGGCCACGACCGGCGCCGGCGTCTCCGCCGCGACCGGCAGGTGCCGCCGCCAGCGCTCGCGCCAGGCGCTGCGCCAGAAGCGCACGAACAGCATCGCCGCCGCCACCGTGAGGCCGGCGATCAGGCCCATCCACACGCCACGCGCGCCGAGGCCGCGGTGGAAACCCAGCCACCAGCCGACCGGCATGCCCACGCCCCAGTAGGCGAACAGGGTGATCGCCATCGGCACACGGGTGTCCTTGAGCCCGCGCAAGGCGCCGTTCGCCGCCACCTGGATGCCGTCGGAGAACTGGAACACACCGGCCAGCACGATCAGCTGCGCCGCCAGCGCGATCACCTTCGCGTCGTGCGTGTACAGCGTGGCGATGTAGTGCGGCAGCGTCAGCATCAGCGTGGCGGACACCAGCTGGGTGGCGAGGGTCAGCGCGATGCCGCAGAAGCCGGCGTAGCGCACGCCGCGCGCGTCGCCGCGGCCCACCGCGTTGCCCACCCGCACCGTGATCGCCATCGCCAGGCCCAGCGGCACCATGAAGAACAGCGAGGCCACGTTGATCGCCACCTGATGGCTGGCCACCGCGTCCGTGCCCAGCGTGCTGATGAACAGCGTGGAGGCCACGAACAGGCCCGCCTCGGCCAGCAGCGTCACCGCCATCGGCAAGCCGATGTGCAGCAGCGCGCCGATGCGCCGCCAGTGCGGCCACTCGAAGCGCTCCAGCAGGTTCAGCCCGCGGTAGTTGCGGTGCTTCAGCACGTACGTCGCGAAGCCCAGCATCTCCAGCCACAGCACGGTGGCGGTGGCGATGCCGCAACCGTGCGCGCCCTGCGGCGGGATGCCCAGCTTGCCGAACATCAGCACGTAGCCCAGCGGCACCAGCAGCACGAGTCCGCCGAAACCGAAGTACATGGACGGCCGGGTCAGCGACAGGCCTTCGGACAGCCCGCGCAGCGCGAAATAGCAGGTCAGCGCGGGCGCGCCCCAACTGATCGCGGACAGGAAACGCTCCACGTCGTGGCGCAGTTCGGGATCGACGCCGATCAGGTCGAGCAGCGGCCCCGCGTGGCGCACCGCGAACCACAGCAGCACGCCCACCGCCAGCGCCAGCCACAGCGCCTGGCGGAACACCGCGCCCACATCAAAGCGGCGCCTGGCGCCGTCCAGCTGCGCCACCGAGGGCGGCACCGCCATCATCATGCCGATGCCGCAGACGATCGCCAGCGACCAGATGCTGGCGCCCACCGCCACCGCGCCCAGCACGTGTGCGCTGACGTGGCCGGACAGCACCGCGTCGATCACGTTGCTGCCGATCGCGGCGAGCTGGGCCAGGATCAGCGGGATGGCGAGGCGCACGGTGGCGCCGATCTCGTGCCGCACGCGGGCACGTTCGGGGCGTAGCGATTTCATGGATCGAAGGGCTCCAACGGGCAGCCATTCTACCCGAGCCTTCCGGCAGGGCTGTCGGCCGCGATGCGCTGTGCCAAGATCGCGCGCTGCGAAGGAATCGAGAAACACGCGATGAAATCCCCGGTCGGCCACGAAGGCCTGCACTGCGCCAACTGTGTCACGCCCCTGCAGGGCGAGTACTGCCACGCGTGCGGCCAGTCCGTGCACAGCGTGCTCAAGCCGGTGCACCACATGGTCGAGGAAACCGTGGAGACCGTGCTGCACATCGATAGCCGCATCGTGCACACGTTGCCGCCGCTGTTCCTCAAGCCCGGCTTCCTCACCTTGGAATACTTCGCCGGCCGCCGCGTGCGCTACATCGCGCCGTTCCGGCTGATGTTCGTGCTGTGCCTGCTGTGCTTTTTCACGCTGCGCGTGGCCTCCAGTTCGGTCACTGTGGACCTCGCGTCGCGCCAGCAAACCCGGCTGATGGATCGCGGCGAGGATTTCGCGCAAGCCACGACGCCCAAGCAGGTCCAACGACTGCTCGACGACAAACTCAAGGCCCTGGATGCTCCCCAGGCCTTCGGCGACGAAACCGTTACAGCCCAGGCCAAGGCGGCCCGGCAGGCCCTGCTCGCCGCCGCCAACCAGCGGCTGGCGGACCTGCACGCGGCGCCGCTGCCCTTGCCGACCGCGGCGTCGCCGGCCAATCCGACCCCGTCGCCCGTGGCACGCGCGCGGGTCGCCTGGCTGCCCGACTTCGCCAACCAGTGGCTGACCGTCGCCGCCCAGCACATGCAGGACAACCTGCGCGCGTACAAATCCCGCGATCCGGCGATCCGCGCCGCCGCCAGCGAGCGCGTGATCAACGGCGTCTTCGGCAAGCTGCCGGGGGCGATGTTCGTGCTGGTACCGGTGTTCGCGCTGCTGCTCAAGCTGTTCTACGTGTTCAAGCGGCGGCTGTACATGGAGCACTTGATCGTGGTGCTGCACAGCCAGGCCTTCGTGTTCCTCTGGCTGCTGCTGCTCGCCTTGTCGGACGAGGCCCACGATTGGCTGCGCCTCCACGCCGCCTGGGCGGCCCGGCCCACCGGGTGGCTGGAAATGATCCTGCTGCTGTGGGCCCCGATATGGCTGCTGCTGGCGCAAAAGCGCATCTATCGGCAGGGCTGGCCGATGACCCTGCTGAAATACGGGTGCATCGGCTGTTGCTACGCCTGCCTGCTCAGCTTCGTGGTGCTGGGCGCCTTCGTGCTGGGGCTGGCGCACTGACGGCACGCCCCGCAGGCCATCGCCGGAGCCGTCCGGCCGCGGTTTTGCACAGCACCAGCGGGCTGTCAAGGCGGGCCGCGCCGCTTGACAGCCGTGTGAACGCCCACTGGACGGCATTTGCAAGCCATTGATATGGAACTTGTTTTCTACGTGACCAAAACGTGTCCAGACTGTCGCGAAGGGCGCCGCCATGCGCTCCGCCGCCCCTCGTCCCCGCGCCATCCACAGACTTGTCCACAGGCGTTGTGGATAAGCGGAAAAACCTGCGCGGCTGAGTGACTTGCGCCCGACTCCTCGACCCGCCGGCAGCATGTCGCCGCAAGCTGCGCCCCGCCCGATCCTTGCGCGGAGAATGCGGCTTCGTCGCGGCCGCTAGCTACACTTGCCCGCCATGACACCCGCCGTCCTGCGCGTCGCCCTGCCGGTGCCCCTGCCCACCCTGTTCGACTACCTGCCGCCCGCGAGCGGCGGCGAGGTCCGGCCGGGCAGCCGGCTGCTGGTGCCGTTCGGTCGCGGCCAGGCGGTGGGCGTGGTGGTGGCCACGGGCGTGGCCTCCGCGGTGGGCGCGGGCAAGCTGAAGTGCGCGCTGCGCCTGCTCGATGCCGAACCGCTGCTCGACGCCGAGCTGATGGCGACCCTGGCTTGGGCCGCCGACTACTGGCTGGGTGCGCCCGGCGAGGCGTATGCGAACGCGCTGCCGCTGGCGCTGCGCGAGGCGAAGCCGCTGCCGGCACTGGGCGAGGAGTGCTGGTCGCTCAGCACCGCCGGCCGCAGCGCGCTCGATGCCGGCAGCCGCCGCGGCGGCAGCCAGGCGCTGCTCGCGGAACTGGCCACCGGCTCGCTGGGCGCCGCCGAACTGGACGCCTGCCTGCCCGGCTGGCGCGCCGCCGCGCGGCGGCTGCTCGCCGCCGGCCTGGTCGAGCGTGGCGAGCGCCGCGCCGACACGCCCATCGCCACGCGCGCCGCGCCGCCGCTCAACGCGGAGCAGCAAGCCGCCGTGGATGCGGTGAGCGAAAGCCTCGGCCGTTATCAACCCTTCCTGCTCGACGGCGTCACCGGCAGCGGCAAGACCGAGGTGTACTTGGCCCTGATCGAGCGCGCGCTGGCGCAAGGCAAGCAAAGCCTGCTGCTGGTGCCCGAGATCGGCCTCGCGCCGCAGACCCTGCGCCGGCTGCGCGAGCGCCTCGGCGTGCCGGTGGAGGTGATCCACTCCAACCTCGCCGAGGGCGAACGCGCCCGCGCCTGGCTGCGCGCGCGCAACGGCGAGGCGAAGGTGATCCTGGGCACCCGCTCGGCAGTGTTCGCGCCGCTGCCGCAGGCCGGCCTCATCCTCGTCGACGAGGAGCACGACGGCGCCTACAAGCAGCAGGAAGGCTTCCGCTACCACGCGCGCGACCTCGCCGTGGTGCGCGCCCGCGCGCTGGGCGTGCCGGTGCTGCTGGGTTCGGGCACGCCCTCGCTGGAATCGCTGGCGAACGTGGAAGCGGGCCGCTACCGCGCGCTGCACCTGCGCGCCCGCCCCGGCGCGGTGCGCCCGCCCACCGTGCAGATCGTGGACATGCGCGCGCAGCGCCTCGAGCATGGCCTCTCGCCCACCCTGCTCGCCGCGGTGGCCGACACCGTGGCGCGCGGCGAGCAGGCATTGGTGTTCAAGAACCGCCGCGGCTACGCCCCGGTGCTGACCTGCCACGCCTGCGGCTGGCACGCCGACTGCCCGCGCTGCGAACGCCCGCTGACCCTGCACGCCACGCACCGGCAGCTGATCTGCCACCACTGCGACCACCGCGTGCGCGTGCCCGCCACCTGCCCCGCCTGCGGCTACACCGAACTGAAGCCGCAGGGCCAAGGCACCGAGCGGCTGGAGGAAGCGCTGGCCGCGCGCTTCCCCGACGTGCCGGTGCTGCGCATCGACCGCGAAACCACCCGCCGCCGCGACGCCTTCGAACAGCTGCTCGACGGCCTGCGCGACGAAGCCAGGCCCGCGATCCTCGTCGGCACCCAGATGCTGGCCAAGGGCCACGACCTACCCAACCTCACCCTGGTCGCCATCGCCGGCGTGGACGAGGGCCTCTTGAGCGTGGACTTCCGCGCCAGCGAACGGCTGGCCCAGCAGCTGGTGCAGGTGGCCGGCCGTGCCGGCCGCGCCGCCAAGCCGGGCCGCGTACTGTTGCAGACGCACCACCCGGACCATCCGCTGCTGCGCCAGCTGCTGGCGCAGGGCTACGCCGCCGCCGCGCAGAGCCTGCTCACCGAACGCCGGCAAGGCGCACTGCCGCCCTACGCGCACCAGGTGCTGCTGCGCGCCGAGGCCACGCAGCGCGCGGCGGTCGACGCCTTCCTCGCCGAAGCCTGCGCCGCGTTGCCGCCGAACCACGGCCTGCAGGTCGCCGGCCCGATGCCCGCGCCGATGCCGCTGCGCGCCGGCCGCCAGCGCGGCCAACTGCTGCTGGAAGCCGCGAACCGCCGCGAACTGCACGCCGCGCTGCGCTCCTGGGCCGCGCAACTCGCGCGCCTGCCCGCCGCGCGCAAGGTGCGCTGGTCGCTGGATGTCGATCCGATCGATCTCTATTGAGCCAGAGCATTCGCGCACAGAGCCTGCTCCGGACTTGATCCGGGGTGCGCCTACACAATCCAAGGAAACCGCCATGCCCGACGCACTGCCCCACATCGTGATCCTCGGCGGCGGCTTCGGCGGGCTCTCCGCCACCCGCGCGCTGGCGCACACGTCCGCACGCATCACCCTGGTCGACCGGCACAACCATCACCTGTTCCAGCCGCTGCTGTACCAGGTCGCCACTGCGGGGCTGTCGGCGCCGTCGATCGCGGCGCCGCTGCGGCAGATCCTGCGCCGCCAGCGCAACGTCACCGTGCTGATGGACGAGGTCGCCGGCATCGATCTCGCGCAGCGCCGCGTGCAGCTCACGCGCGAGCGGCTGGACTACGACTGGCTGATCGTCGCCACCGGCGCCGCGCACGCCTACTTCGGCCACGACGACTGGGCCGCCGCTGCGCCGGGGCTGAAGTCGCTGGACGACGCGCTGGCGATCCGCCGCCGCGTGCTCACCGCGTTCGAGCGCGCCGAGCAGGAGGACGATCCCGCCCGCCGCCAGGCCTGGCTCAATTTCGTGGTGGTGGGCGGCGGCGCCACCGGCGTGGAGCTGGCCGGCACACTGGCCGAGATCGCGCGCCACACGCTGGCCGGCGAGTTCCGCCGCGCGCAGCCGCGGGCGGCCAACATCCTGCTGGTGGAAGCGGGGCCGCGCGTGCTGGCCGCGTTCGATCCCGCGCTGTCGGCGAAGGCGCAACGGCAGCTGGAACGCCTGGGCGTGCAGGTGCGCCTCGGCCAGGCGGTCACGGCGGTGGACGACGAAGGCGTGACGCTGGGCGACGCACGCCTCGTCGCGCGCACCGTGCTGTGGGCCGCGGGTGTGGCCGCCTCGCCGCTGGGCCGGCTGCTGGATGCGCCGCTGGATCGCGCCGGCCGCGTGCTGGTGCAGCCCGACCTGTCCCTGCCCGGCCATCCCGAAGTGTTCGTGCTCGGCGACCTCGCCAGCGTGCAGCAGGACGGCCGCCCGGTGCCGGGCGTGGCGCCCGCCGCCAAACAGATGGGCCAGCACGCGGGCCGGCTGATCGCCACCCGCCTGCGCGGCGACGTTCGCGCCATGCCATTTCGCTACCGCGACGCCGGTTCGCTGGCCACCATCGGCCGCATGGCGGCGGTGGCGCAATTCGGCAAGCTGCGGTTATCCGGCCTGCTCGCGTGGTGGGTGTGGCTGGGCGCGCACATCTGGTTCCTGATCGGCTTCCGCAACCGCCTGGTGGTGATGCTGGACTGGGCGATGGCGTACTGGACGCAGGCGCGGCATGCGCGGATCATCACTGGCGGGGATGAGCGCAAAGACAGCGAGTGACGCCTGTCCATGACGATGCAGGGTCGAAGGCTCACGTAAACCCGATCCGCCGCTCGGCCGGCATCTTGAATGCGTGCTCCCCGGCCAAGGCGTCCACCACGGCCAAGGCATCTTCGTAGGGCGTCAACACATGGCGTCGGGCGATGACGGCGAAATCGCCGGGCGTCAGGCTGGTCATGGCATCCAGACGATGACGGCAAGCTTCGGCGTCCGCCATCGCCACACCCCAGCTTGCGAGCTTCCGCTGGAACAACGCCCACGCCTGTTCCGGCTTGAGGTAACCCACATGCACCTTGTGATCGAAGCGGCGAATGGCCGCCGGATCGAGCCCATCCACCAGATTGGTGGAAGCGATGAATATGCCCTCGAAGGATTCGAGTTGTGTCAGGAACTCGTTGACCTGCGCCAGTTCCCAACTGCGCTCGGCTTGCCGCCGATCACGCAGGAAGCCATCTACCTCGTCGATTTGCAAAACGGCGTCGTTGCGCAGCGCTTGTTCAAACGCACGCGCCAGGTTCTTCTCCATCTCGCCCAGCCACGGGCTCTGAATGCCGGACATGCGCTTGAGGGAAAGCGGCCGCCCCAAGATGCCCGCCAGCCAATGGCCGAAAGCGGTCTTGCCTGTGCCCGGCGGGCCGTAGAGCAAAATCCGCCCTTGGCCCGCACGGCGCAGCCCTTCGCACAAATCGCCGAGATCCACGCTGGCGTTGCACAACCGCGGGTCGTAGTCGTCCGCGGGCGCATGGCGGTTGGCCATGCGGATCGTGGGATGGCCTTGCGCACGCAAGGTGCCGTCCAGGATCGTTTCGATCAGCCTGCCCGTATCCTGTTCGTCGCCGTGGGCACGCACGCGCTCGGCCACGCTGGCGGCGCGACTCAGCACGGCAGGCGTGGCCTTGTCCGCGTGCGCCAGCCGCCGGAGCTGCACGGGAGCGACCTGTTGGCCGCAAGTGCGTTCCAGCAGTTTCAGGCGTTGCTTCAGCGGCGGCGTATCCAGCCGGACAACCATGTCGAACCGACGCACGAAGGCATCATCCATCTCGCGAATCCGGTTCGCGATCCACACCATCGGGACGGCGCTGGTTTCCAGCAGGTCGTTGACCCACGCCTTGGCCAAACTTGCGGCGCTATGCACGCCGGCAGAAGAAGCGTCCTGGAAGATGGCGTCGCATTCGTCCATGGCAAGCACAGCGCGTCGTCCGCGCAACAGATGCAGGCAGGTGGCGGCTTTCGCCAGCCGATCATGGGGCCGCTCGCCCTCTCCTTCGTTGTGCTCGTCCACCGCATCGGGCGACACGTCATAGAGCGTGGCCGATACGCGGCCAGCCAGCCATCGCACCAGCTGGGTCTTGCCTGTGCCCGGCGGCCCGTACAGCAGGATGTTCACGCCGGAGCGCTGGCTGTCCAATGCTTCGCCCAGCAGGTGATACAAGGCAGTCGCCGTATCGTGGACATGGGCAAAGTCATCCGCCTGCAATTCGCTGGTGGGCGCTTGCCGCACAAAGCCGGCGAACAGCTCGTCCGCCGACGACAAAGGCACGGTGGCAAGTCGCCGAAGGCTCCCGTGTTTCACGGAAAGATTGGCCGCCAGATCGCCGCCAGACTTGAACTCGACCAACCCCGTCCGATGCAACAGGGACTTCCTGTTCGCCACGCGGGATACCTCATCTTCCGGCACGTCCAGAACCTGGCTGAGTTGCCGGGGAAAATTGACAGTTTGTCGCGCATTGTCCGCCGCTGCATGCAGCGCATCGTCTGAACGAAGCAGTACGGCCAAAGCCAGTGCGCGCGTTTCCAGGGGAGACAAGGCAAGACGCTGGGCGAGAAACCCCATGTTTTCTTCCAGCACGGGGGCAAGCCGATAGACGTGAACCTGTTGCTCCATGGCCTCCAGCGTGCAGGAAAGACGTTGCATGTAGGGCATGCGCTCACCCCATCTTGTATTTTCGAACGCGTCCTGGAGACCCAGCAGTTCGGTGACGTGCGAATCCCTTCCCGTCGTCGTCCAGACATGGCGCGAGTCGCATAGACGCACCACGATCCGCATGAGCCACAGAAACGAAAGATCGCGGCGTTCCAGCAAGTGTGCGAAAGGTTCGATGTCATTGGTCATGGAACATCCGTTCGTAATTGGATGCCGCCATGATCCACACGCATGCGACGACTTACGTCGCACGCGATGCTAGGCTGTCCATGGCCAACCGTGTGGATCGACCATGCAACAGGACACCGTACAAACGCTCGCGCGCCAGTGGGCACTGCTGCGCAACCTGCCGGCGTGGCCGCGCAAGGCAACGGTGTCGGGGCTGGTGGAGGTGTTGGCCGACCGGCAAATCGCGGTGACACGCCGCACCGTGGAGCGCGACTTGCAAGCCTTGTCGATGGAGTTCCCTCTTGCCGTGGACAACGCCAGCAAACCCCACGGCTGGAGTTGGGCCAAGGGCGCCCGCCAGGAGTTCACCCCGCGACTGAGCACGCCGCAATGCGTCGCGCTGCTGCTGGCCAGGGAACACCTGAAAACCCTGCTGCCCAGAGCCTTGCTGCAAGAGCTGATGCCGCTGTTCGACAACGCCGAGCAGGAAGTGGCGGCCAGCGGCTGGAAGCAGTGGCACCGCGAAACCGCCGTGCTCCAGACCTCGCTGGAACTACTGCCGCCAGCGACCAGCGCCGGCGTTCTGGAAACCGTGCAGACGGCACTGGCGAAAGGCCGCTGTCTCTCCGCGCGCTATCGGGCCAAGGGCAGCACGGCGGCCAAGCCTGCCGTGATCCATCCGCTCGGCCTGCTCATCCGCGGCCCCGTGCAATACCTTGTCGGCACCATGTTCGACTACACGGACATCTTGCGCCTGCCGCTCCATCGGCTGTCGCACGCGGAAGTTCTCCCCACGCCAAGGAAGAAACCCGCCGGCTTCGACTTCCGGAAATATTCCACGGAGGCGGCCCGCTACAACCCGCAGGGAACCATCCAACTGGTGGCACGCTTCGACGCGGATGCAGCCGCCCACCTGGAAGAAACACCGCTATCCCGCGATCAGGTCATACGTCCGATCGACAACGGCACGCGCGTCGAAGTGCGCGCCATCGTCGAACTTGATGAGACATTGAAGTGGTGGCTGCTTGCATTCGGCGATATGGTGGAGGTGGTGAAGCCAAAGTCATTGCGAGATGAGTTCGCACACCAAATTCAAAACTTGGCAACACTATATCAAACCGCAAAAAATATCACTACGGAGAAGCATGATGAAAAATATATCGAAAGTTGATTTCGATAGCCTAATAGAATCCTGGCTCGGCTGCGACGGAGGGAATCGCAAGGCCAACATATGGATTTGCGGCATTGAATACGGTGGAGGATTTGACGACATCAAAGAATTAATCACAAAAGAATCCTCAAAGAGGATCGAAGATAGATTCTGGGATAATGAATTCAGAGAAAGACATCCAAACTATTCGGCGTGGCCGTACCATCAAAAAGTAGCCAAATTTATGCTGGCCGTTAGCCAATCACATGATGAGCTCCGCATTTCTGTTGAAAACTATAAAGACTATATGAGAGAGAAGCTCTATACCGAAAACGGCGATAGCTTCAAATTGAATTTGTTTCCATTTTCATCACCATCGGTCAGCGATCCACGGTGGAAGGAAAATTACCAAACAATCTGCACTAACAGGGATGAATATTACGACCGCTGCCGCCGAAAGCGCTTCACCAAATTCTCAAACCTTAGAAAGGAGCACAGGCCAAAGGTGATTATTGGAACGGGTATCACACATAATAATTATTTCCTAGAAGCTTTTGGATTCCGACAGGATCACGAGTACAAAATGTGGGAGCTCAGCCACAACCGCAGGTGTCGCATATATGAAGATGACCTCGGAGTTCTAGTTGTTTCTCCATTCTTTGGCGGTCGCTACGGCATGAATAGAGACGGTCTTCTCATCGAGCTGGCGAAACAAGTAGCACCACTCTTGCGCATGGGTTTATATGAACAGTAAACGAGTCTGAGCAACACCCTTACAAATGAGCCACCCTTTGTCGGCATCTGCCTTTTTCGATAGTTACTCTTGTGGCCAGTCACCACCCAACGCCCGGAACCATGATCTACGCCGCTACACCACATCGAGGCCACCCTTGCGCCACTTGCTCGCCAAGCTCAATGGGTGTTGCACGAATGGAGCAAACGAAAGCGGCCCGCCGAAGCGGGCCGTCCTCATGGCTTGCGTAGCGGCAAACTCAAGCCGCGAACAACCCCCGCATCTTCTTCATCGCATTCGCCTCGACTTGGCGGATGCGCTCGGCGGAGACGCCGTACTCGTCGGCCAGTTCCTGCAGCGTGGCCTTGTCTTCGTCCAGCCAGCGGCGCTGGATGATGTGGCGCGAGCGGCCGTCGAGCTTGTCCAGCGCGGCGGACAAGATGCCGAGCTGGTTGTCGCTCTGGTCGGCCTCGGCCACGTTGTCGTAGGGGTCGGCGCCTTCGTCGATCAGGAAGGCTTCGGGCGCGGGCTTGGCGTCGTCGTCGGCGTCCGCCGGCGCCTCGAAGCCGATGTCGCGGCCGGACAGGCGCGATTCCATCTCGCGCACCGTGGCCTCGGGCACGCCCAGATCCTGCGCCACCGCGCTCACCTCGGCCGCGTTCATCCAGCCCAGGCGCTTCTTGCTCTTGCGCAGATTGAAGAACAGCTTGCGCTGCGCCTTGGTGGTGGCCACCTTCACGATGCGCCAGTTCTTCAGGATGAACTCGTGCATCTCGGCGCGGATCCAGTGCACCGCGAAGCTCACCAGGCGCACGCCCTGGTCGGGGTCGAAACGCTTCACCGCCTTCATCAGGCCGATGTTGCCTTCCTGGATCAGGTCGGCGAGCTGCAGGCCGTAGCCGGAATAGCCGCGCGCCACGTGCACCACGAAGCGCAGGTGCGACATCACCAGCTGCTTCGCGGCGGACAGATCCTCTTCCTCGTTGTAGCGGCGCGACAGCGCCTGCTCTTCGTCCTGGCTCAGCACCGGGATGCGGTGCACGGCCGAGATGTAGGCATCCAGGCTGCCGACCACGCTGGGCAGCGTGCTGGGAGCGATCGCCAAGGCTTGGGTCATGTGGAAACCTCCGGTACAGGGCTTCAGGTTAGCACTCTCGCGCTTGGAGTGCTAAAGCCGCGAATAGTTCACGGCCTTTTAATGAACCGAATCGTACAGAAATATGGAGCGTTTGTCCATCCTGCACCCCGCGCCGGGGCGGGACATGGGCCGTTCGGCAGGGCTTGAAAACGGCCGGGAGGCGCCGCCGCGCGTGCCTCGCGGCCGGCCCGCTGACTACAATGCCGAGACACGCCACGCCGGATGGGGGAGTTCACTTGATCGTCTGTGTACCCGATGTGTTGACGGCCCAGGAGCTCGGCGCGCTCCGCACCGAGCTGCAGGCCGCCCCCTTCGTCGACGGCGCCGCCACGGCCGGCTGGTCGGCGCGCGGGGTGAAGAAGAACCAGCAGATCGACTTCAACAGCCCGAGCTACGCTCGGATGGCCGACATGGTGCGCGCCGCCTTCCTGCGCCACGGCCTGCTGCAGGCGGCGCTGCTGCCGGCGGCGCACACCCGGCCGCTGTTCAACCGCTACGCCGGCGGCATGGAGTACGGCGCGCACGTCGATGCGGCGGTGATGGGCGGCATGGGCAGCGCGGTGCGCACCGACATCGCGATCACCGTGTTCCTGTCCGACCCCGGCAGCTACGACGGCGGCGAGCTGGTGACGCACATGAGCGGCGGCATCGAGCACCGTTTCAAGCTGGAGGCCGGCGGCGCCATCGCCTACCCGGCCAACACCCTGCACCACGTCAGCCCGGTGACGCGCGGCGTGCGCGACGCGGCGATCATCTGGGTGCAGAGCATGGTGCGCGACCCGGCGCGGCGCGAGCTGCTGTGGGATCTGGAAAGCGCCAAGCGCGACATCTTCGGCCGCGAGGGCAAGAGCTCGGCCTTCGACGCGGTGAGCCGCTCGCACGCGAACCTGCTGCGCATGTGGGCGGAAGTGGCGGGCTAATCAGGCCTGCAACGCGGCACGCGGCGGCAGCGACCAGTCGATCGGCGCCTGCCCGTGGCTTTGCAGATAGCGGTTGGCGGCGGAGAAATGCCCGCAGCCGAGGAAGCCGCGGTGCGCGGACAGCGGCGAGGGGTGCACGCTCTTCAGCACGCAGTGCTTGCGCGTGTCGATCAGCTGGCCCTTGCGCTGCGCGTAGCTGCCCCAGAGCATGAACACGATGCCTTCGCGCTCGCGGTTGAGCGCGTCGATCGCCGCGTCGGTGAAGCCCTCCCAGCCCTTGCCTTGGTGCGAGGCGGCCAGGCCGCGCTCCACCGTGAGCACCGCGTTGAGCAGCAGCACGCCGCGGTCGGCCCAGGGCGTGAGGCAGCCGTGGTCGGGCGGCGCGATGCCGAGGTCGCGCTGGATTTCCTTGAAGATGTTCACCAGCGACGGCGGCGCGGGCACGCCGGGGCGCACCGAGAAGCACAGGCCGTGCGCCTGGCCGGGGCCGTGGTAGGGGTCCTGGCCCAGGATCACCACGCGCACCGCGTCGAACGGGGTGTGCTCGAACGCGGCGAAGATCTCCGGCCCGGGCGGATAGATCGCCTTGCCGGCGCGCTTCTCCGCGCGCAGGAATTCGGCCAGCGCCTGCATCTCCGGGCGCTCCAGATACGCGCCGATGCGCTCCTTCCACGAGGCCTCCAGCCGCACCTCGCTCATGCGGCGTCGCCGCGCGAGCGCAGGTGCCGCGCCACGCGCAGCTGGAACAGCAGCTTGGTGACCAGCAGCTTCTCCTCGACCGGCTTCTCCACCAGATCGTTCGCGCCGGCCTTGATCAGCGCGGCCTGGTTCGCCGGGTTCTCGTCGCCGGTCATCACCAGCACCGGCAGCCGGCCCTTGCCGTAGCCGTAGTCCTTGCGGATGCGTTCGAGCAGGTCGCCGCCGGTGAGCTCGCCCTTCAGGCTGACGTCGGTGAGCACCACGTCGGCGCCCACTTCGCCGCGCACCTTCGCGGTTTCCAGCAATGCCAGCGCATCCTCCACGCTGATCACGTGGTGCACGGTGAGGCCGTATTTCTCCAGCATGCGGCGGGTGGCCAGCGCCACCACGCGGCTGTCCTCCACGTACAGCACCTCGCCCTCGGCGCCGCCCTCGGGGCGCACGTAGCCGCGGATGAACTCGGCCAGCGCCTGGAAACCCAGCGACTTGTCGAAGTAGTCGGTGACGTCCTCGCCCAGCGTGCGGCGGTGCAGGCGGTCGTCCACGTCGCCGGAAACCACCACGATCGGCACGTAGGTCTGCGGCGCGGATTCGCGCACGAAGCGCGCCAGCTCCAGCCCGTCCATGTCGGGCAGGCGCAGCGCGATGGTGATGAAGTCGAACACGCCTTCGCCCAGCAGCCGCTGCGCCTCGCCGCCGCTGCCACAGCCGACCACTTCCACGCCCGGCAGCTCGGCCGCCAGCACGCGGCCGATCAGCTGCCGCACCACCTTGGAGCCGTCGACCACCAGCACGCGTGGCGCCGTGCTGACCAGCCGGTTGCTGATGCTCGTACTCATGCCTTGCCGTTCATCCCCGATGCCGCTCAGACCGCCTTGCGCAGCTGCCAGGCACTGACCAGCCGCGCACCCAGCCAGCCCAGCGCCGCGGCCGCCGGCGGCACCGCGAGCAACAGCCACAGCGGCAGGCCACCCAGGTGCAGCTTGCCATCGTAGGCCTGGCTCAACTGTGCCACCGGTCCGCTCAGCGCGAATTCGATCGCCAGCGCCAGCAGCGCGGCGAGGATGCCGCTGAACAGGCCGTACCAGATGCCGGCGTACAAATAGGGCCGGCGCACGAAGGCGCTGCTGGCGCCCACCAGCAGCAGCACGCCGATTTCCTCGTGGCGGCTGGCGATGTCCATGCGCACGCTGTTGCCCACCACCAGCAGCGCGGCCAGCGCCAGCATCAGCGCCAGCGCGGCCACCACGCGCTCGCCCACGCCAAGCAGCGCATCCAGCCGCTGCCGCCAGGTGCCGCTGTCCTGCACCTGGGCCACGCTGTGCATGTCGCGCAGGTCGCCGACCAGCCGCGCCACGGCGGCAGCGTCCGCGCCCGGCTTGGGCTGCACCATCAGCACGAAGGGCAAGGGGTTCTGGTCCAGCGCGTCCAGCGCGCCGGAGAAGCCCTGCAGCTTCGCCAGTTCGTCCAGGCCCTGCTGCGGGGTCTTGATCGTCACCGCGGCCACGTCGGAACGATCGCCCAGCTGCTTCGCCAGCAGTTGCGCCTGCGAGGCGGCCTGGTCCGGCTGCAGGAACACGTTGATCGCCTGGTCCTGGCCCAGCGCGTGACCGAGCTGCTGCACGTTGCCCAGCAGCAGGTAGAACGCCAGCGGCAGCGCCAGCGCCAGGCCCATCACCGCGATGGTGAGCAGGCTGCCCAGCGGGCGCGCGGCGAGCCGGCGCAGGCTCGCGCCCGCGCTCCAGCCGTGGTGTTCGCGCCAGCTGGCGATGCGGCGGGTGTGGCTGGCTTCGTTGCGCGGCGGCGGCGCGGCGTCGCGGTGGGCGGAATCGGCGGCCATGTTCACAGCACCTCCTCGGCGGCGAGGTCCGCGACCAGCCGGCCGTGGTCGAGCACCACCACGCGCTTGCGCATGCGCTTGATCAGCGGCAGGTCGTGGCTGGCGATCAGCACCGTGGTGCCCACCTGCTGGAACTCGGCGAACAGGCCCATGATCTCCACCGCCAGCTGCGGGTCGAGGTTGCCGGTGGGCTCGTCGGCGATCAGCAGCGAAGGCCGCGCCACGATCGCGCGGGCGATGCCCACGCGCTGCTGCTCGCCGGTGGACAGCGTGGCCGGCAGCTGGCGTTCATAGGAGAGCAGGCCCACCTTCTCCAGCGCCGCGCGCACGCGCCGGCCGCGTTCGACGCGGGCGATGCCGGCGATGGTCAGCGGCAGCTCGACGTTGGCGAACACCGTGCGATCCATCAGCAGGCGATGGTCCTGGAACACCATGCCGATGCGCTGGCGCAGCCTGGGGATGCCGCGGCCGCGCACCTTGGCGAGGTTCTGGCCATCCACCGTAATGCTGCCGTGGCTGGGCCGCTCGATCACGCCGAGCAGCTTGAGCAGGGTGCTCTTGCCCGCGCCGGAATGCCCGGTGACGAAGGCCATCTCGCCCGTGGGTATGGTGAAGGACAGCTGCGAGAGCGCCTCGTGGCCGCCCGCGTAATGCTTGCTCACCTGCTCGAACTGGATCACCGCGCGTCCCCGCCGCCTGCCGTATCAGCGGCAAGGATAACGTAGGTCGGGCTTCAGCCCGACGCGTGGAAGGGATGCGGCGTGCAAGGTCGCCGATTGATTGCTCCCTCCCCTGCTTGCAGGGGAGGGAGAAGGGTGGTCAGCGTCCGGTGAACAGCCGCGTCAGGCGGCGGAACAGGCTGGGCTTGTTCGCGTGCGTGTGCTCGCCGGCGGTAGCAGCCACCTGGCGCGAGGGACGCGCGGCCGTCGCCGCCGCGGCTTCGGCCGGTGCGCGCTCGCGCGGTGGGCGGCGCTCGCCGCGCGGCGGACGGCCGCCTTCGGCCGGCGTCGCCTGCGGCTGGCCCTGCGCGGCATTCGTTGCCGTCGCCTCGCCGCCCTCGCGACGGCGGTTGCGGCCGCCGCGGCGACGGCGGCGCTTGCGCTCGCCCTCGCCGACCGTGCCGACGGCGGCGTCGTTCGCCACCGCCACCGGTGCGGCGGTTTCGGCGGTCGCCGTTTCGGCGCGCGGTGCGCGCGGCGGCCGCGGCTCGTGCGGGCGATCCCCGCGCGGCTTGCGCTCGCCGTCGCGCCCGCTGCGGCGCGCGTGGCCGCCCTTCCTGTCGTCGTGGCGCGACTCCACGCGGTCGCCGAACGCGGCGCTGTCGGCGGCGGCATTGGCGGCGAACTCGGGGTCGATATCGCGCGCCTTCGGCATCACCAGCAGCTCCGGCTCGATGGTCGCCACCGGGATGCTCTGGCCGATGTACTGCTCGATGTCGGGCAGGCTCATCGCGTAGAGGTCGCAGGCGAAGCTGATCGCGTCGCCTTCCGCGCCCAGGCGCGCGGTGCGGCCGATGCGGTGCACGTAGTCCTCGGCGTCCTGCGGCAGGTCGTAGTTGAACACGTGGCTGACCGCGGGGATGTGCAGGCCGCGCGCGGCCACGTCGGTGGCGACGAGGATGTCGAGCTGGCCGTCCTGGAAGCGCTGCAGGAGCTTCTGGCGCTTGAGCTGCGGCACGTCGCCGGAGATCGCGCCGACGCGGCAGCCGTGGCGCTTCACCCGCTCGGTGACGCGCTCGGCGGCGGCCTTGGTGTTGACGAAGATGATGCTGCGCTTTGGCTGGTGCTTGTCGATCAGGTTCAGCAGCAGCGGCAGCTTCTCCTCCTTGGCCGGGAAGTACACCACCTGGCGCACCTTGTCGGCGGTGACGTTGTCGCTCTCCACCACCAGCTTCTCGGCGTTGTGCATGTGCTCGTAGGCCAGCTCCAGCACGCGGTGGCTGAGCGTGGCCGAGAACAGCAGCACCTGGCGCTGCTCGCGCGCGGGCAGGCGGCGGAAGATGTAGCGCACGTCCTTGATGAAGCCGAGGTCGAACATGCGGTCGGCCTCGTCGATCACCATCACCTCGACGCCGTTGAGGCCGAACACCTGCTGCTTGTAGTAGTCGAGCAGGCGGCCGGGCGTGGCGATGATGATGTCGCAGCCGTCGTGCAGCTGCTGGCGCTGCTTGTCGTAGTCCACGCCGCCGTAGATCAGCGCGGTCTTCAGCCCGGTGCGCGCGCCGATCGCGCGGGCGTCCTTGTCGATCTGGATCGCCAGCTCGCGGGTGGGCGCGATCACCAGCGCGCGCGGGTCGGTGTCCTTGCGCTCGGCCACGGCGGGCGTGGTGAGCAGGCGGTTCATCAGCGCGACCAGGAACGCGCAGGTCTTGCCGGTGCCGGTCTGCGCCTGGCCGGCGACGTCGCGGCCGGCGAGCGCCACCGGCAGGGTCAGCTCCTGGATCGGCGTGCAGCGGGTGAAGCCGGCCTCGGCCAAGCCTTGCTGCAAGAGCGGATGGAGTTCGAAGTTGGTGAAGAAGGTATCGGTGAGTACGGTTTGCGACATGGATGGAAACAGCCGGTGGGATGCGGGCACGGGCGTCAGGGCCGGCCCGGCTCCGCCGCCGGAGGCGGCACGGAGCTGAGTGGAAGAACGGCACGTGGCGGCGCGGAACGCACGCGGCGGCGGGCAAGACCCGTCAGCCCGCACGCGGGGCCGCGCTGGGCGCCGAAACGTTGGCGGCGCAACCGGCAGTCCCGCTGGCATAGGCGAAAGGGCTCGCTGGAACCACCTCGCCTATGTCAACGGAACCGTCCGTTGCCGCCCTTGAATCGCTTGAATCGCGCCCCGAGTTACGTTGCAATGAGGCCCCGGGCCGCAACGGCCAAAGCCCCTCTTTCCCGGTTCGACCCGCGCTTCATGGGCGCCCCAGTGTAGCCGATGCTGGCCGCGTGGTCGTCAAACCTTCCTTCCACCCGTCTTTCGGAGACCCCGGTGAGCGACCTGATTACCCATGTAAGCGACGACGCCTTCGAGCAGGAAGTGCTGAAGTCCGAGACTCCTGTGCTGCTGGACTTCTGGGCCGAATGGTGCGGCCCGTGCAAGGCCATCGCGCCGATCCTCGACGAGCTGGCCGGCCAGTACCAGGGCAAGCTGCGCATCGTGAAACTCAACATCGACCACAACCAGAAGACCCCGCGCACCTACGGCGTGCGCGGCATCCCCACCCTGATGGTGTTCAAGAACGGCAAGGTCGAGGCCACCCAGATCGGCGCCGTCAGCAAGGGCCAGCTGGCCCAGATGATCGACAAGGCGATCTGAGGCCCGTCCGCCTTGCGGCAACGCCCCGCTCCAGCGACGACGTCATTCCCGCGCAAGCGGGAATCCATCCCGAGGCTCACCGAAGATCGACATGGATGCCCGCTTGCGCGGGCATGACGCCTCGCAGGGCCGTGCACGACGCTTTACGGCCACGCGCGGCGGGTGCTAGATTGCCGCGTCCGTCGGGGTCTTCCTGATCCCCCTGCGCCCTGCCTGGCGCGACGCACATCCTTCCCTCCTGTTTCCCAACGGCGCCCCGCGAGGTTTGCCCGTGTCCGATACCGATAGCACCACCCTGAACGACGCCGGCGGCGCCGAGAGCCCGACCGAGTCGCGTCCGCGCGCACCGCGCCGCCAGCCGCGCGGCGGCAAGCCGCCCGCCGGCGATGCCCCAGCCGCCACCGCGGCCCCCGAACTGCCGCTGCCCCCGCCGCCGGCCGCGCCCGCCGCCGCACCAGTTGCCACGGGCAACGAGGGCACTGCGCCCGAAGCGCGCGAACCCGGCCAGCAGCCGCAGAACCCGCAAGCGCAGGGCCAGCAGAACAACGGCAACAACCCGCAGGGCAACAACGGCAACGGCAACCGCAACGAGCGCGAAGGCCGCGGCCGCCGCCGCCGCCACGAGCGCAACGAACGCAACCAGCAGCGCCAGCAGCAGGGCGGTGGCGGCGGCAACCCGCGCTACAACAACCCGCACGGGCTGCCGATGGACGACGACAACGCCGACCCCGGCGCGGACGATCGCCTGATCAACCTCACCGAACTCAAGCGCATGAAGGCGCCGCAGCTGCTCGCCTTCGCCGAATCGCTGGGCATCCAGGAAGGCGTGGCGCGCGCGCGCCGCCAGGACGTGATCTTCTCGATCCTGAAGGCGCACGCCCGCTCCGGCGGCGGCATCTGGGCCGAGGGCGTGCTGGAGATCCTGCAGGACGGCTTCGGCTTCCTGCGCTCGGCCGACGAGAGCTACCTGGCCGGCCCCGACGACATCTACGTCAGCCCCAGCCAGATCCGCCGCTTCAACCTGCGCACCGGCGACTACATCACCGGGCGCGTGCGCCACCCCAAGGAAGGCGAGCGCTACTTCGCGATGCTGCGCGTGGACGACATCAACGGCGATCCGCCGGAGGCGTCCAAGAACAAGATGCTGTTCGAGAACCTCACGCCGCTGTTCCCGCGCAAGGCGTTCAAGCTGGAGCGCGGCAACGGTTCCTCCGAGGACATCACCGGCCGCATCCTCGACCTCATCGCCCCGATCGGCAAGGGCCAGCGCGCGCTGATCGTGTCGCAGCCCAAGTCGGGCAAGACGATGATGCTGCAGAACATCGCGCAGGCGATCCAGTACAACCACCCCGAGGCGCACGTCATCATCCTGCTGGTGGACGAGCGCCCGGAGGAAGTGACCGAGATCGCCCGCACCGTGCGCGCCGAGGTCATCAGCTCCACCTTCGACGAGCCGGCCGTGCGCCACGTGCAGGTGGCCGAGATGGTGATCGAGCGGGCCAAGCGCCTGGTCGAGCACAAGCGCGACGTGGTGATCCTGCTCGACTCCATCACCCGCCTCGCCCGCGCCTACAACACCGTGGTGCCCAGCTCCGGCAAGGTGCTCACCGGCGGCGTGGACGCGAACGCGCTGCAGCGCCCGAAGCGCTTCTTCGGCGCCGCGCGCAACGTGGAAGAAGGCGGCAGCCTCACCATCATCGGCACCGCGCTGATCGACACCGGTTCGAAGATGGACGAGGTGATCTACGAGGAGTTCAAGGGCACCGGCAACATGGAAGTGCACCTGTCCCGCCGCATCGCCGAGAAGCGCGTCTACCCCGCCATCGACATCAACCGCTCCGGCACCCGCCGCGAGGACCTGCTGATCGAGCCGGACATGCTGGCGAAGATCTGGATCCTGCGGAAACTGCTGCACCCGATGGACGAGCTGGCCGCGATGGAGTTCATGCTCGACAAGATGAAGAACACCAAGTCGAACGACGAGTTCTTCAATTCCATGAAACGGTAAGGACTCGGGACTCGGGACTCGGGACTCGGGACTCGGGACTCGGGACTCGGGACTCGGGACTCGGGAAAGCATCGCGGCGTGCCCAACGCCGACGCAAGGCCGGCCGCGCGCCGGCCTTGTCGTGTCGGGCGCCTGCCGCCCACGCCATACCTGTACCACCACGTGCAAATTTTTTGACCTGGCCCCTTTTCGCGGCCGCGCGGCGCCTCCATAGTCGAGGCCTCACCCTGCGAGATCGTGCCCGTGTCCATCCCCAGTGCCGTCAAGAGCACGCCCATCGAAGGGCGCCAGCAACTGATCGACTACCTCGCCGCGGGCGAGAAGCCGCGCGAGGCCTGGCGCATCGGCACCGAGCACGAGAAGTTCGGCTTCCGCACCGACGACCTCGCGCCGCCGCCGTTCGAGGGCGAGCGCGGCATCCGCGCGCTGCTGGAAGGCATCGCCGCGCAGCACGGCTGGGACATCGCCCGCGAGGGCGAGATTCCCGTGGCGCTGACCCGCGGCCAGGCCAACATCACGCTGGAGCCGGCCGGGCAGCTGGAGCTCTCCGGCGCGCCGCTGGAGACCATCCACCAGACCTGCTGCGAGGTGAACCAGCACCTGGAGGAAGTGCGTTCGGTGGCCGAGCCGATGGGCTTGGGTTTCCTCGGCATGGGCTTCCAGCCGAAGTGGCGCCGCGACGAGATGCCGTGGATGCCCAAGGGCCGCTACCGGATCATGCGCGAATACATGCCCAAGGTCGGCAACCTGGGCCTGGACATGATGACGCGCACCTGCACCGTGCAGGTGAACCTGGATTTCTCCAGCGAAGCGGACATGGTGAAGAAGTTCCGCGTGGGCCTCGCGCTGCAGCCGATCGCTACCGCGCTGTTCGCCGACTCGCCGTTCACCGATGGCCGTCCAAACGGCTATCTGTCCTACCGCTCGCACGTGTGGGAAGACACCGACGCCGACCGCACCGGCATGCTGGACTTCGTGTTCGCCGACGGCTTCGGCTACGAGCGCTACGTGGACTACGCACTCGGCGTGCCGATGTATTTCAGCTACCAGGACGGCAAATACATCGACCTCGCCGGCCAGGACTTCAGGCGCTTCATGGTCGGCGAGCTACCTGCATTGCCGGGCACCAAGGCCACCATGAAGGATTGGGCCGACCACCTCACCACCGCCTTCCCCGAGGTGCGGCTGAAGCAGTACCTGGAAATGCGCGGCGCCGACGGCGGCCCGTGGAACCGCCTGTGCGCCCTGCCCGCGCTGTGGGTGGGCCTGCTCTACGACGACGACGCGCTGGACGCGGCCTGGGACCTGGTCAAGGATTTCTCGATGGCCGAACGCCACGCCCTGCGCAACGGCGTGCCGAAGCAGGCGCTGCAGCTGCCGTTCCGCGGCGGCACCGTGCGCGATCTGGCCGGCGAGGCGTTGAAGATCGCCGCCCACGGCCTCGCCCGCCGCAACAAGCTCAACCGCAACGGCGCCGACGAACGCATCTACCTCGAACCGCTGCTCGAAATCGTCGAAGCGAACCAGACCCCGGCCGAACGCAAGCTGGAGCTGTTCCATGGCGCCTGGGGCGGCTCGGTCGACCCGGTGTTCCGCGAGTTCGCGTACTGAGCCCACGACTGTTTCCAAGCCGCCCGACATGCCATCGGGCACTCAACCCGCCGCCTTTCATCCACCGACGCGACAACCTCCGCGCCGGTGGTTGCACTCGCCATGACGATGCTGAAACATGGCGCATTTGACGCCATCAGCACGGGGAATCGGCGACGTGAGCCAGAACAACAAGGAAGCCGAGCGGGCGGAGCTGCACAAGACCATCTGGCGCATCGCCAACGACCTGCGCGGCGCCGTCGATGGCTGGGACTTCAAGAGCTACGTACTCGGTATGCTGTTCTACCGTTTCATCTCGGAGAACCTGACGGCCTACCTGAACACGCTGGAGCGCCAAGCCGGCAGTGCGGGCTTCGACTACGCCGCGCTGCCCGACGCCGAAGCCGAGTTCGGCCGCGTCGAAACGGTGAAGGAAAAGGGTTTCTACATCTTGCCGTCCGAGCTGTTCGCCAACGTGCGCCAGCGGGCGCGCGACGACGCCAACCTCAACGAGACGCTGGCCCGCGTGTTCGCCGCCATCGAAGGCTCGGCGATCGGCGCCGACAGCGAGGACGACATCAAGGGCCTGTTCGACGACCTCGACGTCAACAGCAGCAAGCTCGGCCCCAGCGTTGCCAAACGCAACGAGAAGCTGGTGAAGCTGCTCGACGCCATCGGCGACCTGCCGCTGGGCAACGGTTCCGGCAACTTCCACGACAACAGCATCGACCTGTTCGGCGACGCCTACGAATACCTGATGACGATGTACGCCTCGACCGCCGGCAAGTCCGGCGGCGAGTTCTTCACGCCGCAGGAGGTCTCCGAGCTGCTCGCCCGCATCACCGTGGTCGGCAAAACCGAGGTCAACAAGGTCTATGACCCGGCCTGCGGCTCCGGCTCACTGCTGCTGAAGTTCGCCAAGGTGCTGGGCCACGACCGCGTGCGGCAGGGCTTCTACGGCCAGGAAATCAACCTGACCACCTACAACCTGTGCCGGATCAACATGTTCCTGCACGACATCAACTTCGAGAAGTTCGACATCGCCCACGGTGACACACTCACCGACCCGGCGCACTGGGACGACGAGCCGTTCGAGGCCATCGTCTCCAATCCGCCCTACTCGATCCGCTGGGAGGGCGACGCCAACCCGCTCCTGATCAACGACCCGCGCTACGCGCCCGCGGGCGTGCTGGCGCCCAAGAGCAAGGCCGATCTCGCCTTCACCATGCACATGCTGAGCTGGCTGGCGGTGAACGGCACCGCGGCCATCGTCGAGTTTCCCGGCGTGCTCTACCGCGGCGGCGCCGAGCAGAAGATCCGCCAGTACCTGATCGACAACAACTACGTCGACACGGTGATCCAGCTGCCGCCGGACCTGTTCTTCGGCACCACCATCGCCACCTGCGTGATCGTGCTGAAGAAGTCCAAGCGCGACAATGCCACGCTGTTCATCGACGCCAGCGCCGAGTGCGTGCGCGTGGGCAACAAGAACAAGCTCACCGAGGCCAACCAGCAGAAGATCCTCGCCGCGTTCACCGCCCGCGCCGACGCGGCGCATTTCGCGCGGCTGGTGGAGAACGACGCCATCGCCGCCAACGGCTACAACATCGCCGTGTCCTCGTACGTGGAGCAGCCGGACACCCGCGAGACGGTGGACATCCGGGCGCTTAACGCAGAGATCGCGCGCATCGTGGCGCGACAGGCGGAACTGCGCACGGCGATCGACGCCATCGTGGCGGACCTCGAAGGGGAAAGCCCGTGAGCGACGGCAAGATCAAGCTCTTCGAATCCCACCAGGTGCGCACCGAATGGGATGCGGACAACGAGAAGTGGTGGTTCTCGATCGTGGACATCGTGGCCGTCCTGACCGAAAGCGTCGACGCCACGGCCTACTGGCGCAAACTGAAGCAGCGCCTGAAAGCCGAAGGCAACGAAACCGTGACGCATTGTCACGGTTTGAAGATGCGTGCCGCCGACGGCAAGCTCAGACTGACCGATGTGGCTGACACCGGGCAGATTCTGCGGCTGATCCAGTCCATCCCCAGCAAACGGGCCGAGCCGTTCAAGCTGTGGTTGGCGCAGGTGGGCAGTGAGCGCTTGGACGAAACTGTCGACCCGGAGCTTTCCATCGACCGGGCCATCCAGAACTATCGCCGCCTCGGCTACAGCGAGAACTGGATCAACCAGCGCATCAAATCCATCGAAGTGCGCAAGGCGCTGACCGACGAATGGGATAAATCCGGCGTCAGCCGGGGGCAGGAATACGCCGCGCTGACCGACCTGATGAGCAAGACCTGGGCCGGCATGACCACGCGCGAATACAAGCAGCACAAGGGACTGAAGAAAGAGAACCTGCGCGACAACATGACCAACACGGAGCTGGTGCTGAACATGCTGGCCGAGGTGGCAGCCACCGATATTTCGGCGGTGCGCAACCCGCAGGGCTTCGACGCCAGCGCCAGGGTGGCGAAGGAAGGCGCCAAGACCGCCAAGGCTGCGCGGCTGCAACTGGAGAAGAGCACGGGCAAGCCGGTGGTGAGTCGAATGAATGCGAAGAAGCTTGGCACGCGGCAACTGGAAGGAAAGAAGAAATGAGCCGCATTGATGAGATGATCGCGGAGCTTTGTCCGGAGGGAGTGGAGTTCAAAACGCTCGGTGAAGTCGGTGAGTTTATTCGCGGCAATGGCCTCCAGAAAAGTGACCTCACAAATGTAGGGGTCGGCGCAATCCACTACGGCCAGATTCATACGCACTACGGCACATGGGCCGTGGAGACGAAATCGTTCGTGAGCAGCGCACTAGCCGCGAGACTTCGGAAGGCACAGCCAGGCGACCTTGTAATTGCGACGACCAGCGAGGACGACGAGGCGGTCGCAAAGGCAGTCGCATGGGTTGGCGACGCCGAAGTTGCCGTCAGCGGGGACGCATACATCTATCGCCACAAACTTGAACCAAAGTACGTCGCGTACTTTTTCCAATCCGAGCAGTTCCAAGGACAAAAGAAGAAGCGCATCACTGGTACAAAGGTTCGCCGTATATCGGGAGAATCGCTGGCAAAAATTCGCCTCCCATTGCCACCGCTCAAAATTCAGCGCGAAATCGTGAAGGTACTCGACGCCTTCACCAAGCTGGAGGCGGAGCTGGAGGCGGAGCTGGAGGCGCGCCGCCGGCAGTACCAGTACTATCGCGACGCGCTACTCGCCTTCGGCGAGCACACAACGGGCGCAAGCAAGCAAGCAAGCAAACTAAGACTAATGACCATGGCTGAAGTTGCGGAAATTCGAAGCGGCTGGGGCTTCCCCAATGTACATCAAGGCCAACTTGAGGGTGCGTATCCATTCTACAAAGTCAGTGATATGAACCTTCCGGGGAACGAAACGATAATGACTGCCGCCAACAACTACATTGACGACGTGGCGGCAAAGAAACTCGGCGTCACGCCAGCGCCCGCGGGAACTGTGATCCTTCCGAAGATCGGTGCAGCCGTAGCGACAAACAAGAAGCGCCTTCTGTCTAGACCATCGGCTTACGACAACAATGTCATGGGCTTGATTCCGAGTGAGCTACTCAATCCGCGCTTCCTCTTTTTCTGGATGCAAACGATTGATCTCAGCAAACTTGCACACGATTCTGGTGCAGTTCCTTCCATACGAAAATCTGAAATGGAGAATCTCCAGGTTCCCGTGCCACCGCTTGAAGAGCAAGCCCGCATCGTCGCCATCCTCGATCAATTCGACGCGCTGGTGAACGATCTCACCTGCGGCCTGCCCTCCGAGATCGCCGCTCGCCGCCGGCAGTACGAGCACTACCGCGACCGCCTGTTCAGTTTCCGGGAAGCCGCATGAGCATCAACCGGATCGAAGCCGAACGACCTGTCCGAGCCTGCTACCTGCACGCCTGCCTGCGTTACGTGCAGCGGGGGCCAGATGACCAACACCAGCCTGCACGCCCGCTTCGGTATCGACGAGAAGAACAGCGCTACGGCCTCCCGCCTGATCCGGGAAGCACTGGAAGCCGGAGTGATCGTTCCAGACGACGTCGGTGCGGCCAGGAAATACATGAAGTACCTCCCTTGGTGGGCAAGATGAGCCACGGTTTATTTGCCGGCCATTTGATGGAATCGCCAACCCGACCTTCCCACGGGAAGTGAACCCATTGACGATCAACAAGTTGCAGCAACGCCCTTACTTGACGTTCATCTTCGTGAACACCCGCGCTCCAAGGAAGCCGCATGAGCGAAACACCTTCGCGTTACGAGCCGATCGCCCTCTCCGACGAGAGCACCGTGGTCGCCGAGTTCGTGCCCGACGGTGTGCGCGAGATCCGCTACCAGAGCGAGGCGGAGCTGGAGCGGGCCTTCATCGAGCGCCTGCAGGCGCAGGCCTACGACTACCTGCGCATCGCCAGCGAAGACGCGCTGGTCGCCAATCTGCGTCGCCAGTTGGAAGCGCTCAACAAGATCGCCTTCAGCGATGCCGAGTGGCGGCGCTTCTTCGAGACCTGCATCGCCGGCGCCAACGACGGCATCGAGGAGAAGACCGCTCGCATCCAGGAAGATCACGTGCAGCTGTTGCGGCGCGACGACGGAACGGTCAAGAACGTCTACCTGATCGACAAGCGCAACATCCACAACAACCGCCTGCAGGTGATCAACCAGTACGAGGCCGAGGGCACGCGGGCGAACCGCTACGACGTGACCATCCTGGTCAACGGCCTGCCGATGGTGCACGTGGAACTGAAGCGCCGCGGCGTGGACATCCGCGAGGCGTTCAACCAGATCAACCGTTACCAGCGCGACAGTTTCTGGGCCGGCTCGGGATTGTTCGAGTACGTGCAGCTGTTCGTGATCAGCAACGGCACGCTGACGAAGTACTACAGCAACACCACCCGCGACGCGCACGTGGCCGAGCTGGCCGGCAGCAAGCGTGGCCGGCGCAAGACCTCCAACAGCTTCGAGTTCACCAGCTGGTGGGCGGATGCCGGCAACCGGACCATCGCCGAGCTGGCGGACTTCACCCGCACCTTTTTCGCCAAGCACACCCTGCTCAACATCCTGACGCGCTATTGCGTGTTCGACGTGGATCGCAAGCTGCTTGCGATGCGCCCGTATCAGATCGTCGCCGCCGAACGCATCCTGGAGCGCATCCAGGTCTCCAGCCAGTACAGACAGCAGGGCAGCGTCGCCGCCGGCGGCTATATCTGGCACACCACCGGCTCGGGCAAGACGCTGACCAGCTTCAAGGCGGCCCAGCTCGCCAGCCGCCTGCCCGGCCTAGACAAGGTGCTGTTCGTGGTGGACCGCAAGGATCTGGACTACCAGACCCAGAAGGAATACGACCGCTTCGAGAAGGGCGCCGTCGACGGCACCAACAACACCGCCCACTTGAAGCGCCGCCTGGAAGATCCCGGTTCGCGCATCATCGTCACCACGATCCAGAAGCTCAGCCGCTTCATCCAGCAGCACAAGGGCCACGCGATCTACGGCGGGCATCTGGTGATCATCTTCGACGAGTGTCACCGCAGCCAGTTCGGCGACATGCACAAGGCGATCACCAGGGCCTTCCGCAACTACCACCTGTTCGGCTTCACCGGCACGCCGATCTTCGCCGAGAACGCCGGCACGGGCGGCAAGCCCGACCTGCGCACCACCGAGCAGGCGTTCGGCGACAAGCTGCACACCTACACCATCGTCAACGCCATCGGCGACAAGAACGTGCTGCCGTTCCGCATCGACTACGTCAACACGATCAAGGCCGCGCCGCAGGTGACCGACGCGAAGGTGCCGGCCATCGACACCGAACGGGCATTGCTGGCGCCGGAGCGGATCGGCCAGATCGCCGGCTATATCCTCGACCGCTTCGGCCAGAAGACCAAGCGCAATGCCAGCTATCGGCTGCGCAACCAGCGGGTGTCCGGCTTCAACGCGATGTTCGCCACCGCCTCCATCACCGCGGCCAAGGCCTATTACGCCGAGTTCAAGCGACAGCAGGAAGCCCTGCCCGCGTCGCAGCGGCTGAAGATCGGCCTGATCTACAGCTTCGCCGCCAACGAGGAGGAGGCCGACGGCGTGCTGGCCGAGGAGGAATTCGAGACCGACGGCCTCGACGCCGGCTCACGCGACTTCCTGGAAGGCGCCATCGCCGACTACAACGCAATGTTCGGCATGAACTACGACACTTCGGCGGATCAGTTCCAGAGCTACTACAAGGATATTTCGCAGCGCCTGAAGAACCGCGAGCTGGATCTGGCCATCGTGGTCAACATGTTCCTCACCGGCTTCGACGCCACTACCTTGAACACCCTCTGGGTGGACAAGAACCTGCGGGCGCACGGACTGCTCCAGGCCTATTCGCGCACCAACCGCATCCTCAACTCGGTCAAGACCTACGGCAACATCGTCTGCTTCCGCGACCTGGAACAGGCGACCAACGATGCGCTGGCGCTGTTCGGCAACAAGGATGCCCGCGGCATCGTGCTGCTCAAGCCGTATGCGGAGTACTACGCCGAATACCGCAAGCTGGTGGCCGAGCTGGTGCAGCACTTCCCGCTCGGCCGGGCGATCCTCGGCGAAGCTGCGCAGAAGCGCTTCATCGCGCTGTTCGGCGCGATCCTGCGGCTGCGCAACATCCTCGGCGCGTTCGACGATTTCGCCGGCCACGAGATCCTGAGCGAGCGCGATTTCCAGGATTATCAGAGCCTCTACCTCGACCTGTACGCCGCGTTCCGCAGCGCGCAGAACGCGGACAAGGAGTCGATCAACGACGACGTGGTGTTCGAGATCGAGTTGATCAAGCAGATCGAGGTCAACGTCGACTATGTGCTGATGCTGGTGCGCCGCTACCTGGACGGCAAGCGCAGCGGCAAGGACAAGGAGATCCGCGCGAGCATCGAGCGCGCCGTGGATGCCAGCCCCAGCCTGCGCAGCAAGAAGGATCTCATCGAGCAGTTCATCGACTCGCTCACCGTCAGCAGCCAGGTGGACGAGGAGTGGCGTGCGTTCATCGCCGCCCGACGCGCAGAGGAACTGGAACGCATCATCGAGGAGGAAGCGCTCAAGCCCGAGGAAACCCGCGCCTTCATCGACAACGCCTTCCGCGACGGCGCCATCTCGAGCAGCGGCACGGCCATCACGAAGATTCTGCCGCCGGTTTCCCGCTTCGGTGCCGGCAATCGGCATGCGACCAAGAAATCAGTCGTGCTGGAGAAGCTGGCTGCCTTCTTTGAACGCTATTTCGGCCTGTCTTGAGCGGCCAGTCTCGCCCTGCGTGGTGCCTCCCAAGAACAAGGCCGGCAATGCCGGCCTTGTTCTTGGGCGCCTTACTTCTTCTTCGGCTCCGCCTTCAGCCCGCGATCCTCCAGCATCGGTTCGATGCTGGGGTTCTGGCCGCGCCAGTCCTTGTAGAGCTTGGCCAGCTCCTCGGTGTTGCCGCGCGAGAGGATCATGTCGCGGAAGCGCTGGCCGTTCTGCGCGGTCATGCCGCCGTGTTCCTTGAACCACTCGAACGCGTCGTCGGCGAGCATCTGCGTCCACAGGTAGGCGTAGTAGCCGGCGGAGTAGCCGTTGCTCCAGATGTGCAGGAAGTAGCTGGAGCGGTAGCGCGGCGGCACGTAGCTCAAGTCCACGCCGTCCTGCTTCAGCGCGGCGGCCTCGAACTTGTCGGCGTCCTGCTTCGGCGCGTCGGCGCCGAGCATGTGCCAGTTCATGTCGAGCATGGCGGCGGCCACCAGCTCGGTCATGTCGTAGCCCTTGTTGAACTTGCCGGCGCTCTTCATCTTGTCGACCAGCGCCTGCGGCATCGGCGCGCCGGTCTGGTAGTGCTTGGCGAAGTTCGCGAACACCTTGGGGTTGGTGGCCCAGTGCTCGTTGAACTGCGAGGGGAACTCCACGAAGTCGCGCGCGGTGGCGGTGCCGGACAGGCTGGGGTACTGCTCGTCGGCGAGCATGCCGTGCAGGGCGTGACCGAACTCGTGGAACATGGTGACCACGTCGTCCCACGACAGCAGCGCCGGCTGGCCCGCCGCGGGCTTGGTGAAGTTGGCGACGTTGTAGATCACCGGCTTGGTACCCAGCAACCTGGACTGCTGCACGAAGTTGTCCATCCACGCGCCGCCGTTCTTGTTGTCGCGCTTGAAGTAGTCGCAGTACCACAGCGCCAGCGACTTGCCGTCCTTGTCGAACACCTCGAACACGCGCACGTCCGGGTTGTACACCGGGATGTCGTGGCGCTCCTTGAAGGTGAGGCCGTAGAGCTGGTTGGCGGCGTAGAACACGCCGTTCTGCAGCACGTTGTCCAGCTCGAAGTACGGCTTGATCTGCGACTCGTCGAGGTCGTACTTGGCCTTGCGCACCTGCTCGGCGTAGTACTGCCAGTCCCACGGCTCCAGCTTGAACGTGGGCTGCTTGAGCGCCTGCTGGTCCTTGTCGATCTGCGCCTGGATCTCGGCGGCCTCGGCCTTGGCGCGCGCCACCGCGGCGGGCGCCAGCTTCTTCATGAAGCCCATCGCCGCTTCCGGCGTCTTCGCCATCTGGTCCTGCAGCGTCCACGCGGCGTAGTTCGGGAAGCCGAGCAGCTTCGCCTCCTGCGCGCGGATCTGCGCCAGCTGCTCGATGAGGTCGCGGGTGTCGTCGGCGTTGCCCAGTTCGGCGCGGTTCCACGAGGCCTCGTACAGCGCCTTGCGGGTGGCGCGGTCCGTGAGGCTCTGCAGCGCCGGCTGCTGGGTGGTGTTCTGCAGGGTCAGCACCCACTTGCCGTCCAGCTTGCGGTCCTTGGCGGCCTGCGCGGCGGCGGCGATGTCCTCGTCGGAGAGGCCGGCCAGCTTGGCCTTGTCGTCCACCACCAGCGCGCTGTCCTTGGCGGCGGCGAGCAGCTTGTTGTTGAACTGCGCCTGCAGCGTGGAGGCCTGCTGGTTCAGCGCCTTCAGCCGGGTCTTGTCGGCGTCGGACAGCTTGGCGCCGTGCTGCACGAAGTTGCGGTAGGTCACCTCGACGAGGCGCAGCGATTCGGGATCGAGCTTGAGCGTGGCGCGCTCGTCGTAGACCTTCTGCACGCGCGCGAACAGCTTGCCGTCGAGGTACTTGGCGTCGTCGTGCGCGGCGAGCTTGGGCGCTTCTTCTTCCTGCACCTTCTGCAGCGTGTCGTCGGTGTTGGCCGAGGTGACGCCGTTGAACACTTCCATCACCCGGTTGAGCAGCGCGCCGCTCTTCTCCAGCGCCACGAAGGTGTTCTCGAACGTGGGCGGCTCGGGGTTGTCGGCGATCCGCTGCCACTCGGCGAGCTGGTCGGCCATGCCCTTCTCGATCGCCGGCTGGTAGTCGGCGTCCTTGATCTTGTCGAACGGCGGCGCCTGGAACGGCAGCGTGCTGGCGGCGAAGAACGGGTTGACGGCGTTCGCGTCGGCCACCGGCGCGGCGGCGCTGGCCGGCTTCGCGGGCGCGGTGGAGGCCGGCGCCGGCTGGGCGGATTCGTGGGAGCCCTGCGAGCAGGCGGCAAGGGCGATGCTGGTGGCGACGACGATCATGCGTAGACGGAACATGCGGATTCCAGGTGGGTGCGCCCACGGCGCGGAACGAGACGGCAACCGCCGACTCTAACGACACCGAACGGTTTTTTGCCAGCCGCAGCGCAGCGAAGCGGCGCGCGGGCGTGGCGCGACTCAGGCCGGGCGCACGTCGCGCAACTGCCAGGCCGCGCCGATCAGCCAGTTCAGGCGCTGGCGCAGCAGGCTCATCGGCAGGCCGGTCGTCACGTCCACCTCCACGTGCAGGTCGGCCACGCGGGCATGCACGTCCGCCTGCGCGTCGGTGGCGCCCAGCGCGGGGTCGACCTCGTCCGGCTCCGGCTGCTGCGCCCGCCAGCGCTCGAACAGCGCGGGGCTGCGCAGCGCTTCGCCGAGTGCGGCGGCGAAATCGCCGGGGCCGGCGCCGTCCCAGCTCAGCGCCGGGTTGCTGCCGCGCGCGTGTGCGAGGTCCGCGATGGACAGGTAGTAGTGGTTGCGGCTGCTCATGGTTTCCCCTTGCAAGTCCCCGGCAGCATGCGCATGGATCGGCATGCCGGATGTGAATTCAGGCGGTCAGTGCGGCGAGGTCGAGCGCGGCGGCCGCCTGCGCCGGCGCCACGCCGTGCGGCAGCACGCCCAGGCACGGCGCGGGCAGCAGTTCGCGCAGGGTGGCGAGGTTTTCCTCCGCCGCTTCCATCGCCGGATCGATGCGGTTGGCGATCCAGCCGGCGAGCCGGCAGCCGTCGGCGCGGATCGCCTCGGCGCTGAGCAGGCTGTGGCTGAGGCAGCCCAGCTTCAGCCCCGCCACGAAGATCACCGGCAGTTCCCACGCCTTCGCGATGTCGGAGGCGAACAGCCCCGGCGCCAGCGGCACGCGCCAGCCGCCCACGCCTTCCACCACCACCACGTCGTGTTCCGCGCACAGCGCGTCGAATGCCGCGCGCAGCGGCGGCAGCGCGATCGTCGTGCCCGCGTGCGCGGCGGCCAGGTGCGGCGACAGGGCCTCGCGCAGCGCCACCGGGTTGCTGTGCGCGTACGGCGGCAGCGGGGCGCTGCTGGCCGCACGCAGCGCCAGCGCATCCTCGTTCTGCAAGCCGTGCAGGGTCTCGATGCAGCCACTGGCCACCGGCTTCATGCCGGTGACGCGCAGGCCGGCCGCGCGCAGCGCATGCAGCAGCGCGCAACTGGCGTGGGTCTTGCCGATGCCGGTGTCGGTGCCGGCGACGAACAGCGCCGTGCTCATGCGACGGGATGCCGGCGCTTGTACCACGCGATCGCCGGACCGATCAGGCCCAGCAGGAGGTATTCGAAACCCGCCAGCGACAGCAGCCCTACCGGAACCAGCAGCGCGGTCAGCGCCGAGAGCAATCCGACCATGGCCGGAACGCTCCAGACCAGCGCCTGGATGCCGGCCTGCCGGCGCATTTCGGCGCCGGCGTCCGCCAGGCGTGCGGCATGCCGGTAAAGCAGAACCAGGCTGCCGGCCATGCAGGTGAAGGCCAGGCCGTAACAGGCGAACATGATCCGGGCATCGGCGGGCGTTTGCAGCACAATGTCGCTGGCGAGCACGCCGCCGCTCAGGCCGGACAACGCTGCGCCGTACACCATGTGCAACGGATAGACGAAGATCAGCGCGAAGAACACCAGCGTCAGCGACATCAGCAGGCCGGTGCGCGAGGTTCGCGTGCACAGATGGCGCCAGCGCACATGGCCGTGCCACATCCAGGCAATCTGGGCGAAGCAGATCGCCGCCGCCGGCACGCCGGCCAGGATGTGCAGCAGCTTCGCCGCCGTGTTCGGGACGGTTTCGCCGCCGATGGCCAGCAGGGTCAGCGTGAACGCAAACGCGCCATCCACGAACATGTCCAGCCGCCCCGCCTCGATGCCTTCGCGATGTTCGATCAGGCTCATGCGCCATGCTCCCCGTGCGACACGCGCATAATACGGACTTTGCTCCCGGACCCGGCGCCATGTTCGAACTGAAAACGCAGGCCTACGCGGACAAGCGCGCGCACTACGCCGACCTCGCGCAGCAGGCGCGCGGCCTGCTCGCCGGCGAGCGCGACCTGATCGCGAACGCGGCGAACTTCTCCGCGCTGGTGTTCCACAGCCTGCCCGGGCTGAACTGGTGCGGCTTCTACCTGTACGACGGCCGCGAGCTGGTGGTCGGCCCGTTCCAGGGCAAGCCGGCCTGCATCCGCATCGCGCTGGGCCGCGGCGTGTGCGGCACGGCCGCGCAGACGCGGCAGACACAGCTGGTGCGCGACGTCAACGCGTTCGACGGCCACATCGCCTGCGACGCCGCCTCGCAGTCGGAGATCGTGGTGCCGCTGGTACGCGCCGACGGCAGCCTGCTCGGCGTGTGGGACGTGGACAGCCCGCACATCGCGCGCTTCGACGACGACGACCGCGCCGGCATGGAGGCGCTGTGCGCGGTGTTCATGGAACACGTTGTCGCAGCCTGACCTACGCGCCTGCGACGATCCGCCGCTGCGGCAGATGGTCACTCGCGCGGCGTGCGCAGCAATTCGACGACGCGCGCGCGCGCCTCGTCCACGCCGGTGCCCGCGGGCGAGGAGAACACCTGCGCCGTGGCGTGCAGGCCGTCGGGAAAGCTCTTGCGCATCGCCGCCAGCGCCTGCATGGCCTGGTTGCGCGAGAGCTTGTCGGCCTTGGTCAGCAGCAGGTGGCAGGGCAGGCCGGTGGCGAAGCAGAAGTCCAGCATCGTGCGGTCGAATTCCTTGAGCGGATGGCGGATGTCGGCGATCAGCACCACGCCGCGCAGGCTCTGCCGGCGGTGCAGGTAGGCGTCGATCTCCTGCTTCCAGTGCGCGCGCAGTTCCTCCGGCACCTTGGCGTAGCCGTAGCCGGGCAGGTCGATCAGGCGCGCGGCGAGCGGCGGCTCGCCCTCGCCCTGCACCAGTGGCGGCAGCGCGAACGCCACCATCTGCTGGGTGCGGCCGGGCGTCTTGGAGGTGCGCGCCAGGCCCTTGTGGCCGGTGAGCGCGTTGAGTGCGCTGGACTTGCCCGCGTTGGAGCGGCCGGCGAACGCCACCTCGGCGCCAAGATCGGCGGGCAGCTGGCTGATGCGATGGGCGGCGAGCACGAATTGCGCGCCGTGGAGTGGGTTAGGCATGGTTTGACCGGAGCGCGAAGGCATGGGGATAATTCAACGGTTTCTGCCCGTGGCGCCGATACCGACCGGCGATGGCAGCCTTCGACAGGTTCTGAGAGGGGAAGTGTATGGGTTTTCGGTTCGCAGGTTTTCGACCCACCGCGCTGGGCTCCGCCGCGGTCCTGATCTTCGCCATGGCGGCGGGCGCGGCCATGGCGCAGGACACTGCCCAGTCGACGGCGGCACCGGCCGCGGCTGCCACCGCAGCCCAACCCGCTGCCGCACCCGCCGCCGAAGCTGCCGCGCCGGCCACTGAAGCCGCCACCAAGCCCGGCGACGTCGCCGCGGGCCAGGGCAAGGCCGCCGCCTGCGGCGCCTGCCACGGCATCGACGGCAACTCCGCCGACCCGCAGTACCCGAAGCTGGCCGGCCAGAGCGAGGCGTACATCGTGCGCCAGCTGCAGGGCTTCAAGAGCGGCCGGCGCGCGAACCCGATCATGCTGGGCATGGCCACGCCGCTGTCCGAGCAGGACATGCACGATGTCGGCGCCTACTTCGCCAGCAAGACCGCGCTGCCCGGCGTGGCCGACCAGGCGCTGGTCGAGCGCGGTCAGCAGCTGTTCCGCGAGGGCGACGTCAAGCGCGGCATTCCCGCCTGCATGGCCTGCCACAGCATCGACGGCCGCGGCAATCCGGGCGCGATGTACCCGCAGCTGGAAAGCCAGCATGCGCAGTACGTCGAGGCCAAGCTGAAGGCCTGGCACGACGGCACCACCTGGGGCACGGATGCGCAGGCGCAGATCATGCCGACGATCGCCAAGAAGCTGGACACGGACGACATCGCCGCGCTGGCCAGCTACATCGAGGGCCTGCACCCGGCCACCGCCGCCGACCGGCAGCCGCACGCCGCCACGCCCTGATCGCCCCCGCAGGCGTGCCCCGGCACGCCTGCCCCTGTCTTGCCCGCCCGAGGTCACTCCATGTTGAAGCGCCTGCCGTTCCTGTGCGCCGCCGTGCTGGCGCTGGCTGCCTGCAGCCACCCCACCGACAACGGCACCGCCGCGCCCGCCAGCACCGGCACCGCCGCGGCCACGCCGGCCACCCCGGCCACCCCGGCGACCGCGCCGGCCCCGGCCAGCACGGCCCCGGCCAGCCCCGCCAGCGCCGCACCG
>JAFIHF010000013.1 GCA_017848855.1 Rhodanobacter denitrificans | reverse complement strand
CGCGCAGGCAGCTCAGAAATTAACGCTGCTGGCGATCCACAGCTTGCAATCGTTCGCTGCCGCGCAGGCAGCTCAGAAAATGTAGGCGCGCTTCGTCCACGCCACCGTGGGGTTCGCTGCCGCGCAGGCAGCTCAGAAACGACGGCTCCGGCCTCGCGCCATGCCCACGGTGGTTCGCTGCCGCGCAGGCAGCTCAGAAATCATGGACACGACGGGGTGGGACGTCACGAATGTTCGCTGCCGCGCAGGCAGCTCAGAAAATCGTGAAGCCTTGGTGGGCGCACAGGTCGCGGTTCGCTGCCGCGCAGGCAGCTCAGAAAAATCCGTCCCTCTATACAGTCATTTTGTCTTTGTTCGCTGCCGCGCAGGCAGCTCAGAAACTTGTTGGAAAGCTGCAGGGTGTTGTTGCACACGTTCGCTGCCGCGCAGGCAGCTCAGAAATGATCGAGGCCACCATCGAGGGTCTCATGCCGGTTCGCTGCCGCGCAGGCAGCTCAGAAATCGCAGGAAACGGTGGGGTGGTTCATCGGGGCGTTCGCTGCCGCGCAGGCAGCTCAGAAATGCTACGTCGTGGAGCTGGCGCTGCAGTGCATGTTCGCTGCCGCGCAGGCAGCTCAGAAAGTCATATGGGGTATGGAGGCAGGTCGGTCCGTGTTCGCTGCCGCGCAGGCAGCTTAGAAAACGCCGTCTCGAACCGTGCCACCGCTCCGGTAGTTCGCTGCGGCGCAGGCAGCATCAGAAATGCACGCACCTATGAGCTGAAGAAGTACCTTGGATATGATGCGGCATTTGCTGGCTGGCCGGTGTGGCGGTGTCAGGTGCGGTCGACCGGTTTGGCCACGCCCTTGGCCAGCGTTTCGTCGATCAGCTGATTCATCGCCTGGCTTGCCTTGTCCGCAGCTTCCTTGATCTTCCGGCTGCGCGCGGCAAGCTGTCGATCGAGCGCAGCCTGTTGCGCATCGAGCGCGCGTTGGCGCGTTTCCACTTGTGCCTGCATGGCGGCTTGGCGTTGATCGAGGTCGGCCTGCTTCGCGGCGAGTTCGTGCTGCCGGGATTCGATGGCGCGTTGCCGGGCATCGCTCGCACCCTCCGTTGTTCCGGCATCGCGTGACGCCGCTGCCTCCATCCTGGCCTGCGCGGCCAATCCGGCCTGTTCGCGCGCGAGGTCGGCCTGGTTGCGCGTCAGCCTGGCGGTGCGCATGGCGATGCCGGCGCTTTGTTCGGATACGGCGCGTTGCCGGGCGGCGAGGCCGATCTGCTGGTGCGACAGCTCGGCCAGGGGAGCGAGGATTTGTTTCGCGCGTTCGATGGTGGCCTGGTCGTGGGTGAGGTAGACCTTGCCGTCTCGGCGTATCCACAGCAGGGGCTCGCCTGTTTTGGGCAGGTGCTTGATCGCGGCGGCATCGGTGGGGGTGCCGCGCACCGTGAGGCTGCTGCCATCGAACAGCGCATAGCCTTGTCTGGCGCTCGAGTCGATGTCGATATCCACGCTGCTGGCGTCGAAGCCGAAATTGGGCGTGGGTGGCGGCGCTGGCGGAAGCGGTGGCGCAGGAGGTGGAGGCGGCAGGGTTGAAGGAGGCGACGGTGGCACAGGTGGTGCCGGCGGAGGCGGTGGCGGCAGCCAGGTCGAACTGGCCGGCGCCGCCGTGCTGGCGCGTGCCGGGTGGTCGGTCGCCACCACGCGGTACGGCAGCACGCCGATCAGCGCGACGAGTGCGACGAGCAGCCAGCCGCGGGCGCGCGACATGGCCGTGGAGGTCTGTTGCAGCATGGTCAGTCGCCTCTTGAGGTTGCGGAAGGTGGGGGAGGCGCCGGCGAGGCCGGCGTGCAGCGGGTGCGCCACGCCCAGCCGCAGCAGCAACTGGCCGTAGTCCTGCGGTGCGACGCGCTGTTGTTCGACGGCCAGCGCATCGCAGGCGGCTTCGCGGTGGAGCGCGTATTCGCGCATCGCCCAGTGCAGCAGCGGATGGAAGCAGAACAGCCGTGCCGCCAGCGCGGGAATCCAGCCCAGCAGCAGGTCGCCGCGCTTGAGGTGGGCGAGCTCGTGGGCCAGCGCCAGCGCGGCTTCCTCGGCGCTCAGCGTGGCGTGGGCCGGCCACAGCACCACCGGGCGCCAGCTGCCGCTGACCTGGGGCGATGCGATGTCGGGCGAGGCCAGCATGGTGGGCATGCGGCGCAGGCCGAACGCGTGCGCCTGCCGCGCGCAGCGCATCCGCAGCCCGGCATCCGTCACGGCTTGCGCGGCATGGCGCAGGCGGAAGGCGCGGACGTACTCGCGGATCAATGCGGGCAGCTGCGCCAGCAACAGGAGCAGCCACGCGGCAATCAGCGCGGTGCGCCAGTGCGCGGACAGCCAGCCTGATGTGGTGTCGGCGGGAACCGTGGCGTTCGGCGTCGTGGTCGGTGCGGGCGTGGCCGTGTGATCCGCGCCCGCGTCGATGGCCACCGCAAGGTCGGGCGCGCTGCGCTGTGGCGCGGCAACGGTCGGTGTCGTCGCCGCGGTCGGAGGCGCCAGCAGCGGCAGGCGGATCGGCGCCTGCCAGGCCAGCCCCAGCAACACCTGCAGGCCCACCAGCCACCACAGCGCGCAACGCGCGGCGGCAGGCAGGCGCGGCACGAGGCGGATGAGCAGCGCCACCGCGCCCACCAGTACGATGGCCTGCAGCGAGGCCCAGGCGAGGCGTTCCAGCAGCAGGGCGGCCAGATGATCGAGCGTGGTCATCTCACTTCTCCTTCTTTGCCGATCCAGTGCGGATGCGCTGGATCGCATGCGGCGCGTTCCGGCGCCGCGGACGTCGCACGGTGGCTAGGCATCTTTGCGCGCACTGCGTAGCTGTTTCACCAGCGCCTGCAGTTCGGCCAGCTCGTCGTCGCTGACTTCGCCGCGCTCGGCCATCCACGCCACGAACGGCGAAACCGAGCCGCTCAGCGTCTTCTCCACGAATTGGCCCACCGCGCTGCGCATCGCCTCGCCGGGGCCGGTGGTGGTGCTGTAGCGGTAGACGCCGCCGGCCTGGCGGCGCTTGAGGAAGCCCTTGCCGCGCAGCCGCTCCATCATGGTGAGCACGGTGGAGCGGGCGAGGCCCTGCATCTCGCCGAAGCCGGCGGCCACCTCGCCCACCGAGGCGGGTTCGTGCTCGGCCAGGTAACGCAGCAGGGCGAGTTCCTGGTCGCCGATGGAAGGGCGTGGCATGGGTGCGACTCCGTATGACTACACATGTCGTTAAACTACGCTTGGCGACAGTTGTAGTCAACAGGCTCCTCGTGCCGGGTTTTTCACGTTGTCGTGGGCGTCCGTGGGGTAGGCTGCAGGTTGAGCAGTCATTGGCGGAGTCCCCATGTCCGGCATTAGCTTCGAACAACGCGCCCAGGGCGCCCTGCTGGGCGCGTGGATCGGCGACGCGCTTGCGCTGGGTCCGCACTGGTACTACGACCTCGCGGCGCTGCGGCACGACTACGGCGAGTGGATCAGCGACTACACCGCGCCGCGCCCGGACCGCTACCACGCGGGCCTCGCGGCGGGGCAATCCTCGCAGGCCGGTTTCATCCTCGACCTGCTCACTGCCTCGCTGCTCGAACGCGGCGGCTACGACGAGGCGGATTTCTGCCGGCGGCTGGACGCGGAGCTGTTCCCGCGACTCGACGGCACGCCGATGCAGGGGCCGGGCGGCTACACCAGCCAGTCGATCCGCGAGGCGTATCGCCTGCGCGTGAAGCAGGGGCGCCCCTGGGGCGAGTGCGCGGGCCTGGCCGACACCACCGAGGCGGCCGAGCGCGTCTTCGCGCTGGCGATCCGCTACGCGCACGAACCGGCCGCGCTGGCGCAACATGCCGCCGCGAACACCGCGCTGACCCAGCGCGACACCACCGTGCTGGCGACGACCGTGGCGTACGCCAGCGTGCTCGGCAGTCTGCTGCGCGGCGAGCCGCTGGATGCGGAAACCTCGGGCCGCCTGATGCAGCTGGTGCGCGAGGGCGCGCTGCCGTTCCACAGCGTGACGGCGCAGGGCGAACAGGTGCCGCCGCCGGGGCCGGAAGCGCCGCGCCGCGCGGGGCAGTTCCCTTCGCCCGATGCCTTGCTCACCGCCTCGTGCGTGGCGCGCGCCGCGCTCGATCCCGGCGTGCATATCGAACCGGCGTGGAAGGTGTCGCTGGTCTACGGCATGCCCTGCGCGGTGTACCACCAGTTCCCCGCCGCGTACTACCTCGCCGCGCGCTTCCAGGGCGATTTCGAATCCGCCGTGCTGCACGCGGTGAACGGCGGCGGCCAGAACATGGCGCGCGCGATGCTCACCGGCGCGCTGTGCGGCGCCATCGGCGGCGTGCAGGCGATCCCGGCGCGCTTCCTCGACGGGCTGGAGCGCGTGGCGGAGCGTCGCGCGATGGCGCTGCGGCTGGCGCAGCAGGCCGTGGCCGCATAAGCACGTTCGGAGGAATCCCGTCGCCCCAGCGCAAGCTGGGGCCCAGTGCCTTTCGGCGCATCATGGCTGGGGCGCTGGCATGACGCCGTTCAGAACGCCATGTCGAACGCCACCTCGCCCTCCACGCCCACCTGGTAGGCGGAGACGCGGCGCTCGAAGAAGTTCGTCACTTCCTGCACGTCCTGCAGGTCCATGAAGTCGAACGGGTTCTTAGCACCGTACTTCTTTGGCAGGTCGAGCTGAGCGAGGCGCTGGTCGGCGCAGTATTCGAGGTACTGGCGCATCTCCTTGGCCGACAGGCCGACCACGCCGCCGGAGAGCACGTCCTCGGCGAACTGCGTTTCGCAGGCGATCGCGTCTTCCAGCATCTCCTCCACCTGCGCGCGCATCGTCTCGTTGAACAGCTCCGGTTCCTCCGCGCGCACCGTGCGCACCACCTCGAACGCGAACGCCATGTGGCAGCTCTCGTCGCGGAACACCCAGTTGGTGCCCGAGGCCAGCCCGTGCAGCAGGCCGCGCGAGCGGAAGTAGTACACGTAGGCGAACGCGGCGAAGAAGAACAGGCCTTCGATGCAGGCGGCGAAACAGATCAGGTTGAGCAGGAACTGCCGGCGCTGCTCGCGCGTCTCCAGCTTGCGCAGGTTCTGGATCGAGTCGATCCACTTGAAGCAGAACTCGCCCTTGGCGCGGATCGAGGGAATGTTCTCGATCGCCGCGAACGCCTTCGCGCGCTCGCCCGGATCGGGGATGTAGGTATCCAGCAGGGTCAGGTAGAACTGCACGTGCAGCGCTTCCTCGTACAGCTGGCGCGACAGGTACATGCGCGCCTCGGGCGCGTTGACGTGCTGGTACAGGTTCAGCACCAGGTTGTTCGACACGATGGTGTCGCCGGTGGCGAAGAACGCGATCAGCCGCTGGATCAGATGGCGGTCCGCCGCCGACATCTTCGCGTTGAGGTCGGTGGTGTCGAGCGAGAAATCCACCTCGTCCACGGTCCAGGTGTTCTTGATGGCGTTCCTGTACATCTCGTAGAAGCCAGGATAGCGCATCGGACGGAGCGTCAGTTCGAAGCCGGGATCGAGGATGTGCTGGGGGCGTTCGGGTTGGGCGGACATGGTGTTCTCCGTGAGCTTCATGCAGGAGCATCCCTTCTCCCTCCGGGAGAAGGTGCCCCGAAGGGGCGGATGAGGGTTCGTGACTTGCGTGACGTTCGGGCAAGGCCGAACCCTCACCCCCAACCCCTCTCCCGGTGGGAGAGGGGAGCATTCGTGTTACTGGCAAGCCTCGCAGTACTCGGGGTTTTCCAGCGAGCAGAACACGGCGGCCGTTGCCTTCTCCTGGTCTTCGGCAGCTGCCTTGCTCGCCACCACCGTGGTCTTGGCGATCTTCGTCGCCGGCCGTGAGCGCAGGTAGTACGTCGTCTTGATGCCCGCCTTCCACGCGTACATGTACATCGACGAAAGCTGGCCGATGTTCGGGTTCTCCATGAACAGGTTCAGCGACTGGCTCTGGTCGATGTAGGCGCCGCGTGCGGCGGCGAGGTCGATCAGCGCCTTCTGCGGGAGTTCCCACACGGTGCGGTAGATCGCGCGCAGGCGCTCGGGGATCGCGGCGATGCCCTGGATCGAACCCTCGGCGAGCTTGATCTGGTCGCGCACTTCGGCAGTCCACAGGCCCAGCGTCTTCAGCTCCTCGACGAGGTAGCGGTTCACCACCAGGAAGTCGCCGGACAGCGTCTCGCGCTTGAACAGGTTCGACACCTGCGGCTCGATGCATTCGTAGCAGCCGGCGATGGAGGCGATGGTGGCGGTGGGGGCGATCGCGATCAGCAGCGAGTTGCGCAGGCCGTTCGTCTTGATCGCCTCGCGCAGCGCGGCCCAGCGCGCCGCGTCGTGCGGCGTCGCGTGCGGCCAGTAGTCGAATTGCAGCTCGCCGTTCGCGGCGCGGCTTTCGGCGAAGCCGGGGTGCGCGCCGTGCTGCGCGGCCAGTTCGTTCGACTGCGCCAGCGCGTGGAAGTAGATCTCCTCGGCGATGCGCGTGGAAAACTGCAGCGCCTCGGCCGAGTCGAACGGCAGGCGCAGCTTGAAGAACACGTCCTGCAGGCCCATCACGCCCAGGCCCACCGGGCGCCACTTCATGTTGGCGGTGCGCGCCGTATCGATCGGATAGAAGTTGAGGTCGATCACGCGATCGAGCTGGCGCACTGCGGTGCGCACGGTGGCGGCGAGCTTGGCAAAGTCGAATGCGCCGTCGACCACGTGGCGCGACAGGTTGATCGAGCCCAGGTTGCATACTGCCGTTTCGCCGGCGTTGGTGACTTCCAGGATCTCGGTGCAGAGATTGGAAAGATGGATCACGTTCGCGGGCAGCGCGGTCTGGTTGCTGGTGGCGTTGCTGCGGTCCTTGAAGGTCATCCAGCCGTTGCCGGTCTGCGCCAGCGTGCGCAGCATGCGCGCGTACAGCTCGCGCGCCTTCACCGTCTTCGTCGCGAGGCCGTCGGCTTCCGCCTTGCGGTACGCGGCCTCGAACGCCGCGCCCCAGCTGTCGACGAAGTGCGGCACGATCTTGGGGTCGAACAGCGACCAGTCGCCGTCGCTCTCCACGCGGCGCATGAATTCGTCGGGGATCCAGTTCGCGAGGTTGAGGTTGTGCGTGCGGCGCGCCTCGTCGCCGGTGTTGTCGCGCAGTTCGAGGAACTCCTCGATGTCCGCGTGCCACGGCTCCAGGTACACGCAGGCCGCGCCCTTGCGCTTGCCGCCCTGGTTCACTGCGGCGACGGAAGCATCGAGCGTCTTCAGCCACGGCACCAGGCCGTTGGAGTGGCCGTTGGTGCCGCGGATCAGCGAGCCGCGCGAGCGCACGCGCGAGTAGGCCAGGCCGATGCCGCCGGCGAACTTGCTGAGCTTCGCCACGTCGGCGTACTTGTCGTAGATCGACTCCAGCGAGTCGGTGGGCGAGTCGAGCAGGAAGCACGACGACAGCTGCTCGTGCGCGGTGCCGGCGTTGAACAGGGTGGGCGAGCTGGCGATGTATTCCAGCGACGACAGCAGGCGATAAAGTTCCAGCGTCTCGCCGATCTCGCCGCCGCCCAGCGCGCAGGCGATGCGCATGAAGAAGTACTGCGGCGTCTCGATCACGTGGCGCTGCTGCGGGTGGCGCAAGAGATAGCGGTCGTACACCGTGCGCAGGCCGAAGTATTCGAAGCGGCGGGTGGCGAGCGGGTCGATCGCGTCGTTGAGCTTGCGCGCGTTCGCGGCCACGAAGTCGCGCAGGCGGTTGTTGAGGATACCCAGCTCCGCGCCACGTGCGATGGACTGCGAGAAGCTCTGGATTTCCTGTCCGCTCACTTCCTTGTCGATGTAGGCGCCGAGCAGGCGCGCGGCGAGCTGGCCGTATTCGGGTTCCTCGGCGGTGAGCGCGGCGGCGGTGCGGATCGAGAGCTGGTCCAGCTCCTGCGTGGTGGCGCCGTCGTACAGGCCGCCGATGGTCTTCAGCGCCACGCGCAGCGGGTCCACCGCGTGCAGGCCGTCGGCGCTGCGGGTCACCGCGCGCACGATCTTGTTGACGTCCACCGCTTCCTGGCCGCCGTTGCGCTTGGTCACGCGCATCTGGCCGGGGTTGTGCGGCGGGGTGAGGGCGAAGGGCTGTTCTTGTTCTTTGATCGCGACGGGCATCGGGGTTTCGCTGGTGGGCGCCGGGGCTACGGCGGAAAACGCGGACGACTCCACGCGGGCGCCGGAACGCTCGCGGGTGGCGGTATCGAGAGGCTGCATGGCGGTGGCTCCAGACCGGGGTGATCAACCGCCTGCTCCCGCGCGCAGGGCTGAAGTGGCGGTTGCTCGCGGACGGTCGCGCCGTCGGGCGGCGTGGCCCGACGATCCGACGCGCCTCCCCGCGGAAGCCGTCACCACTCGGCAAGGCGCTCCGGCCGTGCCGTGTCGGCAGGTCTTCGGACTCGCGGACGTGGGCCGTTCGGCCCGCCTACTGGTCTCCGCTTCCCGATCGCTGTGGATCAGTGCGCCGATGAGACGTTCGTTTCCGCTTACCGCTGCGGGGCAGTTCCGGATTCGCACCGGATTCCCTTTTCAGCCCGACCGACGATCGCGTCTGGTCGTGCACCGACGGGCACAACATATCGGGATGATTGGGGTGGGTCAACCCAACAACTTGTGTACAAGCCGTGGATAAGTGGAACCGGCCCGCGCCGCGGCTGGCTTGCGCGGCGCGTCCCGCGGAAGGGGATCGGCGTGCCGCTACAGCGCGTCCTGGTCCAGTTCGCCGGTGCGGATGCGGATCACCTGCTCCAGGGAGCTCACGAAGATCTTGCCGTCGCCGATCTTGCCGGTGCGGGCGGAGTTCTGGATCGCCTCCAGCACGCGGTCGAGCTGCTCGTCGGCCACCGCCGCCTCCAGCTTGATCTTGGGCAGGAAATCGACCACGTACTCGGCGCCGCGGTACAGCTCGGTGTGGCCCTTCTGGCGGCCGAAGCCCTTCACCTCGGTGACGGTGATGCCCTGCACGCCGACCTCGGCCAGCGCCTCGCGCACGTCGTCGAGCTTGAACGGCTTGATGATCGCCACGACCAGCTTCATGCGAATTCCTCGGACAGGGGCGTCGGGTCCGACGCGGAGGGTCATTTTGCCTTCAGAGCCTGGGCGCTGTCGCGTGGCGGATACCATGTAGGAAAATCCCTACACCAGATCACGGAGTCCACCGATGGTGCGCCCACCTTTCGTTCCTCGATACTTTTCCCCGACAAGTTCGAGGCGTCGTCCATGATGGACCGACTTGATATCGATCAGCTGGCACGACGCCTGGCATCGTTGGTTCCGCCCGGAGTGGCACAGGCGCAGCAGGATCTGCGAACCAATTTCCACGATGTCCTGGCACAGGGATTGCGCCGCCTCGACCTGGTCACCCGCGAAGAGTTCGACGTACAGAGCCAGGTGCTGGCACGCACCCGGGCCAAGGTCGAGGAACTGGAGCGGCGCGTGGCCGAACTCGAGGCCGCCGTCGTCGCACGCGGGGACTAGCAGAACCAAGCCTCCCGGGAGCCGCCCCCGATCCGTCACCCTCACCCCGAGCTAACGATCGGGGGCGGTTATTTACGACCTGAAGACTACGGCGGAGTCGCTCGATGCGGGTGTGTGACAGCGGCTTCCATGCAGGCCGGCAGCAGGCGGCCGCATGAGTCTTGCCGTCACCCTCAGCCGTGCCCAGGAAGGCATCGCCGCGCCGCAGGTGATGGTCGAAGTACACCTGTCCGGCGGCCTGCCGGCCACCAGCATCGTGGGCCTGCCCGAGGCCGCGGTGCGCGAGGCGCGCGACCGCGTGCGGGTGGCGATCCAGAACACCGCCTTCGAATACCCCGGCCGCAAGGTCACCGTGAACCTGGCGCCGGCCGAGCTGCCCAAGGACGGCGGCCGCTTCGACCTGCCGATCGCGCTGGGCATCCTCGCCGCCAGCGGCCAGGTGCCGCGCGAGAAGTTGGACGACTGCGAATTCCTCGGCGAGCTGGCGCTGTCCGGCTCGCTGCGCAGCGTCTCCGGCGTACTGCCGGCGCTGCTGCGCGCGCGGGCGCGCGGGCGCAAGGTGGTGGTGCCGCGCGCGAACGCGGCCGAGGCCGCGCTGGTGTCGGAAGTGGACGTGCGCGTGGCCGACACCCTGGCCGAAGTCTGCGGCTGGCTGCGCGGCGCGCAGGAGCTGGCGACGCCGGCCGGCATCCATGCCGACGGTGGCATCCACGACGGTCCGGATCTGCGCGACGTGCGCGGCCAGCTGCAGGCGCGCCGCGCGTTGGAGATCGCCGCGGTGGGCGGCCATCACCTGCTGCTGGTGGGGCCGCCGGGCACCGGCAAGACCATGCTGGCCGAGCGCCTGCCCGGCATCCTGCCGCCGCTGTCCGAATCCGAGGCGCTGGAGACCTGCGCGGTGCTGTCGGTGGCCGGCCAGCCCACCGATCCCGCGCGCTGGCGGCGGCGGCCGTTCCGCGCGCCGCATCACACCGCCTCGGCGGTGGCGCTGGTGGGCGGCGGTTCGCAGCCGCGGCCGGGCGAGATCTCGCTAGCGCACAACGGCGTGCTGTTCCTCGACGAGCTGCCGGAGTTCAGCCGGCACGTGCTGGAGGTGCTGCGCGAGCCGCTGGAGTCGGGCCACATCGTGGTCTCGCGCGCGGCGCGGCAGTCCATCTTTCCCGCCCAGTTCCAGCTGGTGGCGGCGATGAACCCCTGCCCCTGCGGCTACGCGGGCGATCCGCGCCGGCAGTGCCGCTGCACGCCGGAGCAGGTGCAGCGCTATCGCGCGCGGATCTCCGGCCCGCTGCTGGACCGCATCGACCTCGCGGTGGAAGTGCCGCCGCTGCCGCTGCACGAGATGGACGCGGCGCGCAGCGAGCGCGACGAGGATTCCGCCACCGTGCGCGCCCGCGTGCTGAACGCGCGCCGGCATGCGCTGGCCCGCGCGGGGCGGCCGAACGCCGAGATCAGCCACCGCGAGCTGGAGCGCGATTGCGCGCTGGGCCCGGCCGAGCGGCGCTGGTACGAACAGGCGCTGGAGAAGCTGGGCCTGTCCGCGCGCGCCTACCACCGCATCCTGCGCGTGGCGCGCACCATCGCCGACCTCGACGGCGGCGTGGGCCTGCTCGAACGCGAGCATCTGGCCGAGGCACTGCAATACCGCCGGCTGTGAAACCAGCGCGCGGCGCGGCGGATTGCTCCGCCGCACCGCGCGTGCGACTCACGCCGCGGCGTGGCGGGCGAACTGCGCCTCCTCGGTCGAGCCCTTCAGCGCCGTGGTGGACGACTGGCCCTGCTGGATCGCCTGGGTCACCGCGTCGAAGTAGCCGGTGCCCACTTCGCGCTGGTGCTTCACCGCGGTGAAGCCGCGTTCGGCGGCGGCGAATTCCTTTTCCTGCAGTTCCACGAACGCGCTCATCTGCCGGCGCGCGTAGCCGTGGGCGAGGTCGAACATGCCGTAGTTCAGGCTGTGGAAGCCGGCCAGGGTGATGAACTGGAACTTGTAGCCCATCGCGCCGAGTTCCTTCTGGAACTTCGCGATGGTGGCGTCGTCCAGGTTCTTCTTCCAGTTGAAGCTGGGCGAGCAGTTGTAGGCGAGCAGCTTGCCGGGGAACTTGGCGTGGATCGCCTCGGCGAAGCGGCGCGCGTCGTCGAGATTCGGCTTGCTGGTTTCGCACCACACCAGGTCGGCGTAGGGCGCGTAGGCGAGGCCGCGGCTGATCGCCTGGTCGAGGCCGGGGCGGGTGCGGAAGAAGCCCTCCACGGTGCGCTCGCCGGTGATGAAGGGGCGATCGTTCTCGTCGATGTCGGAGGTGAGCAGGTCGGCGGCGTCGGCGTCGGTGCGCGCCACGATCAGCGTGGGCACGCCTGCCACGTCCGCGGCGAGGCGCGCGGCGTTCAACTTGTCGACCGCCTCGCGGGTGGGCACCAGCACCTTGCCGCCCATGTGGCCGCACTTCTTCACGCTGGCGAGCTGGTCCTCGAAGTGCACGCCGGCGGCGCCGGCTTCGATCATCGCCTTCATCAGCTCGAACGCGTTCAGCACGCCGCCGAAGCCGGCCTCGGCGTCGGCCACGATCGGCGCCAGCCAGTCGATGCCGTCCTTGCCCTCGGCATGGTGCAGCTGGTCGGCGCGCAGCAAGGTGTTGTTGATGCGCTTGACCACCTGCGGCACCGAGTTCGCCGGGTAGAGCGACTGGTCGGGATACATCTCGCCCGCGTTGTTCGCGTCGGCGGCCACCTGCCAGCCGCTGAGGTAGATCGCCTTCAGCCCTGCCTTCACCTGCTGCATGGCCTGGTTGCCGGTGAGTGCGCCCAGCGCGTTGACGAAGTCTTCCTCGTGCAGCGACTTCCACAGGCGCTCGGCGCCGCGCTTGGCCAGCGAGTGCTCGATCGCCACGGTGCCGCGCAGGCGTGCCACGTCCTCGGCGGTGTAGTTGCGGCGGATGCCGCTCCAGCGGGGGTTGTTGCTCCAGTCCAGGGTGATCTGTTCGGCGGTGGGCAGGGTGGTTTTCATGGCGTGGCTCCGAGGGTGATGGGGTGATGCAGGAGCGCACCCTGTGCGCGATAGGGCGCGTCATCGCGCACAGGGTGCGCTCCTACAGAGCGGTGCTCAGGCGAGCAGGTCGTAGGCGGGCAGGGTGAGGAAATCGGCCAGCGTGTCGGCGTGGATCAGGGCGGAGATCAGCTTGGCCGCCTCGCCCATGCGCGCGGCGCCGGGCAGCTTGCTGCCCTGCAGTCGGTGGGCGTGGCTGACCAGGGCGTGGTCGAACAGCGTGAAGTCGATGGGCGCGTGGTCGGAAAACTCCAACCCGCCGTGATGCAGCCACTGCCACAGCTGCGCGCGGGCGATCTCGGCAGTGGCGGCGTCTTCCATCAGGTTGTGGATCGGCACGCAGCCCTGGCCGTCGAGCCAGGAGGCGGTGTAGCGCAGGCACACCTCGACGTTGTTGTCGAAGCCGGCGCGGGTGATGGTGCCGGCGCAGGGCGCGAGCAGCTGCTCGCGCGTCACGCGCACGTCCTCGCGCTCCACGTCGCGCTGGTTCGGCTCGGGCATGTACTCGTCGAACACCGCCTGCGCCACGGGCACCAGCGCGGGATGCGCCACCCAGGTGCCGTCGTGGCCGGCCTTGACCTCGCGCAGCTTGTCGGCGCGCACCTTGGCCAGCGCAGCCTCGTTCGCGGCTTCGTCGCCCTTGATCGGGATCTGCGCCGCCATGCCGCCCATCGCGAACGCGCCGCGGCGGTGGCAGGTCTGGATCAGCAGCTCCGAATAGTTCTTCAGGAACGGCACCGTCATCTGCACCTGGCCGCGCTCGGGCAGCAGGCGGTCGCGGTGCTTGCGCAGGGTCTTGAGGTAGCTGAAAACGTAGTCCCAGCGGCCTGCGTTCAGGCCCACGCAGCGCGATTGCAGCGCGTGCAGGATCTCGTGCATCTCGAACGCGGCGGGCAGGGTCTCGATCAGCACGGTGACCTTCATGCTGCCGGGCGGGATGTCCAGCTCGCGCTCGGCGTGCGCCATCACCGCGTCCCACAGCGCGGCCTCTTCCATGCACTCGAGCTTGGGCAGGTAGAAGTACGGGCCGCGGTCGCGGCGGTGCAGGGTGCGCGCGTTGTGGAACGCGTACAGGCCGAAGTCCACCAGCGCGCCGGCCATCGGCTCGCCGTCGACCAGGATGTGCCGCTCGGGCAGGTGCCAGCCGCGCGGGCGCACCACCAGCACGGCGGGGTTGGCGCCCACGCGGTAGTGCTTGCCCTCGGGCGAGGTGTAGTCGAGCTTGCCGGCCACCGCGTCGCGCAGGTTGAGCTGGCCGTCGATCTGGTTCGCGAAGCTGGGCGCCGAGGAATCCTCGAAGTCGGCCATGAACACCTTGGCGCCCGAGTTCAGCGCGTTGATGATCATCTTGCGCTCGACCGGCCCGGTGATCTCCACGCGGCGGTCGCGCAGCGCGGGCGGGATCGGCCCCACCGTCCACTCGGATTCGCGGATCGCGGCGGTGTCGGCGCGGAAATCCGGCAGTTCGCCGGCGTCCCAGCGCGCCTGGCGGGCGCGGCGCGCGGCCAGCAGCTCGCGGCGGCGGGCGTCGAAGCGGCGGTGCAGGTCGGCGAGGAAGGCCAGCGCCTGCGGGTCGAGGATCGCCCGCTGGGCAGGCGTGGGCTGGACGGTGATTTCGACGGCGGTTGTGTCGAGACGTTCCCGGGGCATGGCCATGGTGGGCTCCGTAGCGGTGACGACTCGAAGCTAGGCCACGTTGCGCTTGTTTGACAAAACAAATGTTTCAATTTTTGCTATTGTCATTGCCAATGTAATTTGCAAGTCATTGCCATGGCAGAGCAAAAACCACCATCCAAGACGCGCAAAAACGCGAAAAAATCGCGCCGCGGCGCAGCAAAAAAGCGTACGCCGGCGGATGGTTCGCCGAACGAAGCAGCCCGTTTCTACTACAAGGGCAACCGTCACAAGCAGCTGCGCGCCTTCGTGGCCACGGTGAAGCTGGGCACGCTGAGCCGTGCCGCCGAGGCGCTGTTCCTCTCCCAGCCCTCGGTGAGCCTGCAGCTGCAGGCGCTCGAGCGCGAGCTGGGCGTGGCCCTGCTGGAGCGCCGCCGCCGCCGCATCAACCTCACCGATGCGGGCGAGGCGCTGTACGAGCTGGCGCGTCCGCTGGTGGAGGGCTGGGACAACCTCGACCGCGATTTCCAGGCCAAGGTGCAGGGCCTCACCGCCGGCAAGCTCACCATCGCCGCCGGCACTTCCACCATCCAGTACCTCTTGCCCGAGCTGGTGCGCCGCTACCGCGAGCGCTACCCCGCCGTGCACCTGCAGCTCGCCAACGTCACCGGCAAGGACGGCCTCGCCATGCTGCGCGAGGACAAGGCCGATTTCGCCGTGGGCTCGATGCTGGACGTGCCGCACGACATCGCCTGGGAGCCGGTGCGCCACTACGACCCGATGCTGATCCTGCCGCCCGACCATCCGCTGGCGGCCAAGCCCGAGGTGACGCTGGCGGATCTGTCGCCCTACGGCCTGATCCTGCCGCCGCAGCGGCTGTCCACGTACCGCCTCGTCGACCTGGTGTTCCAGCAGAACCAGGTGCCCTACAGCGTGGCGATCGAGGTGGGCGGCTGGGACGTCATCAAGGAATACGTGGCGATGGGCATGGGCATCTCCATCGTCACCGGCATCTGCATCACCGACGCCGACCGCGCGCGCCTCGCCGTGCGCAACATGTCGCGCTGGTTTCCGCAGCGCAGCTACGGCGTGGTGGTGCGCAAGGGCAAGTTCTTGAGCGCCGAGGCGCGCGCTTTCATCGACCTGGTGCGGCCGGGCCTGCTCACCTGGCGCGACTACGACGAGCCGGGGCACTCGGGGCGGTAGGCGCTTGCGGCTGCTGCCGCGCCGTGCCGCTCACTCCGTGTCGCGGTGCTTGCCGCGGTAGCCGCGGAACAGCGCGCGGATGCGCGCCAGGTCGGCCTCGTCGTCGCCGCTGGCCTGCAGCGGCGCGCCGAGCGTGAAGGTCTTCGTGGGGTAGTCGATGAACACCGGCAGGATCGGCACGTCGGCGGCGCGCGCGATGCGCAGGAAGCCGGTCTTCCACTGCTTCACCGCCTTGCGCGTGCCTTCGGGCGTGATGCCAAGCCACATGTGCTCGTGCGTGGCGAAGCGCTTCGCCATCTGGCCGACCACGTTGAGCGCGGCCTTGCGGTCGATCGGGATCAGGCCCAGCGGGCGCAGCACGATGCCGAGCGGGCTGTCCATCACCTCGCGCTTGATCATGATGTTGATGTCGAGGTTCAGCGCGATCTTCATCATCAGCCCCCACACGCCGTCCCAGTAGGAGGAGTGCGGGGCGCCGATCACCACCAGCCGGGGCAGGTTGGGCACTTCGCCCACCAGCCGCCAGCCGGACAGGCGCAGCACGCCGCGCATCAGCCACGACCAGAACCGGCTGTGCCGGCGCGGCACCTGCGGCGGCACCGGGGGCAGGTGGGCGGTGCTCATTCGCGCCCCCAGTCGCGCGAGCGCGCCTGCTTGAGCTTGCCGCGCTGCTGTTTGCCGACAAGGCGGCGTTCCTGCGAGGCCCGCGTGGGTTTCGTCGCCACGCGTTTCTTCGGCACCACCAGCGTGCCGCGGATGATCTCCACCAGGCGCTCGCGTGCGTCTTCGCGGTTGCGGCCCTGGTCGCGGAAGCGGCGCGCCTGGATCACCAGCACGCCCTCGTCGGTGAGCCGGCGGTCGCGCCGCGCCAGCAGACGTTCGCGCAGCGGCTCCGGCAGCGTGGGCGAGTGCGCCACGTCGAAACGCAGCTCCACCGCGCTCTCGGTGCGGTTCACGTGCTGGCCGCCGGGACCGTCGGCGCGCAGGAAGCGCTCGACGAGCTCGGATTCGGGCAGGGTGAGGGTGCGGCTGATGGTCAGCATGGGGGAAGTTTAGGGGATGGCGCCACGTAGGAGCGCACCCTGTGCGCGATTGAGCGAGAAGTGAGTGAAGAGGGGTGAGTAGATAGAGAAAGCATGGGCGGCGGCGTGCTGTTCCTCTCTCACTTCTCACTCCTCTTCACTCACTCCTGTCCCATTCGCGCCCAAGGCGCGCTCCGGGAGGGCCGTGGTCCAGCCGAAGCGTTCGAGCACGCCCGTGTACTCGCGATCCAGCGGCGCTTGCAATGTCATGGCCGCGCCGCTCACGGGATGGCGGAAATCCAGCTGCCACGCGTGCAGCAACATGCGATGGCAGGCGAAGTGCTGCTTGTAGAGGCGGTTGTGGTCGCCGCGGCCGTGCTGGCAGTCGCCGATCACCGGATGGTGGATGTGCGCGAGGTGCTTGCGGATCTGGCGGAAGCGGCCGGTTTCCGGTTCGGCCCGCAGCAGGGCGTAGCGCTGCTGCGGGTAGCGGCCGAGCGCGATGGGCACTTCCACCGTGGCGAGCCGGCGATAGCGCGTGCGCGCCTCGCGGCGCGGGCCGGTTTCGCGCGAGCCGGGCAGCGGGTAGTCGATCGTGCCCTCGGCCGGTTCCGGCCAGCCGCGCACCACCACGAGGTACTGCTTGCGCACGTCGCGGCCCATGAACTGCTCGCCCAGCGCGGCGGCGACCTCGCTGCTGCGCGCCACCAGCAGCACGCCGCTGGTGGCGCGGTCGAGCCGGTGCGCGAGATGGACGTTGCCGCCGAGCTGCTCGCGCAGCACGTCCACGAGGTAACGCTCGGCGTCGTTGACCATCGCCGAGCGGTGCACGGGCAGGCCTGCGGGCTTGTTCACCGCAACGAGGGCATCGTCCTGGTGGAGGATTTCGATGGGGTTCATGGGGGGTAGGAGCGCACCCTGTGCGCGATGGGCGTTTCGTGAATGGCGTTGATCGCGCACAGGGTGCGCTCCTACCGACGCTCCAGCCAGCCCCAGCCGAACGCCAGCAGCCCCGCCACGCCCATGCTCAGCGGCAGCCACGGCCCGTGCTGCGGCGCCAGCGCCCACAGCAGGGTGGCGCAGAGGGTCAGGGTGGCGCCGAGCGCGCTGCCCGCGATCATGCGCAGCAGCCGGCGCAGCAGATGGCGCTGGTGGCTCAGCGTGTCCACATCGGCGAGCAGGCGATGTTCGCCGCGCGCGATGCGTTCCAGCGAGTCGTGCACCAGCTCGGGCAGGCGCGGGGCGAGGTGGAACCATTCGGGCAGGCGCCGGCGCACTTCGCGCAGCGTGCGCAGCGGGCTGTAGCGCTCGCGCAGGATGCGCTTCAGCACCGGATGCGCCACCGCCCAGATGTCGATCTCCGGATCGAGCAGGCGGCCCACGCCCTCGATGTTGAGCAGGGTCTTCTGCAGCAGGATCAGCTGCGGCTGCAGGGTCAGCTCGAAGCGGCGCGCGGTCTGGAACAGCTTCACCACCAGCTCGGCCAGCGAGATCTGCGACAGCGGGCGGGTGAAGTAGGGCTCGCACACCGTGCGCACCGCGGCTTCCAGCTCGTCGAGGCGCACCGTGGAGGGCATCCAGCCGGCGTCCACATGCAGCTTGGCGATGCGCGCGTAGTCGCGCTCGAACAGCGCGATGAAGTTCTGCGCCAGCCAGTACTGGTCGGCCTCGGGCAGCGAGCCCATGATGCCGAAATCCAGCGCGATGAAGCGCGGCTCCGCCGGGCGCGTGGGGTCGACCCAGATGTTGCCGGGGTGGGCGTCGGCGTGGAAGAAGTTGTCGCGGAACACCTGCTCGTAGAACACCCGCACGCCCTTCGCGGCCAGCGCCTTGCGGTCGATGCCGGCGGCGTCGATCGCGGCGATGTCGTCGCTGCTGAGGCCGTGCACGCGTTCCAGCGTGAGCACGCGCTGCGCGGTCAGGTCCCAGTGCACCTCGGGCACGTAGAGGTCCACGCCGCTGGCGAAATTGCGGCGGAGCAGGCTGGCGCTGGCGCCTTCGCGCTGCAGGTCCAGCTCGTTCTCCAGCATCTTCTCGACTTCCGCCACCACGTCGAGCGGGCGGATCTTGTCGGCGTTCGGGTGCCAGCGGTTGGCCAGCGCGCCCAGCGAACGCAAGAGCTTCACGTCACGGGCGATCTTCGCGTCGATGCCGGGGCGCAGCACCTTCACCACCACCGCGCGGCCGTCGGGCAGTTCGGCCGCGTGCACCTGGGCGATCGAGGCGGAGGCCAGTGGCGCCTCGTTGAAATGGGCGTATAGACGGCCGATCGGCGCCTTCAGCTCGCGCTCCACGATGGCGCGCGCCTCGACGCCGGGGAACGGCGGCACCTGGTCCTGCAGCAGGGCCAGCTCGTTGGCGATGTCCGCAGGCACCAAGTCGCGGCGGGTGGACAGCACCTGGCCGGCCTTGACGAAGATCGGCCCCAGCTCGGTGAGCGCGAGGCGCAGGCGCGCGCCGCGCGGCAGCGGGCGCACGTCGACCGCGGGCCGGCCCAGCAGCGGGCGCAGCAGTTTCAGCGGGCGGAACAGGTGGGTGGCGTCGACCAGCTCGTCGAGCCGGTAGCGCAGCAGCACCACGGCGACGCGCAGCAGGCGCGGCACGACGGCGAGCGGGGTCACTCGGACTTTCCTTTTTTCAGGCGCGCTTCGAGCCGGGCGAGGCGGGCCTCCAATCGTTCGCTGCGTTCGCGCAGCGCGTCCACGCCGTCGAGGAAGGCTTCCGCTTCGCCCGGCGCCAGCGCGAGGCGCGATTCGTCGCGCAGCCAGGCGGCGCCGTCCTCGGTGAGGTGGCCGGCGGTTTCCTTCGCGTGCGTGAGCGCCTTGCGCACCGCGCGCGCCAGCGGCACGCCAAGCACGTCGCCGAAGCTGCGCGCGAACGCTTCCTCGAAGTCCGGGGCGAACTGCGAGGCGAGCTTTTCCAGCCGCCGCGCGAGGTCGGCGTCGCCGGCGATCTCCACCTTGCCCGGCGCCACCGTGTCGTCACCGCGTCGCAGCGCCATCGCCAGCAGGCTGCCGGGCGTGGCGGCCACGCGCAGCGTGCTGCCGCCGGCTTCGCCTGCATGCGGCGGGCCGACCTTGAGCTGGCCGTCTTCCACCTGCACGGCGAGCGCCAGTTCCGGCCCGCGCAGATGCAGCAGCACGCGGCGGCCGTCCAGCGCGGCGAGTTTCTGCTGCGTGTCGGGATCGAGCGACAGCGTGTGGTTCAGCGCGGTTTCCAGCGCGCGTCCGGCGAGCTTGCGCAGCGGCACGGGCAGCCAGGCGTTGGGAGTGGGATCGGTCATCCGGCGATTGTAGCGGGCGGGCGCTGCGTCGTAGGTCGGGCTTCAGCCCGACATGCGGGCAATGTGTCGGGATGAATCCCGACCTACAGCCCGACCGACGGTGCGGTTCAGCCGATGGCGCCGTCGAAGCCGAGTTGCCGCCAGGCCTCGTACACGGCTACCGCCACGGCGTTGGAGAGGTTGAGGCTGCGGTTGTCCGGCCGCATCGGCAGGCACAGGCGTTGCGCCGCGGGGATATCGTCCAGCACTTCGGCGGGCAGGCCGGCGGTTTCGCAGCCGAACAGCAGCGCGTCGCCATCGGCATAGCGCGCGTCGACGTGGCGCGTGCGGCCGCGGGTGGTGAACGCGTACACGCGCGGCCGGCCGATCGCGGCGAGGCAGTGGTCGAGGCTGTCGTGCACCTGCACGCGGGCGTACTCGTGGTAGTCCAGGCCCGCGCGGCGCAGGCGCGCCTCGTCGAGCGCGAAGCCGAGCGGGCGGATCAGGTGCAGCGCGGCGCCGGTGTTGGCGCACAGGCGGATGGCGTTGCCGGTGTTCGGCGGGATTTCGGGGCGGAACAGGATGACGTGCAGCATCCGCTAATTATCGCGTGCGCCGCGGGGCGCGGGCGAATCACGGTTGCGATCAGCCGCGCGGCAGCGGGCAAGCGGTGCTGGCATCCGCCGCCACGCAGGCGTTGGTCGAGGCAACCAGCGCGTGGGTGGCGGTGGCCGCCGGCAGCGGGGCCGTCAGCATTGCGCCGAGCACAAGGGATGTTCTGATCTATTCCGCGCACCCGTCACCGTGCTGTATGCGCGCAGCGCTTCGTCGCAGCGGCGAAGGCAGACTGGCTGTCTGTCTAGACGCTGGGGCGGAGCGCTGCACGCATACAGCGCGGCCCCAACGTGTTGAATCAAATTGACGGGGTGACGTCCAGAAGGCCCGCAGGCTGCGTCGCGCGGCTTGAACAGACGGCCAGTCTGCCCTGCGCCACGCAACACACCCTGCAGGCCTTCTGGACGTCATGCCGGGTGCGTGGAATAGATCAGAGCATCCCTGGGCCGCAGACCAGCAGGCAAGCGGCGAACAGGCCGTGCAGCATCAGGGTTTCGTGTTTCATGGGGATACTCCGTTGATCGTGGTGAGGGGCGGGCTCAGCCCGGGATGCGCGGGCAGATCACGCCATCGGCGGGCAGCGCGCACTGCACGGGTGCGGCCAGCAGGGTGTTGCCGAGGCTGCCGGCGGCGGCCAGCTGCACCGACGACGGCGTGGCCGTCAGCATCGCGCCCAGCACCAGGGTGCAAACCAGCAGGCAGACGACGAACAGGCCGCTGAGCATCAGGTTCTCGTATTTCATGGCGTGTCTCCGACAAGGGTGGGTGGTGTCCTGCACAAGGTCATGAGCAAGCCGCATGCCAAGTCGAAGGATCGATTCAATGCATTGATTGGAAAGGAAATAAAAATCCGACCCGCGATGCCGGGCGGTTGTCCGCGGACAGCCGGACAGGCAAACCGGACAGTGCGCACGCCGCATGCCGTTCGTCATCTGGCAAGAAACTGCGTTCTCCCCTAGCCTCGCCGGACACCTCGAAGCCAAGGAGCAACACGATGGGAAGCAAGCCACTCGCCCTGCTGATCGCGGGCCTGTTGAGCGTCACCGCCGGTGCCGCGCCGGAGCTGGCCCTGGCCGCCAGCGCGCCGGCCGCGCCGGCCGCGCAGCGGATGCCGGAGATCGCCTACACCCGCTTCACCCTGCCGAACGGCCTCACCGTGATCGTGCACGAGGACCACAAGGCGCCGGTGGTGGCGGTGAGCATCTGGTACCACATCGGTTCGGCGGACGAGCCGAAGGGCAAGACCGGCTTCGCGCATCTGTTCGAGCACCTGATGTTCTCGGGTTCGGAGCACCACAAGGGCACCTACTTCCAGCCGTTCGAGCTGGCCGGCGCCACCGACATGAACGGCACCACCTGGTTCGACCGCACCAACTACTTCGAGACCGTGCCCACTACCGCGCTGGACATGGCGCTGTGGATGGAGTCCGACCGCATGGGCCACCTGCTCGGCGCGATCGGCCAGAAGGAACTCGACACCCAGCGCGGCGTGGTGCAGAACGAGAAGCGCCAGGGCGAGAACCGCCCCTACGGCCGCGTGGACGAGAACATCCTCGCCAACGTGTTCCCCGCCAACCATCCCTACCAGCACGACACCATCGGCTCGATGGCCGACTTGAACGCGGCCTCGCTGGACGACGTGAAGCACTGGTTCCACGACAACTACGGCGCCGCCAACACCACCCTGGTGCTGGCCGGCGACATCACCGTGGCGCAGGCGCGCGAGAAGGCGCTGAAGTATTTCGGCGACATCCCGGCCGGCAAGCCGGTGGCTCACCAGCAGCCGTGGATCACCCCGCTGGCGAAGAGCACCCGCGGCGTGCAGCACGACCACGTGGCGCAGCCGCGCATCTACCGCACCTGGGTGGTGCCGCAGCTGGGCAGCGACGCGGCGATCCAGCTCGACCTCGCCAGCACCGTGCTGGGCGGCGGCAAGACCTCGCGGCTGTACCAGCGCCTCGTCTACCAGGACAAGCTGGTCGACAGCGTCTCCGCCAGCATCGCGTCGTTCGCGCTGGCCAGCCAGTTCCAGATCCAGGCCGACGTGAAGCAGGGCGTGGACCCGGCCAAGGTGGAAGCGGCGATCGCGGACGAGCTGAAGAAGTTCCTCGCCAACGGCCCCACCGCCGACGAGCTGGCGCGCGCCAAGATCGGCAACCGCGCGCAGTTCATCCGCGGGCTGGAGAAGGTGGGCGGCTTCGGCGGCAAGGCGGTGATCCTCGCCGAAGGTCAGGTCTATCGCGGCAACCCGGGCGCCTACAAGCTCGACCTCGCGCGCGCCGACGCGGCCACGCCGGCTTCGGTGAAGGCCGCGGCCGACCAGTGGCTCAGCAAGGGCGACTACCTGCTCACCGTGCTGCCGGCCGGCAAGGGCTTCGACCCCGCCGCCGAGGACAAGGCGGTGCAGCCGCTCGCCGAGGCCGCCGGCAAGCCTGCGCCCAAGCTGCCCGCCGCGGCGAAGTACACGGTCAGCAAGAGCGACGTGGATCGCGACCAGGGCGTGCCGCAGGTGACGTCGTTCCCGTCGCTCAGCTTCCCCGCGCTCGAGCGCGGCAAGCTCAAGAACGGCATCGAGGTGATCCTCGCCGAGCGCCACACCATCCCGGTGACCCAGGTGCGGCTGGTGTTCGACGCGGGCTTTGCGGCCGACCAGGGCGGCAAGCTCGGCACCGCGAACTTCACCGCCACGCTGATGAACGAGAGCACCGCCAAGCTCGACTCGGTGGAAGTCTCCAAGCGCAAGCAGCGCCTCGGCGCGATCACCGGCGTGGGCTGCGCGCTCGACACCTGCAGCGCCTCGCTCAACGCGCTGAACGACCAGCTGCAGCCCTCGCTGATGCTGTTCGCCGACATCGTGCGCGACCCCGCGTTCAAGGCCGCCGACATCGAGCGCGTGCGCGGCCAGTGGCTGGCCGACATCGCGCAGGAGAAGACCCAGCCGATGGGCTTGGCGCTGCGCTCGCTGCCGCCGCTGCTGTACGGCGCGGGCCACGCCTACGCCATTCCGTTCACCGGCAGCGGCACCGAGGCCAGCATCGAGTCGCTTACGGCCGACGACCTGCGCAGCTTCCAGCGGAACTGGCTGCGCCCGGACAACGTGAAGATCCTGGTCGCCGGCGACACCACGCTGGCGAAGATCATCCCCGAGCTCGACGCCGCGTTCGGCGACTGGCAGGCCCCGGCCACCGCGGTGCCGCACAAGAACATCGCCGAAGTGGCCGCGCAGGCCAGGCCGCGCGTGTTCCTGATCGACCGCAAGGACGCGCCGCAGTCGCTGATCCTGGCCGGCCTGCTCGCGCCTTCCACCCGCGCGCCGGACAACCTCGCCATCACCGTGGCCAACGGCGCCTTCGGCGGCACCTTCACCTCGCGCCTCAACATGAACCTGCGCGAGGACAAGCGCTGGGCCTACGGCGCGCAGAGCTTCCTGATGGACGCCCAGGGCCAGCGCCCGATGCTGTTCTACGCGCCGGTGCAGACCGACAAGACCGCACCCTCGGCCGAGGAGGTGCTGAAGGAAGCGCGCGCGGTGGTCGGCGCCAAGCCGCTCAGCGACGCCGAGGTCGCCAAGATCAAGGACAGCCGCATCCGCGCCCTGCCGGGCAGCTACGAGACCACCGGCGCGGTGCTCGGCGCGATGGCCGGCATCGTCGAATACGGCCGCCCCGACGACTACGTGCAGACGCTCAAGGGCAAGCTCGAAGCGATCACCGCCGACCAGGCCGAGGCCGCGATCAAGGAGATCGTGAAGCCCGACGCGATGACCTGGGTGATCGTGGGCGACCTCAAGCAGATCGAGGCGCCGGTGCGCGCGCTGAAGCTGGGCGAGGTCGAGGTGCTCGACGCCGACGGCAAGCCGGCGGCGAAGTAAGTTGCCGTACAGGACGCGGCCGCGTCCTGCGCGCTAGCATGGAGGCCGGACGGTTCGCCGTCCGGCCTTTCTTCATTCCGACATCGGAGTCGTCCATGCGCAAGACCGTGCTGCTGCTCGTTCCCACCCTGCTGCTGGGCGCCTGCACCTGGGGCATCAACCCCACCCCGGCCTCGCAGAACGTGCGCACGGCGTGGAGCGGCGACGTCTCGCAATGCAAGGACCTGGGCAAGATCACCGTCTCGGTGATGGACCACGTGGGCCCGATCGACCGCAACGACATCAAGGTGCGCGACGAACTGCAGGTGATGGCGCGCAACGAGGCCGCCACCATGCACGCCGACACCATCAAGCCGCTGGCCGAGCCGAAGGACGGCGCGCAGCCTTGGGGCGCCTACCAGTGCGGCTCGCACCTGGTCACGCCCGCCGCGCCGAACCAGCCGGCGAAGTCGGCGCCCGCCAGCGGCGCCACCCAGACCTTCCCGATCAAGGGCGGCTGAGCTTCCGCCCAGCCCCGCTGTCGCAGCAAGCGCAGGGCGCCCGGTGGGCGCCCTGTTCGTTTGCGCCGATGCCGGTTTGCGTGGGCGCTTGCGGATTGCCGGGACGAGGCATAAGATTCACATCCATATATTTCATTTGTGAAATACAAACGCAGACATTAAACCCGCCTCGGCCATGAGCAGCTTCACCCCCACCGAACAGCGCCTCGCCGTCACCTGCCGGCGCCAGCCCGCGTTCCCGCGCGAGCCGGCGGTGCTGGTGCGCCTGATCAAGCACCTCTACAAGCGCGTGCACGACGACGCCAACGCGCTGCTGAAGCCGTGGGGCATCAGCCACCCGGAGTACAACATCCTGATGATGCTGTACGGCACCGAGGGCTACGCGCTCAATCCCACGCAGCTGGCCGAGGCGGCGGGCGAGAAGTCGGCCAACATCACGCGGCTTGCGGACAGCCTGTGTGAGAAGGGGCTGGTCGAGCGCACCGCCAGCGACGAAGACCGGCGCAAGGTCAGCCTGGCCCTGAGCAAGGCCGGGCTGGCGCTGATCGACGACTTCATGCCCGCGGTCTGCGGGCTGCTGGAGCGCCAGGCCGCCGGCCTGAAACCGGCCGAGGCGGCGCAGCTGGAGCGCCTGCTCAAGAAATTCCTGGACCAGCTGGAACGGGGCTGACATGGCGTCGGCGGCGACGAAGACGGGGCCGGCGGCGCGCCGCTGGCCGCTGCTGGCGGAGGCGTTCGCCGGCGAAGGCCGCGCCTGGCTGTTCGTGTTCAAGACCGTGCTGGCGCTGTACCTCGCCGCATGGCTGGCGATGTGGCTGCGGCTGGAGCAGCCGGCCACCGCGATGATCACGGTGGGCATCGTGATGCACCCGCACAGCGGCATGGTGCGCGCCAAGAGTTTCTACCGCGCGATCGGCACGCTGTGCGGCAGCGCGTTCGGGCTGGCGCTGCTGTGCGCGTTCCCGCAGCAGCGCGTGCTGTTCCTGCTGTGCATGTCGCTGTGGGTGGGCCTGTGCGCGGGCGGCGCCACGCTGTACCGCAACTTCCAGGCCTACGGCTTCGTGCTCGCCGGCTACACCGCGGCGATCGTGGCGCTGCCGGCGATCGGCAACCCGCTCGGCGTGTTCGACTCCGCGCTGATGCGCGTGAGCGAGGTGATGCTGGGCCTGCTGGTGGCCGGCACGGTCAGCGACCTGGTGTTTCCCGAGCGCCTGCGGCTGGTGCTGCGGCAGGGCGCGCGCGAGCACTTCGCGCATTTCATCGACTTCGTGCGCGGCTCCACCGGCGGCAGCATCCCGCGCGCGGCGATGGAGCAGGCGCACCTGCGCTTCGTGCGCGCCGCGGTGCAGCTGGAGGACCAGCGCGCCTCGGTGATCTTCGAAGATCCGGAAATCCGCGCGCGCAGCACCCGCATGCGCCTGCTCAACCAGCACAACATGGCGGCGGCGACCAGCTTCCAGTCGCTGCACCACCTGATCAACCGGCTGCAGCGCGAGCGCCGCGATGCGGAGGTGGCCGCGCTGATCGCGCTGTACCGCCCGATCGGCGCGGCGCTGACCACGTCGCCCGCGGACCTGCACGATCCGGCGGTGCTGGCGCCGCGCCTGCGCGCGTGCGCGCAGCAGCTGCCGGCGCTGCAGGCGAAGCTGCGCACGGATCTGGCGCCGGGGCGCGCGCAGCTGGCGTTCGACACCGGCGCCACCGTGCTGAAGCGCTTCCTCGACGAGCTGTGCGGCTATGTGGAGGTGGAGCTGGCGCTGCGCGGGCGCGTGCAGCGCGGCGGCGTGGAGCGCGTGCACTTCCGCCGCGGCAACGACGCCACCGGCGCGCTGGTGGCGGTGCTGCGCAGCTTCCTCACCATGAGCACGCTGAGCGTGTTCTGGATCGCCAGCGGCTGGACCTACGGCGCCAGCGCGATGCTGCTGGCCACCATCTTCAGCGGCCTGTTCGCGGCGACCGCGAACCCGCTGGCCTCCGCCTTCACCATGCTGGGCGGCTACGCCGCCGGCATGCTCGCCGGCCTGTTCGCCGCCTTCGTGCTGCTGCCCGGCAGCGACGGCTTCGCGATGCTGGTCGCGGCGACCCTGCCGCTGCTGCTGATCGGGCCGTGGCTGGCCGCCCACGCCCGCCACGCCGGCATCGGCGGCGGCTACGCGCTCGGCATCGTCTACATCCTCGCGCTGAAGAACCCGATGGTGTACGACCCCACGCATGCGTTCAACGACGCGATCGCGCAAGTGGCCGGCGTGGCGCTGGCGGCGGTGGCCTTCGTGTTCGTGCCGCGCGTCACCGGCAGCGGCTGGCAGCGTCGGCGCCAGTTCCGCCGCCTGCGCGAGCAGGTGGTCGAGGCCGCCTGCGCGCCGCTGGACGGCCTGTCGTGGCGCTTCGAAAGCGAGAGCCGCGACCTGTTCCACCAGGCGATCGTGCACACCCGCCCGGACAGCCGCGAGTCGCGCGAACTGCTGGCCTGGGCGCTGGCGGTGCACGAGAGCGGGCGCGCGCTGATCGAGCTGCGTCAGCAGCTGCGCGCCAGCGCGGCGCCGCCCGAAGTGCGCGAGGCGGTGGAGCGCGCGGTGCAGGCGGTGGCGCAGCTGTACCGCGGCCCCGACGCGGTGCGCCGGCAGCAGGCCGAGGACGCCGTGCGCGAAGCGATCGGCGTCTGCGCCGCTGCGCCCGCGCTGCGCCCGCGTCTGTACCAGTTGCTGGGCGCGCTGCGCGACGACGAATCGCCGCTGGCCAGCTGGATGCCCGCCGGGGAGCCCGCCCATGCCGCATGAAATCGCCATCCAGGGCGTGCTGGTGCCCGGCCTGCTGCCGATCTTCCTCGGCTGCCTGCTGCTGATGGCGCTGGTGGACGTGCTGATCGGCCGCTACGGCCTGTACCGCTACGTGTGGCACCCGCCGCTGTTCCGCCTCGCCCTGTTCGCCTGCCTGTTCGGCCTCGCCGGCCTGCTGTTGCTCAACTAAATATCGCCATGAACAAGTCCTCGCTGTTGCGCTTCCTGTCCACCGCCGCGGTGGTGCTCGTCGCCGCCGTGCTCGGCCACGCGCTGTGGAAGCACTACCTGTATGCGCCGTGGACCCGCGACGGCCGCGTGCGCGCCGACGTGGTGCAGATCGCGCCGGACGTGGCCGGCCTGGTCGCCACCGTGCCGGTGCACGACAACCAGTTCGTGCGCAAGGGCGATGTGCTGATGACGATCGACCGCGACCGCTACGTGCTCGCCCTGCAGCAGGCCGAGGCGAACCTCGCCGCGGCCACGGCCAGCGCGCGCGCGGCCGGCGCCGGCGCCGCGGCTGCCAGCGCCGCGATCGCCGGCAGCCGGACCGAGTACGAGATGTACGAGGCGCAGGCGCAACGGCGGCTCAGGATGCCCGAGCAGAGCGTGATCTCCGCCGAGGCCCGGCAGAACGCGGTGGCCGCCGCGAACAACGCGCGCGCCGGCCTGCAGCGGGCGCAGGCCTCGCACCAGCAGGCCAGCGCCGCCGCGCAGCAGGCGCTGGCGGCGGTGCAGCAGGCGCAGGTGGCGGTGGAGCTGGCCCGGCTCAACCTGCAGCGCACCGAAGTGCGCGCGCCCGCGGACGGCTACGTCACCAACCTCGACGTACGCGTGGGCGACTACGCCGCCGCCGGCGCCGCGCGCATGGCCTTGGTCGACAGCCACAGCTACTACATCTACGGCTACTTCGAGGAAACCAAGCTGCCGCAGCTGCGCGTGGGCGATCCGGTCGACGTCCGCCTGATGGCCGGCGGCGCGCACCTCCGGGGCCGCATCACCGGCATCGCGCGCGGCATCACCGACCACGACAACCCCACCGGCGCCAACCTGCTCGCCAACGTCAATCCCACCTTCAACTGGGTGCGGCTGGCGCAGCGCGTGCCGGTGCGCATCGCGATCGATCCCGCCGCGCTGCCCGCGGGCACGGTGCTGGCCGCGGGCATGACCGCCACGATCGAGGTGCAGCCGCACACGCGCTGATGCGGCTGGCCGCGGTGCGCGGGTAGGCAAGCCGGCGCCGGCTTGCCATCATCTGCGGCCATGAACCGCTTGATCGACGCCCCGGGCCGGCTCGCCCGCCGCCTGCTGCCGCACCGCCGCGGCGACGCCACGGCCACGCAGCGGCTGCCCGCCTTCGCCGTGCCGGCCGACGCGATCGCGGCCCTGCCGGACCCGGCCGCCTTCCGCCAGACCCTGCTGCAGCTGATCGCGCAGGCCGAGCGGCGCATCGTGATCGTGGCGCTGTACCTGCAGGACGACGACGGCGGCCGCGAGGTGCTCGATGCGCTGTACGCGGCGAAGGCGCGCCAGCCGGCGCTGCGGATCACCGTGTACGTGGACTGGCACCGCGCCCGCCGCGGCCTGATCGGCCAGGCGCACAGCGAAGGCAACGCGGGCATGTACCGCGAATACGCGCGGCGGCTGGGCGACGGCGTGGAGATCCGCGGCGTGCCGGTGCAGGGGCGCGAACTGCTGGGCGTGCTGCACCTCAAGGGCTGGGTGATCGACGACGCCGTGCTGTACACCGGCGCCAGCCTCAACGACGTCTACCTCGCGCGGCACGGCCGCTACCGGCTGGACCGCTACCACCTGCTGCGCCACCGCGGCCTCGCCGACGCGCTGGCGGATTTCGTCGCGCGCCACTTCGCCGACAACCCGGCCGTGCCGCGGCTGGACACGCCCGAGGCGCCGGCCACCCGCGCGCTGCTGCCGGCGATCCGCGAGCTGCGCCAGGCGCTGCAGTTCGCCGCCTATGCCGTGCCGCACGAAACGCCGCCGGCCGATGCGGTGGCGGTAACGCCGCTGGTGGGCCTGGGCCGCAACGACAACGCACTCAACGACACCGTGCTCGCGCTGCTGCAGCAAGCGCGCGAGCGCGTGGTGCTGCTCACGCCCTACTTCAACCTGCCGCGCTCCGTGCGCGCGGCGGTCGGCCTCGCGCTGCGGCGCGGCTGCCGCATCGACATCATGGTGGGCGACAAGACCGCGAACGATTTCTACATCCCGCCGGAGCAGCCGTTCACCACCATCGGCCTGCTGCCCTACCTCTACGAGAACAACCTGCGCCGCTTCGCCCGCGCGCATGCGCGCCAGCTCGCCAGCGGCCAGCTGAACCTGTGGCTGTGGCGCGACGGTGACAACAGCTACCACCTGAAGGGCCTGCTGGTGGACGACGACGCGGCCCTGCTCACCGGCCACAACCTCAACCCGCGCGCCTGGGCGCTGGACCTGGAGAACGGCCTGCTGCTGCGCGACCCCGGCCGCCGCTTGCACGCGATGCACGAGGCCGAATGGAGCGCGCTGCGCCGGCACGCCACACGGCTCGCCGACTACCACGCGCTGGAAAGCCCGCGGCACTACCCGCCGGAAGTGCGGCGCCTGCTGCGCCGCCTGAGCCGGGTGCGGCTGGACCGCCTGGTCAACCGGTTGCTGTGACGGGCCGGCAGCAAGCCGGCCCGGCAGCCATCAATCCTTGGTGCGGAACGCCGACTCCAGCAGCGCCTGGTCGAAGCCGCTGCCCACTTCGCCCGACTCGGCGTAGCGGTACAGCGCGGCGGCGTAGATGCCCTGCAGCGTGGACTGCACCAAGCCGAGCAGCACGAAGGCCACCACCGCCAGCGCGATCGCCGGCACGATCACCGCGATCGACTGCGTGGCGGCCGCGCCGGCCACCAGCAGCGCCGCCAGCAGCATCACGAACAGGGAGATCAGGCCGAACACCACGCCCAGGCCCGCGTTGCCGATCAGGTTCTCGCCCCAGGTCTGCTTCAGCAGCTCCACGCTGCGCTTCACCGCATCGACCGGGCCGAGGTCCTCGCTGGCCAGCACCGGCACCACCAGGAAGGTGGCCACCGTCCATGCGAGGCCCAACAGGCCCACCACGAAGCGCCCGATCAGGCCCAGCCGCTCCTGCAGCGCGCGCAGCAGCAGGCCCACGGTGGCGGCGATCAGCGCGTAGCCGAAGATGCTGCCCAGCCGCGCACGCGCCAGCGCGAAACCCTCGTCCAGCCCGGCCGGCTCGCCGCGCAGGCGCGCCAGCGCCACCCCGACCAGCGCGGTGTTGAAGAACACGATCACGAAGTACTGCACCAGGTAGAACACGAACATCAGCGCGTAGTAGGCCGGCGCCATGCGGTAATCGCCCACCGCCTCGTGGTGGTCGATCATCGCCAGCGCCACCGGGATCAGGAAGCTCGCCGCCACCACGAGGCTGCACAGCCCCGACAGCAGCGGGAACAGCAGCAGCTTCCTGTCCTCGCGCAGCACGCCTGCGCTTGCCTTCATCAATGCCCAGCTGCGGGCAAACTTGCCGGCCATGTCGTTTCCCCCATCGTGATGGCTGGCGTCTTTCTAGCATCCTGCGCGGCGCGGCGACCAGTGCGGGAAGGTCATAGCGCCTCGGGCGTCAGCGGCTCGCGTTCCTGCGGAAACGCCGCCCACAATTCGGCCATCGTCTGCCCGCCCAGCGGATGGCGCGCCTGCGGCGCGATGTCGGCCAGCGGCTTCAGCACGAAGGCGTGCTTCAGCTCCTTGCGCGGGATCTGCAGGTGGCCGGGGCCGTCGACCACGCGCTCGCCGTACAGCACGATGTCCACGTCCAGCGTGCGGTCGGAATAGCGCGGCACGTCGCGGCGGCGGCCGTGGCGATCCTCCAGCGCGTGCAGCCAGTCGTTCAGCGCCGCGGGTTCGAGCTCCGTATCCAGCCCCACCGCGAGGTTCACGAAATCCGCGCCGTCGAAACCCACCGACCGGCTGCGGTAGGCCGGCGACACCGCGATCGCGCCGAAGCGCGCGCGCAGCTCGTCCAGCGCCGCGTTGAGGTAGCGCCGCGGCTCGACGTTCGAGCCCAGGCTGAGGTAGACGCGCGCCATGCTCACTGCGGCCGCACGCCGCGTTCGATGCGCACGCCCACCGCCTTCGCGCCGCGCACCGCGCCGGGCTTGGACAGCTTCAGCCGCACCCAGCTCACGCCGAATTCCTCGCGGATGATCGCGGCGCAGCGCTCGGCCAGGGTTTCCACCAGGCCGAAGCTGGAGGCGCCCACGTAGTCGATCAGCCGCTTGGACACGTCCTTGTAGTTCAGCGTCAGCGCGATGTCGTCGCTGGCGGCGGGCACGGTGTTGTCGAACGCCATCTCGATGTCGAACGCCAGCGTCTGGCGCACGCGGCGCTCCCAGTCGTAGATGCCGATCACGGCGTCGATGCGCAGGTCTTCGATGAAAACGATGTCCATGGCGTTGCGTCGGTGGAACACGGGCTGCACAGGGTCCGCGACCGCGCACGCGGATGCAAGTCGCCCGCGTTCACCACGGCGCAGGCCGGCCGTGCTACACCCTGTCCATCGCCCACCGGAGAATCCGCCAGTGAACACCACGCCCGCCGTCACGGCCGTCATCGCCGACACGCCCTATGCCGTCCGCTTCCACGACGATCGCGGGCACACCTGGCTGGCCGACGAACCCGCCACGCTCGGCGGCGGCGACAGCGGCCCCGACCCGCACCGGCTGCTGCTCTCCGCGCTCGGCGCCTGCACCGCGATCACGCTGAAGATGTACGCCGCGCGCAAGGGCTGGCCGCTGGACGGCGTCGAGGTGGCGCTGGACTTCAACCCCGACGGCAAGCCGGAGGACGGCAGCAACCGGATCCGCCGGCGTATCGCCGTGCATGGCGCGCTGGACGACGCGCAGCGCGTACGCCTGCTGCAGATCGCCAATGCCTGCCCGATCCACAAGGTGCTCAGCGGCGAGATCCATATCGATTCCGCGCTGAGCTGACCGGCACGGCGTCGGCGCATGCGATCATGGCGCATGACCGCCTTCGCCACGCTCCCGCTCAAGCCCGCCCTGCTCGCCAGCCTCGAAACCCTCGGCTACACGGAGATGACGCCGGTGCAGGCGCAAAGCCTGCCGCCGATGCTGGCCGGCCGCGACGTGATCGCGCAGGCGCAGACCGGCAGCGGCAAGACCGCCGCGTTCGGGCTGGCCCTGCTGCAGGCCTTGCAGGTGGAGACGATCCGCCTGCAGGCACTGGTGCTGTGCCCCACGCGCGAGCTGGCCGATCAGGTCAGCAAGGCGCTGCGCAAGCTCGCCGCGAACATCCCCAACGTGAAGCTGCTCACCCTGTGCGGCGGCATGCCGCTGGGGCCGCAGCTGGCCTCGCTCGCGCACGACCCGCACATCGTGGTCGGCACGCCCGGCCGCGTGCAGGAACACCTGAAGCGCGGCAGCCTGCACGGCGGCGGCATCCGCGTGCTGGTGCTGGACGAGGCCGACCGCATGCTCGACATGGGTTTTTCCGAGGCCATCGACGACATCGTCGGGCGCATCGCCAAGCACCACCAGACGCTGCTGTTCTCGGCCACCTACCCGGACGAAATCCGTGCGGTGAGCCAGCGCGTGCAGCAGGAGCCGGTCGCGATCACCGTCGAGGTGCCCACCGAAGCGAAGCCCGCGATCGAGCAGCAGTTCATCGAGGTGGAGCCGGCGCACAAGCTCGACGCGCTGGCGCAGCTGCTGAGCGGCGAGCGCGGCCAGCACGCACTGGTGTTCTGCAACATGCGCAAGGACGTGGACGCGGTGGCACAGGAACTGGACCGCCGCGGCTTTTCCGCGCTCGCCCTGCACGGCGACATGGAACAGCGCGACCGCGACGAGGTGCTGGTGCGCTTCGCCAACCGCAGCTGCAACGTGCTGGTGGCCACCGACGTGGCCGCGCGCGGCCTCGACATCGCCGCGCTGCCGCTGGTGGTCAGCCACGACATCGCGCACGACCCCGACACCCACACCCACCGCATCGGCCGCACCGGCCGCGCCGGCGAAACCGGCCTCGCGATCACCCTGTGCACGCCGCGCGAGCGGCCGAAGGCGGCGAACATCGAGGAAGCGCAGGGCGCGCCGCTGCCGTGGTGCACGCTGAAACTCGCCCCGCCGCGCGGCAAGACGCTGCACCTCGCGCCGATGCGGACCCTGGTGATCGACGCCGGCCGCCAGGACAAGCTGCGCCCCGGCGACATCCTCGGCGCGCTCACCGGCGACGCCGGGCTGGATGCGAAGGACATCGGCAAGATCGACGTCTTCGCCACCCGCGCCTACGTGGCAATCGGCCGCGCGCTGGCGGCCAAGGCGCTGGAGCGGCTGCGCGCCGGGCGCATCAAGGGGCGCAATTTCCGTGTGCGCGCGCTGGATTGACGCCACTCTCCCTCTCCCCGCTGGGGCACGCGGGGAGCGGTCATGGATGGCCGCGGCTTTGAGGAGCGAGGAGAGGGCCGGGGTGAGGGGCGAGTGCTTGCGATGTCTTGGCTATCGCCGGCTGGCGAAGCAAGCCTGTCGCTTGCGGCGCGCGCAAAGCCCAGCGAGGGTGTCTCGCCTACACCGTCAGCGTGCGCCCGCCGTCCACGCGGATGATTTGCCCGGTCACGTAGGGCGCGTCGCACAGCAGCCACCGCACGGCGCCGGCCACGTCCTCGGGCGCGCCGGCGCGGGCCAGCGGCGTGCGCGCCAGCATTGCCTGCTGGTCGGCGTAGGGCTTGCCGTCGCTGGGCCACAGCACGGCGCCGGGCGCCACGCCGTTGACGCGGATGTCGGGTGCGAGGTCGAGCGCGAGCGCGCGCGTCATCGCCGCCAGCGCGGCCTTGGCCATGCAGTAGATCGGGTGGTCCGCCAGCGCGCGTTCGGCGTAGATGTCCACGAGGTTCACGATCGCGCCGCGCGTGGCGCGCAGCGCGGGCGTGGCGGCCTGGGCGAGGAAGAACGGCGCCTGCGCGTTGGAGGCGAACAGCTCGTTCCACTGCGCCACGCTGGCTGCGCCCACCGGCGTGGGGAAGAACGCCGAGGCGTTGTTGACCAGCGCGTCGAGCCGGCCGTAGCGGGCCAGCGCGGTGTCGACCAGCGCGGGCAGCGCATGCGGATCGGCCAGCTCGGCCTGCAGCACCAGCGTGCTGCCGGCGCGCGCGGCTTCCAGCTCGGCGGCCAGCATCTCGGCCTCGTCCACCGAGCGACGGCAGTGCAGGGCGAGCTCGTAGCCGGCCGCGTGCAAGGTGCGCGCGATCACCGCACCCACGCGCTTGCCGGCACCGGTGATCAGCGCGACGGGGCGATCCTGGCTGGGCGGCATGCGGCGGCTCCTGCGCGGCGACGATGGGCGACAGCTTGCCGGATCGCCGCCGCCGCGTCATCCGCGGCGGCGCTCAGGCTTCGTCCGTGGGCGTGCCGCGCTTGCGCGAGATGGTTTTGCGCACGGCGCCGGCGAGCTTGCGCGCACGCGATGGCGGCGCTGCTGCCGGCGCATCTTCGCCTTCGCGCTCGATGCCGCCACCGAACAGCTCGATCGCGGTGGCGGCCACCTGTCCGGTGTCGTAGTACGCGTAGGCGCCCACGCCCAGCGCGCCGATCACCGGCAGCCAGCGCGACACGCCTTCGCCCACTGCGCGGCGGCTGAGCTTCACGCCCAGCTGCTTGGCGACGCGCTCCACCACCGTCTGCGACATGCGGCGGAACAGCAGGCGGTCGCCCATGCGCACCACCAGGTCGCGGAAGGCCTGCGCCGCGGTGTGGCGGAACAGGCAGTACAGCATCTGCTCGCGGCCCAGTTCGGCGTGGCGGCCGAACGCGGCGGCGATGTCGCTGACCATCTGCGCCTGCAGCTTCCAGATCGTTACCAGTTCCGGCAGCACGGTGAGCCAGCCCAGCGGACCGGGCGGCAGCGCCAGCGTGCCGGCGGTGAGCGCGGCGCGCTGGGCGGCACGGCCGGCGATCTGCCGCGCCTGCGCGCGCGGATCGGCGGCGCCGTCCACCTTGCTGTCGGGGATGTTGCTGACGAAGTCGAGGATCGCCCGGGTGATCCGGTTCGCCTCCTCGTGCCGGACGATCACGGCGGGCACCTGGCGGCTCCCGTCGGCGCGGTCCGGTCCGGGCGGGTGTCGCGGGTTCATGGCGCACTCCGTGGGCGCGCGGGCGTGGCGCGCGAGGAGGCCAGTCTAGGCGCTCGCCATGAAGCGCGGATCAACGGCCGCCGCGTCGCGGTGCATGACTTGTGGCCCGGTTCGGCCTTGGCTCAGGCTGGTAATGTTATAACATTACGCAAAGCGGCCCGGCGCGCAGCGCCGCCAACGACAACCTGGAATCCCGTCCATGCAGTTTTCCCCGCTTGCCTTGAGCCTTGCCGTCGCACTGTGCGCGCTGTCCGTCCCCGCGCACGCCGGCGATGCCGCCGCGACCGCCACCGGCGACACGGCCACGGACGGCAGCCCGGGCGCCACGCGCAACCACCCCGCGCCCAGCGTGCGCGAACTCGGCGCGATCAGCGTCTCCGCCGCGCTGGACCAGGCGCGCAACGCGCTGTCGCCGGACACCGGCAGCAGCCAGTACGTGATCGACCAGAAGGCGATCGCGCAGCTGCCGCTGGGCGCGTCCACGCCGGTGAACCAGGTGATCCTGCAGGCGCCGGGCGTGGTGCAGGACTCCTACGGCGGCCTGCACGTGCGCGGCGACCACGCGAACCTGCAGTACCGCATCAACGGCGTGATCGTGCCCGAGTCGATCTCCGGCTTCGGCCAGACGCTGGACGCGCGCACGATCCGCAGCGTGAGCCTGCTCGACGGCGCGCTGCCGGCGCAGTACGGCCTGCGTACCGCGGCGGTGGTGGACATCACCACCCGGAGCGGGCACGACCTCGGCAACGGCGGCAGCGTGGGCGTCACCGCCGGCTCGTTCGGCACGCTCAACCCGAACGCCTCGATCTGGGGCAGCAGCGAGCGCTGGAGCTGGTACCTCACCGGCAATTATCTCGAGAACGACGTGGGCATCGAGAACCCCACGGCCAGCCGCACGCCGATCCACGACCACACCAACCAGGCGAAGGCGTTCGGCACGCTGAGCTATCTGGTCAACGACGACACGCGCCTCAGCTTCATGTTCGGCGCCGCGAACAACCGCTTCCAGATCCCGAACCGGCCGGGCGCCACGCCGCAGTTCGCGTATTTGGACAAGAATGGTCTCGACGTCACGAACTTCGACTCCACCGAGCTCGACCAGCGCCAGCACGAGCAGACCCGCTTCGGCGTGTTGTCGCTGCAGGGCAAGCTGGGCGCGACCGGCTACCAGGTCTCGCTGGGCCAGCGCTACAGCGGCCTGCAGTACCTCCCCGACGCCGTCGGCGACCTGATCTTCAACGGCGTGGCCGGCACGATCCGCCGGAACGACCGCACGAGCACGCTGCAGGCGGATTTCTCCACGCCGCTCAACGACACCCACACCCTGCGCTACGGCGTGTACGGCAGCTTCGACCGCGCCACCGCGAACACGGACTCGCTGGTGTTCCCGGCCGACGCCGACGGCGCGCAAACCAGCACCACGCCGTTCGGCATCTTCACCGGCGACCGCATCGTGGCGAAGACCTGGTCCGCCTACGTGCAGGACGAGTGGAGCATCGGCCAGGACTGGACCGTGAACTACGGCCTGCGCGGCGACACGTACAAGGCCTTCGGCACCACCCAGAGCCAGCTCAGCCCGCGCCTCGGCGTGGTCTGGCAGGCCAGCGGCAGCACCGCCGTGCACGCCGGCTATTCGCGCTACTTCACGCCGCCCGCCACCGAGATGATCACCGCGGCGAACATCGCGGCTTTCGAAGGCACCACCAACGCGGTGAAGAACTACGGCGACAACACCCCGCTGGCCGAGCGCGCGGACTACTTCGACGTGGGCGTGTCGCAGAACCTCGGCGACGCGTGGACGCTGGGCCTGGACAGCTACTATCGCGAGGTGCATCGCCTGCAGGACGAAGGTCAGTTCGGCCAGGCGCTGGTGTATTCCACCTTCAACTACCGCCGCGGCCGCGTGGCCGGCGTGGAGTTCACCGCGAACTACGCCAGCGGGCCGTGGTCGGGCTGGTTCAACTTCGCGTACGGCAAGGCAATGGGCAAGGACGTCATCACCAGCCAGTACAACTTCAGCCCGGACGACCTGGCGTACATCGCCGCCAACTACATCCACCTCGACCACGACCAGAAGTACACCTCCTCCGGCGGCCTCAGCTATGCGCTTTCGGATGACACCCGGTTCGGCGCCGACTACCTGTTCGGCAGCGGCCTGCGCCGCGACGGCGCGGTGCCGAACGGCGCGCGTCTGCCGGCGTATTTCCAGTTGAACCTCAATGTGTCGCACGACTTCGCGTTCGACCGCTTCGGCAAGCTGCACACCCAGCTCGCGCTGATCAACGCGCTGGATCGCACGTATGAGCTGCGCGATGGCACCGGTGTGGGCGTGGGGGCGCCGCAGTTTGGTCCGCGTCGCGGGTTGTATCTGAGCTTGCAGAAAGATTTCTGATTTGGGCTACCGCCCAGTTGTGGAGTCGGGGGCATTTGCTTTCGCGCTTTCGCAAGGAACAAAGCGGTTTCGGACGCCTGCCGCGACGCGCATTTCCCCTCTCCCACGTGTGGGAGAGGGGCTGGGGGAGAGGGGCTCTATTTTCGCGCTTTCGCGAGTGACAAAGCGGTTTCTTGCGGCAGGCGCACGAAACCGCTTTGTCGCTTGCGGCAAGCCCCAACAGACCACGACCACGCATCCGCTATCCTTCGCCCTCCGACGAAACACGACCGACGCCCCCATGGCCTCCCGACTCCCCGAACCCTCCGCCGATGAGCGCGCGCATTCCGATCGCCTGCTGCGCCAGTTGCGCGAGCAGGTCGCCGCGCACGGGCCGATGCCGTTCGCGCAGTTCATGGAGCGCAGCCTGTACGCGCCGGGGCTGGGTTACTACAGCGCGGGCAAGACCAAGTTCGGCGAGGCCGGCGATTTCGTCACCGCGCCGGAGCTGGGCACGTTGTTCGCGCGCTGCGTGGTGAACGCGGTGGCGCCGGTACTGGCCGCGCTGGGCGAGGAGGCGGATTTCCTCGAACTGGGCGGCGGCAGCGGCGCGTTCGCGGAAGCGGCGCTGAAGGCGTTCGCCGCGTCCGGCGTGCTGCCGCGGCGCTACCTCATCCTCGAACCCAGCGCCGACCTGCGCGAACGCCAGCGCGAACGCCTCGTCGCCGCCTTGCCGGGCGAATTGAATGCGCGCGTCGAGTGGCTGGATCGCCCGCCCGAGCAGGACTGGCGCGGCGTGCTGTTCGCGAACGAGGTGATCGACGCGCTGCCCGCCACGCGCATCGCGATGAAGGACGGCGAGGTGTACGAGGAACACGTGGCGCTGGATGGCGAGGGCCGGCTGATGCGCGTGGATCGCCCTGCCGACGCACTGGTTGCCGGCGCGGTGCGCCACGTCGAGCGCGACCTTGGCGCGGACTTCGCCGACGGCTACCGCACCGAGATCCTGCCGCAGCTGCCGTACTGGCTGCAGGCGGTGGCCGGCGCGCTGGAGGCCGGCGTGATGCTGTTCGTGGACTACGGCTATGTGCGCCGCGAGTTCTACCAGCCCGAACGCCGCGACGGCACGCTGATGGCGCATTACCGCCATCACGCGCACCACGATCCGCTGTGGCTGCCCGGCCTCAACGACCTCACCGCTTCGGTGGATTTCACCGCGCTGGCCGAGGCCGGCAACAGCGCCGGCTTCGGCGTGGCCGCCTACTTGCCGCAGGCGCAGTTCCTGATCGCCAGCGGCCTGCAGGAGGCGTTCGAAGCCGCGCATGCCGAAGCCGCCGACGAGGCGGCGCGCTATCGCCTCGCGCAGGAAGTGAAGCGGCTCACCCTGCCCGAGCAGATGGGCGAGCGCTTCCAGGCGATGCTGTTCGCGCGCGGCATGGACATGCTGCCGTTGCCGGCGGAGCTGCTCGCCGCCGACCAGGGCGGGCGCCTGTAGGTCGGGCTTCAGCCCGACATCCCCGAGCGGCAAGGCGCGGCCGGTCGGGATGAATCCCGACCCACGGGCGTGAGAACCGAGGCGGGCGCCTGTAGGTCGGGCTTCAGCCCGACACGCCCGAGCGGCAAGGCACGGCCGGTCGGGATGAATCCCGACCCACGGACGTGAGAAGCGAGGCGGCGCCTGTAGGTCGGGCTTCAGCCCGACACGCCCGAACGGCAAGGCGCGGCCAGTCGGGATGAATCCCGACCCACGGGTGCGGACCAAGGTGGGCGGCTGTAAAGGAGCGCACCCTGTGCGCGAAAGCGGGAAGCGAGTGAAGAAGAGTGATGAGTGAGAGAAAAGCCCGAGGTGCGAGCTGTACGCTCTCTCTCGCTTCTCACTCCTCTCCACTCGTTCCTTATCAGTCGCGCACAGGGTGCGCCCCTGCGGTGAGCGGCATGTCCGGGTGTCGACGCCTACTTCGCCGCCGGCACCGCCGCCCCGCGCCCCAGCGCCATGCCCTTCAATACGTTCAGCGCCTGCGCCAGCGCGTAGTCGCTGGTGGCGAGTTTCGCTTCGGCGGCGCTGCCGTCGTTGTCGATGTTGGTGCCGGCCTTGGCGTTTTCGTTGGCGAGGTGGTTGGGCAGGTCGGCTTCGGAGCTGATCAGCTCGGCCGCCGCATCGGCCTTGCGCACGCTGAGGTCGGCGAGCGGGATGTCGGGCTTGATGCCTTCGGCCTGGATCGAGGTGCCGTTGGGCGTGTAGTAGCGCGCGGTGGTGAGCTTCACCGCGTGGTCGGCGTCCAGCGGCAGCACGGTCTGCACCACGCCCTTGCCGAAGGTGCGCTGGCCGATCAGCAGCGCGCGGTGATTGTCCTTCAACGCGCCGGAGACGATCTCGGCGGCGGAGGCGGTGCCGTGGTTCACCAGCACCACCAGCGGCGCGCCATTCAGGAGATCGCCGGGGTGCGCGGAAAAGCTCATGTTGGAGTCGGGCAGGCGGCCGCGGGTGGTGACGATGGTGCCGGAGTTCAGGAAATCGTCGCTCACGCCCACCGCGGCGGTGAGCAGGCCGCCGGGGTTGTTGCGCAGGTCGAGCACGGCGCCCTTGGGCGCGCCGTCCTTGGCGATCAGCGCGCCGAGCTTGCGTTCGAGGTCGGCGGCGGTGTCGCTCTGGAACTGGGTGATGCGGATGTAGTCGTAGCCCGGATCGAGCTGATGCACCTTGACGCTGGTGATCGCGATGTTCTCGCGCACCAGGTGCAGGTCCACCGGGTTGTCGCTGCCCTTGTGCACGATGGTGAGCGTGATCTTGCTGCCGGGCTTGCCGCGCAGCTTCTTGAACATGTCGTCCACGTTCTGCGGGTCGACCAGCACGCCGTCGATCTTCACGATGCTGTCGCCGGGGCGGATGCCGGCGCGCGAGGCGGGCGTGTCGTCGATCGGGGTGACGATCAGGAGGCCGCCGTCCTGCTGCAGCACCTCGATGCCGAGGCCGCTGTACTGGCCGGTGGTGTCCTCGTCGAGCTGGGCGAGGCCTTCCTTGTCGAGGTATTCGCTGTGCGGGTCGAGCCCGGCGAGCATGCCGGTGATCGCGTCCTTCATCAGCGCGTGGTTGCTCACCGGCTCCACGTAGGCCTGGCGCACGATGTCGTAGACGCGGCTGAAGCGGCGGATGTCCTGCAGGTCGACCTGGTTGTCGCCGGGCTTGGCGGGCGCATCCGCGCGCACGTGGGTGGGTGCCAGTTCGGTGGGCGGCTCGGGCGCGCTCGCGGCCGGCGCCGGCGCGGTCTGCGCATGCGCGAACGGCGCCGCCAGCAGCAGGGCGCACAGGCTGTAGGTGGAAAACCGCATGGGACGACTCCGGGGAAAGGGGACGCCCGCCGTTCCGGTGGCGGGCCTTGACGTTGCCAGCCTGCGACGACGGCGGGCGCCCGTCAACGGTGCAGGCTGAACCGACGATTCAGCGGTGCTGGCCCAGCCAGCTGCGCGGATCGACCGGCTGGCCGTCGCGGCGCAGTTCGAAGTACACGCCGGTGTTGACGCCGGTGGGCGCGCTCGCCGTGCCCACCGCCTGGCCGGCGCTGACCGCGTCGCCCACGCCGTGCAGCAGGGTTTCGTTGTTGCCGTACATGCTCATCCAGCCGTTGCCGTGGTTGAGGATCAAGAGCATGCCGTAGCCGCGCAGGAAGCCGGCGTAGACCACGCGGCCGTTCGCCACCGCATGCACCTCGCTGCCGCCGGCGGCGCGGATCAGCACGCCGTTGCCGTAGCTGTGCACCTCGCCGGCCGCGGGCCAGGGCAGGTTGCCGCGGATGTTGGCGCCCGCGCCGCCCACCGCGAGCGGCGGCGGCGCCTTGCCGCCGTGCTTCTTCGCCGCGGCCTGGCGTGCGGCCTCGCGCGCGGCGGCTTCGCGCATGGCTTGGTCGATCTGCTTCTGCAGCTTGCCGACCAGGTTGTTGAGCGACTGCTCGTCCTGCTTCAGCGCGGCGAGTCGCTGCGCCTGGTCCTGGTAGGTGGCGTCGGTTTCGGCGGCCAGCTTCTGCTGCGTGGCGCGCTGCTGCGCCAGCTGCTTGTTCTGCTGCTCGCGCTGGCTGCGCTGGGCCTGCAGCGCCTGCTGCTCGGCGGCGATCTGCGCCTCCAGCGTCTGCAACTGGGCGAGGCTGGCCAGCAGCTGCTGCACCTTCCGCACGCGGTCCTGCTGGAAGTATTGCGAGTAGACCAGCGCGCGTGCGATGCGGCCCACGTCCTCGTTGTCCAGCAGCAGGCGCAGGTCCGAGCCGTGACCCAGCGCGTAGCTGGCGCGCAGCAGGTCGGCGATCGCGGCCTTCTGGCCGTCCAGCTTCTGCTTGAGCTCGGCGCGCTGCTGCTGCAGCTGTTCCAGCTGCTGCTGCTTGGCGGCGATCTCGGCGTCGGTCTGGCGCAGTGCGCGCGCGGCGGCGGCCAGCGCGGTGGTCTGCTTCGCCAGCTGTGCGTTGAGCTCGTCGCGGCGTGCGGCGGTGGCGGCCTGGCGCTTGTCCAGCGCCTGCAGTTGCTGCTGCACGCTGCCCAGCTTCTGTTTCGCGGCCGCCTGCTCGGTCTGGGCCTTGTCCTGTCGCGCCTGTGCCGGGACGAAGACGAGGGCGGCGCCGAGGGCCACGACGGAGAGGGCGGGGAGGCGGGCGACGCGGACGGGGCTGGGCATCGGCCGATTATCGCCGAGCCCGCGGGCGGGGGCGAGCCGTCCGCGGGCGGCCGTTCACGGGCGGGCGGCGTCAATGGACGGCGAGCGCCGCGGCGGCCGGCTCGGCCGGCAGTTGCAGTGCCGCGCGCAGCTCGGCGCGCGCCGCGTCGAAATCCGCCTGCCAGGCCGGATCGGCCAGCAGACGGCCGCCGAGCACAGTGCCGGCGAGCCGGCCGGCTTCCACGTCGCTGGGGTAGTGCACGCCCATCACGATGCGGTGCTGCGCGTACAGGTCGGCGCGGGCGAAGATCGCCGCACGCCGTTCCGGCACCATGTTCGCCAGCAGCACCGCCTCGGTGTAGCCCAGGGTGGAGTGGCCGCTGGGGTAGCTCCAGTCGTCCGGCCGCTCCTGGCTGAGCGGATGCACCGCGTGCGACACCAGCGCGGGGCGCGGATGGTGCCAGTACGCCTTCACCGCCTTCACCTCGCCCTTGTCGTAAGCCACCACGCGGGCGAACAGCGCCGCCGTGCGCGGTAGCTCCTGCGGCGTGAACGCCGCGCCGAACACGTCGGCGTAGCGGAACACGCTGTGCGCCTCGTCGGCTCGCGCCGCGGCGGCCTCAGCGGGCGTGCGGTGCGCCTGCACGTCGAGTACGCCCTGCAGGTCGCGCCGTGCCGCCGGCGAACCGGACGCGGGCGGCGGCGGCAGCAGCGCCGCGAGGTCGACCGCGGGGCCGTCGGCGGCGAACGCGGGCAGCGCGGCGAGCAGCAGCAGCGGGACCAGGATCGTCTTGCGCATCGTCAGAACCTCGCCGACAGCGTGAGCTGGTAGTTGCGCGCGGGGATGGTGAAGTACATCGGCGTGTTGTCCTGCGCGGTGTAGCCGGCGAGGTCGACGATGTGCTGGTTGTCGAACACGTTGCCGACCTGCAGGCCGACGCGCACGTCCTTGATGCCGTCGCCGGCCAGATCGAAGGTGTAGCTGGCGGAGAAATTGGTGACCGCGTAGCCGCCCATGCGCTGGGTCTGGCCGCTGTCGCCGTAGCGCTGGCCCACGAACTTGTCGACCAGCGCGGCATACAGCGGGCCGTCGCGGTAGATCAGACCCAGCGCCGCGGTCTTGTGCGGCGCGTTCGGCAGCCACTGGTTCGTGTCCTTGTCGATCGCGCGGTTGAGCGAGCCGTTCGCGTACAGGCTGAAGCCGGCGCCGAGCCGATAGCTGCCCTCCAGCTCCAGGCCTTTGTAGGTGGCGCCGCCGGCGTTGTAGAACCAGGTGATTCCGCCGACCTTGCGCTTCTCCACTTTGTTGCTGAAGTCGATGTGGTAGACGTCGGCGGAGAGGCTCAGGCGGTCGTCGCTCCAGACGGTGCCGAGCTGGATGTTGGTGGTGCCCTGCGGCTTCACGTCGCTGGCGCGCGGGTCGGTGGTGTAGAAGGTGTTGAGGTTGGGCGCGAGGAAGCCCTTGGCCCACTGCGCGTAGGCGGTCCAGTCCGGCATGAACTCCCAGTGCACGGCGAGCGAGGGCAGCGCCTTGCTCCAGGTCTTGCCGTACTGCAGCGGCTGGCCGGTCTTCTGGTTCACCGTGGCGTCGATGCTGCGGCGGAAGTTCACGTACTTCACGCCGCCGGTGAGCCAGGCGGTGTCGGCGAAATTCCACTGGTATTCGAGGTAGGGCTGGAAGGTGCGCAGCGTGTCGTTCATGCGGCGGTCGACCGCAGCGCCGGCGGGGATGCCGTTGAGCGCGCCATCCAGCGTCTCGTCGGTCTCGACCTGCCAGCGCAGGTTGTCCTGGTGGTCGTACCAGAAGCCGGCGTGCAGCTCGCCCGGGCCGAGTTCCTTCGCCAGGCGGAAGATGTCGCCCCAGGAGCGGTACCAGTTGCGCATGCGCTGGCCGGGCACGTCGTTGGCGCCGTACACCGTGCCGTTCGGCGTCTCGCCGTTGGGGTCCACGCCGTTGAAGCCGAAGTGGTTGTAGCCGTAGGTGTAGAGCTTGTCGTCGACCGTCCAGCCGTCGTCGGCGTAGTGCAGGCCGACGTAGCCCATGTCGGTGTTGATCTCGTCGCGGTTGTAGCGGTAGTAGTTCTGGCTGGCGGGGTCGTTGTTGAGGCCGTAGTCCGGGCCGTACTGCTGCAGCTCGGCCAGCGTGGCGCCGAACGGCACGTACTGGTGCAGCTTGTTGTACAGGCCCATGAAGCTCAGCGTGAGGTGCTCGCCGAGCGGCTGCACGATCTTCGCCATCGCGTTCTGCCGGCGCTGCCCGGCGTAGCTCAGATAGCCGTCCGAATCGCCGTTCTGCGCGATCAGCAGCGCGGTGGTGCCGCCGCTCCGGTCGATGCGGCCGGTGTCGAGTTCGGCGCCCTCCGTGCGGGTGTTCCAGCTGCCGAAGCTGAGCCAGGGCTCGATGCCGAAATCCGCGCCCGGCTCCTTCGAGCTCACCGCCACGGTGCCGCCGAAGGTGGCGTTGCCCAGCGTGGCGGCGGTGCCGGGGCCGCGGTCGACCACGATGCCGCCGGTGTCGCGGTTGGTGTAGTAGCTGGTCGAGTGGTGGGTGAAGTCGTTCGAATCGCCCCACGGGATGCCGTCGAAGCTGACGTTGTATTCGCCGTCGTTGAAGCCGCGCAGGTTGACCTGCGCCGCCTCCATCAGGCCGGGGCCGTTCGGCGCCACGGTGGAGACGCTGGGCGAGACCGCGATCGCATCGGTGTAGTCGCCGCTGGGCGGAATGTTCTCCTTGAGGTACAGGCTGCCGATCAGCGACTGCGGCTCGGTGGCGATGGTCGAGGCCTGGGTGGGCACGACGACGGTGGTCGTGGTGGCGCTCACCTGCACCGCGTCGAGGCGCCGGGCGTCCTGCGGCGATGCGGAACTGCCGTCGACGGTGGCCGGCGCGGGCTGCGCGCGGGGCGCGTCGTCGGCGTGGACCGGCGACGCCAGCGCGACGGCGATGGAGAGGGCGAGCAGGGCGGGGCCGCGGGAGCGCGAGGCGGGCAAGGGCATGGACGGGTCCGGGGAATGGGAAGGGCGAGGCACGGCGCGGGATGCTGGACCGCGCGCATGACAGCCATGCAACAAAAGGAAGATGCGATGCGCGGCGCGAGAAATTGCGGCGCAGTTGCCGGCGTTCGTGCTGCGTCGCCATGCAAGGCCTTTCATTTGGACGTATGGAAGGCCGTGGCGTGATGCGGGGTTGGTTGCATCAACCCGGAGCCTGGCTCGACACAAAGGCGCGACATTCGGAAATGGCGCGTGAACGCGATTCGCCACGGTCACTTGCAATGACCGTGCACGGGGAGTAGTCCGGACATTCAGCGACGGTTGCCTGCGTCCCCACGCCCGTCGGCACTTGCAGCAACGCGTTCCCGCATCGAGACAGGGATGCTGTTGCACGCCCTCGAGTCATGCGAGCACCTCGCCACGGTTCCCCACGCCGGAGGTTTGCCCATGAAATGCATGACGATGGTTTCCCTCGCCGGTCTGGCGATGACCCCGCTGGCTGCGGCCTTTGCGCAAAGTGCGCCGCCGCCGGCTTCGCCAACGCAGCAGCAGTCCACGCAGCAGCAGTCATCGCAGCAGCAGCCGTCGGCGCAACAGGCGCAACAGTTGCAGACCGTCGTGGTGACCGGTTCGGCGATACCGCGCATCGACGTGGAGACCACCTCGCCGGTGACGGTGATCTCGGCGGTGCAGATCCAGCGCAGCGGCTTGACCACACTGTCCGACGTGGTGCGCGCGATTTCCGCCGACAACAGCGGCTCGATCCCGAACGCGTTCACGAACGGTTTCGCGGCCGGCGCGTCCGGCGTGGCCCTGCGCGGCCTCACCGTGAATTCCACCCTGGTGTTGATCGACGGCCATCGCAACGCCAGCTACGCGGTGTCGGACGACGGCGAGCGCTCCTTCGTCGACCTGAACACCATTCCGCTCGCCGCGGTCGAGCGCATCGAGGTGCTGAAGGACGGTGCCTCGTCGCTGTACGGCGCCGATGCGATCGCCGGCGTGGTCAACGTGATCCTCAAGCCGCACTTCCGCGGCGTGGAAGCCACCGCCGACGTCGGCACCTCGCAGCGCGGCGGCGGCTTCACCCGCAAGGCCACTTTGCTGGCCGGCGGCGGCGACCTGGACACCGACCACTACAACGCCTACTTCAGCGCGCAGTTCCAGAAGGACAACAGCATCCGGGTGAACCAGCGGCCGTTCCCGTACAACACGACCAACCTGAGCCCGCTCGGCGGCCCGAATCCCGGCGTGCCTTCCAATGCGGTGGGTTCGATCTACGGTTCGGTCACGCCGTCCACCGGCGGCAACATCCAGCCGCTGCGCAGCTGCGCGGGCGACCCCTATGAAACGCTGGTGACGAACGACCCGAACAGTCCGGGCAGCTATTGCCAGCAGAACCTGGCCTCGCAGTACGGCCAGCTGCAGCCGGCGATGGAGCAGGGCGGGTTGTACGGGCGCTTCACCGTCAAGCTCGACGACACCACCACGGCCTACCTGTCGGCCAGCTATTTCCAGGCGAAAACCTGGACCGTGGGGCCGCCCGCGCAGATCCAGAATTCCATCCCGAACAACACCGACGCGATCACCTTGCCGGTGGGCAATCCCTCCAATCCGTTCGCGGTACCCGCGGCTATCAACTATGCGTTCGGCGACATCCCGAACGGATTCAACTACAACAACCACAACGCGCGCCTCGTGGGCAGCGTCAGCGGCCAGTTCGACGACTGGCACTGGGATGTCGCGGCGGTGATCAACCACACCTGGTTGGGCACGGACCAGTACGGCTTCATCAGCTACAACGCCCTGCTCGACGCGGTGGCCAACGGCACCTACAACTTCGCCAATCCTTCGGCGAACTCGCCGGCGATCCGCGCGACGCTGGCGCCGGGCTATTCGAAAACCTCGACCTCCGACCTCGACTCGCTGGACCTCAGCGCCAACCGCGAGCTTTTCAACCTGCCGGGCGGCAGCCTTGGCCTTGCCGTGGGCGCGCAGTTCCGCCATGAGGCACAGAACGATCCGACGCTGAACCCCAACTTCGAGTTCCAGGGCCTGGGCAACGCCCACACCAAGGGCAGCCGCGACGTGAGCGGCTTCTACGCCGAGCTGGATGCGCCGCTGCTCAATTCGCTGGAAGTCGATGCGTCCGGCCGCTTCGACCATTACTCCGACGTGGGCAACAACTTCTCGCCGAAACTCGGCATCAAGTGGAAACCGATGGACTGGCTCGCCATCCGCGGCACCTGGTCCAAGGGTTTCCGCGCGCCGTCGTTCGCCGAGAACGGTTCCAGTGCGTCGCTGGGTTTCGTCACCTACACGCCGCCGCCCGCGTTCCAGGCCATGCACGGCAACAATGGTTACGTGCAGCCGTACGCCCTTGGCGAGAATGCCCTGGCGAACAAGAACATCAAGCCGGAGAAGGCCACCAACTTCACGTTCGGCGTGGTGGTGCAGCCGACCAATTGGCTGAGCGCCTCGCTGGATTACTACAGCATCAAGAAGACCGGGGTGATCGTGCAGTCGCAGACGGGCGCCGCGCTCGACGCCTATTACGCCGGCACGCCGCAGGCGCCGGGCGTCACCGTGGTGCCCGACGTGCCCGATCCGCAGTTCCCGAACGCGCAGCCGCGTCCGATAGAGGTGATCGGCGAATACGTCAACGCGAACCAGCTCAAGACCACCGGCATCGACCTGGACCTGCAGGGGCACTGGACCTTCGGCAACGGCGTCAAGTACGTCAGCGAGCTGAATGCCACCAATGTCTTCAGTTGGACGCTGACCCTGCCGGACGGCTCGAAGCAGCGCTACGTGGGCACCCAGGGCCCGTACAACCTGTCCTCGGGCGCCGGCACGCCGCGCCTGCGCGCTTCGTGGGCGAACACGGTCATCTGGGGTCCGCTCACCGTGACCGGCACGCTGTACCGCACCAGCGGCTATGCGCAGATCGCCGAGGACGTGGGCATCGGCCCCGGCTCGTGCATCACCACCACGCCGGCCGGCACGCCGTTCCCGGCCAACTGCCGGATCAAGGCGGCCACCTTCTTCGACCTGACCGGAAGCTACGCGATCAACGACCACGTCAGCATCACCGGCTCGATCTTGAACGCGTTCAACAAGCTGCCGCCGTTCGACCCCGCGAACTACGCGGGCCCGGGCACCAACTACAACCCCACCTGGTCGCAGGAGGGCATCGTCGGCCGCTTCTTCAACCTCGGCGTGAAGGTCGATCTGTAATCCAGGCAACACCGGACCGCGGCGCGCCGGGCGACCGGCGCGCCGCGGTCGTGTCCGGGATCGGTGCTTGCCGCATCGCTGGCCGGCGCCCGCGATGTCGCCGACAATGCGGGCCACGCCTGTCTCGTCCCGCGTGCCTGCCGCTGCATGCCGAACCGGCGTCGGTTCGGCTTCTTCCTCGTTGCGGTGGTACTGGCCTCGATCGGGGCTGGCTGCCGGTTCTTCGGTCGAAACCAACGAGAGGGTGAACACGATGCGCCTGGGCCTGGCCGCCAACCAGTTGCACCACAGCCGCGACGACGCGGCGCTGTTCCGCTGGCTGCGCGCCTGCGAGCGCGGCATCCGCGAACTCGGCCTCGGCCTGCACGCGGTAGGCCGCACCCACGACGCGATCGCGCGCGCCGGCCTGCTCGCGGATTACCCGCCGCTGCGCCGCTACCCCTATGGCCGCGAGGGCGGCCTGATGAAGCTGGTGGCCGAGGTGGTGGGCATGGACGGCGCGGCGCGCACGCTGGACGGCGCGATCTACCTGATCGACCCGGTCGATCCGTCCTCGGTGTTCCCCGAGGCGGCGGCGCTCAAGCGCCAGTGCGTGATCCACGCCAAGCCCTTCCTCTCCACCGTCGCCTCCGCGCGCGACTGGATCGAGCTGGAACGCATGCACGCCGGGCTGGCGCCCGACCCCGGCGCCGACGACCTGCATGCGCCCGAGTCGCAGACGCTGGCCCTGATCGCCCACGACGCGATGAAGCCCGCGATGCTGGCCTACGCGGCCGAACACTTCGACACCTTGTCGCGCTTCGCCCGCCGCGTCGCCACCGGCACCACCGGATCGCGCCTCAACGAACTGGCCTGGAGCCGCGGCTGGCCGCAGGGCGAACCGTGGGCAGACCGCTACCAGAGCGGCCCGATGGGCGGCGACGCGCAGATCGCCGACCTCGTGCTGGAACGCCGCTGCCACCGCGCGATCTTCTTCGAAGACCCGCACGTGGCGCGCCAGCACGAGGCCGACATCCAGCTGCTGGAGCGCGCGGTGACCACCGTCACCGACACGGCGGTGTGCATCACCACGCCGAAGGTGGCCGCGCGCTGGGCGGAGGCGGTGGAGTTGCGGCGGGGAAGACGGGCGGTTGGCTGAATGTCGGCTTGGGAGTGAATCCCTGGCATTACTGTGAACTGTGCTTGACATTCGCCACTGTGTGATCCATGGTTCACATATGGTCGAAATCATCACAAGCAGCGTATTCGATGCTTGGTTCGCGGGCTTGCGCGATGCCCATGCAAAGCGACGGATTCAGGCCCGGATCGACCGGCTTTCCATGGGTAACCCGGGCGACGCGAAGCCGGTGGGCGAAGGCGTCAGCGAGCTTCGGATCGATCACGGCCCCGGCTACCGGGTGTATTTCCTGCAGCGCGGCATGGTGCTGGTGGTGCTGCTTTGCGGCGGCGACAAGCGCACGCAAGCGGCGGATATTGCCGATGCCAAGACCATTGCCAAACAGTGGAGAGGGTGAACGATGACTACCGCAACGTTCCGCAAATGGGATAGCGCCGAGCACCTGCGCACCGAGGAGGACATCGCCCTGTATCTGGATGCCTGCATGGAGGAGGGCGGCGACGATCCGGCTTTCATCGCGCACGCCTTGGGCGTGGTTGCCCGTGCGCGCAACATGAGCCAGCTTGCCCGCGACACCGGCATGACCCGCGAAGGCCTGTACAAGGCGCTGTCCGGCGAAGGCAACCCCAGCTTCGCCACGGTCTTGAAAGTGGCGCGTGCGCTGGGGCTGAAGCTTTCGTTCCAGCCGGCGTAGGTGGAATGGCGCGCCAGCGCGAAGCCGACATTCAACTACTGGAACGCGCGGTGATCACGGTCACCGACGCGGCGATGTGTATCACTACGCTGAAGGCAGCCGCGCACTGAGCGGGGGCGGTGAAGTTGCGGAGAGGTCGGCGGGCAGGCGAGTGATCGCTGGCCGGTCTGGAAGTCGGTCCGGGATCGTTTTGGAAACGTCCAAACCATGTCCGATGGTTACTGTGGCTCCGTGAGATGAGGCCAAGACTTGAGGCATGGGTTCCGTGGTTGGTTCTCGCAGCGATCTGGTCGACAAGTTGTGTCGCGACCGGCAGCGCTGCGCTTGCGGCCACGATTGCGGGCCTGATCCTATTTGTCGCATTGATAGGTTTGTTGTACACGCAACGCTTGTGAGGTGTGTCGCGCCGGGTTCAACCAGATGAAGGCTTGCCTCCACGCCCACCGCCTCGCTCCCTCTCCCTCCGCCGATGCTCCCCTTCCGCCATCGCCTTGAACTTGTTGAGCGATTGCAGCCATAGCGCGTTGTGCTCGGCTTCCTGTTCGCTGCCGCCGTCGGGGATGCGGTTGAACGGGATGCGCATGGGCGCGGCGTCGTGGGCCAGTGCGGCCTGCATGCCGCCGAAGTAGACCTTGTTGAGGCCGTATTTCGCGTTGATGCGGTCCACCACCGCGTCGACCTTGCGCGCGTCGCCGGCGGGGGCGAACAGCGAGCCGCTGGTCTGCGCGCGTTCGGCGAGGCGCAGCAGGGTGACGCTCACCGACAGCGGCACGGCGCGCGCGGGGCCGGGCAGCGGGCGGCCGCGCACGCGGCCGGCGTCGAGCAGGGTGGCGAGCAGGTGCAGCAGGCCGCGGCTGTCGTCGGTGGGCTCGAAGTTGAGGGCGCCTTCCCAGCGTTCGTCGTGGCCGACGTAGCGGATGCGCACCGCCATCGCGCCGGCCAGCAGTTGTTCGCGGCGCAGGCGCATCGCCGCCTTCACCAGCAGCTTCTTCAGCACCGCCAGCGCGCCCTCGGGGTTGCGCAGTTCGGGGCCGAGCACGTGCGAGTGGCCCAGCGAGCTTCGCGTGCTCGCGGCGGCGGGCAGCCAGGCGCCGCGCAGCAGGCCCCACATGCGCTCGCCCTCGATGCCGCCCCAGGCGCGGCGCAGCACCAGCTTCGAGGCGGCGGTGAGCTGGGCCACGGTGAAGATGCCTTCGGCGTTGAGCCGCGCCTCCATCGAGGCGCCGATGCCGCACAAATCGCGCAGCTTGAGGCCATGCAGCGCCTGCGGCAAATCGGCCTGCTCGATCACCACCAGGCCGTCGGGCTTGCGCATGTCGGTGGCGGTCTTGGCGAGGAAGTCGTTCGGCGCGATGCCGACCGAGCAGCGGATCGCGCCGCCGGGCGCGGCCTGCGCGATCTCCGCCTTCACCTGCCGCGCGATGCGCTCGGCCTCCGCGCGCTGGCGCTGGCGGCCCACCAGCTCGCAGGCCACCTCGTCGATCGAACCGACCTGGGCGATCGGGATGGCGCGGTCGATCGCCGCGATCAGCACGTGGTGCCAGTGCACGTAGCGCTCCGGCCGCGCGGCGACGATGGCGATGCCGGGGCACAGCCGCCGCGCCTCGCGCACCATCGTGCCGGTGCCGACGCCGCACGCCTTCGCCTCGTAGCTGGCGGCGATCAGGCTGGTGGTTTCCGCCGCCACCGGCGCCACGCCCACCGGCCGCCCGCGCAGCGCCGGCGCCTCGTGCTGTTCCACCGAGGCGAAGTAGCTGTTGAAGTCGACGAACAGGCTGCGCAGGGTCATGACGCTGTTTCCGGACGAGCCGGGAGGAATAGCATGCGCCGGTCGCGCGGGGCGAGACAGTGGGTCGGCGACATCGGCGGAGCCGTGGTGCAGACTGGGCCGCCGTGCTGGCACGGATTCATGCGGAGACACGGTTCCATGCATTCACTCGTCAAGTTGCTTGCTTTCGCCATGGCCGCGGCCGTGGCATTCGGCGCGAAGGCCGTGCCGGCGGGCCAAGCGGATGCCGCCGCGTCGTATCGGGATCTGTTCGATTTCCACGGCACGCCGGGCACGCCGACCGATCGTGGCTTCAACATCTTCTTCGACGCCGGCGCGTGGCAGGGCTACAGCCTGCCGCAGGCCGGCGACGGCACGACCGGGTTCAGCGGTCCCTTCGTGCACAGCCTGGGTACGGGGCAGTGGGCGGGCGTGCGCTTCGCCGCGCTCGTCCTGCGCGATGCCGACGGGAAGGGCGACATCGCGCTGCGGGAAGTGGCAAGCCATGCGGTGCCGGGCGCGCTGGAGCGCGAGTTCGCCGCGCCGGGCCTCGCGGTGCGGCAGACGCTGTTCTTCGCCGACTCCTGGCATGCGCTGGTGCGCATCGAACTGCAGTCCGCCACGGCGCGCGAACTCGACGTGGCGATCGGCGGGCGCGTCATGCCGGTGCCGGGGAGCCGCCTCGCCGGCAGCGGCGGCGCAGTGACGCGGGATTTCGGGCATGCGCAGCTCGACACGCGGCTGCACCTCGATGGCGCCGACGCCGGCCGGACCGGCGTGTCGGGCGACGACTACCGCATCGCGCTGGACCGTCCGCTGCATCTGGCACCCGGCCAGCCCGCCACGCTCTACGTGGTGCAGACCCTGCGCCACGACACGCGCACCGCCAGCCCGCCGGCACTCGACCATGCCGGGGCATGGGCGGCCAACCGCGCGCGCTGGGCGGGTTACCTGAAGTCGGTGGACGCCAGCCACCTGCCCGGCCTGCCCGATGCGGTGGCGCGGCGCGTGGCCGCGAAGGCCGTCATCACCCTGATCGGCAACTGGCGCGCGGCGCGCGGCGACCTGCGCCACGACGGTGTGATCCCCTCGTATTCCAACCCCGACTTCAACGGCTTCTGGGCCTGGGATGCGTGGAAGCACGCCGCTGCGCTGGCGTGGTTCGATCCCGATCTTGCGCGCGATCAGATCCGCGCGATGTTCGACTACCAGGCCGCCGACGGCATGCTGCCGGACTGTGTGTTCCTCGACCGCGCCAACGACAACTGGCGCGACAGCAAGCCGCCGCTGGCGACCTGGGCGGTGATGCAGGTGTACCACGCCACCGGCGACCGCGCATTTCTCGCGGAGATGTACGACAAGCTGGTGCGCTACCACCGCTGGTGGTACGCCGCGCGCGACCACGACCACGACGGGCTCGCCGAATACGGTTCCACCGACGGCACGGCCATCGCGGCGAAGTGGGAAAGCGGCATGGACAACGCCGTGCGTTTCGATGGCATCCGGATGCTGAAGAACGGCGCGCAGGCGTGGTCGATGGACCAGGTGTCGGTGGATCTCAACGCCTATCTCTACAGCGAGGCGGGCGATCTCGCGCGGATCGCGGCCATCCTCGGCAAGCCGCGGGACGAACGCGCGTGGCAGGCACAGGCCGTAGGCATCGCGGCGGCGATCCGGTCGAACATGTACGACGCCGATGCGGGCTGGTTCTTCGACCGCAAGCTGGGCAAGCCGGAACGCGTGCGCGTGTACGGTTCGGAAGGCTGGGCGCCGCTGTGGGCCGGCGCGGCCACACCGGCGCAGGCCGCTGCGGTGGAAAAGACGATGATGGATCCGCGCAAGTTCGCCACGGCGATGCCGTTCCCCACGCTGGCCGCCGACGATCCGCGCTTCTCGCCGGTCAAGGGCTACTGGCGCGGGCCGGTGTGGCTGGACCAGTCGCTGTTCGGCGTCGAGGCGCTGCGGCGTTACGGCTACCGCGCGGTGGCGGATGCCATGGCGCGCCAGCTGGTGCTGAACGCCAGGGGTCTGGCCGATGGGCAGGCGACGTTCCGCGAAAACTACGATCCGCTGAGCGGACAGGGCGAGCAGTCGCAGAACTTCAGCTGGTCGGCGGCGAGCTACTTGTTGCTGTTGCGCGCCGATACCGATGTGCCGGATCCGCGCCACTCTTGATGGCAGCTCGCGCTGCGAGAGGTGGCTAGGCGGCTTTTGGCTAAACTACTTGCCAAATGTCTTATTATATGCTGATGTTCGGACCTGCGTGATGTCATTCCACAAGTGGAGGACTGCATGATGAACAAGCACCTGATCGCCTGCACCTTCGTCCTGTCGCTGCTGGCTGCGCCGTGGCTGTGTGTGGCGGCCGACGCCAGCCGCGCCACCTTCGGCACGATGCCAGATGGGCGCAAGGTGGAGGTGGTGGCACTGGACGACGGCCGCGGTTTCACCGCTCGTGTGATCAGCCTCGGCGCGAGCTTGCAATCGCTCATGTTGCCGGATCGCCACGGCAAGCTGGCGGACGTGGTGCTGGCCTACCCCGACCTGCACGACTACCTGGCCAAGCCACAGTACTTTGGCGCCACCGTTGGGCGCTTCGCCAACCGCATCGCGAAGGGGCGCTTTGTGCTGGACGGCAAGAGCTACCAGATCACGCTCAACGACGGGCCGAATTCGTTGCACGGCGGCACCCTGGGTTTCGACAAGGTGGTGTGGCAGGTGGTGAAGGTGGTGAAGTCGCCCGAGCCCAGCGTGACGCTGCGCTATGTCAGTCCCGACGGCGACCAGGGCTATCCCGGCACGCTCACCGCTACCGTCACCTACACGCTCAAGGCCGGTCACGAACTGGACATCGACTACAGCGCCACTACCGACAAGCCCACCATCGTCAACCTCAGCAACCACGCTTACTGGAACCTGGGCGGCGAAGGCTCGGGCAGCGTGTACGACGACGTCCTCACCATCCCGGCCGACGGCATCACGCCGGTGGACGACACGCTGATCCCCACCGGCGAGTTCCGCCCCGTGGCCGGCACCGACTACGACTTCCGCCAGGGCAAGCCGATCGGCCGCGACATCCGCGACGGCAAGGAAGGGCAGTTACTGCGCGGCCGCGGCTACGACATGAACTGGGTGATCAGCCGCGCCAAGGTGTCCGCGCCGCGACTGGTGGCGAAAGTGGAAGACCCACACAGTGGCCGTGTGCTGACCCTCTATTCCGCACAGCCGGGCCTGCAGTTCTACTCGGGCAACTTCCTGGACGGTACCAGTGTGGGCAAGTCAGGGCGAATCTACCGCCAGGGCGACGCCTTCGTGCTTGAGCCGCAGCTGTTTCCGGACACACCCAACCACCCCGATTTCGGTTCTGCGCGGCTGATGCCGGGGCAGGTCTACCACAACCACATCGTCTATCGCTTCTCGGTGGACGGTGCCGCGGGCCGCTAGCCAGATATCACGCCGATGTGGCCGGCGTCGCGCCCATTCCGGCTCGCTGCGTGGCGGCGGGCGCATCCGGCGGCAGGGCCGTCGAAGTTGTCACGGAGGTTCCATGAAACGCACACTGTCCTGTCTGCTGCTTGCGGCGATGGTGGCCGTCGCAGCCACACCTGCGCATGCGGATGCGTCGGTACCGGCGCGCTGGTCGAAGGCCCAGGCCCAAGCTTGGTACGCGAAGCAGTCCTGGCCGTTGGGCAGCAACTACATTCCCTCGAATGCCATCAACGAGCTGGAGATGTGGCAGGCGGCCACGTTCGATCCGCAGCGCATTGATCAGGAGCTGGGCTGGGCCGAGTCGCTGGGCATGACCACCATGCGCGTGTTCCTGCATGACCTGCTGTGGAAGCAGGACGCAGCCGGCTTCAAGCGGCGCATCAGCACCTTCCTTGGCATCGCGGCCAAGCACCACATCAAGCCGATCTTCGTGTTGTTCGATTCATGCTGGGATCCGGAGCCGAGGCTGGGTCCGCAGCATCCGCCGATTCCGGGCGTGCACAATTCCGGTTGGGTGCAATCGCCGGGCGTAGCGATGGACGATCGCAGCCAGTACCCGCGGTTCGAGCAGTATGTGAAGGACATCGTGGGTAGCTTCGCCAAGGATGACCGCATCCTCGCTTGGGATGTGTGGAACGAACCGGATAATCCCGGGGGCGGCGATTACGATGCGCGCGAGCCGAAGGACAAGTTCCAGCGCGTGGCTGAGCTGCTGCCGCAAGTGTTCGCGTGGGCGCGCAGCGAGCAACCGACCCAGCCGCTCACCAGTGGGCTGTGGCACGACGCTGACTGGAGCTCGGCGGCGCACCTCAACGCGGTGGAGCGCACCCAGGTCGAGCAGTCCGACATCATCAGCTTCCACGATTACGGCTGGCCGGAAGACTTCAAGCGTCGCGTGGCCCAGCTCAAGCCCTATGGGCGACCGCTGATCTGCACCGAGTACATGGCGCGCGGCGCCGGCTCCACCATCGACGGCGTGCTGCCGTTGGGCAAGAAGTTGGATGTGGGCATGGTCAACTGGGGTTTTGTGGTCGGCAAGACGCAGACCAACCTGCCGTGGGATTCCTGGCAGCGCCCCTATACGCTGCAGCCGCCCACGATCTGGTTCCACGATCTGTTGCAAGAAGACGGCACCCCATATCGCGAGCGTGAGGCGCAGATCATTCGTGCGCTCAGCCACTCGCCGAAGGGCGTGGTGCCTGCGTCTACGCTGAATCCTTGAAGTCACGTCGCCGGCCTGTCGACCGGCTACCACAAGAAACGCCCGGCTTGCCGGGCGTTTCTTGTGTCGAAGGTTGTTGCGGAATTCGGAGGGCGTGAATGTTGCTGCGCAACATGACAAGCACTACGTTCTGTAGCACTGTAAGTCGTATAGTATGACAATTTAATTGTCGTACTAAGTGCCGATCCAGTTGCGTACTGGAAATCGGCATGTGTCCGGGGAGGCTGCAAGGCCAGTCCCGGACCGATCGTCAAGCAGCGAGAACAACTTGGGGAGACATCAATGAAGCACCCGATCCTTGTTTCATGCACGGCGACACTGTTGGCAAGCGCGATCAGCGCCTGTCTAACACCAGCGCATGCGGCTGTCGGCAGCTCAGCCACCGCCAGCGCAGCGCAAGACAACACAAGCCAGTCCACTGACGACAAGGCCAAGGACGCGGCAAAAAAACGACAGCGCGACGAGGCGCAGAAGAACGCAGTCAATCTATCCGGCGTCACCGTGACGCCGCTGCGCAACAGCCTGCAGAGCGCACAGACGATTAAGCAGGATTCGCGCATGGTGGTCGACTCCATCGTGGCCGAGGATATCGGCAAGCTGCCGGACAACAGCGTGGCCGACGCAATCCAGCGCATCACCGGTGTGCAGATCGCCCAAGGCTTCCAGGGCGAGACAAGCTCGGTGGTGATCCGTGGTCTACCGAACGTGGTCACGACGCTCAATGGCCGCGAAATATTCAGCGGCGTTGGCCGCGGCTATGCGTTCCAGAACCTCCCGGCCACGGCGGTCAAGGCAATCAAGGTGTACAAGACCAGCGATGCTAGCCTGCCGGACGGCGGCATCGCCGGTCTGGTCGATATGCAGCTGTTCCGCCCGTTCGACTTCGACAGCGCGAAGCTGGCCGCGACCTTCACCGAGACGCACAGCAAATACGGTGGCCGCAGCGATCCGAATTTCAGCGTGCTGATGAGCGATCGCTGGAATACCGACTACGGCGAGTTCGGTGCCCTTCTCAACACCTCGTTCATCGCCCAGCACTATGACTACAACGCGGTCTGGGGCGATTTCCCGAAGGTGCTGACTGACGGCAGTGGCACTCCGATCCGCACTTCGAACGGCAATCTGATCGCCGCACCGAACGGGTTCGGCGCGGACTACAACATCGGCTATCGCCAGCGGCCGGAAGTGAACTATGCCCTGCAGTGGAAGCCGAACGACAGCACCGAGTTCTATGCCGAGGGGCTCTACGACTGGGAAACGGACCATTACAGCCAGCCGTTCTATTTCTCGTTCCCCGTCGGTGCGGTAACCCCGGACAGCTACACCGTGGGCAACAACTGCTATGCGGACCAGTTGACCGGATCGCCCTATCTTGGCCAGACCATCTGTGATGCCACCAGTGGCAGCTGGACCGGCAACACCTACGCAGCCACCAGCACCCAAGCCCATCAGCAGCGCGGCCGCGACATGCAGGCGGCGGTGGGCGTGAAGTGGCATGGCAACCGCTTGCACCTGTCCTCCGATCTTTCGTACACATCGACGTCGTTCAATGACAACACCTTCATCATCGACACTTTCCTCAAGGGGCCGATCACCACGGTCTGGAACGGCACAGCCGGCAATCAACAGAACTGGACTCTTGGCGGCAATCCGCAGCTCGATCCGGCCAACTACTACCTCAACGGTCTGTTTCAGACCTGGCACAACGAGAAAGGGAAGGAGTACGCGTGGACCGGCGACGGCACATGGGACATCGGCGGCAATTTCCTGAGCTATCTGGATTTCGGTTTGCGTGCCGCCGATCACAAGGCCGAATACATCGGTAGCGTGGAAATCTCGACGCCTCCGCCGGGAGGTGCGGGAACTGGCAACATCGTCGCAAATCCGAATCCGGCGAACCAGGTCATCGCCAATTTCCCCAGCGGCTACTTCTGCGCCATGCCGACTACCTCGGCGATCCCGGTGTCGTGGCTGACGGGCTGCTACGACTACCTGACCAAGAACGCAGCCGCGCTGCGCAGCTTCTATGGCCTGTCGCCGGGTCTGGCGCCACAGAATCCTGGGCGTTATTTCCACATCGATGAAAAGACCTATGCTGCCTATGCTCAGCTGGGTTACGACAGTGAGTTGTTCGGCATGCCGGTAGACGGGCTGCTCGGCATGCGCGTCGAGCAGGTCAAACGCAACCTGAATGCGTTTTCCTACGATGCCTCAACCAACATCTACAGTCCGCTCAATACATCGACGAGTGCGCCGGTCTATCTGCCAAATTTCAGCTTCAACTGGCACTTCACCGACCAACTGCAATTGCGTCTGGACGCAGCCAAGACGGTGAGCTATCCCGGTTTCGGGGCGCTCAATCCCTCGCTCTCGCTCAACCCTGGAACGATCAACCGCGCCGGCGTCGCTTCGAGCGGCAATCCGAATCTCGATCCGATCAAGTCGAACAATTACGACGCGTCGCTCGAGTGGTATTTTGCTCCGGCGGGATATGTCAGCGGCGGAGTCTTTTACCGCGACATCAAGGGCTACATCCAGAACTATGTCACCAATGTCACCATCAACGGCAGCGCCTACCAACTGAATTCTCCGCAGAGTGCAGGCACGGGCCATCTCGATGGTGCCGAGTTGGCGTACCAGCAGTTCTTCGACTTTCTGCCGGGTGCGCTGAGTGGGCTCGGTCTGCAGGTCAATTACACGTACATCGAAGGTTCCACGCGTTCGCCGCAATACATTGGCGGCCCGACGGTGGTATCGCCGCTGCAGAACGTGTCGAAGAACAACGGCAACGTGGTGTTGATGTACGAGAAATACGGTTTTTCGGCTCGTCTGGCGTACAACTACCGAAGCCGCTTTATCGATTTCTTCACCCAGCCCACCGTGGCCGGTCACAACGACGAGGTCAAGCCGGCAAACCAGGTCGACCTCTCGCTGGCCTACGACTTCAACCGCTACAGCACGATTGTGCTTACCGCAACCAACCTGTTCGGCGCCGATCTGCATCAGTACTGGGGTGATGGCAACACACGTCCACGCGACATCCGTTACCAGGATCGCACTGTGGGCCTGGGTGTGCGCTTGAAGCTATGAGCGCCGACGGCGGTGGCGGATACTCCCCGCCGCCACCGCCGCTTTTTTATCGAAGCGGGCTGCAGATGCGCTGGCTCCTTCACCACACCGGCTCCCTCGCCACATGGGTGCAGCCATGTCGTTCGTTTGCCTGACCAGTCGCCGTACTGCGCTGGCTTTTCTCGGGATCAGCATTGTCTTGTGCGCCGGTCGTGCTCAGGCCGCGGCGAAGGCGCTCGATCCAATGCCGATCGGCAGCCTTCTGACGAAGGGCGTCGGTTATGCCACGCTGGTGCGGCTCGATCACCAGCCCGCCCCGTCGGCAAACGGCCGCGTGCTGCTGGCGTTCGAGCGCGACGACATGGGCGGCATCCCGCTATACGTACTCGAGCCGGGTCGGCATGACTGGCGCTTCATGGAGAACGTCACTGATCAAGTGCACCGCGGCTATGCCCGGGGGCAACTGCGCTGGCAGCCCAACCTGTACGAGCTGCCGCGTGCCAGCGGCGCCCTGCCGGCGGGCACCGTGCTGTTGTCCGCCAACGCCACCGGCAACGACGCGCAGGGCAAAGTGGTGAGCGAAGATCTGCAGCTCTATGCCTCGAACGACGGTGGCCGTACCTGGCGCTACCTAAGCTCGATCGTCAAGGGCAGCGGCAAGCCCGAGGACAAGGACAACCACGGCGTATGGGAGCCCAACCTGCGCATGCTCGACGACGGCCGCCTAGTGGCGTACTACTCCAGTGAGCGGCACAAGGCCGAAGGGTTCAACCAGCTGCTGGCGCACAAGGTGTCAGGCGACGGCGGTCGTACGTGGAGTGCCGAACACATTGACGTGGCGATCCCCGGGGGAGTGGAGCGGCCCGGCATGGCGGTGGTCGACCGCCTGCCCGACGGCCGCTACGTGATGAGCTACGAGGATATCGACGGCCCACGGAACGGCCACGTCTACCTGAAGTTCAGCCGCGACGGCCTGGATTGGGGCGATCCCGTCGACCGCGGGACACCAGTGCAGACCCAAGCCGGTGCTTGGCCCGCCGCTTCGCCGATCGTGAAATGGCTGCCGGTGGATGGTCATGAGGGTGTGATCGTGGTGCTGGCCGAGCGTGCCGGCGGGGGCGGAGACCCGAGCGGCCACGCGATCTACTGGAACAACGATCTCGGGCGCGGCCCATGGTGGGAAGCGCCGGCGCCGGTGCAGAAGCTCACCGGCAACATCCACGCCGGCTGGACCCAGGCGCTGCAGCTGGAGCCGGACGGCACGCTGCTGCATGTCACCTCCTCGTCCTCGCCCGCGGCGCCCACGGACGCGGCGGCCAACGTCATCCTCGAGGCCAGCGCGCCGGCGCGCTTCGACCGCTACGAGGCGGAGGACGCCGCGCGCCACTGGGCGGTGCAGATCGACGACCCGAGCGCGTCCAACCGGCGCAAGGCGCGCGTCGCCGCGCCGCCGCTGGGCCGGCTCGACTTCGCCGTGCACGTCGCCGTGGGCGGTCCGCGCCTGTTGCGCGTGCGTTGGCAAGATCTCGGCTTCCCGACCCGGCCAGTGGTACGCATCGACGAGCAGGCTGTCGCGGCCAGCGACACGCGTGATGACCGCGATGGCTGGCGCGTCACCAGTTTCCGCGCGCCGCTGCAATCCGGCGATCACGCGATCACCGTGGCCGGCTCGGCGCACGCGCTGGACATCGACTACCTGCAGATAGATGCCGCCGCCGCGGCTACCGCTACAGCGAAGCCGTCGCGCTGACCATTGTCGCCCGCGCCGGGTGCACCGCATTTCGAACGCCGCGTGGGGCGGCGATGGGAGGACGTCGTGAAACGTTGGTCCATTGGTTGGAAATGGTCGTGCCCGGTACTCGTGCTGCTGGCGGGCTGGCTCGGCCCCGGCTTGCCAGCGGCGCGCGCCGCCACCGGCACCGTGTTGCAGGGAAGCACGCTGTACCCGCGCGTGGTGCGGCTCGAACACGGATCGCCGCAGGTCTACGGCCGGTTGGTGGCGAGTACGAACGGCATCATTTTCCAAAGCAGCGACAACGGTGCCCACTGGAACCTGCTCGGACCGGTACCGACGCTGGGCGGCAGCACCGAACGCTGCTGCGCCACACTGTACGAACTGCCGCAACAGGTGGGCACGTTGGCGTCGGGGACTCTGCTGTATGCCGCGTCCTACCTGGTCGGCCAGACGCCGGCGATTGAAATCTACACCAGCACCGACCAAGGCGCGTCATGGGCCTATCAGGGCACGCCAGTGCAGGGTGGAGATCTCAATCATGGACTATGGGAGCCGGAGTTCAAAGTGGCGAACGACGGTGCGCTGGTGATGTTCTGGTCCGACGAGACCGATCCGTGCTGCAGCCAGAAGCTGGCGCAGATCCGCAGCTACGACGGCCGCACCTGGCAGGACCAGAGCGACACCGTGCGCAGCACTATTCCGGCCGACCGCCCCGGCATGATCACGGTCAGCAAGCTGCCCGACAGCCACTTCTTCATGAGCTACGAGTTGTGCGGCCCGGCCGCGTGCACGGTGTTCTCGCGCAGTTCGACCGACGGCTGGAACTTTGGCGACCCGGCCAACATGGGCAGCAAGGTGCAGACGGCCACTGGCCAGTATCTGGAACACGCGCCGTTCAACCGCTGGAGTTCATCGGTACTGTCCGCCAGCGGCGCGATCCTGCTGGTGGGGCAGGTGATGCACGAGTCGGACGGCAGTGTCTCGCCCTCCAACGGCAAGGTGCTGTTCGTCAACACCAACACGGATGGTTCCGGCAACTGGTACACCATCGCCGCGCCCGTGCAGGTGCCGAACGCCTACGACAATTACTGTCCCAACTACTCCTCGGCGCTGCTGCCGGCGAGCGACGGTTCGAGCATCCTGGAACTGGCGTCCGACTACCTCAATGGAGGCTGCATCACCTACTTCGCCAGCGAGGCGTGGAACCGGCTGCCCGCTGACGGCTCCACCCACGTGTTTCAAAGCGTGCAGGCGCCCGCGCTGTGCCTGGACAACACCGGCTGGTCCACCGCGAACGACACCAGCGCCGAGCTGTGGACCTGCAACGGCGCGCCGGTACAGGACTGGACCGTGCACGCGCAGGGCAACGGCTGGTTCAGCATCCAGAACCAGCAGACTGGCCTGTGCGTGGACAACACCGGCGGCAGCACCGCGCCGGGCAACAAGGTGACCCTGTGGGGCTGCGTCGGCAACGCCAACCAGAGCTGGCAGTTCCTCGACCTCGGCAACGGCACCTACAAGTTGATGAATCGCGCCTCCGGTGCGTTGATGCTGGACGATCCCGCCGGTTCCACTACCGCCGGTACGCAACTGCAGATCTGGACGGACAACGGCCTCGCGCCGCAGCAGTGGGTACTGCGGTAGGGCAACGAACATGGGCGGGCATGGCCATGCCCGCCCGTGCGGCGGTTATGGCGTGGGCGTCTGCCCCGACGGCACTGCCAACGGCACGCCCGCCTTCACTGGCACGCCGAAGTCGGGGGTGCCATTGGCGCGCCAGCGCACCTGCTGCATGTGCGGCGCCCGTCGTGGCCCACACTTCCAGCCGGGGCCGCCGTTGGCGTGATAGATAATCCAAGTCTGCCTGCCGTCAGGCGACTGGAAGAAGCCGTTGTGGCCCGGCGCGTAGACGCCGTTGGCCGGCGACTCGGTGAACACCGGCTGCGGCGACTTGCGCCATGCCGTGGGATCGAGCGGGTCGGCGTCGGGCGCTGCCTCGAGCAGGCCCAGCGCATAGTGGTCAGACCAGCATGCGCTGGCCGAGTAGCTGAGAAACAGCTTGCCGGTGGGGCCTTCGAGGAACTCCGGCCCCTCCAGGATCTTCCGCCCGCCTTGCATCTCCCAGGCGTAGGTGGGATGCGCGATGTCCACCTGCGGCTGGCCCAGCGTCCACGGGTTCGTCATCGGCGCGATGACCAGGTCGCTGTGGTCGCCTACATAAGCGGAATAGACGAAGTACAGCTTGCCGCGTGACTGGAACACGGTGCCGTCGATGCCGGTGTAATCGGTTTTCAGCCTGCCGCGCGATACCCACTGCCCCTGCGTGGGATCGAGCGAGGTATTTTCCAGCACGTACAGGTGGCGGTGTGCGTCATCGTCGTGCGCCTTGTCGGCGGCGGTGTAGTACAGGTACCACTTGCCGCCGAGGAAGTGCAGTTCCGGTGCCCATACCGCGGCCGAACCTGGCCCGCTGACCGGCGCGCGCCAGACCACGGTGACCGGGGCTTCGGCAAGACGTCCCAGGTCGCGCGTCTTCCACAGCGCGATGCGGTCGCCAAGCGTGTTGGTGTAGTAGTAGAAGCCGTCACGTTGAACCACCCACGGGTCCGGGCCCGTGGACAGCAGCGGATTGCGGAAGGTTTCACCGGCGGCGAAGCTAGGCGCCGCCGCCAGTGTCACAAACAGCAGAGTCGCCAGTGTTGATCGGCGGCGTTGCCGCAGGTGGGCGTTCATGCGGGCGGCGAGGCAGGGTGCCATGGCGCGCCTTACTGCCCGATCCGCCGCAGCGGCAGGCCCGCCATCAGCTTGCGCTCGATCTGCTCCAGCGTGACGCCCTTGGTTTCCGGCACCAGCCAGAACGTGAACACGATGAACACCACGTTGAACGCGGCGTACAGCCAGAACGTCTGCGCCTGGCCGATGCCGTTGAGCAGCGGCAGGAAGGAGTAGCCGACCAGGCTGTTCGCGACCCAGTTGGTGAAGGTGGAGCAGCCGATGCCGAAGTCGCGGCCCTTGAGCGGCTGGATCTCCGAGCACAGCGTCCAGATCAGCGGGCCGGCCGACATCGCGAAGCCGACGATGAAGATCAGCAGCATGCCCACGGTGAAGGTCTGCTGCGCGTGGCTGTGGATGCCCAGGTGCATCATCGTGCCGACCACGCCGAGGCCGAGCGCCATCACCACGAAGCCGATGTAGAGGATGGGCTTGCGGCCCAGCTTGTCGACCAGGCCGATCGCGATGAAGGTGGCGAGCACGTTGACCAGGCCGACGATGGCGGTGAACCACATCTGCGATTCGGTGTTGTAGCCCATGTCCTGGAAGATGCGCGGCGCGTAGTACATCACCACGTTCATGCCGGTGAGCTGCTGCATGATCTGCAGCAGCACACCCAGGCCCACCGAGCGGCGGAAGTTCGCGTTCTGGAAGAACATGTGCACGCCGCGCTGCGGCGTCTTCAGCTGCTCGCGGATCTCGCCGATCTCCTTGGCGATCGCATCGCGGTTGCCGAGCAGCTTCTCCAGCACGTGCTCGGCCTCGCCCTGGCGGCTCTTCATCATCAGCCAGCGCGGACTTTCCGGCAGGAACGCCACGCCGAGCAGGAACAGCGCGCCGGGGATCGCGATCACGCCCAGCATCCAGCGCCAGTTGCCGGAGTAGCTGAAGGCAGTGTCGGAGAGGAAGGCGACCAGGATGCCGATGGTGATCATCAGCTGGTACAGCGAGATCATCGCGCCGCGGATCGATTCCGGCGCGATCTCGGCGAGGTACAGCGGCGCGGTGAAGCTGGCCAGGCCGATCGCGAGACCGAGCACGAGGCGGCCCACGATCAGCACCTGCGGCGTCCAGGCCAGGCCGCACAGCACCGAACCGCCCACGAACAGCACCGCGCCGAGGATCAGCGTGCGCTTGCGGCCCAGGTGGCTGGACAGCCAGCCTGCCACCAGCGCGCCCAGCGCGGCGCCGACCATCATGATGCTGACGATCAGCCCGAGCGTGTCGTCGCCGATGCCGAAATCCTTCTGCAGGAACTGCTGTGCGCCGGAGATCACGCCGATGTCGAGGCCGAACATCAGGCCGGCCAGTGCGGCCAGGATGCAGGTGAAGACGGCGGTGGCCTTGGCGTGCGTGGCGGCGGGCGGTGCGGTGGTGGCGCTCATGAGTTACTCCCCGTGGAATGGCGTGCAGTTTGTCTGGAAGTTTTCCTGAATCCGTTCGCCCTGAGCGTAGCGCCGAAGGCGCGACGCGGGGAGCGGATATGGACTTCCGCGCTTTGAGGAGCGAGGAAGTCGAAGGGTCAGTAGCCCGGGAAACGGCGGTGTTTCGACTCCGCGGAACTTCGTTCCGCTACGCTCAACACGAACGGATTCCGATCGTGAGGCATCTTCCAGATGCCGTTCATGGCGCGACACCCGCAGGCGGCACGCCGGCAAAACGCGGTTCGGGCAGGCCGCGCACATCGGTGCGTGCGGCGAACAGCGCACCGGCCAGCGGCTCGCGCGCCAGTGTGGCAGCGTCGAGACCGTCGCGGGCGCTGGTGACGTAGAGCGTGCCGAGCGCAGTGCCGCCGAAGGCGGGGCGGGTGGGTTGGCTGGCGGGCAGCGGCAGGATGCGATCCACGCCGCCGTCGGCGCGATAGCGCACCACGCGGCCCAGCCCCCATTGCGCGTTCCATAGCCCGCCGTCGGCATCGACGCAGGAACCGTCCGGTTCGCCATTGGTGTCGGTGAGGTCGGCGAACAGGCGCGAGGGCCCCAGCGTGTCGCCGTAGGCGCAGCAGCGGATCGTGCGGGCGAGCGAGTCGCAGTAGTACAGCATGCCGCCGTCGGGACTGAAGGCGAGGCTGTTGCTGATCGCCACGCCTTCCAGCGGCAGCTTTTCCAGCGTGAGGTCGGCGTTGAGGCGCCAGAAGCCGCCGATGGGCTGCTTCGCGCCGCCATCGGCTGGTTCATGCAAGGTGCCGAACACGAAGCGGCCCTGGCGGTCGCAGGCGCCGTCGTTGCAGCGTGTGGGCAAGCCGGGTTCGACTTCATGCAGCGTGTGCAGCGCGCCGTCTTCGAGGCGGAAGAACGCCAGCCGCGAGGCCAACGCCAAGAGCAGCCAGCCGTCGGTTTCGCACAGCGCGAACGAGGCGAGGCGCTCGGGCAGGCGCCATTGTTTCGTCTCGCCGCTGGTCGGCGTATGGCGCCACAGCGTGGCGGCGTGGATGTCCGTCCAGTACAGCGCCCGCGCGCGTTCGCACCAGACGATGCCTTCGCCCAGCGTGTTGCGCGCTTCCAGCACCGGCTGCATCGGCGCGCTCACACCCAGCCACCGTCCACGATGAAGCTTTGCCCGGTGCACATGCGGCTGTCGTCGGCGGCCAGGAACAGCGCCATGCGCGCGAGGTCGTCCGCCATCAGGTAGCCGGGCAGGCATTGCACGCGGGCGATCTCGGCCTCGCCTTCCGCGTCCAGCCACAGCGCGCGCTGCTTTTCGGTGATCACCCAGCCGGGCACCAGCGCGTTGATGCGGATGCGCTGGTGGCCCAGTTCGCGCGCCATGCCGTTGACGAAGCCGTGCACCGCGGCCTTGGCCATCGCGTACAGCGGGTAGCCGGCGTTCTTCTTCATCCAGCCGGTGGAGCCGAGGCAGAGGATCGAGCCGCCGCCGAGCTGGCGCATGTCGGGGACCACCGCCTGCGTGGCGAACACCTGGTGGCGCAGGTTCACCGCCACGTTGCGCTCGAACGCGGCGGCATCCACGTCGGCCAGCGTGTGGCGCACGTCGTTGGCGGCGTTGTTGACCAGCACGGCGATCGGGCCGATATGCGCGCGCGCCGTGTCGATCGCGGCGTGCAGCGCATCGAGGTCGGTGAGATCGCAGCGCAGGAACCGCGGCGCGTGCGCCACCTCGCCCAGCGTATCGAGCAGGGACTGCGCGCCGGCCGCGTCCACGTCGAGGAAGGCCACCTTCGCGCCCTGCCGTGCGAAGTGTTCGACGAAGGCGGCGCCGATGCCGGTGGCGCCGCCGGTGATCAGCACGCTGCGGCCCTGCAGGCTGGGGTAGCTGGCGTAGGCGCTGGTCATCGCGCTCACCACTCCGCCACGCTGCCGTCGGCGTGGCGCCAGATCGGGTTGTGCCACTGGTGGCCCACCCTGGCGCGTTCGGCCACGTAGGCCTCGTTCACCTCGATGCCGAGGCCCGGACCCTTCGGCATGTCCACGAAGCCGTCGGCGTAGGCGAACACGTTGCGGTCGGTGACGTAGTCGAGCAGGTCGTTGGCGGCGTTGTAGTGGATGCCCAGGCTCTGTTCCTGGATGAAGGCGTTGTGGCACACGGCGTCCAGCTGCAGGTTCGCGGCCAGCGCGATCGGGCCGAGCGGGCAGTGCAGCGCCAGCGCCACGTCCCAGGCCTCGGCCATCGCGGCGATCTTGCGCGTCTCGGTGATGCCGCCGGCGTGCGAGGGGTCGGGCTGGATGATGTCCACGCCGCCGGTCTGCAGCACGCGCTTGAAATCCCAGCGCGAATACAGCCGCTCGCCCAGCGCGATCGGCGCGGGCGAGATCGCAGCCAGTTCGGGCAGGCACTCCAGGTATTCGGAGAGCACCGGCTCCTCGATGAACATCAGCCGGAACGGTGCCAGCTCGCGCATCAGCACCTTGGCCATCGGCTTGTGCACGCGACCGTGGAAGTCGAGGCCGATGCCGATGTCCGGGCCCACCGCGTCGCGGATCGCCTGCACGTTCTCCAGCACGCGGCTGACCTTGGCGTGCGTGTCGACGTAGTGCAGCTCCTCGGTGGCGTTCATCTTCACCGCGGTGAAGCCGCGCGCCACCGCATCCTTGGCGGCGCGCGCGGTGTCGCCCGGGCGGTCGCCGCCGATCCACGAGTACACGCGGATGCGCTCGCGCACCGGGCCGCCGAGCAGTTCGTGCACCGGCTTGCCGAGGTTCTTGCCCTTGATGTCCCACAGCGCCTGGTCGATGCCGGCGATCGCGCTCATCAGCACCGGGCCGCCGCGGTAGAAGCCGCCGCGGTAGAGCACGCTCCAGTGATCCTCGATGTGGCGCGGGTCCTTGCCGACCAGGTAGTCGGCCAGTTCCTCCACGGCGGCGGCCACGGTATGCGCGCGCCCCTCCACCACCGGCTCGCCCCAGCCGCTGATGCCGGCGTCGGTGTCGATGCGCAGGAACAGCCAGCGCGGCGGCACCTGATAGACGGTGAGCTTGGTGATCTTCATGCGTGCGTTTCCAATGGATGCCAGGCCTGCGCGAAGGCGCGGGCGCGTTGTGCGGTGTCGTCGAGGGTGCGGCCCGGGGCGTACAGCGCCGAGCCGATGCCGAAGCCGTTGGCGCCGGCGGCGACCCAGGGCGCCATGGTGTCGGGCGTGATGCCGCCCACCGGCAGCACCGCCACGTCGCGCGGCAGCACCGCGCGCCAGGCCTTGAGCACGGCGGGCGAGGCTTGTTCGGCGGGGAACAGCTTCAAGCCGTCGGCGCCGGCAGCCAGCGCGGCGAAGGCCTCGGTGGGCGTGGCCACGCCGGGTATGCACACCAGGCCGGCGGCCTTGGCGGCACGGATCACCGCGGTGTCGGCGTGCGGCATCACGATCAGCCGGCCGCCGGCGTTGGCCACCGCATCCACGTTCGCGGGCGTCATCACCGTGCCCGCGCCGACCAGCACGTCCTTGCCCAGCGCTTCGGCGAGCAGGGCGATGCTGTCGAACGGTCGTGGCGAATTCAGCGGCACTTCCAGCATGCGGAAGCCGGCCTCGACGATGGCGCGGCCGGTGGCCACCGCCTCGTCGGGCGTGAGGCCGCGCAGGATCGCCACCAGCGGCAGCGGTTTCAGCCAGGGAGTCAGCATGCGTGGGATTCCTCGGGGATGTCGTTGACCAGGCCGGCCTGCGTCGCCAGCTGCCACAGGCCGCGGGCGGCGGCGTCCTCGATGGCCGGCGGCAGCTCGATGCCGAACAGCGCGGCGGCGCGGCGGTAGCGTTCGCACAGCGCGGGCTCGCCGATCAGCTGCAGCGGCGTGTCGCGGCGGGCGAGGCCGTCGGCCAGCGCGGCGCGGAATTCCTCGCCGATCAAGAGGCCGGAGAGATAGTCGGGCACGGAGGCGGACGCCAGCGTGCCATCCAGCATCAGCGCGCGGGCGGAGAACAACCGGGCGAAGGCGCCGGCCGCACCGCTGTCGCGCGCCGCGGCGACGCCGCGTGCAAACGCGTCGGCATCGTCGGCCGCCGGCGTGTCGCCGCCGAGGATCGAATGCTTGCGCAGCACCGCGAACAGCTCGCCGGTCATCAGGGTGCGGAAGCCGGTCACCGCGCCGCCCTGCACCACCGCCCACTTGCTGTGCGTGCCGGGCTGGATGAAGGTGGCGGCCGCGGCCAGCGCGGGCCGCAGCGCCAGCGCGCCGAGCAACTGGGTTTCCTCGCCGCGCATCACGTCGGGGCCGCGCGGGTCGCGCAGGCCGGGCACCAGATGGACGTCCATGCCGTCGGCGGCGCGCAGCTTGCCGAGCGCGCGGCCTAGCTGCGCCGCGTCCGCGGGCAGGTCGAGGTAGGGCATCTCGTGCCAGCCGCCGCGGCTGCCGACCATGCCGCAGGCCAGTCGCGGCAGCGTCGGCCAGCCGGCGGTGATGTCGGCGAGCGCGGCGTCGTAGCCGCCCGCCGGCAAGTGGCGGATGCCCCAGGGACGCGCGCGCGTTTCCGCGATGGCGCCCGCACCGTCGAAGCGGAACGCGCGCAGGCTGCTGGTGCCCCAGTCGAGTCCGATCAGTCCGCTCATGTCTTCTTCGCGTGGCGGCGGATGTTGCTGCGCGAGTCGGCCACCATCTTCTGCATCGCCTCGCGCGCCACTTCGGGCTGGCGGCGGCGGATCGCGTCGAGCACCTTCTTGTGGTGCGGCAGCGAGTAGCTGAAGTTGCCGGCGATGCTCGCCGACAGCTGGAAATAGCTGCCCAGCGCGGCCTCGATCACCGAGAACAGCGAGGTCATCAGCTCGTTGTGGGTGGCGTGCAGCACGGCCTCGTGGAAGGCCAGGTCCGCTTCGGACCAGGCGTCCGGGTCGGTGGCCGCGGCCATCGCCGCGTAGGCGGCCTCGATGCGCGCCAGCTGCTCGTCGTTGCGCCGGCGCGCGGCGGCGGCGGCGGCCGCGGGCTCGATCAGCTCGCGCATCTCCACCAGCTTCTCGACGAAATCCTCGGTGGGCATGGAGGCGCAGCGCCAGGCCAGCACGTCGGCGTCGAGCTGGTTCCAGTGCACGGTGTCGCGCACGCGGGTGCCGGTCTTCTGGCGCGATTCGATCAGGCCCTTGGCCGAGAGCACCTTCATCGCCTCGCGCAGCGCGGTGCGGCTGACCTTCAGGCGCTCGGCCAGCAGTTCCTCGCGCGGCAGGTTCTCGCCGGGCGCGATCTCGCCGCCCACGATCTGCCGGCCCAGCTCCTGGACCACTTGGCCGTGCAGGTTGCGCACGATGATGGGTTTTGCCATGCCTGCTCCCCTTGCCCCGCGGTCGCGTTTGCGACCGCGGCTTCTATTTGTAATACATAACTGGCTTTATAGCAGCTTGCCCGCGCCGCGTCATCGGTTACGCTGGCAACAGCGTCGGGGCCGCGGGGCCGCGGCGGTTCATCGACGACAGGAGGTTTCCATGGTGGGGAGTTCGGTGTTCGGAGCGTTGGCGGGCCTGGGGGCGATGGCGATCCTGCTGCTGGTCGTGGTCGGCGTGCTGTTCAGCGCCCTGGTGTTGAGCGTGGCGTACCGGCTGATCGCGGGGCACATGCCATCGTACGTGCGCGCGCTGGCCACGGTGGTGGTGTCGTGGCTGGCCCAGCTGGTGGTGCGGGCGATCCTGCACGGCAGCACGGGCTTCCTGCTGGCCTTCGTGGCGCAGTTCCTGGTGGGCGCGGCGATCATCAACCTGCTGCTGCTGGCGCGGGACGGCAGCCGGATCGGCTACGGCAAGTCCTGCCTCGTGCAGCTGGTCTACATGGTGATCTTCTACGTGCTGGCCTTCGTGCTCGTGCTGGTGTTCGGCAGCATGCTGCTGGGCATGTTCCACCACTGAGGCATGGCGTGACCGCGGCAGGGCGCGCATTCGCCCTGCCGCGTTTGGCCGTCTGAACGGTACGGGCGCGCGCAAGAACGTGCGGCTTCGGTTCGCGCAGGCGGCGGCGTAGAATTTCCGCCTTTGAGTCGCGACGGACCTCATCCATGACTTCTCCGGCTGACCATTCCCCCGGCCACGACGACGTGCGCACCGAGGGCAGCACCGACGCGCTGCCGCTGTCGCCCGCGCTGGGCGCGACGCTGGACGTGGCGAAGATGCCGCGCCGTTCCACCCTGGTGGACCGCCGCGTGCTGCGCATCACCGCGGTGTCGGTGGTGCTGGGCATCGGCGCGGCGCTGATCGCGAAGATCCTCACCATGCTGATCGGCCTGATCACCAACCTGGTGTTCTACGGCCGCGTCTCCACCGCGTTCTCCTCGCCCGCCGACGCGGTGCCGCACCTGGGCTGGTGGGTGGTGCTGATCCCCGCGCTGGGCGGCGTGATCGTGGGCATCATGGCGCGCTGGGGCTCGCGCGCGATCCGCGGCCACGGCATCCCCGAGGCGATGGAGCAGGTGCTGCTGAACGAATCGAAGATTCCCCCGCGGATCACCTTCCTGAAGCCGATCTCCTCGGCGATCGCGATCGGCACCGGCGGCCCGTTCGGCGCGGAAGGCCCGATCATCGCCACCGGCGGCGCGCTGGGTTCCTTCATCGGCCAGATCCTCAAGGTCACCGGCAGCGAGCGCAAGGTGCTGCTGGCGGCCGGCGCGGCGGCGGGCATGTCGGCGATCTTCTCGGCGCCGATCGCCTCGGTGGTGCTGGCGGTGGAGCTGCTGTTGTTCGAGCTGCGCCCGCGCTCGCTGATCCCGGTGGCGCTGGCCTGCGTGGCCGCCACCGGCATGCGCTACGTGCTGATGGGCACCGCGCCGGTGTTCGCGATGCCGGTGCTGGCCTCGCCGGGCGGCTGGGCGCTGGCCACCTACGTGCTGATCGGCGCGGCGGTGGGCCTCATCAGCGTGTGGACCACGCGCATCGTCTACGCGATCGAGGACGGGTTCGAGAAGCTGCCGATCCACTGGATGTGGTGGCCGGCGATCGGCGGCGTGGTGGTGGGCGTGGTCGGCTACTTCGCGCCGCTGACGCTGGGCGTGGGCTACAGCAACATCGAGGACATCCTGAACGGCCGGCTGACGCTGGCGGCGCTGGCCTTCCTGTGCGTGATGAAGTTCCTGTCCTGGTCGATCTCGCTGGGCAGCGGCACTTCCGGCGGCACGCTGGCGCCGCTGTTCACCATCGGCGGCGCGCTCGGCGCGGTGGCCGGCATCGGCGTGGCCGCGGTGGCGCCGCAGTTCGGCGTGGACCCGCGCATCGCCGCGCTGGTGGGCATGGCGGCGATCTTCGCCGGCGCCTCGCGCGCGCTGCTCACCGCGGTGGTGTTCGCGTTCGAGACCACCGCGCAGCCCGCCGGCCTGCTGCCGCTGCTCGGCGGCTGCACCGCGGCCTACCTGATCTCCGCGCTGATGATGCGCAACACCATCATGACCGAGAAGATCGCCCGCCGCGGCGTGCGCGTGCCCGCCGAGTACGCGGCCGACTACCTCGACCAGGTGGTCGTGGGCGACGCCTGCGCGCGCGAGGTGGTGACGCTCAAGACCGCGCAGACCCTGGCCGAGGTGCGCCGCTGGCTCGGCGAGGGCACGCCGGAGTCGCTGCACCAGGGTTTCCCGGTGCTGGACGAGCGCGGCCACGTGCAGGGCGTGCTGACCCGCCGCAGCCTGCTCGATCCGCAGTGGCACTACACGCTGACCCTGGGCGAGCTGGTGACGCGGCCGCCGATCGCGGTGAACGAGGGCCACTCGCTGCGCGAGGCGGCCGACCACATGGTGGCCGAGAGCGTGGGCCGGCTGGTGGTGGTGGGCAAGGACGACCCGCACCGGCTGGTCGGCATCCTCACCCGCGGCGACATCCTCGCCGCCCACGCGCGGCGCCTGCGCGAGGCGCGCCACTCCACGCGCCACCTGCGCTTCCGCGACGGCCTCAAGCCGCGGCCGGAAGAAGCGGTGGCCTCCCGCCACTGACCGGCGCGGCACGACGACCGACGGCCCGCACCGCGGGCCGCGCGCGACACGCTGCACGAATGGATTCACGACACGGGAAGCGCATGCTGCGAACGCGAATTCCACCGCATGAATGAAGTGCGCGGCGTTTGCGTGCGCGGGGGAAAATCGGGGATGCTCGCGCTCGGCGCCACGGGGATTGCAAGCTTGCAGGCATGGGCTGCTTTCTCTTCACGCGACGTCGGGCACGGTGCATGGCAGGGCAGGGGAAATCCATAAAAAGCCACATAGGGAGGCATTCGGATGAGTCGTCGTCAGAGGTTGGTATCGGGGAGCGGTGTCGTCGCAGGGGATCGACGCCTGCTGGTCGTGGCGTGTGCCGCCGCATGGATGTTCGTTGCGCCGGGTCACGCGGCCCTGGCCCAGGAGGCATCGGGCCAGCAGGCATCGAACCAGCAGGCATCGGGTCGGAACCAGTCGAAGCATGGGCAGGCCACGGATGAGCAGGCAGCGAAGGCCGGCAAGAAACCCCAGGCGCCGGTAAGCCAGCTCGGCGCGGTGGTGGTGAACGGCATCAGCAACAGCATCCAGAGTTCGCTGAACACGAAGATGAACTCCGACGACATCGTCGAGGCCATCTCCGCCGAGGACATCGGCAAGCTGCCGGACGTGAGCATCGCCGACAGCCTCGCGCGCCTGCCGGGCCTGGCCACGCAGCGCGTCAACGGCCAGGCCAGTGCGATCTCGATCCGCGGTCTGGCGCCGGATTTCGCCGGAACCACGCTGAACGGGCGCGAGCAGGCGACGATCGGCGAGAACCGCGGCGTGGAGTACGACCAGTACCCGTCCGAGCTGATCAACGGCGCCACGGTGTACAAGACGCCGGACGCCACGGTGATCGGGCAAGGCCTGGCCGGCACGGTGGACTTGCAGACGATCAACCCGCTGGACATCTCCAAGCGCACGATGGTGTTCAACCTGCGCGGCGAGCACAACACCAACGGCAACCTCAATCCCGGTACCGGCACCGGCACCAGCGGCCACCGCGCGAGCTTCTCCTACATCGACCAGTTCCTCGACCACACGCTCGGCGTCGCCATCGGCTTCGCGCAGCTGGCCCAGCCGGTGCAGGAGAAGCAGTACCAGGCCTGGTGGTGGAGCGCCGACAACGGCAGCGCGGGCATCGACCAGAACTGGGGCGGGCCGCACACGCCGGGCATGCCGGACAACGTGATCTCGCAGGAAGGCATGCAGCTGCGCGCGCAGTCGCAGAACGAGAAGCGCAATGGCCTGATGACGGTGCTGGAGTGGGCGCCGAACGAGGTCTACTACTCCAAGCTGGACGCGTACTACTCCACCTTCAGCAAGCGCAAGTTCACCAACGGCGCGCAGTGGTCGAGCAGTCCCTGGGACAACATTTCCTACAGCAACGTGGGCACCTCGCCCGGCGTGCCGCTGCCGATCGTGACCTCGGGCAGCATCGACGGCATCGCGCCGATCCTGCAGAACGAATACACCAAGGAGCACGACAAGCTGTATTCGCTGGGCTGGAACAACAAGCTCTACCTCGGCGACTGGACCACTTCGCTCGACCTGTCCACCTCCTCGGCGCGAGTGAAGCTGCACGACGCCTACCTGTTCAGCGGCCTTGCCAACGGCGCGTTCACCAGCGTGGGCTTCAACACGCCGGCGGGCCTGGGCTACCCGCACTTCACGCCGGGCGTGGACCTGGCCAGCCCGGCGAACATGGTCTTCACCGACCCGGACGGCTACGGCTACAACGGCCGCGAGGAGTTCGACCGCCAGAACGACAGGATCAAGGCGCTGCGCCTGCAGGTGAGCCATCCGCTGGGCTGGATCTTCAGCAGCGTGGATTTCGGCATCGACTACTCGGACCGCACCAAGACCAAGCATGCCGACGTGAACTTCGCGTGGCTGAACGGCAACGGCAGCACCCAGGACACCTACCAGAACCACTTCAGCGCGCCGGTCAACCCGATGTTCCTCTACGGGCCGACCTCGCTGGGCTACGGCGGCATCCCCGGCATCCTCAACTACAACGTGCTGGGCGCGATGTATTCGCAGTTCTACCTCACGCCGGAGAACGGCGCGGGCGACTGGAGCCGCAACTACACGATCGAGGAGAAGGTGCCGCTGGCCTACGCCAAGTTCAACATCGAGACGGACGTGGCGGACATCCCGCTGCGCGGCAACGTCGGCGTGCAGTTCGTGCATACCGACCAGTCGTCCAACGCGCTGCAGACCGGCAGCGACGGCAGCCTGGTCGGCTCGATCCACGGTGGCACCACGTACAACAACGTGCTGCCCAGCCTGAATCTGGTCGCCAAGCTCAGCGAGGGCCAGTACCTGCGCTTCGGCCTCGCCAAGACCATGACCCGCGGCCGTATCGACGACGAGAAGGTGTCGTCCTCTGCCTGGGTGTCCAAGCTCACCGACGGCCCGCAGGCCGGGCAGGTGGTGTGGTCGGGCAGCGGCGGCAACCCGAAGCTGAAGCCCTACGTCGCGGTGGGCGCCGACTTGTCGTGGGAGAAGTACTTCGGCAAGGCCAGCTATGTGTCGGTGGCCGTGTTCCACAAGAACCTGCTGAACTACATCTACAACAAGACCGTCCTCGACTACGACTTCACCGGCTACATCAACAACACGCCGACCCTGGTGCCGACCAGCAACAAGGGGTCGTTCACCACGCCGCAGAACGGCACCGGCGGCTCGATGGAGGGCCTGGAGCTGGCCGGCTCGCTGGAGGGCGGCCTGCTCGCCTCCGCGCTGGAAGGCTTCGGCGTGCAGGCGAACTACTCGCTGACCAACAGCTACATCCCCACCAGCTCGGTTTCGTCCATCCCCGGCGGCCCGAAGACGCTGCCGGGCCTGTCGCACAAGGTGGGCAACATCACGCTGTACTACGAGCGCAACGGCTTCTCGGTGCGCATCGCCCAGCGTTACCGCTCCTCGTTCACCGGCGAGGCGGTGGCCCTGTTCGACCAGCTCGGTTACACCAAGATCCAGGCGAACCGGCAGACCGACCTGCAACTGGGCTACGACTTCGACAGCGGCGAACTGAAGGGGCTGTCGCTGCTGCTGCAGGTCAACAACCTGGGCAATTCGCCCGATGCCACGGTGCAGTACGCCACGCTGCCCAACAACGTGCCGATGACCCGGCCGCTGGAGTACGACACCTGGGGCCGCACGATCCTGTTCGGCGCGAGCTACAAGCTGTAAACGGGCAAGGCGCCGGGCGGCCACTCGCCGCCGCCCGGCGTTCCATCATGCAAGGCGAGTACCTGGCGCAAAGAGGTTCCCCGTGATCCGTATCCGAAACCTTTGCTGGCTGCCGGCCGTGCTGGCCGCGGTGGCCGGCGTCGCCGGCGCGCAGGCGGCCGACAAGCCCGCCGTGCGCGAATCGTCCGCCACCCATTACGCCGACTGGCCGGCGATCACACCCGGGCGCGCCGACGACCCGGCGCTGGACGCACGCGCGCGCAAGATCGTGGCCGGCATGACGCTGGCGCAGAAGGTCGGCCAGATGACCCAGGCCGAGATCAAGTCGATCACGCCGGACGAGGTGCGCGAGTACTACATCGGCTCGGTGCTGAACGGCGGCGGCTCCTGGCCGCAGAAGAACAAACATGCGAGCGTCGGCGACTGGCTCCAGCTCGCCGACGCCTACTACGACGCCTCCATGCACACCGACATGGCGGTGAAGATCCCGATCGTCTGGGGCACCGACGCGGTGCACGGCCACAGCAACGTGTATGGCGCCACGCTGTTCCCGCACAACATCGGCCTCGGCGCCGCACACGATCCGGCACTGATCCGCGCCATCGGCGCGGCCACCGCGAAGGCGGTGCGCGCCACCGGCATCAGCTGGGCGTTCGCGCCCACGCTGGCGGTGGCGCAGAACGTGCGCTGGGGGCGCAGCTACGAGAGCTTCTCCAGCGAGCCGGGCCTGGTGCGTGAGTACGCGCAGGCCTACGTGGAAGGCCTGCAGGGCGATTTCGGTCCGCAGCACGTGATGGCCACCGCCAAGCACTTCATCGGCGACGGCGCGACCTGGCAGGGCACCGACCAGGGCGAGGCGCGGGTGGACAAGGCCACCATGATCAACGTGCACGGCGCGGGCTACTTCGGTGCGCTCAAGGCCGGCGTGCTCAGCGTGATGGCCTCGTACAACAGCTGGAACGACCAGGCCGACGGCGTGAACTACGGCAAGATGTCCGGCGCGCCCGCGCTGCTCACCGGCGCGCTGAAGGACAAGATGGGCTTCCGCGGCTTCGTGGTGTCGGACTGGAACGCGATCGGCCAGCTGCCCGGCTGCAGCAACGCGAGCTGCCCGCAGGCGATCGATGCGGGCATCGACATGGTGATGGTGCCGGACGACTGGAAGGCCTTCATCGCGAACACCATGCAGCAGGTCAAGGACGGCAGGATTCCGCAGGCGCGCATCGACGACGCGGTGTTCCGCATCGTGCGCGCCAAGCTGCGCATGGGCCTGTTCGGCCAGCGCCCCTCGCAGCTGCCCGGCGCGGGCGACGCGGCGCTGCTGCAGGATCGCGCGCTGGCGCGGCGCGCGGTGCGCGAATCGCTGGTGCTGCTGAAGAACAACCGCGGCGTGCTGCCGCTGAAGCCCGGCACGAAACTGCTGGTGGTGGGCAAGAGCGCCGACAGCCTGCCGAACCAGGCCGGCGGCTGGTCGCTCACCTGGCAGGGCACCGACAACACGAATGCCGACTTTCCCAACGGTGAGAGCATCCTCGCCGGCCTGCGCGCGGCCGACGGCGCGGCGAACGTCACCTACAGCGAAACCGCGCAGGGCGTGAACCCCAAGGATTACGACGCCATCGTGGCGGTGGTGGGCGAAACGCCGTATGCGGAGACGATGGGCGACATCCTGCCATCGGCCACGCTGCGCTTCGGCGACCGCTATCCGCAGGACCTGGCCCTGCTGGAAAAAATCGCGAAGTCGGGCAAGCCGGTGGTGGTGGTGTTCGTGGCGGGGCGGCCGCTGTTCGTGAACCCGATGCTCAACCTCGCCGACGCCTTCGTGATGGCCTGGCTGCCCGGCACCGAGGGCGGCGGCGTGGGCGACGTGCTGTTCGCCGACGGCAAGGGCAAGCCGCGCTACAACTTCAGCGGCACGCTGGCGCGGCCCTGGCCCGGCGTGCCCTGTCCCGACGCGCAGCAGGCAGGTGCTGATCGCTGGCTGTTCGCACCGGGCTACGGGCTGCGCTATCCCACGCGGCACGACCTGCCCGCGCTGCCCGAACATGCCGAGATCAAGGCCTGCGCCGACGCGTCCACGCTACCGGTGTTCCACACGCTGGCGATGGCGCCGTTCGCGCTGTACCTCGCCGATGACGCGCACGGCGAACGCGCGGTGGGTTCGGACCTCAATGGCGAGCTCGCCTGGCCGAGCGAACATCCGGTGCTGCGCCTGCGCACCGTGCAGGTCAACACGCAGCAGGATGCGAAGGCGGTCACCTGGCTCGGTGCCGGCCGCTTCCTCGCGCGCAGCACGCAGCCGGTGGATCTGTCGAAGCTCGCGGCGAACCACGCGGCGCTGCAGTTCGACGTGGTGGTCGAGACGCCCGCGCAAGGTGCGGTGACGCTGGGCATGGGCTGTGGCCGGCACTGCGGCGGCCAGGTCGAGCTCGGCCCGCTGCTCGCCACTTACCCGAAGGGCACGCGGCAGAGCGTGTCGATCCCGCTGGCGTGCTTCGCGCAGCGCGGCGTCGACCTCGCGCACGTCGACGTGCCGTTCGCGATCGCGGCGCAGGCGCCGTTCGCCGCCGCCTTCGCCGACATCCGCATCAGCGCCGCGGCCACGGCCGCGCGCCACGACCTGTCCTGCGCCAGCGTGGGGGTTCGATGATCGCGATCCGCTGGCCGGCATCCCATCGCGGTGAGCGCCGCGCATGAAGCAAGGGCAGGGCAGGGGGGAAGGCAAGGAGCTGGGCACGTCCGGCCGGATCGCGGTGGCGCTGATGGTCCTGCTCAGCGTGTGTGCACTGGCCGCGCTGCGCGTGCCCCTGCGCCTGCCGCCCGCGCCGATGCTGCAGCTGCCGCTGGCGCTGCCCACCGGGCCGGCGGCCGAGCTGTGGCTGAGCACGCAGGATCGCCGGCTGCGCCTGGCACGGCAGCCGGACATTCCGATCAGCGTGTCGCCGGCCACCGGGGCGGCCGAGATCGTGATCGACACCAGCCGCAGCTTCCAGAGCATCGTGGGCTTCGGTGCGGCGCTGACCGATTCCTCGGCGTGGCTGATCCGCAACCGGCTCGGCATCTGGCAGCGCATGGCGTTCCTGCGCGAGATGTTCGGCCCGCCGCCGGGCCTCAACCTGAGCCTGCTGCGGCTGACCATCGGCGCCTCGGATTTCTCGCTCAAGCCGTACACGCTGGACGACCTGCCCGCCGGCCAGACCGACCCCGACCTGGCGCACTTCAATCTCGCGACCGACCTCGAGTACGTGATCCCGACCCTGCGCGAGGCGCTGGCGATCGACCCCGGGCTGCGCCTGATCGCCACGCCGTGGAGCGCGCCGGCGTGGATGAAGAGCAGCGGCAGCCTGATCGGTGGCACGCTGCTGACGCAGTACGAGCCCACCTACGCGCAGTACCTGGTCAAGTACGTCGACGCCATGCAGGGCCAGGGCATCCCGATCTGGGCGCTGACCGTGCAGAACGAGCCGACCTTCCTGCCGTTGAGCTACCCGGGCATGGCGCTGTCCGCCGACGCGCGCGCGCGGATCATCGGGCAATACCTCGGCCCGGCGCTGGCGAACCGCCGCACGCGGCCGCTGCTCTTCGGCTGGGACCACAACTGGGACAATCCGGGGGAACCGCTGGGCGTGCTGGCCGATCCCGACGCCCGGCGCTACCTCGACGGCATCGCCTGGCACTGCTACGTGGGCAACCCGGCCGCGCAGAGCCGCGTGCATCGCGCCTGGCCGCGCAAGGACGCCTACATGACCGAGTGCTCGGGCGGCGACTGGGAATCCGCCAAGCACGGCGAGCTGCTGTGGTTCGCGCGCGACCTGCTGCTGGGCAGCCTGCGCAACTGGGCGCGCGGCGTCGTCTACTGGAACCTCGCGCTGGACGAGAACCACGGCCCGCACCACGGCGGCTGCGACAACTGCAAGGGGCTGGTCACGATCGACTCGCGCAGCGGCGCGGTGAGCCGCAACGACGAGTACTACGCGTTCGCCCACTACAGCCGCTTCGTGCTGCCCGGCGCGGTGCGGGTGTGGTCCACCGACACCGGCCCGGACGTCCACAACGTGGCGTTCCGCAACGCCGAGGACGGCTCGCTGGTGCTGGTGGTGACCAACGGCGCGAAGGCGGCGCGCGACATCAGCGTCGAGCAGGACCGGCTGCATTTCCAGTACACGATGCCGCCCGAGAGCGTGGCGACCTTCAGCTGGAATCCGGGCCTCGCCACGGAAACCTGGGAGCAGCGGGTGCGTCAGCTGCTCGAACACGCGCTGCGCGCCGTCACCCCGGGCGCGGCGGGCGGTGGCGGCCAATGAGGCACGGATACGGCGCGACCGCGCCAGCAAACCTTTCCCGAGAGAGGATCGCACGATGGGCACAAGCAGCATCCGGTGGCGGCACTGGCTGGCCGCGGCGGGTTTCCTGGCCGGCCTCGTCGCGCTGGCACCCGGCGCGCAGGCGGCCACTGCCGCGCCGCGGCCGAAGGTGATCGTGATCAGCCTCGACGCGTTCGGCGCCGAGAGCCTGAAGGACCCCGAGCTGCCCGCACCCACGCTGCACGCGTTGATGAAGCAGGGTGCGCACGCGGTGTCGATGCGGCCGATCAACCCCAGCATCACCTGGCCCAACCACACCAGCATGGTCACCGGCGACGACGCCAGCCGCCACCACGTGCTGGTCAACGGCCTGATCGTCGGCCAGCGCGAGGCCACGCCGCCGCACATCGACATGCAGGCGCCGAAGTCGCAGCTGGTCGCCGTGCCCACCGTCTACGACGCCGCGCATGCGGCCGGGCTCGTCACCGCCGAGGTGGACTGGGTCGCCGTGATGCACGCGCCGAGCATCGACTGGCGCTTCCCCGAGCATCCCGACCCGGATGGCGCGGTCGAGCAGGAGCTGGTGCGCGCGGGCGCGGTCACCCGCGACGAGCTGGCGCATTTCGATGCTCCCTCGCAGGCCTGGCGCGACCGCATCTACACCCGCGCCGCGGTCGACATCATCCACCGCCACCATCCCGACCTGCTGCTGCTGCACCTCCTGGCGCTGGACAGCATCGAGCACGCGACCGGCTACGGCAACGATGCGGGGCGCAACACCATCGCCTTCCTCGACGACCGCGTAAAGGAAGTGGTCGACGCGGTGCGTGCCGAAGGCGAACTGGCCAACACCACCTTCATCATCGTCTCCGACCACGGCCAGCAGAGCGTGCACCACCGGCTGAATCCCAACGTGCCGCTGCGCGAGGCCGGCTTGCAGCGTGCCGCCACCACGCAACCCGCGTTCGCGATCCCCGAAGGCGGCTTCGCCCTCGTGTTCCAGAAGAACGCCACCGACGCCTCGCGGCAGGCGCTGCAGCAACTGTTCGCGGGCAAGCCCGGCATCCGCGCCGCGCTGACCCCGGCCGAAGCCGCAAAGCTGGGCTGGCCGACCCCGGCGCAGACCGACCAGGCGCCCGACCTGCTGCTCTACGCGGCCGACGACTACCAATTCACCGACAAGGACACGCCGCGCTACGAAACCCCCACCGTGGAGATCGGCGCCCACGGCTACCCCAACACGAACCCGCTGATGCAGGCGATCTTCATCGCCGCCGGCGCAGGCATCCGCCCCGTGGGCGAGATCCCGGCCTTCCCCGATGTGGATGTCGCGCCGACCATCGCGCACCTGCTGCACATCAAATTCGGCGGTGATGTGCAAGGCAAGCCGCTGACGACGATCCTCGCGCCGGGCGAATGAGGCCGCTGTCGCCTGTCACGTTTGCGCACGTGTTGCCGAGCGCACCCCTCTCCCTCCGGGAGAGGGTGGCGGCAGCCGGGTGAGGGTTCGGGCAGGGCGGCGTGCCGCGACGGTATCCGAGCCTTCTCTCACGCCCCCGGCCAGCGGGAGAGTAGAGAAAGGGTCGGCATCGCCTCACATCACCTTGTCGCCCACCAGCACCACGTCGGCTGGGCGCTGCGCGAACAGGCCCACGGTGACCACGCCGGCGAGCTGGTTCAGTTCGCGCTCCAGCGCCACCGGGTCGGTGATCTGCCAGCCGTGCACGTCGATGATCCAGTTGCCGTTGTCGGTGACCACGCCGTCGCGCCACACCGGCTGGCCGCCCAGCTTCACGATCTCGCGGCTGACCAGGCTGCGCGCCATCGGGATCACCTCGATCGGCAGCGGGAACTTGCCCAGCACGTCCACGCGCTTGCTGGAGTCGATGATGCAGACGAACTTCGCCGCCGCCGCCGCCACGATCTTCTCGCGCGTCAGCGCCGCGCCGCCGCCCTTGATCAGCCGCTTGAACGGATCGCACTCGTCGGCGCCGTCGACGTAGAGGTCGAGCGGGCCGGTGGCGTTCAGGTCGAACACCTCGATGCCGTGCTTCTTCAGCTGCGCGGTGGACTGCTCGGAGCTGGACACCGCACCCTTGATGCGGTCCTTGATGCCGGCCAGTGCGTCGATGAAATACGCCACCGTGCTGCCGGTGCCCACGCCCACGATGGCGCCGTCCTCGACGTAGCGCAGCGCGGCTTCGCCGGCGAGTTTCTTTTCGTTGACCTGGTTCATGACGGCACCGTGAGCGGGAAAGGGCGCCATGATCCCCGATTTGCGCGTGCGCCGCACGCGAGGATTGGGCAGCCGCGGCGGCTGCGGTGAGGAAGTCACCGAGACTTCGTATTGCGGCGGGTGTTGCAGCAGGGGTTGGTGGTGGAGCCCAAGGGTCGAGTGCGCCGTGTGCAGCTCCCTCTCCCCTTTGGGGAGAGGGCTGGGGTGAGGGGCGGGTGCTCGCGACAGCACTGCGTTTCTGCGACTTGGCTCGCTTGCGGCGGGCTTTCGCTCGGATGCTTTCGCAAGCGACAGAGCGGTTTCGGACGCCTGCCGGCGCCCGAGTCACTTCTCTTTGCTGGCCCAAAGAGAAGTAACCAAGAGAAATGGCCTGGTTCAATCCGCCGACCCTACAAGCCCGCTGTGTCGAGGGGATTGGACCAACGTTCGTCGACACGTCGCCCTACAGCGGCCACGCCGCGACGTATCTGGAAACTGAGGGACAAAACTTCGCAGCGCTTCGCCTTGCTTGGCTTTGCTCTGGCTGTTGCTTCTGCGCGCAGGAGCGCGCTGCTTTTCCCGGGGCCCCTCGGCGACGGTGAGGCGGGGACGACAAGGCCGCGCAGCGGGCGAAGCCATGGATGGCGATGCCTTTTCGACCGGGCAGGAAGCCCGGCCGAAAAGCCCGGCCCCGACTCACGGACTCGGAGGGCAGGATGCCCGGAGAGCGTCGCCGCGGGGTGTCGTTTCCTCTTGGTTACTTCTCCTTTGGACAAGCAAAGGAGAAGTAACTCGGGCGCCGGCAGGCGCACGAAACCGCTTTGTCGCTTGCGGCACGAAACCGCTCTGAAACTTGCGAGAGCACAGAAGCAAAGCCCCCCTCACCCCAGCCCTCTCCCCCAACGATGAAGCTGTTGGGGGAGAGGGAGAAAATGCCGGGCCTCGCAAGCCAAGAGAGGCGCAACACCACGCGCAAATGGTGCGCGCTCCGCCATCACTCCAACCCGAGGATGTGCTCCCAGTGCTGAGCCTCCACCGGTTGCACCGACAGCCGGCTCCCCTTGCGCAACAGCACCATGCCGTCCAGCGCGGGATCGGCCTGCAGTTCCTTGAGCGTGATGGTGCGCTTGAGCTTCTTCGCGAACTTCACGTCGACCAGCATCCAGCGCGGAGCGTCGCGCGAGCTGCCGGGGTCGAAGTATTTGCTCTTGGGGTCGAACTGGCTGGGGTCGGGGTAGGCGTCGGTGGCGACGGTGGCGATGCCGACGATGCCGGGTTCGGCGCAGTTGGAGTGGTAGAAGAACACCTGGTCGCCCACGCGCATGCCGTCGCGCATGTAGTTGCGCGCCTGGTAGTTGCGCACGCCGTCCCAGGCTTCCTGCTTCTTGCGCTTGAGGTCGTCGATGGAAAACGCGTCGGGTTCGGACTTCATCAGCCAGTAGTGGCGTTCGCGGGGGCTCATGCGTGGGCGGCTCCGTCTTGTCCGGTGGTGGTGCAGGCGATCAGTTCGCGCTCGGTGGCGACGTAGTCCAGCGGCACGTCCCAGGCTTGCGCGTCGAGCCGTTCGACTTCCTGGAACGCGTAGGCCACGCCCACCAGCAGCGGTTCGGTGGGGCGGGCCTGCTCCTTGAGGAAGGCGAAGCTGCGGTCGTACCAGCCGCCGCCGTGGCCGAGGCGGTGGCCGCGGCGGTCGAAGGCGAGCAGCGGCACCAGCACCAGGTCGAGCTGGAACGGCGCGAACCATTCGCGCGGCGTCACCGGCTCGGGGATGCCGTAGCGGTTCGGCGCCACCGCGTCGCCGCTGTTCCACGGCGCGAAGTGCAGCTCCTTGCCCTTGGCCAGGATCGGCAGCAGGAAGCGCTGGCCGCGCGCGGCCAGCGGCGGGATCACGAGGTTCAGCGGCAGCTCGCCGCCGCCGGCCCAGTAGCCGGCCACGCGCAGGTCGGTGAGGTATTCGGGGAGCTGCTCCAGCGTGCGGCGCAGGCCTTGCGCGGCGGCCATGCGCGCGGGCGGCGGCAGCGCGCGGCGGCGTTCGGCCATCTGCTGGCGCAGCGCCTGGCGGTGGGCGAGGGCATCCACGTGCAGGGTTCTCCTCCAGCAAAACGCCCCGCCGGTCGTGCGACGGACGGGGCGTGGAATAGGTGGCGTCAACCGCGATGCCGCTGCCCACCGAACGACCTTGATCCACGATGGATCAGGTGGGAGGGCGACATGGCCTCAAGGCTTTCCGCACGCGGCGGACCTGCACAACGACCGATGAAAAGCCGACCCGGGGCCGTATTTAGGAACAAGGCAAATGTAAGAGTGTGCCGGCGCACACCGCAGAAAACGCCAAGAGCGATTCTAGGCTTTCGGCAGCAAATCCGCCACCGGTTCGCCCTGTCGCGCCGCGACGCTTTCCATCGCGATCTCCAGCCGCTGCCGCAGCGTGGCGAGGCGTTGCGCGGTCTGCTGGTCGTGGCCGCCCTGCTGCTTGCGCAGTGCCAGCAGTTCGTGGGTCATGCTTACCGCGGCGAGCACGGCGAGGCGCTCGAAGCTGGGCGCGCGCGCGTTCGCGCGCAGCTCGCGCATCTTGCGGTCGAGCAGGCTGGCGGCCTCGACCAGGCCTTCGCGCTCTTCGGGCGCGCAGGCGATCAGGAATTCGCGGTCGATCAGTCGCAGCGCGACGGGTTCGTTGGTGGCGGTGCCGCTCATGGATTGCCTTCGAGCGACTTCAGTCGCTGGATCATCGCCTCGACCCGGCTGCGCGCCTGCTCGTTGCGCGCGAGCAGGCTGGCGCGTTCGCCCGACAGCTGCTCCTGGCTGTGCCGCAGGCTGCGGTTTTCCTCGCTGAGCCGGCGCACGGTATCGAGCAGGCGGTCGACCTGGCGGCCGAGCGCCTCCAGCTCCAGCTGGACGGGGTCGGGCGGAAGAGAGTCGGCGGAGGTCATGCGCGGAACTATAGCGGGGCGCCCGTAGGAGCGCACCCTGTGCGCGAAAACGGGAAGCGAGTGGAGAGGAGTGAGAAGCGAGAGAGAGCGTACAGCTCGCGCCTTGGGCTTTTCTCTCACTCCTCACTCCTCTTCACTCACTCCTTGTCAGTCGCGCACAGGGTGCGCTCCTACCGGGGCGGCAACGTAGAATGACAGGTCATCCCCGAGGAGCTCCCCATGCCGGCCACCGAACCGCTCAGCCACGACGATCTGGACGCGCTGATCGTGCGCCTGCGCCTGGGCGTGGATGCCAGCGAACTGCACGGCTCGCTGTGCGGCTACCTCGCCGGCGGCGCCACGCCGCAGGGCGGCAACCTGCTGGCCGCGTTGCAGCTCGATGGTGAGGAGGTGGCGCCCACGCCGGCCGACCAGGCCAAGCTGGAACAGCTGCTGCGGCAATGCCGCGACGCGCTGGCCGACCCCGAGCTGGGTTTCGAGCCGCTGCTGCCGGATGACGACCGCCCGCTGGCCGAACGCGCCGAGGCGGTGGCGGAATGGTGTCGCGGCTTCCTCGGCGGCTTCGGCCTCGCCGGCACCGGCGCGCACGCGCAGCTGTCGGACGACGCGCAGGAAGTGCTGCGCGACTTCGGCACCATCGCCGCTTCGTCGTTCGACTTCGGCGACGCCGCCGAAGACGAGGACGCGCTGGTCGAGGTGCAGGAATTCCTGCGCGTGGGCGCGCTGCTGCTGTACACCGAGTCCGCCGGCCGCGGCCAGTCCGGCAGCGATCGCCTGCATTGAACACGCCGGTCGAACGCGCCGCAGTGGCGGCGATCGCAGGCGAGGAATTCGCCCGCCGCCGCCGCCAGCTGATGGCGATGGCTGGCGAGGATGCCGTGCTGCTGGTCGCCGCCGCGCCCGAGCGCCTGCGCAACGCCGACGCCGCCTGGCCGTACCGGCAGGATTCGGACTTCCACTACCTCGCCGGCTTCCCCGAGCCCGACGCGGTGCTGGCGCTCTTGCCGGGCCGCCTGCACGGCGAGGTGGTGCTGTTCTGTCGCGAGCGCGACGCCGAGCAGGCGCGCTGGCACGGTCGCTCGATCGGCACCGAGCGCGCGGTGGCCGATTACGGCATGGACGACGCGTTCCCGATCGACGACATCGACGACATCCTGCCCGGCATGATCGAGGGCAGGGCGCGGGTGTATTGCCACTTCGGCCGCGAGCCCGCCTTCGACGCGCAGCTCTTGGGCTGGATGCGCCGCCTGCGCCAGCTGCGCGGCGGCGGCGTGGTGCCGAAGGAGTTCGTGGCGTTGGGGCACCTCTTGCACGATCTGCGCCTGTACAAGTCGCGCGCCGAGCTGAAGCTGATGCGCGCCGCCGCCGGCATCGCCGCCGAGGCGCATCTCGCCGCGTGGCGCAGCGCGGTGCCGGGCCGGCACGAATACGAGGTGGAGGCGGAACTGCTGCACGCGCTGCGCAGCCGCGGCGCGGTGCCCGCGTTCACGCCCATCGTCGCCGCCGGCAGCAACGCCTGCACGATGCACTACCAGCACAACCGCGCGCGGCTGGACGCCGGCGACCTGCTGCTGATCGACGCCGGCGCCGAGCTCGACTGCTACGCGTCCGACATCAGTCGCACCATCCCGGTCAACGGCCGCTACAATCGCGAGCAGCGCGCGCTGTACGAAGTGGTGCTGGCCGCCCAGCTCGCCGCGATCGACGAGGTGCGGCCGGGCCAGCCGTTCGACGCCGCGCACCGCGCCGCGGTGCGGGTGATCGCCGAAGGCCTGTGCGCACTGGGCCTGATCCCCGGCGATGCCGACAGCGCGATCGCCGAAGGCAGCTACCAGCGCTTCTTCCCCGCCAAGACCGGCCACTGGCTGGGCCTGGACGTGCACGACGTGGGCGACTACCGCATCGACGGCGCCTCGCGCGTGCTGGAGCCGGGCATGGTGGTGACGGTGGAGCCGGGCATCTACGTGCCGCCCGACGAGCCCGGCGTGGACGAACGCTGGCGCGGCATCGGCATCCGCATCGAGGACGATGTGGCGGTGACGCGCGAGGGCAGCGAAGTGCTCAGCGCCGCCGTGCCGAAAGAGGCGGCGGAGATCGAGGCGCTGCTGGCTGCGCGCTGAGGGCTGTCGTTGCTTCACCCACGTTCGCCCTGAGCGTAGCCGCGCAGCGGCGGAGTCGAAGGGCAATCGCCGTGTGGGTGGCCCTTCGACTCCGCTTCGCTACGCTCAGGGCGAACGGTGGCGAGCGAACGGCATCGAGTGAACGGTATCGAGCGAACGGCAGCGGGCAGACAGGCCCCGGCGTTCAGCGCTCCTCGTCCGCCGGCAACCGCTCCTTGCGCCGGTGCGCCTCGTCGGTGGCGTGCACCTCGTACCACATCGCGTTGAGCACGGCGAACGCGCAGGCCAGGCCCAGGCCGAGAATCCACGAGAAGTACCACATGGTCGGCTCCTTCAATAACCGCCGTGCGACTTGCGCACGTCCGCCAGCGTGACGCGCCCGCGCATCACGCGGTACACCCAGCCGGTGTAGAGGATCACGATCGGCAGGAACACCACGGTCGCGCCCAGCATCAGCTCCAGCGTGCCGCGGCTGGAGGAGGCGTCCCACACGGTGAGGCTGGAGCGCGGGTCGAGCCTGGACGGCAGCAGGAACGGGAACAGCGCGAAGCCGGCCGAGGCGATGGTGCCGCCCACCATCACGCTGCTGGCGACGAAGCCGCCCACGCCGCGCCGGCCCACCAGCGCCTGCACCGCCACCGCGGCGAGCAGGGCCGCCAGCGGCGCGATCCAGAAGCCGGGGTATTGCAGGTAGCCGGCGAACCAGCTGCCGCCCACCGCGACCTGCTTGTACAGCGGGTTCGATGCGCCGTCCGTCACCGCCGGGCCGGCCACCGCGTAGCCGGGGATGCCCCAGGCCAGCCAGATGCCGGCCAGCACGTACAGCACCGCGAACGCCAGCGTGGCCCAGCGCGCGATGCGCACCGCGCGCGCGGCGATCGCGTGGTCGGCCTTCAGCGCCGCCCAGCAGGCGCCGTGCGCCAGCAGCATGCTGAGCGAGACCAGCCCGCACAGCAGCGCGTAGGGATGCAGCAAGTCGAGGAAGCCGCCCTGCCAGCTCATGCGCAGGTCGCCGTCGAAGCGGAACGGCAGGCCCAGGAACAGGTTGCCGAAGGCCACGCCCGCCACCAGCATCACCACCACGCCGGAGAGCACCAGCACCCAGTCCCACAGGCTGGCCCAGCGCGGGTCGCGCAGCTTGCCGCGGAAGTTGAAGCCCACCGGGCGCAGGATGAAGGCCAGCAGCACCAGGAACATCGCCAGGTACAGGCCGGAGAACGACACCGCGTAGAGCACCGGCCAGGCCGCGAAGGTGGCGCCGCCGGCGAGGATGAACCACACCTGGTTGCCCTCCCAGGTCGGCTCGATGCCTTCCAGCAGCACCTGGCGCTCCTCGTTGTCGCGGCCCAGCAGCTTGAGCAGGCCGGCCACGCCGAAGTCGAAGCCGTCCATGATCGCGAACGCGACCAGCAGCGTGCCCAGCAGCGCCCACCAGACCAGTCGCAGCGTGGTGTAGTCGAACATGGCGATCTCCTCAGTGCGCGTCCGCGGGTTGGGCCGGCGGCCAGATCCCCAGCCCGTCCGGCCCCTTGCGCACGAACTTCAGCATCAGCAGCGCGTCCACCACCGCCAGCGCGGTGTAGAACAGCACGAAGCCGCCCAGCGAACTCCACACCTGGCCCGCGCTCACCGAGGACACGCCCAGCGCGGTGGGCAGCACGCCCTCGATCGCCCACGGCTGGCGGCCGTACTCGGCCACGATCCAGCCCAGCTCGGCGGCGATCCACGGCAGCGGCAGGCTCCACAGCGCCAGCCGCAGATAGCCGCGCTGCGTGTCCAGCCGGCGCTTGCTGGCCTTCCAGAACGACAGCGCGAACAGCGCGATGAAGTAGAAGCCGCAGCCCACCATGATGCGGAACGCCCAGAACAGCACCGGCACGTTCGGGATCGTCGAGTCGGCGGCCTGCTGGATCTGCGCAGGCGTGGCCTGGCGCGGGTCGTCCGCGTACCGCTTCAGCAGCAGCGCGTAGCCGAGATCCTGGCCGTTCGCGGCCAGCACCGCCTTCGCCTGCGCGTCGTCCGGGTTGCGGCGCAGCGCCAGCATCGCGTCGTAGGCCTTCAGCCCCTGCCCGATGCGCGCTTTCGCGTCCTCGACCAGCTCGGCGATGCCGGGAATGGTCTGGTCGATCGAGTGCGTGCCGATCAGGCCCAGCACCCACGGCAGCTTGATCGCCGCATGGGTGGTCCTGGCCCGGGTGTCGGGAATGCCGACCACGGTGAACGCGGCCGGCGCCGGCTCGGTGTGCCACATCGCCTCGATCGCCGCCATCTTCATCTTCTGGTTCAGCGACACCGAGTAGCCCGAGGCATCGCCCAGCACCACCACGCTGAGCGCGGCGGCGAGGCCGAAGCTGGCCGCCACCGTCATCGAGCGCTTGGCGAAATCCACGTTGCGCCCGCGCAGCAGGAACCACGCGCTGATCGACAGCACGAACATCGAGCCCAGCACGTAGCCCGCGCTCACCGTGTGCACGAACTTGTCCTGCGCCACCGGGTTGAAGAACACCTCGGCGAACGAGGTGACCTCCATGCGCATCGTCTGCGGATCGAACGCGGCGCCCGCCGGATGCTGCATCCACGCATTCGCCACCAGGATCCACAGCGCCGACAGGCTGGTGCCCAGCGCGAGGAACCAGGTCACCAGGAGGTGCTGCACCCGCGAGATGCGCTCCCAGCCCATGAAGAACACGCCGACCAGGGTGGCCTCGAGGAAGAACGCCATCAGCCCCTCGATCGCCAGCGGCGTGCCGAACACGTCGCCCACGTAGTGCGAGTAGTACGCCCAGTTCATGCCGAACTGGAATTCCATCGTCACGCCGGTGGCCACGCCCATCGCGAAGTTGATGCCGAACAGCACGCCCCAGTACTGCACCATGCGCTTCCACACCTCGCGCCCGGTCATCACGTAGACGCTTTCCATGATCGCCAGGATCCACACCAGGCCCAGCGTCAGCGGCACGAACAGGAAGTGGTAGAGCGCGGTCAGCGCGAACTGCAGGCGCGACAGCGTGACGACCTCGGCGTCGATCATCATGGGCGGGTTCCTTGCGCGGGCGGGGCGGGGCTGGCGGCGGGGGCGAGCAGGCGTTCGATCGCGGCGGGGCTGCTGTCCGGCTTCGGTTGCGGCGCGAACACGAGCCACCACAGCAGCGCGAGCAGCGCGATCTTCGCCAGCACCAGCGCGACCAGTTCGACGCTCAGGCGCCGCAGCGGCCGCGCGGACACGGTTTCACGCAGCGACTCGGCGGGCGACATGGACACGCGGCGACTCCATGCATCACATACCGCGCAGGATACGCCCCGCGCGTGAAGCCGGAGTGCGGGGCAATGTCGCAGCGCCTCGCCACGGGGGCGCTGCGGAGCGCGCGGTGCGCTATGCGACGGCGAACGCGTCGCGCGTGAGGTTCTCCGGTGCGCCTTCCGTGCACACCACGTCGTCCTCGATGCGGATGCCGCCGTAGCGACGGAACGCGTCCACCTTCGCCCAGTCGATGTCGGCGGCCACCGGCTTGTCGCGCAGCTCGGCGAGCAGCATGTCGATGAAGTACAGGCCCGGCTCGATCGTCACCACCATGCCCGGTTCCAGCACGCGGGTCATGCGCAGATACGGATGACCGGCGGGGCGCGGGATGCTGCCGCCGCGTTCGCTCTGCTGGAAACCGGCCACGTCGTGCACCTGCAGGCCGATCGGGTGGCCGAGGCCGTGCGGGAAGAACGCGGAAGTGACGCCGGATTCCACCGCGCCCTCCGCGCTCAGGCGGATGAAGCCGTGTTCGCGCAGCACGCCGGCGATGACGTGGTGGGCGTGGATATGCAGTTCGGGATAGCTCTGGCCCGCGCGCACCTTCGCCGCGAAGCCCTGCTGCACGGCGTCCATGCTGTCGATCAGTGCCTGGAATTCACCCGCGCCCGTGCCGGCATGGGTACGGGTGATGTCGCTGGCATAGCCCGCGCAGCTGGCGCCGGCGTCGATCAGGAAGGAGCGGTGCGCGGCGGGCGGCGTGCGGTCGAAGTGCATGTAGTGCAGCACCGCGCCGTGTTCGTTGAGGCCCACGATGCTGGCGTAGGGCAGCTCGGCGTCGATCTGCCTCGCGGCGGCGAGGTAGGCGAGGTGGATGCCGAACTCGCTCTCGCCGGCGCGGAATGCGGCCTCGGCCGCGCAATGCGCGCGGGCGCCGATGCGGTTCGCTTCGCGCATCAGCGCCAGTTCGTAGGGCGTCTTGTACGAGCGATGCCAGTGCAGGTAATCGAGTACGGCCTGCGGGTTGTTGACCGTCACGCCGTCGATGGCAGGACAAGCCGGCGCGAGCACCGCGCTGTGCCCCTTCGGCAGCTGCGCCACCGCTTCCGCCGCGCTGCGCACGGTGACGATGTCGAAGTGCTCCACCCAGTAGCCGTGCGGCGCTTCGGGCACCACGTGCCAGTAGTCGCGCGGCTGCACGAACACCAGTTTCGGCTTTGCGCCGGGTGTGTAGGCGATCCAGCTGCCGGGCGCGTCGGTGAGCGGCAGCCAGTGCCGGAAGTGCGGGTTCGCGACGAAGGGGTAGTCCTGGTCGTCGAGGAACTTGCGCAGCGGCGTGCTCGCGGCGATCAGCAGGTGATCGAAGCCGCCCAACGCCAGCGCCCGGTCGGCGCGCGTGCGCAGGGTGGCGAGGTGCGCGGGATAGAGGGCGGCGGGCGCGGTGTCCATCGCGGGTTCCTGGCAGGCGTGGGCCTGCCAGTGTAGCGCGCCGCCTCGCTCAGGCCTGGCGCAGCCAGCGCTCCAGCAGTTCGCCGTGCTCGCTGCTGACGGCGATGATGCGGTAGCCGGCCCAGTACTGGCCGGGGCTGGCCGCCGGTTCGTGCCACTGTTCCTGCAGGCCCAGCTCGATGCTGCCGCCGGTGCCCGGCAGCGGCATGCGCACCTGGTAGATGCCCTCGCTGCGCGGCGCGCGGCCGCCGATCAGCAACAGGCCGCTGGCGGAGAGGTTGCACAGGTGGCCGAGCGGCTGCTCGGCTATCGTGTCGATCGCCACGATGCCGGCGTCGACCGGCTTGCGCGGCGCACGGCGTTGCTCGCGGGTGCTGCTCATGGGCGGGCTCCGGGCAGGGGCGCGGCGGCGTTGCGCAGGTTGCCGGTGAGTGCATGCCAGGCGCGGTCGAGCAGGCTGTCGCGCTGCGGCGGCAGCTCGCGCACCTGGCCGGCGGCCATCGCGCGGGCCAGCTCGCGCAGGTTCATTTCTTCGCCGCGCTGGCCGCGCCGGGTGACGAACAGGCTGTTGCCGGAAACCGGCGAGAACCAGGCCAGCTTGCGCCGGGTGGTTTCGCCGGTGGCGGCGTCGGTGAACTCGAACCAGCTGCCGAACGGCAGCTGGCGCAGGCGGTTGTGGATGCGCGCCTCCTGCGGCCCCAGCGGCGGTTCGTCGGCGTCCCGCGTGCTGCTGCTGGCCTGTTGCGATTCGCCCAGGCGCTGGCGCTGCTTCAAGCGCACGGCCAGTTCGCTGGCGCTGGGCAGCTCGCGGGCCGGGGCCGCGGCGGCAGGCGCAGTGGCGACGGGCGCTGCGGCGACGGGGATTGCGACGGCGGGCTCGGGCGCAGCGGGCCTGGCCGTGGCGGCGGTCCCGATGGAGGTTGCCGCGGCCGGCGCCTGCGGCGGCGCTGCGGGTTGCCTGGCGGGGCGCGGCACGGCCGCCGTGGCGGGCCGGTTGTCGGCCGCAGGCGGTGCGGCGGCCGGTGCCGGCGCGGCGGCGGCGGGCGTCGTGGCGGCCGGCGGTGCCGGCGTCGGAGTCGGCGTCGCGGCAGCCGGTTCGTCGGCGCCCTTGCCGATCAGGCGCTGCGCCACCTGGCTGGCTTCCTCGGCATCCATGCCGATCTGCTGCAGGGCCTCCTGGACTTCGCGCTGCAGCCGGCCGGCGTCGTCCACCGGCCGGCGGCCCAGCAACTGGTCGGTGACGCGCAGGCGCTGGGCGAACTCGGGGCTGTTCTCGCCGTGCTGCAACAGGGCAAGCGAGAGCACGTCGGCCCAGGCGCGGTCGAGCAGGGCGCGCAGCAGCCCGCGCGGCGGATGGGTGGCGAAGCGTTCGGCCAGCAGATCGCTGGCGCGGCGGCGGGCGAGGTCCAGCTTTTCGCGCCCCTTCATCGCCTCGACGTGGCGGCGTTCGGCGGCCTGGGCGCGGCGATTCAGCTGGGCCAGATGGTGTTCGATGTCGGCCAGCAGGCTGGTGTACAGGCCGGCGCTCGGCGGTTCCTGCTGCGCCCGCGCCACCAGGTGCTGCAGTCGGTCGGTGAGCTGCTGGTCGGCGTCGCCGTCGGGGCCGTCGAGCCAGTCGTTGGCGGCTTCCGCCACCGCGGCCAGCAGGCGGCGCGCCGGGTGTTCGTGCTGCTCGAAGAAGCCGCGGTCGTTGACGGCGAGGCGCAGCACCGGCAACTGCAGGTTGCCGAGCACGGAACGGGCATGCGGGCCCTGGTGCAGCTGCCGCCCGATCTGCTCGAACAGCATCGCCACCAGTTCCACGGTGTCGTCCTGCTCGGCGCTGAGCCGGGTCGGCACGGCGCCGGCCGGCTTGCCGGCGTTGAGCTGCAGCAGCAGCTCGTCGCGCAGGCGCTGCGCGCTGCGCAGTTCGCGACTGGCCTGGTCGGTGACCTGGGCCAGGTGCTGCTGCACGGCGGTCAGCGCGATCTGCAGTTCGTCCGGCGAGGCGGCGCGGCCGACGGCGGCGCTGCCGCCGGTGCCGGCGCGACGCTGCGCGAGCAGGTCGCGCAGGGTCTCCAGCACGGTGATCGGCGCCGGTGCCGGCGCCGCGCCGGCGGATTCGGGTGCCGCAGCGGCGTTCGCGGCGCTGTCCGGGGGCTGCTCGCCCGCCGGGGCGGTGCGGGGCGCGGGCGCCGGGCGCGGCGGCGCATACGGCCGCAGCTGCGGCAACAGGCCGTCGTTGCGCAACTGCGCGTTGACCGTTTCGTACAGGCTGCCCGCGGTGGCGACCACCATCTGCTCGAATGCCTGCAGCAACAGCAGTTGATGTTCCGTCGGCAGGTCCAGTGTGGCGCCGGCGCTGCGCAAGGCCTGGGCGAGCCCGGCCGGGGCGATCGGCAGCGCCGCGCCTTCCAGCGGCGGCGCGCCGACCAGCACGGCGAAGCGGTAGGCGAGTTCGTTCAGCAGCGGGGCGTGGCGCGCTTCGCCGCGTGCGGCGAGCTTGTCCAGTGCGCTGTTCAACTCGTGCTCGCGGGGATCGAGCAGCTGCAGCGGCTGCAGGGCGGTGGGTTCGGCGGCGGCCTCGTCGCCGGGCTCGCCCAGCCGCGCGAAGCCGGTGCGCAGCTTGTCGGCGCAGTCCTGCATGAAGGCGGCATGCTGCTGCTGCATGACGGCGCGGCTGTCGAAGCAGCGTTGCTGTTCGAGGTGGCTGCGCGAGCGTTCGGCCTGCCGGTACAGCTCCTGGTCGAAGTGCTCCAGGCACTGCTTCAGCGCGGGTTCCAGCCATTGCCTGCACAGCGGCACGATGGCGCCGAGCAGGCGCTGCGTGCGCGCCGGCCAGCGGCCGTGCCCGGCAGTGGCAGTAGTCGAGTGTCGATGCGCTTGCTCGGCATCCATGACGCGTTCCCATCGATTCCCCCGCCGCGAGTGTAGGGCGGTTGCCGCAAGGCCGCCACGGGGGCGAGCGGCGCTCAGTCGAGGAAACTTGCGATCACGTCGTTGAGGAAACGCTGGCCCAGCGCGGTGGTTTGCAGGCGTTGCGGCGCCTCCGCCAGCCATCCGCGACGACGGGCCTCGGCCAGCGGGGCGGCGATGCGCTGCAGCGGCAGGCCGGTATTTTCGGAAAATTCCACCAGCGGCACGCCGTCGACCAGGCGCAGCGCGTTGAGCATGTACTCGAACGGCAGCTCGTCGGCGTCGACCACGCTGTCGCCGCCGATGCGCGCGGGGCCGCCGGCGGCTTCCATGTAGGCGCGCGGATGGCGGGTCTTCCAGCGCCGGCGCACGCTGCCCGCGGCCGCGTCGCTGAGCTTGCCGTGGGCGCCGGCGCCGATGCCGAGGTAGTCGCCGAAACGCCAGTAGTTGAGGTTGTGCGTGCAGCGCCGGCCTGGCTGCGCGTAGGCGGAGATCTCGTACTGGCCGTAGCCGGCTTCGGCCAGCCGTGCCTCGCAGGCTTCCTGCATCGCCCAGGCGTGATCGTCGTCGGGCAGCGGCGGCGGGTTCGCGGCGAACGCGGTATTCGGCTCCAGCGTGAGCTGGTAGTGCGAGATGTGGGTGGGCGCCAGCGCGATCGCGCGTTCCACGTCGGCCAGCGCGCCGTCCAGCGACTGTTGTGGCAGCGCGTACATCAGGTCGAGGTTGAGATTCGCATAGCCGGCATCCTGCGCCGACTTCACCGCGGCTTCCGCCTCGGCGGCGGAATGGATGCGGCCGAGCCGGCGCAGCTTGTCGTCGTCGAAGCTCTGCACGCCGAACGACAGCCGGTTCACGCCGGCGGCGAGATAGCCGTCGAAACGGCCGTGCTCCACCGTGCCGGGATTCGTCTCCAGCGTGATCTCGCAACCCGCGGCGAACGGCAGCCGCGTGCGGGCGCCGTCGAGGAAGCGGGCGATCAGCTCGGGCACGAACAGGCTGGGCGTGCCGCCGCCGAAGAACACGCTGACGATCTCGCGGCCGTGGGCGGCCGCGCCGAAGTCGGCGAGGTCGGCATCGAGGTCGGCCAGCAGCAGATCCGTGTATTCCGCGTAGGGCGGCGGTTCGCTACGCAGGCCGTGCGAGTTGAAGTCGCAGTACGGGCACTTCTTCACGCACCAGGGCATGTGCACGTAGAGCGCGAGGGGCGGGGCGACGAGGGGCATGGGGCGGATTGTAGTCGGGGCCTGGTTGTAATAACGTAAGTTATAACCTTGATGGAGGCAGGCCATGAACAGCAAGCTCAAGATCACCACCGTGGGCAATTCCGTGGGCGTGGTGCTGCCGCGCGAGCTCTTGGCCAAGCTGCGCGTGGAGAAGGGCGACACGCTCTACGTCACCGAGCTGCCCGACGGCATCAAACTGGCCGCGTTCGATCCGGAGTTCGCGGCGAAGATGGAGGTGGCGGAAGGCATCATGCGCGAGGATCGCGACGTGCTGCGCCGACTCGCCGCGAGCTGAGCCATGCAGACGATCACCTGGATCGAACCGGCCCTGGTGCTGGCCATCCATGACCGGCAACTGGCCGAACATGGTGGGGCGGAGGGCGTGCGCGATGCCGGCCTGCTGGAGTCGGCACTGGCCCGGCCGCAGCAGATGCTGGCCTACGCCGAGCCGGCGCCGGATCTGGCCGACCTTGCGGCCGCACTGGCGCACAGCCTTGCGCGCAACCATCCCTTCGTCGACGGCAACAAGCGCACGGCCTACGTCGTGTGCCGCACCTTCCTGGCGCTGAATGGCGCGAACCTGATCGCCGAGGCCGAGGACAAGTACCAGACCTTCCTCGCCCTCGCCGACGGCCGCCTGGGCGCGGAAGCGTTCGCTGTCTGGCTGCGCGGGCGCCTGCGCTCGTCGCGCGTGCACGAGGCGCCGGCGCATTACCGGGTCAAGCCGAAGGACCGGGCGAAGAAGCTCAGCGCGCGCTGAGCAGGGCGTGCAGTTTCGTCAGCGCCTGCGCGCGGTGGCTGAGCGTGTTCTTCAGCGCCGGGTCGAGTTCGGCGGCGGACAGCGTTTGCCCGTGCGGCAGGAACAGCGGGTCGTAGCCGAAGCCCTGCGCGCCGCGCGGCGCGTGCAGCACGCGGCCGTGCCAGCGGCCTTCGGCGATCAGCGGCGCCGGGTCCTCGGCGTGGCGCAGCAGCACCAGCACGCAGATGAAGAAGGCGTCGCGCCGCTCGTCCGGCACGCCGTCCAGCACGCGCAGCAGCTTGGCGTTGTTCGCCGCGCTGTCGCCGTGCGTGTCGGCGTAGCGTGCCGAATACAGGCCGGGTGCGCCGCCGAGATGCTCCACGCACAGGCCGGAGTCGTCCGCCAGCGCGGGCAGGCCGCTGGTGTGCGCGGCATGACGGGCCTTGAGCAGGGCGTTCTCGACGAAGGTGAGCCCCGTTTCCTCGACGTCCTCGATGCCGAGCCGGCCTTGCGGCAGTACCTCGTAGCCGCTGTCGGCGAGCAGGGCGCCGAACTCCTTCAGCTTGCCGGGGTTGCAGCTGGCGAGGACGATGCGGTTCATGTGGTTACTCTCCGAGCAGGTCGAAGGCGGCTGCGTAGTCCACGCGGCCGCGGCGGCCGTCGAGGCCGCCCGGGCGCAGCGCCAGCGCCATGAAGGCGTCGCCGCCGCCGTAGGTGTCGTGCAGTCCCGCCGCGGCAGCGGGCGCGAAACCGAAGTGGCCGTACCAGGCCGGATCGCCCAGCACCACCACCAGCGGCGTTTGGCCGTCCTGGCGCAACGCGGCCAGCGATGCTTCGATCAGGGCGCGGCCGATGCCGCGCCGCTGCCATGCCGGCAGCACGCCCACCGGTGCCAGCCCCAGCGCGCGGCCGTCATCGCCGTGTTCGATGCGCACGGGCGAGTACGCCACGTGGCCGACCACCTGGCCGTCCATTTCGGCGAGCCATTCCAGTGCGCTGTCGCCGGCTTCGCGCAGGCGCTGCACCAGCCGGGCTTCGTCGTCGCGCCCGAAGGCGGCGCGGTGCACGGCCAAGGTCGCCTCCAGCTCCTGCGGGTCCGGACGCAGGCGGCGCAGGAGCAGGGTCATGCCTGCGCCAGCGCCGCGCGTTGCGCGGCCACCAGCTCGGCGATGCCCTTCTCGGCCAGCGCCAGCAGCGCATCCATCTCGTCGCGGCGGAAGGCGTGGCCTTCGGCGGTGCCCTGCACCTCGATGAAGCCGCCGCCGTCGTTCATCACCACGTTCATGTCGGTGTCGCAGTCCGAGTCCTCGGCGTAGTCGAGGTCGAGCACGGGCTGGCCCTTGTAGATGCCCACCGACACCGCGGCGACCGCGCCCACGATCGGGTTGCGCTTCAGGTTCTCGCGCTGCATCAGTCCGTTCACCGCGTCGACCAGCGCCACGTAGGCGCCGGTGATCGCCGCGGTGCGGGTGCCGCCGTCGGCCTGGATCACGTCGCAGTCCAGCGTGATCACGCGTTCGCCCAGCGCGGCGCGGTTGACGCAGGCGCGCAGGCTGCGGCCGATCAGCCGCTGGATCTCCATCGTGCGGCCACCCTGGCCGCCCTTGGCGGCTTCGCGCTGCATGCGGGTGTGGGTGGCGCGCGGCAGCATGCCGTATTCGGCGGTGACCCAGCCCTCGCCCTTGCCGCGCAGCCACGGCGGCACGCGGTCCTCGATGCTGGCGGTGCACAGCACGCGGGTGTCACCGAAGCTCACCAGCACCGAGCCTTCGGCGTGGCGGGTGTAATGGCGTTCGATGGCGACGGCGCGCAACTGATCGCTGGCGCGGCCACTGGGGCGTGCAGGTTGGTTCATGTAGGCGGTTGGGCAGGGCAGGGCGGGAAAGTTTACCATTGCCGCCTTTCCCTTCCGCCGCAGGCCGCCGATGATCCGCAGCATGACCGCCTACGCCTCCGCCGAAACCGGCGGCCCCGCTGGTGCGCTGAGCTGCGAATTGCGCACGGTCAATCATCGCTACCTGGAGCTCTCGCCGCGCCTGCCGGACGAGTTGCGCAGCCTGGAATCCGCGCTGCGCGAACGCATCGCCGCGAAGCTCTCGCGCGGCAAGGTGGACGTGACGGTGCGCAGCAGCGATTCGCGCAGCGAATCGCTGAAAATCGACAACGGGCTTTTGTCCCGGCTGGCCGAGGTTCATCAAGACATGCAGCCGCATTTTTCCGGGCTGCGCGTGGAATTCACCGAACTGCTGCGCTTCCCCGGCGTACTGCAGCAGCAGGCGTCCGATCCCGAGGCACAGCAGGCCGCGCTGTTCGACGTGCTGGACCGCGCGCTCGATGCGCTCACCGCCACCCGCGAACGCGAAGGCGCCAAGCTGGCGCAGATCCTGCGCGAGCGGCTGGACGCGATCGAGCGCATCGTGGCCCAGGTGCGCGAGTGGATGCCGGAGATCCGCGCCGCGCTGCGCGCCCGGCTGGAGGCGCGGCTGGCCGACCTCAAGCAGCCCGCCGATCCCGGCCGGCTGGAGCAGGAGCTGGTGCTGCAGATCACCCGCAGCGACGTGGACGAGGAGCTGGACCGCCTCAGCACCCACATCGCCGAGACGCGCCGCGTGCTGAATCTCAAGGAGCCGGTGGGCCGCCGCCTCGACTTCCTGATGCAGGAGTTCAACCGCGAGGCGAACACGCTGGGTTCGAAGTCGGTGGACGCGCGCAGCACCAATGCCGCGGTCGAGCTCAAGGTGCTGATCGAGCAGATGCGCGAGCAGGTGCAGAACATCGAATGAACGCTCTGCTCTCAGGCACCCTGTTCGTGGTCGCCGCGCCCTCGGGCGCCGGCAAGTCCACCCTGGTCAACGCGCTGCTGGAGCGCGAACCGGCGATTTCGCTGTCGGTGTCGCACACCACGCGGCCGCCGCGGCCGGGCGAGCAGTACGGGCGGCACTATTACTTCGTGGAACGCGCCGAGTTCGAGCGCGAGGTGGCCGAGGGCATCTTCCTCGAACACGCCGAGGTGCACGGCAACCTGTACGGCACTTCGCGCGACAAGGTGAACGGCCTGCTGGCGCAGGGCCGCGACGTGCTGCTGGAGATCGACTGGCAGGGCGCGGCGCAGATCCGCCGGAGCAAGCCCGACTGCGTCAGCGTGTTCATCCTGCCGCCCTCGCGTGCGGAGCTGGAGCGCCGCCTGCGCGGCCGCGGCTCGGATGCGCCGGAGGTGATCGAGCGCCGCCTCGCCAATTCGCGCGGCGAGATCGCGCATGCGCACGAGTTCGACTACATCCTCGTCAACGACCGCTTCGAGGATGCGCTGGACGAGCTGCAGGCGATCGTGCGCGCGGTGCGCCTGCGCGGCCCGCTGCAGTGCCGCCGGCACGAGGCGCTGATCGCCGAGCTGCTGGCCTGATGCCGCCGCGCGCCCCGGCTTGGCGCTGTATCGCCGCTCCGCTAACGTAGCCGAACTATGAACGCCGCCGCCTCCCCCGACGACACGCTGATCCGCATCCGCGGCCTCACCACGGTGCTCAACGGCAAGAAGGTCTTCGACGCGCTGGATCTGGACATCCCGCGCGGCAAGATCACCGCGATCATGGGCCCCAGCGGCACCGGCAAGACCACCCTGCTCAAGCACATCACCGGGCAGATGCACGGCGACGCGGGGCAGATCGCGGTGGACGGGAAGAACGTGCCGGAGCTTTCGCGCGAGGCGCTGTACGGCCTGCGCGAGAAGATCGGCTACCTGTTCCAGAACTCGGCCCTGCTCACCGACTTCGACGTGTTCGAGAACGTGGCGTTCCCGCTGCGCCAGCACACCCGGCTGCCCGAGGTGCTGATCCGCAACATCGTGCTGACCAAGCTGCAGGCGGTGGGCCTGCGCGGTGCGGCGCGGCTGATGCCCAGCGAGCTGTCCGGCGGCATGGCGCGGCGCGTGGCGCTGGCGCGCGCGATCGTGTTCGACCCGATGCTGATCCTGTACGACGAGCCGTTCGTGGGGCTCGACCCGATCGCGCTGAACCAGGTGCTGAAGCTGATCCGCACGCTCAACGAGACGCTGGGCATCACCAGCGTGCTGGTGGCGCACGAGCTTTCCGCGATCCAGCGCGTGGCCGACCGCATCTGCCTGATCGCGAACGGCAAGATCGTGGCCGAGGGCGATCCGCACGGCATCGAGAACGACGGCTCGCCGTGGACGCGGCAGTTCTTCGGCGGCGAGGCGGACGGCCCGGTGCCGTTCCAGTATCCGGCCGGCGACTACGCCGAGGCGCTGGGTTTCCCGAGGGCGAAGGCATGAACGCGCGCGTCGACGACAATGTGGTGAGCCGCTCGCTGGCGCAGATCGGCGAATGCGGCCTGTTCCTGCTGAAGGTGCTCGCCGCGATCCCGCGCAGCGGGCGCTACGCGCGCGAGACGGTGCGCCAGCTGTGGTTCGTGGGTGCGATGAGCCTCACCATCATCATGACCTGCGGCCTGTTCGTGGGCATGGTGCTGGGGTTGCAGCTCTATCACGTGCTGTCGATCTTCGGCGGCACCGCGGCCACCGGCACGGTGGTGGCGCTCTCGATCTACCGCGAGCTGGGCCCGGTGGTCACCGCGCTGCTGTTCGCCGGCCGCGCCGGCACCGCGGTCACCGCCGAGATCGGCCTGATGCGCGCCACCGACCAGATCGCCGCGATGGAACTGATGGCGGTGGACCCGCTGGCCTACGTGGCCGCACCGCGCTTCCTCGCCGGGCTGATCGCGATGCCGCTGCTGTGCTGCGTGTTCTGCGCGCTGGGCATCTTCGGCGGGCACCTGGTGGGCGTCTCCTGGCTCGGCATCGACAACGGCACGTTCTGGTCGAACATGACCGACACCGTCGAGGTGTGGCAGGACATCGTCAACGGCGTGATCTGGAAGAGCCTGGCGTTCGGCGCCGTGGTGGCGCTGATCGCGGTGTTCCAGGGCTATACCGCGCCGCCCACCAGCGAGGGCGTGGCCTACGCCACCACCCGCACCGTGGTCGCCTCCTCCATCGCCATCCTGGCGCTGGACTTCGTGCTGACCGCCTTCCTGATGTGACGCCATGACGACGCGTGAAAGCAACATGGTGCCCGTGGCACATGGATGTGCCACCCGCGATCAGGCACCCACGTGCTTGATCGGCGGAGCCAAGCCCGGACATGCGCCGGGCCTGGCGACTCGAAAAGCCGCCAGGAGGGCGGGTTTTCGAGAGTCCAAAAAACCTTCGAGGATGCCTTCGTGAGCCAGAGAAAATCCTATGCCGTCGGCACCGGCCTGTTCATCGTGCTCGGCTTCGCCGCGCTGGGCTATCTCGCCACCCAGACCAGTTCGGTGGCGAACCGCCACCACGGGGCGACCTACACGGTGGACGCCAAGTTCGAGAACATCGGCCAGCTCAAGGAGCGCGCCCCGGTGAAGATCGCCGGCGTGCGCGTGGGCGAGGTGGCTTCCATCGCGCTGGCCAAGGGCGCGCCGGTGGCCGACGTGAAGCTCGCGATCGACAAGCGCTATGCCGACATCCCGGTCGATTCGGTGGCCACGGTGTTCACCAGCGGCCTGCTCGGCGACCAGTACGTGGGCATCGAGTACGGCCACGCCAGGCAGTACATCGCCGACGGCGGCAAGCTGGGGCTGACCCGTTCCAGCCAGCCGCTGGAGGAGATGCTCGGCAAGTTCTTCGGCGCCGGCGGCGGCGCCGACGCGATCGGCGGCAGCTACGACGTCACCGCGCGCTTCAGCAACGTGGGCACGCTCTCGGCCGGTTCGCCGGTGAAGATGGCGGGCGTGGCGATCGGCCGCGTGCTGTCGGTGCAGGCCGAGCCGGGCAAGCTGGATGCCCTGGTGACGCTGGCGATCGACAACCGCTACAACCAGATCCCCGACGACTCCTCCGCCGCCGTGTTCACCAGCGGTTTGATCGGCAGCCAGTACGTTGCGATCCAGCCCGGCGGTTCGCCGGACATGCTGAAGAACGGCGACGAGATGATCCTCACCCAGTCGGCGATGCAGCTGGAAGACCTGATCGGCAAGTTCCTGGTCAACGGTTCCGGCAGCGGCGACAAGAAGGACTCCGGCTCGTCCGCCACCCCCGCCGGCAAGCACTGAGCCGGTTCCCCGCACACAGGAGTTTCCGCATGATGCGTCATCTGGTCTTCGCCATCGCCGTTGCCTGCGGCGGCGCGCTCGCCGCGCCGGTCTGCGCGCAGCAGGCCGCGCCGCAAGCCGCCGCCCAGCAGACCCCGGAGCAGGTGGTGCAGGGCATCGCCAAGCAGCTCGACGCCGACGTGGCCGGCCGGAAGGCCGAGCTGCAGAAGAACCGCGAAAAGCTGATCGGCATCGTCAACCAGGTGTTCCTGCCGCACTTCGACGTGGACTACGCGGCGATCCTGGTGCTCGGCCAGCACGCGCGCGAATCTTCGCCCGAGCAGCGCGCGCAGTTCGCCAAGGCGTTCTACAACTCGATCACCCACCGCTATGCGGAAGGCCTGCTCAACTACACCAACGGCGCGGTGAAGGTGCTGCCGTACAGCGGCGACCTCAACGCCAAGCGCAGCGTGGTGCGCACCCAGGTGGCCACCGGCGACGGCAAGACGGTGTCGGTGGACTTCGCCTTCCGCAAGACCGCCAGCGGCGAGTGGAAGGCCTACGACGTGGTGATCGAGGGCATCTCCTACATCACCAACTACCGCAACCAGGTCGATGCGGAGATCCGCAAGGTCGGCCTCGACCAGCTGATCAAGAACCTGCAGACCCAGGGCGACCTGGCGCTGAAGGAGATGGAACAGAACGGCAAGCCCCATGGCGGCTGACGGCGCGTTCCGGCTGGACCGCGGCACGCCGGGCACGCTGGCGCTGTCCGGCACGCTGAGCTTCGCCACCGCCGCTGCGGCGCTGCAGGCGCTGGGCGAGGCATTGCGGCCCGGCGACCGTGCCCGGCTCGACCTGGCCGGGGTGGACAGCTGCGACAGCGCGGGGCTGGCCTGCCTGCTGGCGGTGCTGGCCGAGGCGCGCCGCCGCGGCCAGGCGCTGAGCCTGCAGCACGTGCCTGACGGCTTGCGCACGCTGGCCCGGGTCAGTGGCGTGGAGACCCTGCTGGCCTGAGCGATGACGGCACGCACACGCGAAAACGGGGCCGTTCGGCCCCGTTTTCGTCTCTGCCCGTGCAGGCGCCTCAGTGCTTCGCCGGCGCCGGCTTCGACTGCTGCTGTTCCCACTGCTTCTGCTGCTGCAGCAGCTCGTCGGGATCGAAGTCGGGCTGGTCCACGCCCTGCATCTTCTCGATCACCTCGGCCGGCGGGTTGCCGTCGTACAGCATGTACAGCCGGCGCTGGCGGTAGGCGTCGCGCAGGAAGGCGTAGGGGTCGTAGGCCGACTGCAGGAAGCCTTCGGCGTCGATCAGCTGCGAGCGCATCGACACCACGTACAGCACCTGCGGCAGGTAGTACTGGCCGTAGTTGAAGTAGTGGGTGCGCGCGATGATGCTCAGCGGGTCGAAGTAGTAGCCGTCCACCGGGTAGTGCCACACGTCGCGCAGCGTGCTGGGGCCGAGCAGGGGCAGCATCAGGAAGTCGCCCTCGGGCGTGCCCCAGCGCGCCAGCGTGATGCCGAAGTCGGTGGGCTGCAGCGGCAGACCCAGCCGGGTGGCCGGGTCGAAGATGCCGCCCACGCCCACGGTGAGGTTGATCAGGAAGCGCCCGGTGCTGCCCAGCGCCTCGGAAGGCCGCGCCTGCAGCAGGTCGTTGGCGATCGTGATCGGCATCTGGATGTTGGTGAAGAAGTTGTTGACCGAGCGCCGCACCGGCGGGTTGGTCACCTTGCGGTAGCCCACCGCGGCGGGGCGCAGCACCGCCTTGTCCAGCGTGTCGTTGAACGCGTAGACCTTGCGGTTCACCTTCTGCAGCGGGTCGTCGGTGCGCGGCGGCGCGATCGCGCAGCCGGCGAGCAGCACCACGGCGAGCAGCGCCAGGCTGCGGTGCATCAGATGGGAGCGAAGCAGGGCAAACGTCGGCATGGGTCGCGGCCAGGGTGGGGACGTGCTGGAGGCGCTGGAGCCTCAATAGTGTACCGTTTGGTTCTTATATCCTGCACGCGTTTCGTCCCGCTTGCGCGGGCCGGCGGCGGAACCGCACATGGTACGCGCGCTTCGCATTGCCAGGCCAGCGCCGGTTGCCCTACACTGACGACCTGTATAAGTCTCTATTTTCTGAGGATTTGGCATGGCACGCATTACCGTGGAGGACTGCCTCGAGGTGGTCGACAACCGATTCGAGCTGGTGCTGATGGCGACCAAGCGCGCCCGCCAGCTCGCCAACGGTGCCGAGCCGGCGGTCAATCCCGACAATGACAAGCCCACCGTGCTGGCATTGCGCGAGATCGCCGGTCGCCGCATTGACCAGGCCACCATCGACGAGATCGACAAGGCCGAGCGCGAGCGTGCCGAGCGCGAGGCGCTGGAATGGGCTGCCGCCGAGGTGGACGACGACCTGTCCAAGGTCGGCGACGATTGATGGGGGGCGGCTGTAGACCGCGCATGCATCGCATCGGGCTGGCCGATGCGCCTGCACGCACGGCCGGCCGCGTTCCGCCAGACCGCATGACCGCGCCGTCGGCGCGATACCGTTGGCGAGTCCAGCCATGACCGCCGCCAGCACGCCAACCGTCATCGATCCCGCCGCGCTGCCGCCCTACGTGCAGGCGCTGCGGGACCAGCTCGGTTACCTGCCGGCGCCGCAGCTCGAGCGCGTGCTGCGCGCGTTCCAGGTCGGCGCGCAGGCGCACGAGGGCCAGACCCGCAAGAGCGGCGAGCCCTACATCACCCATCCGGTCGCCGTGGCCGGCATCCTCGCCGAGCTGGGCATGGATGCCGAGACCATCATCGCGGCGATCCTGCACGACACCCTGGAAGACACCGCGCTCAGCCGCAGCGCGCTGGCCGGCGAGTTCGGCGAGGTCGTGGCCGAGCTGGTCGACGGCGTCACCAAGCTGGACAAAATGCGCTTCGGCAGCCGCCAGGAGGCGGACGCGGAGAGCTTCCGCAAGATGCTGCTGGCGATGGCGCGCGACCTGCGCGTGATCCTGATCAAGCTCGCCGACCGCCTGCACAACATGCGCACGCTGGGCGCGAAGGACGCGCCCTCGCGCCGCCGCATCGCGCGCGAGACGCTGGAGATCTACGCGCCGATCGCCCAGCGCCTGGGCATGAACAAGATCAAGGCCGAGCTGCAGGACCTCGGCTTCCGCGCGCTGTACCCGGACCGCTACCGCGTCATCAGCGAACGCATCCGCGCCGCGCTGGGCAACCGCCGCGAGGCGATGGGGCGGATCGAGACCGCGCTGTCGCAGCGCCTCGCCGCCGAGCGCCTGCCGGCGCACGTGGTGGGGCGGATCAAGTCGCCGTGGAGCATCTATTCGAAGATGCACAACGAGCACAAGAGCTTCGCCCAGCTGATGGACGTGTACGGTTTCCGCGTGGTGGTCGAGAGCGCGATGAACTGCTACATGGCGCTGGGCGTGGTGCACGCGCTGTACAAGCCGGTCGACAAGCGCTTCAAGGATTTCATCGCGATCCCCAAGGCGAACGGCTACCAGTCGCTGCACACCGTGCTGCTGGGGCCGTTCGGCGCGCCGATCGAGGTGCAGATCCGCACCGCCGAGATGGATTCGGTGGCAGAGCGCGGCGTGGCCGCGCACTGGGCCTACAAGACCGACTCCGGTCCGGCCAACAGCGCGCAGGCGCGCGCCCGCGAATGGCTGTCCGCGCTGGCCGACAACCAGGTCAACACCGCCTCCTCGGCCGAGTTCATCGAGAACGTCAAGATCGACCTGTTCCCCGACGAGGTCTACCTGTTCACCCCGCGCGGCGACATCCTCGCGCTGCCGCGCAACGCCACCGCGCTGGACTTCGCCTACGCCGTGCACACCGACGTGGGCGACCACGCGGTGGCCGCGCGCGTGGACAAGAAGCTGCTGCCGCTGCGCACGCGGCTGGAGTCGGGGCAGCTGGTGGAGATCATCACCGCGCCCTCGGCGGTGCCGAACCCGGCGTGGCTGGAGTCGGTGGTCACCGGCAAGGCGCGCACCGCGATCCGCCAGTACCTGAAGCACATGGAGCACGAGGATGCGGTGGACTTCGGCCACCGCATGCTCGACCGCGCGCTGGACGCGCGCGGCAGCAACCTCGACGCGATCCCGGCCGAGGTGCTGAACCGCTTCCTGCACGAGGCGCGGCTGAAGCGGCTGGAGGAGCTGCTGGCCGAGATCGGCCTCGGCAACCGCATGCCCGACGTGGTGGCGCGCCACCTGCTCGCGCTGCGCGACGGCAGCTCCGACGAAGCGGTGCCCGGCGCCGCCTCCGCCCACGAAAAGATCCGCATCACTGGCGCCGAGCGCGGCGTGCTCAGCTTCGCGAACTGCTGCCATCCGCTGCCGGGCGACGCGATCATCGGCTACCTGTCGCCGGGCAAGGGCATCGTGGTGCACCGCGAGGAATGCCCGAACGTGGCCGAGCTGCGCAAGTCGCCCGAGCGCTGCGTGGCGATCGAGTGGGACCGCGACGTGCAGGGCGACTACCGCGCCGAACTGCGCATCGAGGTGATCAACCGCCCCGGCGTGCTCGCCACCATCGCCGCGGCGATCGCGGCGGCCGACTCCAACATCGAGAACGTGGAGTACGCCGAACGCGACGTGGCCGCCGCCACCCTGCTGTTCGCGATCGAGGTGAAGAACCGCAAGCACCTCGCCGACGTGATCCGCCGCGTGCGCCGCACCGGCGTGGTGAGCGGGGTCTATCGGTATCCCTTGTAGATCGGGACTCGGGACTCGGGACTCGGGACTCGGGACTCGGGACTCGGGACTCGGGACTCGGGACTCGGAAGAGCACTCCCTCTCCCCCGACGGCGAAGCCGTCGGGGGAGAGGGCTGGGGTGAGGGGGCTTCGAGTGGGCAGATTCGCCCGGGCGCGCTACGCTTCGGCCTTTGCGAATCCCCAATCCCGAGGAACCCCCATGTCCCGCCAGATCATCGCCACCACCCAGGCCCCCGCCGCGATCGGCCCGTACTCGCAGGCCGTGCGCACCGGCGACACGGTGTACTTCTCCGGCCAGATCCCGCTCGACCCCGCCACCGGCAACGTGGTCGAGGGCGACATCACGGCGCAGACGCGCCGCGTGTTCGACAACCTGGTCGCGGTGGCGCAGGCGGCCGGCGGTTCGCTGGCGCAATTCGTGCGCGTGGGCATCTACGTCACCGACCTCGCCAACTTCGCCGCGGTGAACGCGGTGATGGCCGAATACTTCCAGGCGCCGTACCCCGCGCGTTCCACCATCGAGGTCTCCGCGCTGCCCAAGGGCGTGCAGGTGGAGGTGGACGCGATCATGGTGCTGGGCTGATCCGTTCGCCTTGGCGATGAACGTCGCCACCGCAGTCGACGACACGGGCATGCAGCCCGTGTCGTCGCTGCCGGGCGTGGGTCCGGCACTCGCGGCCCTGCTGCACAAGCTGGGACTGGAGCGCGTGCAGGACCTGTGGTTCCACCTGCCGCTGCGCTACGAGGACCGCACCCGCGTCACCGCGATCGCCGACCTGCGCCCCGGCCAGAGCGCGCAGGTGGTCGGCGTGGTGGAGGCGGTGGAGCGCGGCTTCCGCTACCGCCCGCAGCTCAAGGTGGCGATTGCCGACGACTCGCGGCAGACGCTGCAGCTGCGCTTCTTCCACTTCAACCGCGCGCAGGCCGAGCAGCTCGCGCCGGGTGCGCGCCTGCTGTGCTTCGGCGAAGTGCGCTTCGCCGCGCAAGGCCTGGAGATGGTGCACCCGCAGTATCGCCGGCTCGCTGCCGGCGAGGCGGTGACGGTGGAGGACCGGCTGAGCCCGGTCTACCCCACGACCGAAGGCCTGGGCCAGAAGCGGCTGGCCGGCGTGATCGCCAAGGCGCTGGCGCTGCTGCCGCCGGAGTCGGCGCTGGAGCTGATCCCGCCCGAACTGTGTGCGGCTCACGGCCTCGCCTCGCTGCGCGAGGCGCTGCTCACCGTGCATCGGCCGGCGCCGGATGCGCGGCTCGACCTGTTGCTGCACGGCCGCCACCCCGCGCAGCAGCGGCTCGCCTTCGAGGAACTGCTGACCCAGCATCTGAGCCTGAAGCGCATGCGCGCCGCGATGCAGCGGCGCCGCGCACCGAAGCTCGCCGGCGACGGGCCGCTGCGCCGGCAACTGCTGGCCGCGCTGCCGTTCGCGCTCACCGCCGCGCAGCAGCGCGTGGATGCGGAGGTGCGCCGCGATCTCGCGCAGGCCAGCCCCATGCTGCGGCTGGTGCAGGGCGACGTGGGTTCGGGCAAGACCGTGGTCGCCGCGCTGGCCGCGCTGGCCGCGGTGGAGTCGGGCCACCAGGTGGCGCTGATGGCGCCCACCGAACTGCTTGCCGAGCAGCACCTGCGCAACTTCCGTCACTGGCTCGCGCCGCTGGGCGTGGAGGTCGAGTGGCTGGCCGGCAAGCAGCAGGGCAAGGCGCGGCAGGCGGCGCTGGCGCGCGTGGCCGCGGGCGCGCCGGTGACGGTGGGCACGCACGCGCTGATGCAGGAAGGCGTGGCGTTCGCGCGGCTGGGCCTGGTGATCGTGGACGAGCAGCACCGTTTCGGCGTGCAGCAGCGCCTCGCGCTGCACGACAAGGGCGCCGACCACGCGCGCGGCGAGGTACCGCACCAGCTGGTGCTCACCGCCACGCCGATCCCGCGCACGCTGGCGATGAGCGCCTACGCCGACCTCGACGTTTCCGCGATCGACGAACTGCCGCCCGGACGCACGCCGGTGCAGACCGTGGCGGTGTCCAACGCGCGCCGCGCCGAGGTGATCGAACGCATCCGCGCGGCCTGCGCCGCCGGGCGCCAGGCGTACTGGGTGTGCACCCTGATCGAGGAATCCGAGCAACTGCGCGCGCAGGCCGCCGAGGTGGCGCACGCGGAGCTTTCCGCCGCGCTCGTCGACTGCAAGGTGGGCCTGATCCACGGCCGCCTGAAACCGAAGGACAAGCAAGCGGTGATGGACGCCTTCAAGGCCGGCGAGCTTGCCGTGCTGGTCGCCACCACGGTGATCGAGGTGGGCGTGGACGTGCCCAACGCCAGCCTGATGGTGATCGAGAACGCCGAGCGCCTGGGTCTGGCCCAGCTGCACCAGCTGCGCGGCCGGGTGGGGCGCGGCGCGGTGGCTTCCAACTGCGTGCTGCTGTACCAGCCGCCGCTGGGCCAGCTCGCGCGCGAGCGCCTGGAAGTGATGCGCGAGACCAACGACGGCTTCCGCATCGCCGAGAAGGACCTGGAACTGCGCGGCCCCGGCGAAGTGCTGGGCACGCGCCAGACCGGCCAGCTCAGCTTCCGCATCGCCGACCTGTCCCGCGACGCCCACCTGCTGCCCGCCGTGCAGCAGGTGGGCGAGCGCCTGCTGGTCGCGCACCCGCGCGAGGCGGATCGGTTGATCGCGCGCTGGATCGGCGGCGCAGCGCGCTATGCGCGGGCTTGATTTTTGCGATCGTCCCTGATCGCGAAAAAATCGCCTGGAGCGATTTTTGACATCGCGTCAGCGATGGCCCGAAGGGCGGCCGCCATGGATGGTGGCCGCAAGATCAAACGGGCAGCCATCCTTGGCTGCACTCTTCAACACTCTTGCGATCATCCCTGATCGCCAAGATCAAACGGGCGGCCATCCATGGCCGCACTTTTAAATTCTTGCGATCATCCGCCTATGACGAAACCGCAACTGCTGATCGACACCGACCCCGGCGTGGACGACGCGCTGGCGATCCTGATGGCGCACGCGCATGCCGACATCGCGGCGTTGAGCGTGGCCGCCGGCAACGTGGGCCTGGACCACACCGTGCGCAACGCGTGCACCTTGCGCGATCTGCTGGACGCCAGCTTCCCGGTGTACGCCGGTTGCGCCACGCCGCTGGTGCGCGCGCCGGAGGAGGACGCGGCCTTCGTGCACGGCGCGGACGGCCTCGGCGACGTCGGTTTTCCCGAGCCGCAGGCGGTGGCGGAGCCCGAGGCGGCGGCGCTGGCACTGTTGCGGCTCAGCCGCGAGCGCCCCGGCGAACTGACCCTGGTGGCGCTGGCGCCGCTGACCAACCTCGCGCTGGCGCTCAAGCTCGACCCCACGCTGCCGCAGCGGGTGAAGCGGCTGGTGGTGATGGGCGGCGCGGTGACCGGCCACGGCAACACCGGCAAAATTCCCGCCGAGTTCAACGTCGGCTTCGATCCCGAGGCCGCGCACGTGGTGTTCGAGGCGTTCCCCCGGTTCGACCTGGTCGACTGGGAGGCCACCCTGCGCCACGGCTTCGACGACGGCGAGTTCGACGCCTGGCTGGCGGCCGGCGACGCGCGCGCGAAGTTCTTCGGCCGGGTGTTCCGCACCGCGCGCGACTACAACGCGGAACACGACCGCCGCGGCGTGGTCGCCGCCGACGCGCTGGCGATGGCGGTGGCGATCGATCCGTCCATCGTCACCCGCAGCGAGACCCGCGCGGTGGCGGTGGAACTGGACGGCCGCCTCACCCGCGGCGCCACCGTGGTGGACTGGGCCAACCGGCTGCGCCGCCCCGCGCAGGCGCGCATCGTGCTGGAGGTGGATCATGCGCGCTTCGCGGCGATGGTGCGCAAGGCGCTGGGAGCGGCGTGACGCGCCCGGCTCGGTTGACGCGATGCCGCGCAGCCGGCTACACTTGCCCTCTTGTCACGTTGCATTGAGCCCGTCATGAAGCCCGATATCCATCCGAATTACCGCCCGGTGGTGTTTCAGGATCTGTCGTCCGACTTCGCGTTCCTGACGCGTTCGACGATCGCCGCCAAGGAAACCATCAAGTGGGAGGACGGCAACGAGTACCCGCTGATCAAGGTGGATATCTCCAGCCATTCACACCCGTTCTACACCGGCAAGCAGAAGACGCTCGACGTCGGCGGCCGCGTGGACAAGTTCCGCAAGCGCTACGCGCAGAAGTAAGCGCGCCGCCGCGTTGCGGCGGCAGCCGAGGTATCCGCGCACGGGGCAGGCTTGGCCTGCCCCGTGCGTTTTTGCGACTGCCATCCCGGCAGTCGCCCTGCGGGCCATCGCTGCGCGATGTCATAGTCGTTCCAGACGATTTTTTGCGCCTGCCGCCCTTGGTCGGCGCCCTGCGGGCCATCGCCGTGCGATATCAAGAATCGCTCCAAACGATTTTTTTGCGGGCGCCTACGACCATCCGCGCACGCATGCGCGGCGGGGCGATATGCGATAATGCCCGGATCGCATCGGTGCTTTCCCCCGGCACGATGCCCGTTTCCCCTCGCCGGTCGAAGGCTGCCCCGCGGCCACGGTCGGCGACGACCCATGCTTAAGGAGGTTCCCGTGTCCGATCCCAAGACTGTCAAGCTGGTGGATGAATCGAGTCAGCGCAGCAGCACGCTGCCGCTGGTCGCCGGCACCCTCGGCCCGGCCTGCATCGACATCGCCACGCTGTACAAGGACACCGGCCACTACACCTTCGACCCGGGCTTCGGTGCCACCGCCAGCACCAAGAGCGCGATCACCTACATCGACGGCGACCAGGGCGTGCTGCTGTACCGCGGCTACCCGATCGAGCAGCTGGCGGAGCAGTCCAGCTTCCTCGAAGTGGCCTACCTGCTGCTCAACGGCGAGCTGCCGAAGGCGGCCGAGTTCGCCGACTTCGAGCACGACGTGGCGCATCACACGATGATGCACGAGTCGCTGAAGAACTTCTTCCAGGGCTTCCACCACGACGCGCATCCGATGGCGATGCTGGCCGCCGCGGTGGCCTCGCTGTCGGCGTTCTACCACGACGACCTCAACGTGGACGACCCGGCCGACCGCAAGCTCGCCGCGATCCGCCTGATCGCGAAGATGCCGACCATCGCCGCGGCCTGCTACCGCTATTCGATCGGCTGGCCGTTCCGCTACCCGCGCAACAACCTCGAGTACGTCGACCGCTTCCTGCACATGATGTTCGAGGTGCCGAGCGAGCCGCTCAAGATGAACCCGGTGGCGGCCAAGGCGCTGGACCTGCTGTTCATCCTGCACGCCGACCACGAGCAGAACGCCTCCACCTCCACCGTGCGCCTGGTCGGTTCCACCGGCGCGAACCCGTACGCGTCGATCGCCGCCGGCATCACCGCGCTGTGGGGCCCCGCGCACGGCGGCGCCAACGAGGCGGTGCTGAAGATGCTGGAGGAGATCGGCACACCGGACAACGTCGAGTCGGCGGTGAAGCGCGCCAAGGACAAGAACGACAGCTTCCGCCTGATGGGTTTCGGCCACCGCGTGTACAAGAACTTCGACCCGCGCGCGAAGATCATCCGCGAGATGTGCCACAAGGTGCTCGCCGAGTTGGGCGTGAACGACCCGCTGCTGGACGTGGCGATGAAGCTGGAAGAGGCGGCGCTGAAGGACGAGTACTTCGTCGAGCGCAAGCTGTACCCGAACGTGGACTTCTACTCCGGCATCATCTACAAGGCGCTGGGCATCCCCACCGAGATGTTCACCGTGATGTTCGCGATCGCGCGCACCGCCGGCTGGATCGCGCACTGGATCGAACAGCACGAAACCGCCGGTTCGCGCATCGGCCGCCCGCGCCAGATCTACACCGGCCACGACGTGCGCGACTACGTGGCGGCCGGCAAGCGCTGATCGCCGCAGCTCCATCGAAACGCAAACGCCCCGGCCATGCCGGGGCGTTTGCGTTTCGCGGCTTGCGTTTCAGCGCCGCACGGCGGCGAGCATGCGATCGAGCTGGTCGCTGGCTTCGTCCTCGGCCAGCAGTTCTTCGACAGCGGCCAATGCGGCGCGGCGCATCGGCTTGTCGCCCACGCGGTCCAGCGGCGCCTGGCGCAGCGCGTCGTGCGGCAGCACGGTGAGGTCGAACGGCAGCGCGTCGGCGGCGAACAGCAGCACCGGGTATTCGGCCTGTTCGTCGCGGCTGGTGCGCAGGCGGCGCGTCTGCGTCTCGTAGGGCACGCCGTGTTCGTGCAGGTGGCGGTGCACGGCGTCGGGGTCGTCGCTGAACACGTGCAGGCAGACCGCGGAGTGCGCGTCGGCGGTGCCGTCGAGCACCGCGCCGACCAAGCGCGGCTCGAACGGCGCGAGGAAGCGCATCGCCTCCGCCGCGGCCTCGCGGCGCGCGCGCAGCAGTTGTGGCTGGCTGCTGGCGAGGAACAGGCGCTGGTGCTCGCGCAGCGCCTGTTCGATCTCGTGGTTGCGCGGCAGCGCCTGGGTGTCGAGGATGCCCAGCCGCTCGGCCGCCTTGAGCTTGGCGTGGTGGTAGTCGCGGATGCCGTGCTCGCTCATCAGGCGGGCCGCTTCCTGGGCCACGCGCCGCCGGTTGTGCCGCTGGCGGTCGCTTGCATGGATGCGGTGATGTTCGCCTCGGGCCATGTCGATTCCTCCGCCGCTTGCGCACCCACCCTAGCGCAAGCGATGGAATGCGGGAAGCGTCCGGTGCCGGCCCGTCGACCCGGACAACCGTCGGGACGACGGTTGTCCGGGGTTCCCGTGCGGATCAGAAGATGTTGTACGGGTTCTGCTGTTCCTGTTCTTGCTGGGTGGCCTGGGCGCGCAGGCGGTCCACGTCCTCGACCTTGAAGTACTCGTTCATGCTGTCCCCGTCGCCCGGCGTGGTGGGCAGGCCGCTGGCGCGGTCGATCAGCACGGTGGCGATGCCCGGCGGCATCGGCAGCGAGTTCTCCGGCAGGCCCTTGAGCACCGTGCCCATGTAGTCCATCCAGATCGGCAGCGCGGCCTTGGCGCCGAACTCGCCGCGGCCCAGCGAGCCGTAGTTGTCGAAGCCCACCCACACCGAGGTGGAGACGTCGCCGTTGAAGCCCACGAACCAGGCGTCGCGGTGGTCGTTGGTGGAGCCGGTCTTGCCGGCGAGGTCGGGGCGGCCCAGCGCCTTGGCCGCCGCGCCGGTGCCGCGCAGGATCACGTCCTTCATCAGCGAGGTGACCAGGAAGTCGGTGCGCGGGCCGAGCACGTGCGGCGCCAGCACCGGCGCGTGCGCGCCGGCGCCGTGGGCGTCGGCCGGCAATGTCTCCACGCCGGAGTCGTCCACGCTGGCGGCGCCGGCCGGCGCCGCGGCGCTCGCGGTTTGCGCGAGCTGGTTGGCCGGGTGCCGGCTCATGTCGGCCGGCGGCGGGCCGGGCGGCGTGTTCTCCAGCAGGCGCTCCTGGCATTCGCGGCAGGCGCGCGCGGGGTTGGCGAGGTAGACCGGCTTGCCGTTGCGGTCGTCGACCTCGCTGATGAAGTACGGCGTGACCAGGTAGCCGCCGTTGGCGAACACCGCGTAGCCGCGCGCCATGTTCATCGGCGACACCGAGGCGGTGCCCAGCGCCATCGACAGGTTCGCCGGCAGCGCGTCGAGCGGAAAGCCGAAGCGGGTGATGAACTCGCGCGCGTAGCGCACGCCGATCGCGTCGAGCAGGCGCACCGAGACCAGGTTCTTCGACTGCACCAGCGCCTCGCGCAAGCGCATCGGGCCGGCGAACTTGTCGTCGTCGTTGTTCGGCGTCCACAGGCCGCCGGGGCGCGAGGGGTCGGGCAGCGCCAGCGGCGCGTCGTTGATGATCGAGGCCGGCGTGAAGCCGTGGTCGAACGCCGCCGAGTAGAGGTAGGGCTTGAAGCTGGAGCCGGGCTGGCGCGCCGCCATCACCGCGCGGTTGAACTTGCTGCGGGTGAAGCTGAAGCCGCCCACCAGCGCCTCCACCGCGCCGTCCTCCGGCCGGATCGAGGCCAGCGCGCCCTGCACGGCGGGAATCTGCGCCAGCTGCCAGGCGCCCTTGTCGTCCTGCGCCACGCGCACGATGTCGCCGCGCTTGAGCAGCGCGTCCACCCGCGTCGGCGCGGGGCCGGTGCGGCTGTCGTCGAGGTACTTGCGCGCCCACGCCACCGCGGCGAGGTCGAGCCGGATGCTCTGGCCCGAGGGCAGCACCAGCGTGGCCGCGTCGGCGGAGCTGGCGACGACCAGCGCCGGATCGAGGCCGGAGATGTCGTAATAGCCGGCGAGCGCGTGCGCGTAGTCCTGCGCGCCGGCGTCGGCGGCCAGGTCCTGGTGCGCCTCCGGCCCGCGCCAGCCGTGGCGTCGGTCGTAGTCGAGCAGGCCCTTGCGCACCGCTTCCACCGCGGCCTGCTGGCGCGCGCTCTGGATCGTGGTCTTCACCACGTAGCCTTCGGTGAGCGCGTCGTTGCCGAGGCGGTCCAGCACCTGCCGGCGCACCATCTCGGCGAGGTAGGGCGCGTCCACCTGGATCGGTGCCTCGTGCGGCGCGGCGTCGTTCGGTTCGGCGACCGCTTCCTTGTACTGCGCCTCGGTGATGTAGCGGTGGCGGAGCATCTCGCCCAGCACCCAGTTGCGCCGTGCCAGCAGGCGCGGCGGGCTGTTCAGCGGATTCACCACCGAGGGCAGCTGGAAGGTGGAGGCGATCGCCGCGCACTGCGCGATCGTGAGCTGGTCCAGCGTCTTGCCGTAGTAGTACGAGGCCGCCGCGGCCACGCCGTAGGAGCGGTGGCCGAGGAACATCTTGTTGAGGTAGAGCTCGAGGATCTGGTCCTTCGAAAGCTCGTGCTCGATGCGCAGCGCGATGAAGATCTCGGTGAGCTTGCGCGAGTACAGCTTCTCCGGGCTGAGGAAGAAGTTGCGCGCCACCTGCTGGGTGATGGTGGAACCGCCGGGGCCCTTGTCGCCGCCGGTGACGAGCACGTGCCAGCCCGCGCGCGCGATGCCGCGCCAGTCGACGCCGGGGTGGTGGTAGAAGTCGGCGTCCTCGGCCGACAGCACGGCGTGCTTGAGGTTGGCCGGCACATCGGCGATCGCCACCGGGATGCGCCGGGTCTCGCCGAAGCTGGCGATCAGCTTGCCGTCGGCGCTCTCCACGCGCAGCGGCACCTGCATGTGGTAGTCCTTCAGCACCGCCACCGAAGGCAGCCGCGGCGCCACCAGCCAGTACGCCACCCCGACCGCGAGCACGGCCAGCAGCAGGCCGGAAAAAGCCAGGATCAAAGCCCAGCGCAGCAGACGCTTGAGAATACGCATGTGTGGGGTTGGCCCGTATCTGAACCCGGCAGAGTATAGGGGTTGTGCCGCCGGTCACTCCGGAGGGGTACATGTTCGGGATCGTGCTTGCAGCGACCGCAAGATCGTCCGCCCGGGGCGAAACGAGGCCTCCGTCACGCTGCGCGAAGGCGCTCATCCAAATGTGGGCACCATCACGGGAAATACTTGAGATAACCGCGGCAGGCCATTGCGGGGGCGTTAATTTTTCGATCTAATGCCAGCGCACATCGGCCGGAAATCCGGCCGTTGGCGCCCAGGGGCAAAGGGGGAACACCGTGGGGCTCTTCACACCCAAGAAGCCGGCACTGATCGGCGTCGACATCAGTTCGACCGCGGTCAAGCTGCTGCAGCTCAGTCAGGCGGGCGGGCGTTACCGCGTCGAGCACTACGCGGTCGAGCCGCTGCCGCCCAATGCCGTGGTCGAGAAGAACATCGTCGAGGTCGAGGCGGTGGGCGAGGCGATCCGCCGCGCGCTGGCGCGCTCCGGCTCCAAGCTCAAGCACGCCGCGGCCGCGGTGGCCGGCTCGGCGGTGATCACCCGCATCATCCCGATGCCGAGCGAACTCACCGAGGAGGATCTGGAAGGTCAGATCCAGGTCGAGGCGAACCAGTACATCCCCTACCCGATCGACGAGGTGAGCCTCGATTTCGAGGTGCTGGGGCCGGTGCGCGACAACCCCGAGATGAACAACATCCTGCTCGCCGCCTCGCGCACCGAGAACGTGGACATGCGCGTGGCCGCGCTGGAGCTGGGCGGCCTCACCGCCAAGGTGATCGACGTGGAGGCGTTCGCGATGGAGAACGCGTTCACCCTGCTCACCGACCAGTTGAACGTGGGCCGCGACGCGCTGGTGGCGGTGGTCGACGTGGGCGCCACCATGACCACGCTGTCGGTGCTGCGCAACCAGCGCACGATCTACTCGCGCGAACAAGTGTTCGGCGGCAAGCAGCTCACCGACGAGATCATGCGCCGCTACGGGCTCTCCTACGAGGAGGCCGGCCGCGCCAAGCGCAAGGGCGGCCTGCCCGAGTCCTACCGGAGCGAGGCGCTGGAGCCGTTCAAGGAATCGCTGGTGCAGCAGGTCAGCCGCCTGCTGCAGTTCTTCTTCGCCGGCAGCGAATACAGCAAGGTCGACCAGGTGGTGCTGGCCGGCGGCTGCGCCACCATCGACGGCATCGCCGCGCTGCTGGAGGAGCACGTCGGCGTGCCCTGCGTGGTGGCCAATCCGCTGGCGCGCATGTCGATGTCGCCGAAGGTGCAGGGGCAGTCGCTGGCCCAGGATGCGCCGGCGCTGATGATCGCGGTCGGCCTCGCCCTGAGGAGTTTCGACTGATGGCCCACGTCAACCTCCTTCCCTGGCGTGCGGAGCGGCGCAAGCTGCGCGAACGCGAGTTCTACGGCCAGCTCGGCACCGCCTTCGTGGCCGGCCTGGGTTTCGTGCTGCTGTGGGCGATCTGGATGGGCGCGCGCATCGACAACCAGAACGACCGCAACGCGATCCTGCAGAGCGAGATCAAGCAGCTCGACGTCAAGATCGACAAGATCAAGGAGCTGGACAAGGTGCGCGAGCACCTGCTGGCGCGCAAGCAGATCATCGAGCAGCTGCAGTCCGACCGCTCGAAGATGGTGCACCTGTTCGACGAGCTGGTGAAGACGATCCCCGCCAGCGTGCGCCTCACCGCGCTCAAGCAGGCCGGCGACACCATGTCGCTGGACGGTGTGGCGCAATCCAACGCCAGCGTGGCCGAGTACATGCGCAACATCGAGGCGTCGCCGTGGATGGGCCACGTCGACCTGCGCAAGACCGAGAACAGCCACGACGCCTCGCGCATGCCGTACAGCTTCGGCCTGGGCGTGGCGCTGAACAAGCCGAAGCCGGACGAAGCCGCCGGCGCGCCGGCCGCGGCAGGCACGGCCGCGGCTCCCGCGCATGCCGCCAGCGTCCCGGCGCCCCTGCCGCCCGCGCATGCCGTCGCGCCCGCCGCAACCGCCCCCGCCGCGAAGCCGGCGCCTGAACCGGCGCCTGCAGGCAAGCCGGCCGCCGCCACCGCCAAGGGAGGGGCCAAGGCATGAAACTCCTCGACGATCTGCGCAGCCTCGACCGCAACAACATCGGCGGCTGGCCCAAGTCGGTCAAGATCTTCTTCACCGCGCTGCTGTTCGGGCTGGTGGTGCTGCTGGGCTGGTACTTCTACGTCAGCAGCCAGCAGGACGAACTGGCCTCGCTGGCGGGCAAGGAGACCCAGCTGCGCCAGGAATTCAGCACCAAGCAGGCCAAGGCGGTGAACCTCGCCGCGCTGCAGCAGCAGCTGGACGAGATGAAGGACATGCTGCGCCAGCTGCTGCGCCAGCTGCCCAGCAAGACCGAGATGCCCGAATTGCTGATCGACATCTCGCAGACCGCGCTGTCCGCCGGCCTGCAGGTCGACTCCTTCGTGCCGCAGCCCGAAGTGCCGAAGGACTTCTACGCCGAGAAACCGATCCAGCTGAAGATGGTGGGCACCTACCACCAGTTCGGCACCTTCATCAGCGGCGTGGCCTCGCTGCCGCGCGTGGTGATCCTGACCATGCACGACGTCGCGCTGACGCCCGAGCATGCGGGCAAGAACGGCACCTCCAGCGACGGCCAGCTGGTGCTGCAGGGCACGGTGAAGACCTACCGCTACCTGGACGAAGACGAGGCCGCGGCCGAGGCGAAGAAGAACCCGGCCAAGGCAGGGGGGCACAAGTGATGAAGCTGTCCACTGTCATCAAGCCGTCGCTGCTGGCGCGCCTCGCCCTGCTGCTGCTCGCCGCGCTGCTGCTCGGCGGCTGCACCCGCGGCACCTCGGACCTGCGCGAATGGATCGCCCAGCAGAAGGCGAAGAAGGGCGCGCCGATCCCGCCGCTGCCGGTGATCAAGACCTTCGAAACCTTCGCCTACGCGGACCAGGACCTGCGCGATCCGTTCGGCCCCAGCGCGGCGGAGCAGACCACCGCCACCAGCGGGCCGCGCCCGGACCAGAACCGGCCCAAGCAGCCGCTGGAGATGTTTGCGCTGGACAGCCTGAAGATGGTCGGCACGATCGGCACCGGCCCGGGCATCGAGGCGCTGATCAAGGATCCCGGCGGCGTGATCCATCCGGTGCACCGCGATGAATACATGGGCCAGAACTACGGCCGCATCACCGCCATCAGCGACGACCACATCGATCTGACTGAACTGGTATCGAACGGCAACGGCGGCTGGATGGAACGTCCGGCCAGTATCGCGCTCGGCGAGAAATAGGGGACACAGGGGCTGATGCAATGAGCAACCACATTCAATCCGTCCGGGGCCGGGTCATGCGCCACGCCATCCGTTGTCTCCTGCCGCTGCTGCTGCTCGTCGGTGCGGGCTTCAGCCAAGCCGTGCTGGCCGCCGGCAGCAGCACGCTGAAGGACATCAGCTACACCACCCTGCCCGGCGGCAGCGTGCAGCTGCACCTGAACTTCGCCGGCGCGGTGCCGCAGCCGCGCATCTTCACCACCGACAACCCCGCGCGCATCGCGATCGATTTCGCCAACACCGACACCACCGCCCAGCGCCACACCGACATCGGCCAGGGCGCCACCTCCGGCGTCTCCGCGGTGTCCGCCGGCGGGCGCACCCGGGTGATCGTGGAGCTGATGCGGCCGGCGGCGTACCAGTCGGCGATCACGGGCGACAGCCTCGTGCTCACCGTGGCCAACGGCAGCGCGCCGCAGACCGCCGCCGCCGCGGCCCCGGCGCCGGCGCAGCGCAGCGTCACCACCGCGGCGATCATCGACCCGTCCAAGCGCCTGCCGGCCACCGCCGCCGGCGGCCTCAGCGTCACCGGCGTCGACTTCCGCCGCGGCGCGAACGGCCAGGGCCGCGTGCTGGTCAACTTCAGCGGCCCGGGCGCCGATGCGCAGATGCGCACGATCGGCGACAAGGTCGAGGTCAGCATTCCCAACGCCAGCGTGCCGGCGAACCTCGCGCAGCGCCTGGACACGCTGGACTTCGCCACCCCGGTGCAGTCGATCAACACCCGCACCGGCGCCACCGGCGGCGTGCAGCTGACGATCGCCACCAAGGGCGTGGTCGACACCTCGGCGTACCAGGAAGGCAACCAGTACGTGGTCGAGGTGGCGCCGAAGAAGGGCGACGGCAACGCCAATGGCGGTTCCATCGCGGCGCTGGGCCAGCACCCGGCCTACAGCGGCAAGCGCGCCACCTTCAACTTCCAGGACATCCCGGTGCGCTCGGTGCTGCAGCTGATCGCCGACACCTCGGGCCTCAACATCGTGGCCGCCGACAGCGTCACCGGCAGCATCACCCTGCGCCTCGTGAACGTGCCCTGGGACCAGGCGCTGGACGTGATCCTGCGTGCCAAGAGCCTGGACAAGCGCCGCGACGGCAACGTGATCTGGGTGGCGCCGCAGCAGGAGCTGGCGAAGTACGAGGAGGACGTGGCCGCCGCGCGCATGAAGGCCGAGGACAACGCGCCGCTGATCACCACCTACATCCCGATCAGCTACGGCAAGGCGGCCGACATCGCCAAGCTGCTGACCACCGACAGCAAGCAGAGCAACGGCGGCGGCGCCAGCGCCGGCGGCGCCGGCGTCTCGCGCGGCTTCCTGTCCGCACGCGGCAGCGTCTCCTACGACGAGCGCACCAACACCCTGCTGCTCAACGACACCGCCGAGAAGACCGAGCAGATCCGCAAGCTGGTCGCGGTGCTGGACAAGCCGGTGCAGCAGGTGCTGATCGAATCGCGCGTGGTGATCGCCAGCGACGACTTCACCCGCGAGCTGGGCGTGAAGTGGGGCGTGTCGGGCAACCGCACCAACAGCGGCAACATCATCACCACCGGCCCCAGCGGCGACGGCTCGGGCAAGTACGCCACCGACATCTGGAACAGCAACGTCAACTACCAGAACGCGCTGAACGACTGGGCCGCGAACGGCGGCACCGGCCCGCGCCCGCACCCGGGCTCGGTCACGCTGCCCAGCGGCTACAACGTCAACCTGCCGGTGACCACCCCGGCCGGTGCGCTGGGCCTGGCCATCCTCGGCAAGAACTACATGGTCGACCTGGAGCTGTCGGCGGCGCAGACCGAAGGCCGCGGCGAGGTGATCTCCAGCCCGCGCGTGGTCACCGCGAACCAGCAGGAGGCGGTGATCCGTCAAGGTAAGGAGATCGGCTACGTCACCTACCAGGGCGGCATCGGCGGCACCGGTGGCCAGACCGCCTCGGTGCAGTTCAAGGATGCGGTGCTGGAGCTCAAGGTCACGCCCACGATCACCGCGGACAACCGCGTCTACCTCGCGATCAATGTGAAGAAGGATTCGCTGGACAAGTTCCTCTCCACGCCGAACGGCACGGTGCCGCAGATCAACACCCAGTCGGTGAACACCTCGGTGCTGGTGGACAACGGCCAGACCGTGGTGCTGGGCGGCATCTACGAGATCAACAAGAGCAACACCATCACCAAGGTGCCGGGCCTCGGCGACATCCCGGGCATCGGCTTCCTGTTCCGCAACACCAATCGCAACAACAGCAAGGGCGAGTTGTTGATTTTCGTGACGCCGCGCATCCTCAACGATTCGCTGCAATAAGGCGTCGCCCATCGCGACACGCAAAGAGGCGGCCACGGCCGCCTCTTTGCGTTGGTGCGCCTGAACGATGCGCGGTGCATGGTTAAACTTCCGGGCTCCGCCGCGGTCGATAGCGGCGACTTGCCGCCGGAACCCCCATGATGGACATGCCCGAAACCCCGCCCCGCAGCCGCCTGCAGCAAGCCTTCGCGCAGCTGCGCGACGATCTGCAGGCCTGCATCATCGGCCAGCCGAAGCTGGTCGACTGCCTGCTGGTGGCGCTGCTCGCCGACGGCCACCTGCTGGTGGAAGGCGCGCCGGGCCTGGCCAAGACCACCGCGGTGAAGGCGCTGGCCGCGCGCATCGAGGCGGATTTCCACCGCGTGCAGTTCACTCCCGACCTGCTGCCCGCCGACCTCACCGGCACCGACGTGTTCCGCCCGCAGAGCGGCAGCTTCGAGTTCGAGCCCGGCCCGCTGTTCCACAACATCGTGCTCGCCGACGAGATCAACCGCGCGCCGGCCAAGGTGCAGTCGGCGCTGCTGGAGGCGATGGGCGAGCGGCAGATCACCGTGGGCCGCGCCACCCGGCCGCTGCCAGGGCTGTTCATGGTGATGGCCACGCAGAACCCGATCGAGCAGGAGGGCACGTTCGCGCTGCCCGAGGCCCAGCTCGACCGCTTCCTGCTGCACGTCACCATCGGCTATCCCGACGCCGCCGCCGAGCTGGCGATCCTGCGGCTCGCGCGCGAGCAGGCGCGGCGGCAGGCGCATCCCGCCCACGCGCCCGCGGCCCTGCTGCGGCAGGCCGACGTGTTCGCCGCGCGAGACGCCGCGATGGCGGTGCACATGGCGCCGGCGTTGGAGGAATACCTCGCGCAAGTGGTGCTGGCCACGCGCGACGCCGGCCGCTACGGGCCGGAGCTGAAGCGCTGGATCGCCTGGGGCGCCAGCCCGCGCGCCACCATCGCGCTGGACCGCTGCGCCCGCGCGCAGGCCTGGCTCGCCGGCCGCGACTACGTGCTGCCCGAGGACGTGCACGCGATCGTGCACGAGGTGCTGCGCCATCGCGTGCTGCTCAGCTACGAGGCCGAAGCCGAGGGCGTGAAGCCGGACCAGGTGATCGCCCGCCTGCTGGATCTCGTGCCGCTGCCGTGAACGCCGTCGTGGATACCGGCTTGCCGAACCGCGCCGACGGCGACGGCCGCACGCGCGTGTCATTGGCCGAGCTGATCGCGCTGGGCGCGCGCGTCGGCCGCGCGAAACTCGCGCCGACGGCCAGCCATGCGCCGCGCGTTGGCCAGCAATCCAGCCGTCTATACGGCCGCGGCATGGACTACGCCGAGTCGCGCGCCTACCAGCCCGGCGACGACGCGCGCCGCCTCGATTGGCGGCTCACTGCGCGCAGCGGCAAGCTGCATACCAAGCTGTACCAGGAAGAGCGCGAAGGCCGCCTGCTGATCCTGCTCGACACCCACGCCAGCCTGCGCTTCGGCACCCGCGCCCGTTTCAAGTCGGTGCAGGCCGCGCGCGCCGCCGCCGTCGCCGCGTGGCTGGCCGTGCGCGCCGGCGAGCGCGTGGGGCTGCTGGCTTTCGGCGCCAGCGAGCATCTGCTGCGCCCGCAGGGCGGTGCGCACGGCGCGCTCGCGGTGTGCGGCGCGCTGGCGGACTGGGATGCGCTGCCGCCGGTGGAGCGCGCCGAGCCGCTGTCCGCCGCCTTGCTGCGCGCGCGCCGCCTGCAACATGGCGCCAGCCGCGTGCTGCTGCTCAGCGACGGCTTCAGCGCGGATGCCGAGGCGCAACAGCACCTGCTCGATCTCAAGACGCGCGCCGGCGTCGGCGTGCTGGTGCTGGCCGATGCGCTGGAACGCGAACCGCCGCCGCCGGGCCGCTATCCGCTGGAGCACGCCGGTGAGCGCCGCGACGTGGTGCTGCTGGGCGAACGCCAGCGGCGCGAATTCCAGCAGGCGCTGGGCGCGGGCCCGGCGCGGCTGGAAGCGCTGGCGCGCGCCACTAGCCTGCGTTGCCGAGTGCTCGACACGCGCGACGATCCGCTGCCGGCCGTGGGCGAGTTGCTGGGCACGACGAGGACGCGGCGATGATGCCGTCGCCGCCCGCGTCGAGCGGCCCGGTGCTGCGCGACATCCACCTGCCGCCCGCGCCGCCGTGGTGGCCGCCCGCGCCGGGCTGGTGGCTGCTCGCGGCGCTGGCCTTGCTGGCCGTCATGGCGCTGGCCTGGCTGTGGCATCGCCAGCGCCGCCTGCGGCAACGGCGTCGGCAGTGGTTGGGCGAACTGGAGCGCCACGCGCAACGGCATGCGCGCGACGGCGACGATGCCGCGCTGGCGGCGGCGCTGCAGCAACTGCTGCGCCGGGTGGCGCGCCTGCACGACGGCGCGGCGACCCAGCAGCGCGGCGACGCGTGGCAGGCCACGCTGGCGCGGGTGCCGGTGCCGCCGGCGACGCTCGCCCGGCTGGCCGCGCTGGAAGCGGCGATGTATCGCCCGCGCGGCGCGTTCGACGCCGCGGCCGCACTGGCGGCGGCGCGCGCGTGGCTGCACGCCGCCGCGCGACCGCGTGCGTGGAAGTCTGTCGCCGCGGAGCCGGGCCATGTTTGAGTTCGCCTGGCCCTGGCTGTTCCTGCTGCTGCCGCTGCCCTGGCTGCTGCGACGCGTGTTGCCGCCCACCACGCCGGGGCAGGCGCTGCACCTGCCGCAGCCGGGCCTGCGCCTCGCCGACGCCGCCGGCAACGCCGCGCGCGGCTTCGCGCCGTGGCTGCTCGCCTTGTCGTGGCTGTGCCTCGTGGCTGCGGCGGCGCGTCCGCAATGGGTGGGGCCGCCGCAGGCGCAGCAGCGCAGCGGCCGCGCGCTGTTCCTCGCGGTGGACCTCTCCGGCAGCATGCGCACGCCGGACATGGAGCTGGCCGGCCAGGGCGTGAGCCGCTTCGGCGCGGTGAAGGCGATCGCCGGCAACTTCATCGACCGCCGCCGCGGCGACGAGATGGGCCTGATCCTGTTCGGCAGCCAGGCCTTCCTGGTCACGCCGCTCACCTGGGACCTCGACGCGGTGCGCGCGCAGCTGCAGGGCGCGGCGGTGGGCCTGGCCGGCACCGAGACGGCGATCGGCGACGCCATCGCGATCGCGGTGAAGCGGCTCGCCGCGCTGCCCGCGCAGGCGCGCGTGCTGGTGCTGCTCACCGACGGCGTCAACAACGCCGGCAGCATCACGCCGCTGGAAGCCGCGCGCGCCGCCAAGGCGGCCGGCGTGCGCATCTACACCGTGGGCATCGGCGCCACCCGCATGCGCGTGCCGGGCTTCTTCGGCAGCCGGATCGTCAATCCTTCCGCCGACCTCGACGCGGCCATGTTGACGAAGATCGCCGAGGAGACCGGCGGCCGCTTCTTCCGCGCCACCGACAGCGACCAGCTCGCCGACGCCTACCGCACCATCGACGCGCTGGAGCCGATGCCGCAGCACGGTCCCACGCTGCGGCCGCGCCGGGAGTGGTTCACCTGGCCGCTGGCGGCGGCGCTGCTGCTGTGGCTGCTGGCCGGCCTGCCGCGCTGGCGCGCGACGGAGGCGGCGGCATGAGCGCGGCGCTGGCCCAGTTCCATTTCCTGCGGCCGTGGTGGCTGTGCGCGCTGGCCGTGCTGCCGTGGCTGCTGTGGCAGGCCGCGCGGCGCGGTCGCGGCCTGCAGGCGCTGGCGCGATTGGTCGATGCGGAACTGCTGCCGCAACTCCTGCAGGGCCGGGCCGCGCGGCAACGCCTGCCGCTGGGTCTGCTCGCGCTGGCCTGGCTGCTGGCGGTGCTGGCGCTGGCCGGACCGACGTGGAGCCGCGTGGCGCAGCCGCTGTACGCGCAGCGCGCCGCGCAGGTGGTGGCGATCTCGCTGTCGCAGCGCATGCTGGCGCACGACGTGGCGCCCAACCGCATCGGCCGCGCGCGCTACAAGGCGCACGACCTGCTGCTGGCGAACCGCGACGGCTTGAACGCGCTGATCGGCTACGCCGGCGAGGCCTTCGTGGTGGCGCCGCTCACCTCCGACGTGCACAGCCTCGGCACCCTGCTCGACGCGATGGCGCCCGACACCATGCCGGTGGATGGCGACAACGCGGCGGCGGCGATCGCGCGCGGCGTGGCGCTGATCCGCGACGCGAAGGTTGGCGGCGGTTCGCTGGTGCTGATCGCCGACAGCGTCGATGCGGCGGCGCAGGCCGCCGCGCGCAAGGCGCGTGCGGCAGGCGTGCGCGTCTCCGTGCTGGGCGTGGGCACGCCGCAGGGCGCGCCGGTGCCGCTGCCGGGCGGCGGCTTCCTGCACGACGCCAAGGGCGACCTGCAACTGGCCGGCCGCGACGACGCGGCGCTCGCCGCCGTGGCCGCGGCAGGCGGCGGCCGCTACGCGCCGATGAGCGCGAACGACGGCGACGTCGCCACGCTCGAAGGCGAATTGCGCGCGGGCTCCACGCAGGCGGCGCCGGGCCAGCTCGGCGACGAGTGGCAGGATCGCGGCCCGTGGCTGCTGCTGCTCCTCTTGCCGCTGGCCGCGCTGGCGTTCCGCCGCGGCTGGCTGTTGCTGTTGCCGCTGGTGCTGCTGCCGATGCTGCCCGGCACCGCGCACGCCGCGAGCTGGCGCGACCTGTGGCAGCGCCGCGACCAGCAGGCGGCGCAGGCCTTGCAGCGGGGCGACGCGAAGCAGGCGCTGCAGCTGGCACGCGATCCGGCCTGGCGCGGCGCGGCGGCCTATCGCGCGGGCGACTACGCCGCCGCCGCGCAGGCGTTGCGCACGGCCAAGGGCAGCGACGCCGCCTACAACCTCGGCAATGCGCTGGCGCGCGAGGGCAAATACCAGGACGCGATCCAGGCCTACGACGAGGCCTTGAAACAGAACCCCGCCAACGCCGATGCGAAAGCGAACCGGCAGGCGGTGGAGGACTGGCTGCGCAAGCAGCCGCCGCAGCAAAACCAGCCCTCGTCGTCGCAGCAGCAACCGAAGCAGGGCGGTTCCTCCTCGTCGCAAGGGCAGGGCAAGAGCGGGCAGGACAAGAACGAACAGGGCCAGAGTGGCGAATCCGGCCAGTTACCGCAGCACGACAAGGGCTCCGCGCAGCAGCAGGATCAGCAGCATTCATCGAACGATGCCGGTCAGTCGCCGCAAAACCAGCCGAAGCCCGCCGACGAAAAATCCTCGAGTGCAGCCGACGCGCAGCAACAGGATGCGCAACCGCCGACGCCCGCGCAGCAGGCCGCGCAGCAGGCGCAGGCCGCGAAGGCGCAACAGGCGCTGAAGCAGCAGTTGGACAAGCAGCTGGGCGCCGCCGGCAAGCCCGCGACGAATCCGCCGTCCACGCACCAGCTCGGCGCGGAAGGCGCCGACGATCCGCAGGCCAAGCTGCCGGCCGACCTGCGCCAGGCGCTGCAGCGCGTGCCCGACGATCCGGGCGCGCTGCTGCGCCGCAAGTTCGAACTGGAATACCAGCGCCGCCACGGCGGCGTGCCCGACGAGGATGGGTTGTGAAAAGGTTGGTTTGCCTCTGCCTGCTGCTGTGCCTCGCCGTTCCATTGCTGGTGCGCGCCACCGACGTGCAGGCCACGCTGGACCGCAGCAGCATGCAGCTGGGCGAGACGGTGACGCTGAACCTGCATGTCGCCGGCGCCAGCGGCAGCGTGGCGATGCCCGACCTCGGCCCGCTGCAGCAGGATTTCGACATCCTCGGCCGCTCGCAGAGCAGCAGCCTCAGCATCGTCAACGGCAAGCGCAGCGCCGAGCTGGTGATCGGCGTGGTGCTGCGGCCGAAGCACGCGGGCACGCTCACCATCCCCTCGCTCGCGGTGGCCGGCGCGCAGACTGCGCCGCTCACGCTGCAGGTCGATCCACCGAACCCGGCGGCGGCCGCGGCGCTGCACCGCAACCTGTTCATGGAGGCGGAGGTCACGCCGCAGCGCGCCTGGGTGGGTCAGCAGCTCAGCTACGTGGTGCGGCTGTACTACCGCGGCAACATCAGCAGCGGCGCGCTGGACACGCCGCAGATCGACGGCGTGCAGCTCAGCCAGGTCGGCGGCGACCTGCGCTACGACGCAGTGCGCGGCGGCAGCCAGTACCACGTGATCGAACGGCGCTACGCGCTGGTACCGCAGCATGCCGGCACGCTGTCGATTCCCTCGCTGGGTTTCCAGGGCGAGGCGCTGGACCCGAACGATCCCGACAGCTTCTTCGGCGTCGGCACCTCGGTGTCGGCCAGCGCGCCCGCGCTCAGCGTACCGGTGCAGGCCGCGCCCGCGGACTGGGGCAAGGCGGCGTGGCTGCCGGCGCGCGCGCTCAGCCTCACGCTGAGCGGCTGGCCCGACGCGAACACGCCGGTGCGCGTGGGGCAGCCGATCAACCTCACGATGAAGCTCAGCGCCACCGGCCTGCCGTTCGAGGCGCTGCCGGCCTTGAGCCTGCCCGCGCTGCAAGGCGCCACGGTGTACCCGGACCAGCCGGCCACCGCCACCACGAACGACGGCCCGTGGCTGGTCGGCAGCCGCCAGCGCGCGTTCGCGGTGGTGCCCGAGCAGGCCGGCACGCTCACCCTGCCGGCGACCACGCTGCGCTGGTTCGACGTGACCACCGGCCAGGCGCAGACCGCCGAGATTCCCGCGCACAGCATCACCGTGCTGCCGGCGGCCGGTGCAGCCGCCACCCCACCCGCGGCCGCCTCGCCGGCCGCCGCGGCGTCGACGGCGGAACCGGACGCTGCAGCAACGCCCGCCGCGGCAGTGGCACCGGCGGCGACGCGCAGCGTGCCGTGGCGCGCAATCGCGCTGGCCAGCCTGCTGCTGTGGCTGCTCAGCGTGCTGGCCTGGTGGCTGTGGCGGCGGCGCGCGCCGCGTGGCGCGGTGGTCGCGGCGGCGGGCAGCAACGCGAGCAGCGATGCCGCGCGCCGCGCGCGCCAGGCCTTCCTCGCCGCCGCGCGCGGCAGCGATGCGCCGGCGCAGCTGCGCAGCCTGCTGGCCTGGGCACAGGCCGAACGGCCATCGATCCAGCATCCCGGCGCGCTGCACGATGCGCTGGCGGACGAAACGCAGCGGCGTGCGCTGGCCGACCTGCAGCGGCGCTGCTACGGCACGACGGCATCGACGGCGGGCGGCGACGATCTCGCCGAGGTATTCAAGCGCGGCTTCGCGTGGCGCGCGGTGGAGAAGGGCGACGACGACGGCCTGCCGCCGCTGTATCCGTTCAAGCTGTAGGAACGCACCCCCGGACTTGATCCGGGGGTGCGCTTCTACGCCACGGCGTCGAGCGCGGCCTGGAACACCGCGCGCATGCCCTCGCCGTAGCAGCACAGGGTGAGCTCGAAATCCGGGTGTGCGGCCAGCGCCTCATGCAGCGTGGTTACCGCCACCGCGGCAGCCAGCGGCGGGGGATAGCCGTACACGCCGCAGCTGATCGCGGGGAACGCGAGGCGGCGCAGGCCGTGTTCGCGCGCGAGGCGCAGCGCGTTGCGATGGCAGCTGGCCAGCAAGGCCGCCTCGCCGTGGCCGCCGCCGTGCCAGACCGGGCCCACGGTGTGGATCACGAAGCGCGCGGGCAGCGCGAAGCCCGGCGTGAGGCGCGCCTCGCCGGTGGGGCAGCGCACGCCGGGTGCGGTTTGCGGCAGCGCGCGGCAGGCGGCCAGCAGCTGCGGGCCGGCGGCGCGGTGGATGGCGCCGTCGACTCCGCCGCCGCCCAGCAGCGTCTCGTTCGCCGCGTTGACGATGGCGTCGGCGGCGAGCGTGGTGATGTCGGCGGTAATGACGGCAATGGACATGAGAGGTCGAGGTAGCGGAGTCGAGTCGTTGCTAGGCTCGCGATCCCTCGCTCGCCAGGCAACCCGGCCTGCGGCATCCTGCCTCCGGCGCTCGCCGCGGCGCGCGAGTCCACCGGACTCGCGCAAGCGCCGCTGCTCGCCCACCGCCGCCCAGCAAGGTCTCGTTCGCCGCGTTGACGATGGCGTCGGCGGCGAGCGTGGTGATGTCGGCGGTGATGACGCGGATGGGCATGTTCGCCTTATGCTTGCATCACGACGGGGGAGAGGTTGCGACGATCATGGCGAAAACGGAAGAGCTTTCGTTCGGCTACCTGATGAACGACGTGACCTTGCTGTTCCGCAAGCACTTCGATCGGCGCGCGGTGAAGTTCGGCCTCACCCGCGCGCAGTGGCGCGCCACCAAGATGCTGTATCACCGCGAGGGCATGCGCCAGAACGAGCTGGCCGAGGCGCTGGAGATGGAGCCGATCGCGGTGGGCCGGGTGATCGATCGCCTGCAGGCCGCCGGCTTCGTGGAGCGCCGTCCCGACCCGCGCGACCGCCGCGCGTGGCGGCTGTACGTCACCGAGCAGGCGCGCGGCGTGGTGGACGACATGGAGCAGATCGCGCGCGAGCTGCGCGGCGAGGCTACCCGCGGCATCGCCTACGACGAGCTGAAGCAGGCGCTGGCGGTGATCGCGCGGATCAAGGAGAACCTGCAGGCGCTGGACGCGGTCGAGGCGCCGGCGTCGCCCAAGGCCTAGCGCCCCGCGCTTGCCAAGTGCCGGACGTCGCCGCTGTCCCGCGGCCCACCCCGGCGCAAAATATGCCGTGACAGTCAACGCATCGATATCCTGCTGCGTTGAGTCATCGTTTGGTTCCTGCCGATCTTCAGGCGTCGCGCCGCCGCGGTGCCCCGGTCGACGGGACAGCCCGCATCCATCCGCGGAGAGCCCATGCCGCAGCGCATTTCCTGGAAGCAACCCGTGGCCCTGCTGCTGGTGGTGGCGCTGGCCGCGCTGCTCGCGCACGCCTGGTCGGGCGGCGGCAAGCCCGCGCCGGGCAAGCCGGCCGCGGCGCAGGCGGTGCCGGTGAAGGTGGCGCGGGTCGAGCGCGGCGACCTCGCGCTCTCGCTCACGGTGAACGGCTACGCCGAGGCGTATTCCAGCGTGACCGTGCAGTCGCGCGTCAGCGGCCAGCTGCAGGCGATCGCGTTCACGCCGGGCGGCCGCGTGCAGCGCGGCGAGGTGATCGCGCGCATCGATCCCAGCCTGCTGCAGGCGCAGCTGGACCAGGCGCGCGGCAACCTCGCCAAGGACCAGGCCCAACTCGCGAACGCCGAGCAGGTGCTGCGCCGCTACACGCCGATGCTGGCCAAGGGCTACGTGTCGAAGACCGACTACGACGGCTACAAGGCGAACGTGGGCATCTACGCCGCGTCGGTGCAGGCCGACCGGGCCGCGGTGGAGATGGCGCAGACCCAGCTCGGCTACGCGCGGATCGTGGCGCCGGTGGACAGCATCGCCGGCGCGCCGCTGGTCTACCCCGGCGCGCAGGTGGCCGCGAACAGCACCAACCTCGTCGTGCTCAACCAGGTGCGGCCGATCCATCTCACGTTCTCGGTGCCGGAGTCGGCGCTGGACGGTATCAAGGCCGCGGCCGCCCGCGGCAGCGTGGCGGTGAGCGTGCAGCCGCCGGGCGCGACGACGGCGCCGATCACGGCCACGCTGGATTTCATCAACAACGCGGTGGACACCGGCACCGGCACGATCCAGCTCAAGGCGAGCTACGCCAACGCCGACGACCGCCTCACCCCCGGCCAGTTCGTGCAGGTGACCCTGCCCACCGCACGCCTGCACGACGTGGTGACGGTGCCGGTGACGGCGCTGCAGAACTCGCCCACCGGCAGCTTCGTGTTCGTGGTGGGTGCGGACGGCAAGGCGCAGCAGCGCATGGTCAGCGCAGGCGTGAGCAACCGCGGGCGCATCGTGATCGAGCATGGCCTCGCCGGCGGCGAGCAGGTGGTCACCGACGGGCAGATGCTGCTGACCAACGGCACGCGGGTGCAGGTGGTGGCGGGGTGAGCGCCGCGATGCTTCCTTGTAGGAGCGCACCCTGTGCGCGATTGGTCGTGCGAAGAGCAATCGCGCACAGGGTGCGCTCCTACGGGGCTTCGATGGGGATTGCGGCGAGATTGGCCCCTCTCCCCAACCCTCTCCTCGCTCCTCAAAGCTGCGGCCATCCATGGCCGCTCCCCGCGTGCCCCGGCGGGGAGAGGGGGCGAACGTGCCGGGCGGGTTCGCTCGCCGGATGCTGTCGTAACCGGGGCATGCGAGGGTGGCAGGGAGGGCGGGCTCTTTGAACCTTCCCGCCCTCTGCATCCGCCGACCCGTGATGACCGCGCTGCTGATGATCGCGCTGGTGGTGTTCGGCGTGGCTGCGTATCCGCGGCTGGCGGTGAACGAGTTGCCGAACGTGGACTTCCCCACCATCTCGGTGAGCGCGAGCCTGCCCGGCGCTTCGCCGGAGACGATGGCGACCGCGGTGGCGACGCCGCTGGAGAACCAGTTCTCCACCATCGCCGGCATCAGCCAGATGACCTCGACCAGCGCGCTGGGTTCGACCTCGATCACGCTGACCTTCGACCTCAGCCGCAACATCGACGGCGCCGCGCAGGACGTGCAGGCGGCGATCTCGGCGGCGCAGCGCCAGCTGCCCACCAACATGCCCACGCCGCCCACTTTCCGCAAGGTGAACCCGGCGGACAAGGCGATCCTCTACCTCGCGCTCAGCTCCGACACGCTGCCGCTGTCCACCGTGGACGAATACGGCGAGACGCGGCTGGCGCAGGAGCTGTCGATGGTGCAGGGCGTGGCCCAGGTGAGCATCTTCGGCTCGCAGAAGTACGCGGTGCGCATCAGCGTCGACCCCGCGAAGCTGGCCGCGCACGGCATCGGCATCGACACGCTGCAGCAGGCGATCGCGGACGCGAACGTCAACCTCGCCACCGGCTCGCTCAACGGCGCGCGCCAGCTGCTGCAGGTGAGCTCGAACGGCCAGCTGCAGCAGGCGGCGCCGTACAACGACATCATCGTGGCCTGGCGCAACGGCGCGCCGGTGACGCTGTCGCAGCTCGGCCACGCCGCGGACGGCGTGCAGAACGACCAGGTGGCGAGCTGGTTCAACGGCCGGCGTGCGGTGGTGCTGGCGATCGACCGCCAGCCCGGCTCCAACACAGTGGCTACGATCGACCGCATCCGCGCGGTGCTGCCGCAGTTCCAGGCCACGCTGCCGCCGTCGATCCGGCTGCAGACGCTGTACGACCGCTCCGATTCGATCCGCGCCTCGGTCGACGACGTGCAGTACACCCTGCTGCTCGCCGGTGTGCTGGTGATCCTGGTGATCTACCTGTTCCTCGGCAACGCCTCGGCCACGCTGATTCCCGCGCTGGCGCTGCCAGTGTCGGTGATCGGCACGTTCGGCGTGATGTATGCGCTGGGCTACAGCCTCGACAACCTCTCGCTGCTCGCGCTCACGCTTGTCGTGGGTTTCGTGGTGGACGACGCGATCGTGATGCTGGAGAACATCGTGCGCCACGTCGAGGCCGGCATGGAGCCCTACGAGGCCGCGCTGGTCGGCGCCGGCGAGATCGGCTTCACGATCTTCTCGATGACGCTGTCGCTGGTGGCGGTGTTCCTGCCGGTGATGTTCATGGGCGGCATCGTGGGCCGGCTGTTCCACGAGTTCGCGGTGGTGATCTCCACCGCGATCCTGATCTCCGGCTTCGTCTCGATCACGCTCACGCCGATGCTGTGCAGCCGCTTCGTCAAGCATGCCGAGCACGAGCGGAAATCGCGCGTGGCGTTGTGGTTCGACGCCGGCTTCAACCGCGTGCGCGACGGCTACAACCGCTCGCTGGCGTGGGCGGTGGCGCATCCACGCACTGTGCTCGGTGTGTTCTTCGCCAGCCTCGTCGCCACCGCGGTGCTGTTCATGGTGGTCGACAAGGACTTCATCCCCGCCGGCGACACCGGCCAGCTGTTCGTCAACACCGAAGGTCCCGACGACATTTCCATCGCCGGCATGGCGCAACGCCAGCAGCAGCTGGCGGCGATCGTGGGGCAGGACCCGAACATCGCCAGCTACATGTCCTCGGTGGGTTCGGGCGGCTCGCGCACCACCACCAACAACGGCTCGATCTTCATGCGGCTGAAGCCGGCGAACGAGCGCGCGCTCGATCCCGACCGGATCATGCAGGAGCTGCGGGCGAAGTTCGCCAAGGTGCCGGGCATCCGCGCCTACATCCAGAACCCGCCGGCGATCCAGGTGGGCGGCCGCGCGTCGAAGGCGCAGTACCAGTACACGCTGCAGTCCACCGACCTCGACGCGCTGTACGCGCAGTCGGGCAAGGTGCTCGCCGCGTTCGCCAAGCTGCCGGGCTTCCAGGATGTCACCAGCGACCTCGACCTCAACGGCCCGGCGATCGAGGTCAAGGTGGATCGTGCCAAGCTCGCGCCGCTGGGCCTCAGCATGCGCCAGGTGCAGAGCGCGCTGGGCACCGCGTTCGGCGAGGGGCAGGTGTCGACGATCTACGGCGCGGCCACGCAGTACTGGGTGATCCTGCAGGTGAACTACGCGCTGCAGAACGATCCGGCGATCCTGTCGCAGCTCTACGTCACCTCGAACACGGGCAAGCTGGTGCCGCTCTCCACGGTGGCGAGCTTCGAGCGGCACGCGCGGCCGCTCACCGTGAACCACCAGGGCCAGCTGCCCGCGGTGACCGTGTCATTCAATTTGGCGCCGGGCGTCAGCCTCAGCCAGGCGGTGGCCGAGATCGACGGCGCGATGCGCCGGCTCGACCTGCCTGCCTCGATCACCGGCAGCGTGCAGGGCACCGCGCAGGCGTTCCAGCAGTCCATGCAGGGCATGGGCCTGCTGCTGGTGCTGGCGCTGTTCGTGATCTACCTCGTGCTCGGCATCCTGTACGAGAGCTTCATCCACCCGCTCACCATCCTCTCCGGCCTGCCCGCGGCGGGCGTGGGCGCACTGCTCACCCTGATGCTGTTCCACGCGCCGCTGGACCTGTTCTCCTTCGTCGGCATCGTGATGCTGATCGGCATCGTGAAGAAGAACGCGATCATGCTGATCGACTTCGCGCTGGAGCGGCAGCGCGTGGAAGGCATGTCGCCCGCCACGGCCATCGTCGAGGCCTGTCACGTGCGCTTCCGCCCGATCATGATGACCACCATGGCCGCCTTCGCCGGCACGCTTCCCATCGCGCTCGGCATCGGCGCGGGCGCCTCCTCGCGCCGCCCGCTCGGCCTCGCCGTGGTGGGCGGCCTGGTGGTGTCGCAGGTGCTCACCCTGTACCTGACGCCGGTGATCTACCTGTACATGGACAAGCTGCAGCGGCGGTTCGGGCGCAAGTCGCGCACAGTGGCGGCGCAGCCGGACTGAGGCGGCCTTGCGGCATAATCCCCGGGTCGCATCGAGATCCCTGGACATGACCGGACGGAACCCCGCTTGAGCACCGCGAGCACGCCGCCGCTGTTTAGGGTGTTGCCCGCCGGCCTGTTCGCGCCGCTGGCCAGCGGCAACCGCGAGCGCTACTGGGTGCTGCTGTGCCGGCTGTTCGACGAGTACTTCGGGCCGGATGCGCCGCTGCCGCCGTCGATCGGTTTCCAGCGCCGCGAGATCACCGGCGCCATCGAGCGGTATCTTCTGTCCGACGACCCGTGGGAAACCGAGGAGGGCGATACGCCGGGAGCCTCGCTGGCGGATCGCGCCAATGCCATCCATGAGCGTTTCCGCGCCGCCGGCTGGCTGCGGCAGGAGCGCGTGGGCGCGCGCGAGATGGTGTCGATGCCGCCGGTGGTGGCGCAGTTCCTCGCCGCGCTGGTGGAGTTCGCCGAGCACGGCCCCACCTTCGTCTCGGCCAAGGTGCGCTCCATCGAGCTGCAATTGCGCCAGGTGGTGGAGGGCAAGGCGGCGGGCGACGCGCTGGACGAGGCCGCCGACCAGGCGCGGCGCCTGCTGGTATCGCTCAGCTCGATGAGCCTCAAGGTGCGCGACCTGATGCCGGAGCTGAGCCGGGCGGAAACCACCGCGCAGTTCGCGCGGCAGTGGTTCGAGCGCTACGTGTCGAGCTTCTTCGTGGGCGACTACGCCGACCTGCACAAGGCCGACCATCCGCTGGCGCGGCGCAACGCGATTCTCGCGATGGCGCAGCAGGTGGAAAGCACGGCGCTGCACGACAGCCTGCTCGGCTGGTACTGCGAACACCTCACCGATGGCGACGCCGCGCGCGCGGCGGAACGCCTGCAGCGCAGCCTGCGCCGCCTGCGCGAACTGGAGCGCATCGACGAATACCTCGGCCGCCTCGACGAGGACATTCGCCAGGCCAACCGTCGCGCGCTGGCCTTCCTCGACTACCGGCTGCGCGCGCCGGCAAAGCTCGACGTGCTGCTCAAGCGGGCGATCCGCGGGGCGCTGAACGCGCCGGGAGACGCCTTGCGCCTGCCAGTGGCGCCGGGTGCGCTGATGGACGACTCGCAGCTGCGGCCGCCGCGTCGCAAGCCGCAGCCGATCCCGCGCAGCGCCAACGCCATCGAACACCCCACGCCCGAACAGCTCGCGCGGCTCAACCTGCTGCGGCGGATGAAGCGCGCGCGGCTGGTCGACGCCGAGGACATGGCGCGCTACGTGGCGCGCCACCTGCCGCACGCGGGCAGCATCGATTCCGCGCAACTCGGCATCGCCTCCATCGAAGACCTGCGCGCCTACCAGACCCTGCTCACCCTGGCGCTACGCAGCCATCGCATCGGCGGCCTGCGCCGCGACGATCCGCTAGGCCGCGTCGCGCGCGGCTTCCGTGTCGAACTGCTGGACGCGGGCGAACACGACGACAACGGCTACCTGCGCGCACCGCGCTTCGCCATCCACCGCCTGAAGAACATCGCTTGAAGGGCCGCGCATGAAACGCAGCTGGAACCAGTTGAGCCAGCAGTCCAACGGCATCTACGCGGTGGCCGATTTCGAGCGGGCCGCCTATCGTCTGGTGACCGAGCAGGTGCTCTATGCCGGCGACCGCACGGCGCGCGCGGCCTACCACCTGGTGGAAGACCACTTCGACGACTACGTGGCCGCGTTGGCGCCGCTGGGCATCCGGCTGGAACGCAACGCGCACTACCGCTACGTGGTCGCCATGCCCGCGCACGGCGAGGGCGCGCCGGTGACGCTGGAGGAAACCCTGCTGCTGCTGGTGCTGCGCCAGCGCTACGACGAGGCGGCGCGGCAAGGGCAGATCGAGGAGCAGGGCGAGGTGGTGGTGGAGCTGCCCGAGTTGCAGGAGGCCTACCAGGCGCTGGCCGGCCGCGCGATGCCCGACGTCGGCGCGCTGCGCGCGCTGGCGCGCACGCTCCGGCGCTGGGGCGTGTGCCGGCTGGTGGAATCCGAGGGCGACGACCCGCAGCCCTTCCACCTGCGCGCGCGCCCGGCCATCGTGGAGATCGCCGGCGAGCAATGGCTGCAGCGGCTGGACCAGCACAACCGCGACGACGCGGACGCCGAAGACGCCGCGGAGGACGACGATGCAACTGCTTGAACGCGTGCACCTGGTGCAGTTCTTCCTGTTCGAGGCGCAGACGCTGGAGCTCGACGCCACCAGCGCCATCATCGCCCCGAACGGCGCGGGCAAGAGCGCGCTGCTCGACGCCCTGCAGGTGGTGCTGCTGGGCGGCGACCGCAACCGCATCCGCTTCAACGCGCAGGCCGGCGGCAGCGCCCGCGCGCGCAGCATCCGCGACTACTGCCTGGGCGTGTACCGCAGCGGCGAGGAAGGCCGCAAGCGCCGCACCGCGACGACGTATATCACCCTGGTGTTCCGCGACCAGGAAACCGGCTCGCGGCTCAGCGCCGGCATCGCGCTGGGCGCTTCCGCCGACGAGCCCGAGCACCGCGTCTACGGCCAGTACATCGTGCCCGGCGTGGCGCTGGAGCTGGCCGACCACCTCGAAGCGAACGGCCGCCTGCCGCTGGAATGGGCCACGTTCAAGGAACTGGTCGTGCGCCGCTGCCGCGAGGCCGGCGGCAAGCCCGAGCTGCACGCCAGCAGCGAGCGCTTCGTCAAGGACCTGCTGTTCCGCCTGCGTGCCGCACCCGGCGCGCATCCCGACATCAACGCCTACCGCAAGGCGTTCCAGAACGCGCTGAACCTGCAGCGGGTGGAAGACGTGGACCTGTTCGTGCGTACCCTCGTCGCCGAGGACCGGCCCACCGACATCGCGCGCTTCCGCGCCCTGCTGGAGACCTTCCGCCAGCTCAAGGAGAAGATCGAGCAGGTGGTGGAGCGCATCAAGGCGGCCGAGACGGTGGATGCGCAATACGAGCGGATCGCGCAGCAGGCGACGCGCGCGGCCTGCTACCGCGCGCTGGGCGCCGAGTACGCGCGCGACCTGCTCGCCGAACAGGTGGAGCAGGCGGAGCTGGCCTGCGAGGCCGCCGCCGGCCAGCTCGCAGGCACGCGCCGCGCGCTGGAGGAGGCCGGCCACGAACAGCAGGCTGCCGAGGACGCGCATGCGCAGGTCAACGCCCGCCTGCAAGGCAGCCAAGGCTACGGCGAGCAGGCGCAGATCGACGAACTGGCCGGGCGCGACCGCGCGGAACTGGCGCGCCTGAAGAAGGAACTCGCGCGCGACGTCGCCTTCGTGCGTGAGCAATGGCAGGCGCTGGGCAAGCTCGGCCTGCCCGCCGTGGACGCGAACGCGCTGGCCGGCGCACAGGCCCGTTGGGATGCGTGGTACGACGTGCTGGCGAAACTGCCCGACGAAGCCGCGCTGCCGTGGACGGCCGAAACCATGCATGGCGAGGCGCGACAGGCGCTGGCTGCCGCGCGCCCGTTGATCGACGCGCTGGACGGCCACGCACGCGCGCTGCATGCGCGCTTCGACGAGGCGCAGGGAAAACTCAACGCCGCGCGGCAGAACCAGAAGCGCCTTGCCACCGGCCAGGCCGAGCTGAACGCCGACGTGGTGCGCCTGATGGGCTACCTGCGCGACGAGGGCATCGACGCGCGGCCGGTGTGCGACCTGGTGCGGGTGGACGATGCCGCGTGGCAGCCGGCGATCGAGGCCTACCTGCGCAGCAACGTGGAAGCGCTGCTGATCCCCGCCGCCGACGAGGAGCGCGCGGTGAAGCTGTACCGCGCGCTGGCCGGAGGCCGCAGCGTCTACGGCGTCAAGCTCGCGCTCTCCAGTCATGCGCGCCACGGCGGCGGCGATGCGAAGCCGGGCAGCGTGGCCGCCCTGCTCGCCGGCGACAACGCCGAGGCGCTGGCCTTCCTGCGCCGCCAGCTGGGCGAGCTGCGCTGCGTGGACAGCGAGGCGGAACTCATCGCCAGCCGGCAGGGCCTCACCCGCGACGGCCTGCTCGCCAAGGGCGGCAGCATCGAGCGTTTGCGCCTGCCCGCCACCGGCGAGCTGAAGATCGGCGCCACCGACAACCGCGCGCGCCTGCGCGTGCTGCGCGAGGAGATCGCCGCCGCCGAGGGCGCGGTGCGCGAACTGGAACCCGGGCTGCGCCGCGCCGAAGCCTGCCAGCGCGGCCTCGCGCGGCTGGCCGATCCCGACGAGGCCGCGCAGGCGCTGCGCGACCGCGTGCTGGAGCACCGGCAGGTCGAGCAGCGTTATCGTGCGGCGCTGGAAAGCCGCGATGCCGCGGCCGATCCCGACCTGCTGCGCCTCGCCGAGCAGGTGCGCGAGCTGCACGATCGCCTCGTCGCATGCCGCAAGCTGCGCGATGGGCTGCTCGGCAAGGTGGCGGTGGACGAGAGCAACGAGAAGAATGCGCAGCGCCTGCTCGAAGGGCTGCAAGCGCAGGAAGACCTGGTGGCACGACGTGCCGTGGAGGCGTTCCGGCACCCCGACGTCGACCCCAACCGCGTCGAGCGCCTGCGCGAGGAGCTGGACGCGAAATATCCGGCGCTGGAAGAGCGCAGCCGGCGCTGCGAGGAGCGCGCGCAGGACAGCGACAGGCAACTCGGCAACCTGCTGCCCGAGGCGTGGAGCGCGCTGGCGCAATATGCCAGGGATCACGCCCTCGCCATCGAGTTCGACACCGTGGACTGGCGCGCCGCGCGCACCCTGCTGGCGAAAGAACTCACTCACCTGCGCGACAGCGAACTGGCCAACTACCAGGAGGAGGCCGATCGTGCCTATGTCACGGCCACGGAAACCTTCCGCAGCAACGTGGCCAGCACGCTGCACGACAACTTCGACCGCTTGAGGACGCAGATCAACACGCTCAACCGCACGTTGCGCGCCAGCCCGGCCTTCTCCAACAACGAGCGCTACCAGTTCCACCACGAGGTGGCGCCCGAATACCGCGAGCTGTACCGCTTCATCCAGCGCGTGGTGGAGGTGGGTGGCGAGGACAACCTGTTCGACAGCGCGGGCGAGGTGCCGGCGGCCTTCCGCGAGCTGATCGAGGACAACGCGGCGCAGCGCGGCGCCGCCTCGCCGCTGGACGACTACCGCCGCTTCTTCCGCTTCGAGGTGCAGATCCGCCACGACGACAAGGTGATCGGCTCGCTCAGCGAGCGCATGCGCTCCGGCTCCGGCGGCGAGCACCGCGCGCCGCTGTACGTGATCGCCGGCGCCGCGCTGGCCGCGGCCTACGGCAAGAGCGAGGCGCACCCCGGCGGCATCGGCCTGATCCTGCTCGACGAGTTCGGCGACAAGATCGACGCGCAGAACGCGCGCGCCACCGTGGACTACCTGCGTTCGCTGGGCCTGCAACTGGTGCTGGCCGCACCGGACACCGCGCAAGGCACGCTGTCGGGCGTGCTGGACAGCTACATCGAACTGTTCCGCGACGGCGACCTGCTGCAGGCCATGCGCATGGAGATGCAGCCGGCCGCGCGCGAGCTGCTGCTCAGCGACCAGTTCGACCTGCATCCCGAACTGCTGGCCGAGGAAGTCGCGCGCATCGCACGCGAGCAGGCGACCACATGAGCCACGCGCGGGCCGTGCTGGAACGCCTGTTGCGCCGCGCCGAGAGCGCGCGGCGGCGCGGTGCGGACGAGCGGGTGTCGCAGCCCATGGCGAGCGTGGGCGAATACACGACCAGCCTCGCGTCGCTGCCCGAACTGGAAGCCTTCCACGCCGAAGTCGCGCTGGCCGAACGCGCTGGTGCGATCGCCGTGCAGCGCGACGTGCGCCGCGGCGATGGCGCACGGTTGTTGCGCCTCACGGTGGCCGACCTGCCCGCGCTGGCGAGCCATCTGGGCGCGGTCCTGCTGGACGAGCGCGTGGCGGCAGCGGCGCAGCGGCTGGCGCCATGGTGCGCCCGCTTCCCGGTACTGGACGAAGCGCTGGCCATCTGGCGCCAAGGCCGCAAGCTGCGCGGCGCCGGCCCCGAAGCGGCCGTCGAACTGGCCGATGCCGCGCGTGCCGTGGCGGCGCGTGCGGACGACGCGGGCCACGAGCGCATCCTGCGCCGCGAAAGTGCGCGCCTGTTCGGCGACAGCAAGCGGCTGGAAAAGCTCACGCCGTGGCTGGAGCTGCTCGTCACTGGCGAACCGGGCGCCAGCGGCCTGGCGAAAGAGGACGTGTGGTCGGCCATCGGCCTGAGGCGCGAGCCGCAGCCCCTGCTGCTGGCCGGGTGCGGCACGGCGACGCTGGTCGATGCCGGCCTGCCGCTGGTGCGGCCCTATCTGGGGTTGCCGGTCGAATCGCTGCAGTCGGTGGCTACCACGGCGCGTTGCGTGCTCAGCATCGAGAACCTCGCCAGCTTCCACGATGCGGCGCAGACGAACGGTTCCGCCGAGGTGCTGCTGCTCTACACCGGCGGCATGCCTTCTCCCGCGTGGCGTGCGGCCTATGCACGCGTGCTGTGCGGCTTGCTGCCCGAGCTGCCGGTCTACCATTGGGGCGATATCGACGAAGGCGGCTTCCGCATCGCCGCCGTGCTTGCCGAGGTGGTGGGCAAAGCGGGGCGCACGCTGCGACCCTGGCAGATGTCGCCGGCGTCGCCGGCCGTGTCGGCGGTGCGCGATGCGGAGACGCCCGATCCAGCGTCGCTCGCCGCCATGCAGCGCTGGGCTGTGCGCGCCGGTTGGCCGCAGGTGGCCGAGGCGCTGGCCCGGCGGCCGATCCGCCTCGAGCAGGAGCGGCTCGCCCCCGCGATGCCCGAACCGGACTCAACCGGCGTCGGATGAGTGCAACAGTCCCGGCCGGTCGTCGAAGTCGAAAGCCAGTTGCCGCGGAACGCGTTCTGCCCGACGCCGGCGCCAGGGGCCGAGCTGCAGCGATGCGTTGCCCGGTTCGCGCTGCAGCGGAATGGGAAGCTGGTGGGCGGCCAGCCACTTTGCCCTGGCGCAGCAGCGGTAGGCATGGGAAACGGAGATAAGCAGCCGCATGGCGACGGTACGCATGCGTTGGTCGTGTCGGCGCAGCAGCAGCACCCAGGCCAGCGCCAGCGAGAGCGGCAGCCGATCCTCGTCCGGCGGTTTCGCTGCCGTGGCTTGGGCTTCCAGCAGCTCGTGCAGAGGATCGCGCCCCTCGTCGCTGACCAGGCGACTGGCCAACGGGCGGGCATCGTCGTCGTTGAAGCCGTGGTCCAGTCGTGCGGCGGAACGAAACCAGCGACCGGCATGGAACAGTTTGCGATACAGGCGGTGGATCACCTGTTGCTGAAACGCCGGATCGAGCAAGGCGGGTGGACAGCCTTGCTCGTTGGCCAATTCACGGGCCTCCAGCCACGCTTGCTGGCGGACATCTTCAAGGCGATGTTCGCCGCGGGTGGCCTTGGCGAGCTGTCGCAAAGCCTGGCCGCACTCCACGAGGAATTGCGCGAATGCATCCATCGGCACTCCGTCGGACCGTCTCGACGGAATGCCGTTCTACATCAGGATCCATGCCGGAATATGACGGCAGGACGAGGGATGGCCCCGGCCGTCTTGCGTGGCGCCAAGCCGGGCGATGGCGCCGCCGCCGTCACTCCTCCGCGCCGTCGCCCTTGAACGCGCCCGGCGCGGAGCCGAAATCGCCGTCGGCCTGGGCGGCCATGTAGGTCCACGCCGCGTAGGCCGCCACGTTCTGCGCCAGCTCGGCGGGGTCGACCTTGTCCAGCGTGTCGTTCGGCGTGTGGTGCCAGTCGAAGTAGCGGGTGGCGTCCTGGTTCAGCGTGAGCGCGGCCATGCCCTTGGCGTGCATGGCGCCGAGGTCGGAGCCGCCGCCGCCGGGGCGCTTGGCGTCGTAGGCCACGCCCAGCGGCTTCAGCACGTCGGCGATCTGCTGGATCGCGTGGCGCGCCTCGGGTTTCACGCTGGCGCTGAACCGGTACACCTTGCCGGCGCCCAGATCCGAGTCGGTGCCGAGCAGGAACTTGCCCACTTCCTTGGCGTGCTTGTCGGCGTAGGCGCGCGCGCCCCACAGGCCCATTTCCTCGTTCGCGAACGCGATCACGCGGATGCTGCGGTCGGGGCGCTGCGGCAGGTCGTGGATGAGTTTCGCGGCGGCCATCGAGATGGCGATGCCGGCGCCGTCGTCGATCGCGCCGGTGCCCGGGTCCCAGGAATCCAGGTGACCGCCGATGGCGACGACCTGATCCGGGTGCTTCGCGCCGGTGATCTCGCCGATCACGTTGGCGCCGGTGTAGTCGCCGTCGAAGCCGCAGTCGAGGTCGAGATGCACCTCGACCGGCTTGCCGTAGGCCAGCGCGCGTTCGAGCTGGTCGGCGTCGGGGTTGGAGAGCGCGGCGGCGGGGATCGCCGTCTTGTCGCCCGGCTTGAAGCCGGTGACGCCGGTGTGCGCGGCGCGCTGGTGCGCGTCGGTGCCGGCCGAGCGCAAGAGGTAACCGGCGGCGCCCTTCGCGGCGGCGAGCACCGGGCCGGCCACGCGCACCATCGAGCCCATGCCGTAGTCGTGGCCGTCCTGGTGGCGCTGCATGCGGAAGCCGACGTAGACGATCTTGCCCTTGACCGTGGCGGGGTCGGCGGCCTTCAGTGCGGCGAGGCTGTCGAAGCCGACCACCGGCGCGGTGAGCCCGCCCGCCGGCGTGCCCGGCGAATAGCCCAGCGCGGTGAGCACCAGGTGTTGCGGGAACGGCGCCACGATGGCGCCGCTCTCGTGCCGGCGCACCCACTTCGGATAGGTCACCGGCTCGACATAGACCTTGTCGAAGCCCAGCGCCTTGAACTTCGCCACCGCCCAGTCGCGGGCGCGCTGGTCGGCCTCGCTGCCGGCGAGGCGCGGGCCGACCTCGGTGGTGAGCGACTTCAGCACGGCGTAGGCGGTGCCGTCGTGCAACGCCCGGTCGCGCAGCTGTTCGGCCGTCTTTACGGCCGCGGCGGGGATGGCGGTGTCGGCGGCGCTGGCGGCGCCGGCGGCGAGCAGCAGGCTGGCGGCGAGCAGGGTGAGGGCGGGACGGCGCATGGGGGACTCCGGACGGTGGAATCCCGATTATCGCGCCGATGCGGTGGCCCGCTTGGGCCGGAAGTCACGCGCCGGAGGTGCGGGAGCGGCGTGGCCGCTCCCGCGGAGTGGGCTTGCCTTGCTTACGGCTTGTTCTTCAGCAAATCGCGGATCTCGGTGAGCAGGGCCACGTCGGCTGGCGGCGCGGCGGGCGCCTCCTCCTGCTTCTTCTGCAGCCGGTTCATCAGCTTGATGACCATGAAGATCGCGAACGCGATGATGATGAAGGTGATGATGGTGTTGATGAAGGTGCCGTAGTTGATCGCCACCTCGGCGATCTTGTGCTTGGGGTCGCTGTCGTCGCCGGGCTTGAGCACCCACTTCATCGCCGAGAAGTCGATGCCGCCGGTGAGCACGCCGATCGGCGGCATGATCACGTCGCTGACCAGCGAGCTGACGATCTTGCCGAACGCACCGCCGATCACGATACCGACGGCCATGTCCATCACGTTGCCGCGCATGGCGAACGCCTTGAACTCCTGCATCATGCCCATGGATGTCTCTCCCGAAATTGAAAGCCGGATGGCCCCTCGACTTTAGCGCAGCGCCTGCCGTCCCGGCGCAGGCGGCGAGTGGGAATTTTCCGATTACTCAGGCGATGCAGCCGCGCAGTTCCGCCCAGCCGACGAGCTCGGCATGGAAGCGGTCGCCGCGTTCGAGCGCGGCCACGCCGGCCGGGGTGCCGGTGAACACCAGGTCGCCGGGCTGCAGCTCGAACAGCGTGGACAGCGCGGCAAGAATATGCGGCACATCGCAAATCATTTCGCCAAGCCGCGTCTGCTGGCGCAGCGCACCGTTCACCGTGAGGCGCAGCTCGGTGTCGGCGCCGGGCAGCGCGCCGTCGAGCCGATGCAGCGCCGATACCGGCGCGGAATGGTCGAAGGCCTTGGCCACGTCCCAGGGATGGCCCTTGGCCTTGGCCTGCGCCTGCAGGTCGCGGCGGGTGAGGTCCAGCCCCACGCCTACGCCCCAGACCAGCGCGGCGGCGTGTTCCACCGGCACGTCGCAGCCGCCCGAGCCCAGCGCCAGCACCATCTCCACTTCGTGGTGCAGCTCCTGCGTGGCGGAGGGGTAGGGCACGTCGGCGCCGTCGGCCACCACCGCGTCGGCCGGCTTGCAGAAGAACATCGGCCGGCCGGGCTCCACCGCGGCGCCCATCTCCTTCGCATGCTCGGCGTAGTTGCGGCCGATGCAGAACACGCGGCGGATCGGGAAGCGTTGCGCGCTGCCGAGTACCGGCAGGGAAGGGGCGGGCGGCGGGGCGATGGCGTATTCCATGTGCGCAAGGGTAACGCTTCGCGCGTGCCGGGTGACAGCTGTCACGCGCGATGGCTGATGGCTGCGCGTGGTGGTACGGTCGCCCCCTCGTCTACCGTGTCGGCCATGCAGCCAGCGAGGTGGAGTGGTGAGCAACAGCGATCTGCTGAAGGCATTGCGCATCGACAAGAGCCAGCGCGAGACGCACGGCCAGCGTGCGCCGCGCTGGCCGTGGATCGCGGCGGCGGTCGTGCTGCTGCTGGCGCTGCTTGGCGGCGGCGCATGGTGGGCGACCAGCCATCGCGCGATCGCGGTGCAGACGGCGGTGGCGGTGTCGCCCGCCAGCGATCCCGGCGCCGGCGCGGTGCTGCAGGCCACCGGCTACGTCACCGCGCGGCGGCAGGCCACGGTGTCGGCGCAGATCACCGGCACGCTCACCGCGGTGCTGATCGAGGAAGGCGACCACGTGAAGAAGGGCCAGGTGCTGGCCCGGCTGGACGACAGTGCCTACAAGGCCGCACTGGATGCCGCCAAGGCGCAGGCCGCCGCCGCACACGCGCTGGTGGCGCAGTACCAGGCGCAGCTCACGCAGAACCAGCGCGACGCCGCACGCCAGCAGCAACTGGCCGCGCAGGGCCTGGTGCCGAAACAGGCCGCCGAACAGGCGCGCACCCTGGCCGAGAGCACGCGCGCGCAACTCGCCGCGCAGCAGAAGCAGGTGGCCGCCGCCGACGCGCAGGTGACGCAGGCGCAGGTGAACTTCGACTACTGCGTGATACGCGCGCCGTTCGACGGCGTGATCACGACGAAGGACGCACAGGTCGGCGAGATCGTCTCGCCGTTCTCCGCCGGCGGCGGCTTCACCCGCACCGGCATCGGCACCATCGTCGACATGGATTCGCTGGAAGTGGACGTGGACGTCAACGAGGCCTACATCGGCCGCGTGCAGCCGGGGATGCCCGCCGAGGCCGTGCTCGACGCCTATCCGGACTGGAAGATCCCCGCCCACGTGATCGCCATCGTGCCCGCCGCCGACCGCGGCAAGGCCACGGTGAAGGTGCGCGTGGCGCTGGAAAACAAGGACGCGCGCATCGTGCCCGACATGGGCGTGCGCGTGTCCTTCCTCGAACAGAAAACCGCGAACGCGGCGCAGGCGCCCAAGGGCGTGCTGGTGCCGGCGAAGGCGATCGCGCAGCGCGACGGCCGCAGCGTGGTGTTCGTGGTGGAAGGCGGCAAGGCACGCGAGCGCAGCGTGCAGCCGGCGGCGGAAAGCTATGGCGAGTTGAAGCTGATCCCGGCGGACGTGAATGCAGGCGATGCGGTGGTGCTGTCGCCGCCGGCCGCGCTGCGCGACGGTTCGGACGTGCAGACGGAAACATCGAAACCCTGACCGCCGTAGGAGCGCACCCTGTGCGCGACAGCCGTTGCTTCGACCAAGCGCCAGAGCATCGCGCACAGAGCCTGCCCCGGACTTGATCCGGGGGTGCGCTCCTACAGGCTCGCAACATGCAGGCTCACACCGGAGATACACCATGGACACGTTGATCGAAATCCGCGACCTCGCCAAGGTCTACGAGCGCGGCAAGCAGAAGGTCGAGGTGTTGCACCACATCAACCTCGACATCGCCGAAGGCGACTTCCTCGCGTTGATGGGGCCGTCCGGCTCGGGCAAGACCACCCTGCTCAACCTGATCGGTGGGCTCGACTCGCCCAGCGCCGGCAGCATCACCATCGACGGCGCGCGCATCGACCAGCTCGGCGGCGGGCAGCTGGCGAAATGGCGCGCGTCCAACGTCGGCTTCGTGTTCCAGTTCTACAACCTGATGCCGATGCTCAGCGCGCAGCGCAACGTGGAGCTGCCGCTGCTGCTGACCAAGCTCTCCGGCGCGCAACGCAAGAAGAACGCGGCCATCGCGCTGGAGCTGGTGGGGCTGGCCGATCGCGCCTCGCACAAGCCCGGCGAACTCTCCGGCGGCCAGCAACAGCGCGTGGCGATCGCCCGCGCGATCGTCTCCGATCCCACCCTGCTGGTCTGCGACGAGCCCACCGGCGACCTCGACCGCCAAAGCGCGGAGGACGTGCTGGGCCTCTTGCGCACGCTCAACCGCGAGCAGGGCAAGACCATCGTGATGGTCACCCACGACCCCAAGGCCGCCGAGTACGCGAACCACACCCTGCATCTGGACAAGGGCACCCTGGTCGAGCAGGCGACGGCATGAGGACGCGGCGAGCAAAGGCAACCCCACCCCCGACCCTCCCCTGCTTGCAGGGGGAGGTTGGGAGGGGGTTCTCCCCGGTGAAGAGGATCGCACCATGAAATACTTCCACCTCATCTGGGCCGCGCTGTTCCGGCGCAAGACCCGCACCATCCTCACCCTGGTGTCGATCGCCGCCGCGTTCCTGCTGTTCGGGATGCTCAATGGCGTACGCACCAGCTTCGCCAACGCGGGCAAGAGCGCGGCCGGTGCCGAGCGCCTGCAGACCGGCTCGAAGCTGTCGTTCATCCAGCCGCTGCCGTCGGCGCTGGAAGCGAAGATCGCGGCCGTGCCCGGCGTGAAGGGCGTGGCCTACGCCAACTGGTTCGGTGGCGCCTACCAGGATCCGCACAACCAGATCTTCACCTTCGCGGTCAGCCCGAACTACATCGACATGTATCCCGAGATCGTCATTTCGCCGGAGGAACGCAAGGCGTTCGACAGCACGCGCACCGGCGTGCTGGTGGGTGACGTGCTGGCGAAGAAGTACCACTGGAAGGTTGGCGACAAGATTCCGCTGATGTCGAACATCTTCCCGAACCGCGACGGCAGCAAGAACTGGACCTTCGACATTAGTGGCATCATGCATGCCAAGGATCCGAGCCACGGTGAGTTCCTGCAGGGCGGCATCCTGATGCACTGGAAGTACTTCGACGAGTCCAACCCCTACAACCGGGGGCAGGTGGGCTGGTACGTCAGTCACGTCGCCGATCCCGCGCAGGCCGACAGTGTGGCAAAGGCCATCGACGCGCTGTCGGCCAATTCGGATCACGAGACGAAGACCCAGACCGAGCAGGCCGCGATGGCGTCGTGGATCAAGCAGATGGCGAACGTTGGCCTGATCGTGTTCTCGATCATGGGCGCGGTGTTCTTCACCCTGCTGTTCCTCACCGGCAACACGATGGCGCAGGCAGTGCGCGAACGCACCTCGGAGCTCGGGGTGCTGAAGACCATCGGCTTTTCCAGCGTCAGCGTGCTGATGATCGTGCTGGCCGAATCGGTGCTGCTGGTGTTGATCGGCGGCGTGCTTGGATTGGGGCTGGCGGCCGTGCTGGGGCCGATCGTCAGCGCTGGCAGCGGCGGTGTCATCAACATGCCGCCGGTGGACACGGGCAGTTGGCTGCTGGGCGTAGCGCTGATGGTCGCCATCGGCCTGCTGGTGGGAGCGCTGCCCGCGTTGCGGGCGATGCACCTGAACATCGTCGACGCGCTGGCCGGCCGCTGAGGAGATTTCGTGATGAATAAGTTGAAATCGTTTTTGCGTGGCCTCGCCATGTGCCTGATCGTCGCTATCGGCGTCGCCGCGTGGATCGTGCTGTCTTGGTGGGCGTTGCTGGCGTTGGCGGTGCTGTTCGCGCTGTGGATGCTGCTGCTGCGTAGCGGTCGGCAAGCAAGCTCGGTCACCCGCGTCGGTGTCAGCACCCTGCCACAGCGTCTCGGCGCCTCGTCAGTGGTGGTCATCGGCATCGCCGGCGTGGTTGCGGTGCTGGTGTCGCTGCTGGCGATGGGTGTCGGATATCAGCAGACGCTGAGCATGAGCGGCAGTGCCGACACCGCCATCGTGCTGCGCGGCGGTTCGGACTCCGAGGTGTCTTCCGTGCTCGACAACGCGAGCACCACGGTGATCGCGCAGGCGCCAGGCATTGCCCGCGACGCGGCCGGCAAGCCGATCGCCTCGCCCGAACTGGTGGTGGCGGCGAACCTGCCGCTCAACGACGGCAGCGGCGACGAGGGCAGCGTGCAGTTGCGTGGCGTCGGCGACGAAGCCTGGGCGCTGCGACCGGAGGCGAAGATCGTCGCCGGTCGCAAGTTCAAGCCGGGCTTGCGCGAACTGGTGGTGGGCAAGGGCGCGCAGCGCCAGTTCGTCGGGCTGACGCCCGGACACGAGATCAAGCTGGGCAACCAGACGTGGACCGTGGTCGGCGTGTTCGAGTCGGGCACCGCGATGGACTCGGAACTGTGGGGTGATGCCAACGTGGTAGCGGACACCTACCGTCGCGGCAGCAGCCGTACCTCGGTGTTCGTGCGCCTGATCAGTGCTGCGGCTTTCGATAAGTTCAAGGCTGCGCTCGCCGCCGACCCGCGCCTGCAGGTGGACACCAGCACCACGCTGGATTATTTCCGCAAGCAGTCCGAAAACGTCACCAAGGCGATTACCATCATCGGCATCGTGGTCGGCGTGATCATGGCCATTGGCGCGGTGTTCGGCGCGCTCAACACCATGTTCGCCACGGTTGCGACGCGGGCAAGGGAGATCGCCACGCTGCGCGCGATCGGCTTCCGCGGCCTGCCGGTGGTGGTGGCGGTGATGCTGGAGACCATGCTGCTGGCCCTGCTCGGCGGCGTCATCGGCGGCGCGCTGGCATGGCTGGTTTTCAACGGCTACAGCGCCTCGACCCTGGCCCAGGGAACGGTCGGCACGCTCAGCTTCAAGCTGGCTGTGACGCCCGCGCTGCTCTGGACCGGCCTGAAATGGGCGCTGGCTATCGGCTTCGTCGGCGGCCTGTTCCCCGCCGTGCGCGCCGCGCGCCTGCCGGTGAGCACGGCGCTGCGCGAGCTGTGAGCTTGCGTCACCCGTAGGAGCGCACCCTGTGCGCGAATGCTGTGGCGCTGATCGGAGCAAAGCATTCGCGCACAGGGTGCGCTCCTACGGCATCACCGGCGGCACGTAGCTGAGCGTCAACCCCAGCGACCACAACAACCCCAGCACCAGCGGCACGTGCACCACCAGCTGCATGAAGGTGTAGCCCACCACGTCGCGCGCCTTGAGGCCGAGCACGCCGAGCAGGGGCAGCATCCAGAACGGGTTGATCAGGTTCGGCAGCGCTTCGGCGGCGTTGTACACCTGCACCGCCCAGCCCAGGTGCACGTGCAGGTCGTTCGCCGCCTGCATCACGTAGGGCGCTTCCACCAGCCACTTGCCGCCGCCCGAGGGCACGAAGAAGCCGAGGATCGCCGAGTACGCGCCCATCACCGCGGGGAAGCTGTCGGTGCTGGCCACGTGCACGAACAGCTGCGACAGCCGGTGCGCCAGCGTCACGCCGCCCGCGCCCTGCGCATGGGTGAGCAGCGCGGCGATGCCGCCGTACAGCGGGAACTGGATCAGCACGCCGGCGGTGCTCGGCACCGCGCGCGCCACCGCGTCGAGGAAGCTGCGCGGGCGCCAGTGCAGCAACAGGCCCACGGTGAGGAACAGGAAGTTGTAGGTGTTGAGGTTGGCGATCGCGCTCACCGCCTGCTTGGTGGCGAACTCGTGGCCCAGCCAGCCCAGGCCCAGCAGGCCGATCAGCAGCGACAGCAGCGGGCTGTATTCCAGCCATTCGCCGGGGCGCGTGCGTGGCGGCAGCTCGGGCACGGTGGTGGCCTCGGTCACGCCGAAATCCTGCGCGGTGCGCGCGTTGGCGTCGGAGGGCGCGGTGAGCCAGCACACCACCAGCGAGGCCACGATCAGGCAGGCGGTGAGCACGAAGGACTGCCACAGGAAGATCGTGCTGGTGAACGGCAGCACGCCGGTGATCGCGAGCAGGCCCGGCGGCATGCTGGCCGGGTTCGCCTGCAACTGCGCGGCGGAGGACGACAGGCCCATCGCCCACACCGCGCCGAGGCCGAGGTACGCCGCCGCGCCGGCCGCGCGGTAGTCCATGCGCAAGTCGCTGCGCCGCGCCAGCGCGCGCACCAGGAGGCCGGCGAACACCAGCGAGAAACCCCACGACAGCAGCGAAGCCAGCATGCCCACCAGCGCCACGTAGCAGACCGCGCCGCGGCCAGTGTTCGGCACGTGCGCCAGGCGGTCGATGAGGCGCGCCACCACCGGCGCGGTGGCCACCACGTAGCCGCCGATCACCACGAAGGCCATCTGCATGGTGAACGGGATCAGGCTCCAGAAGCCGTCGCCGAAGGCGTTCACCGTGGCCACGGGCGTCGAGCCGAACGCCAGCGCGGCGATCGCCACGATCACCACGCCCAGCGCGGCGAACACCCAGGCATCGGGAAACCAGCGCTCCGACCATGCCGCGCTGCGCAGCGCCAGTCGCGCCATCCGGCCTTCGTTCGTCCGGCTCTCATTTGTCGCGTTCATGCCCCGGGCTCCTCGCATGCGTAGCCGCGGGCATGGTGGCGCGCCGCCGGCGTGCGGGGCAAGCCGACCAAGGTCGTGTAGGAGCGCACCCTGTGCGCGAAATCCTCGACGTGGATCAAAGCCCGTAGGTCGGGATTCATCCCGACTGCGCTTGCGGGGACGGTGGTGTCGGGATAAATCCCGACCTACGCGCGCTTCTGCCCCGCCAGCGTGATCGCCGCCACGCCGAACAGGATGATCGCCATGCCGGCGATTTCCGGCAGCCCGATGCGCTCGCCCGCGAGCAGCATGCCGAACAGCACCGCCACCGGCGGGTTCACGTAGGCGTAGCTGGTGGCGAGCACGGGGCGCGCGTGCTTGAGTACGTAGAGGTAGGCGCTGAAGCCGATCAGCGAGCCGAACACCACCAGGTAGGCCAGCGCGAGGTTCGCGTGCAGCGTGGGATGCGCAGGCAGCCGCTCGCCGCCGCCGAAGCCCATCAGCAGCAACGCCACGCTGCCGCACAGCATCTGCGCGGCGGTGTTCATCGGCCCGGCCGGCATGTCCTGCTGCTTGCTCCACACCGAGCCGAACGCCCACGCCGCGGCGGCGGCCAGCAGCGCCAGTGCGGCGATGCGCGAGCCGGAGAGGTCGCCACCGAGGTTGAGCACGATCACGCCCGCGAAGCCGATCAGCAACCCCAGCGTCTCGCGCCGGTTCGAACGGTGCCCGTACCGGTGGCCGAACAACGCGGCGAACAGCGGCACGCTCGCCACCGCCACCGCGGCGATGCCCGAGCTCACGCGCTGCTCGGCGAAACACACCAGGCCGTTGCCGAGGCCGAGCAGCAGCACGCCGACGAAGGCCGCATTGCGCCACTGCCGCCACGTGGGTGCTGCCACGCCGCGCAGGCGCAGATAGCCGAACAGCAGCGTGCCCGCGACCAGGAAGCGCACGCCGGCGAGCAGGAACGGCGGCCAGCTTTCCAGCGCGAAACGGATGCCGAGGTAGGTCGAGCCCCAGAGCACGTACAGCGACAGCAGGCCCAGCGGCACCAGCAGGCGGGAGCGGTCGGCAGTGTTCGCCGCGCCGTGGGCGGCGAGGGCGGTGGCATCGTTCATGGCGGGGACTCGGGGAAGGGTGTTGCGCGCGGCGCAGTCTACAGGCAACGGGGGAAATGTCCGGGGCTTCGAGCGACGCTTCAAGATGGGGACCGTAGGAGCGCACCCCCGGACTTGATCCGGGGGGGCGCTCCTACGGTTTCGCGTAGCGCCTTTCCCGCGCCAGCAACGCACGCTTGCGCTCCACGCCCCAGCGCCAGCCGCCGGGCGTGCCGTCTTCGCGCACCACGCGGTGGCAGGGCACGATCAGGGCGAGGCGGTTGTTGCCGCAGGCGTTGCCCACGGCGCGTGCGGCCTTCGGTGCGCCGATCGCGGCGGCCAGCTCGCCGTAGCTGCGCGTCTCGCCGGCGGGGATGCGGGTGAGCGCGTTCCACACCCGCCACTGGAACGCGGTGGCGGCCACGTCCAGCGGCGGCAGCGCGGGCGCGTCGGCGTCGCTCCAGCCCAGTTCGCTGGCGATGCGGGCGATCACCGCGTCCAGCCATTCCTCGCGGCCCGCGTCCACGCGTTCGCGCGCGGCCTGCGGGAATTCGGCGGCGAGGCGCGCTTCCAGTTCGGCGTCGTCCGCGCCCAGGGTCACCGCGCAGATGCCGCGTGCGGTAGCGGCCACCAGCAGTCGGCCCAGCGGCGTGGCGGTGGTGGTGTAGCGGATGCTGGCGCCCGCGCCGCCGGCACGGTAGCTGGCCGGGGTCATGCCGAGCAGGCGGTTGCTGTGTTCGTACACGCGGCTGCCCGAGCCGAAGCCGGCCTCGTACACCGCGTCGGTGACCGCCGCGCCGTCGCGCAGCGCCGCCTTGAGCTGGCCGAAGCGGCGCGCGCGGTGGTATTCGGCCGGGCTCATGCCGTAGCGGCGGCGGAACGCGCGCTGCAGGTGGCCGGGGCTCAGTTGCGCGAACCGCGCCAGCGCATCGAGCGTGGGCGCCGCGTCCGCGCGCTCGATGCGGGCGCGCACGCGTTCGAGGGTGTCGGCGAGGGGAGTGGCTTGCGTGCTCATGGCGTCGTCCGGTGGTGCATGGCGCCATGCTGTGCCGGGGCGGCGCCGCGCGCCATCCGGATCCTGCGCGTCAGTGTGCGACGGGACGGCCCTGGCGAATCACCACGAACTCGCCTTCCAGCACGTTCGCTGCGGGCTGGGCCGACGGCGCCGTCGGACGCGGCGCGCGCACCTGCTGCCACTGCCGCCACGCCAGCAGGATGGCGCCGCCGATCAGCAATACGCCGGCCACGGCGAGGCCGAACACCAGCAGCACGCCCACCACCGCGATGCCGAGCAGCAGCGACAGGGCACGCGCCAGCGGGTGGCGGAAACGACGGGGCGAAGGCAGATGGAAACGCATGTGTTAAAAATCCGTGTGCTAAAATCAAGGACTTACGCGTGCAACGATGAGGCCATCCGGCCCGCAGGACAAGTGCCGATGGACACCGTTTACCCCACCTCCCTGCTGTGCCGGCTGGACGCGATCCCCGACGGCGGCACCACCGCGGTCGAGGACGTCGCCGCGCTGGACGGCGAGAGCGTCATCGTGCAACGCGAAGGCGGCACGGTGCGCGCCTGGCTCAACGTCTGCCCGCACGCCGGCCGCCGGCTCGATTACGCGCCGGGCCAGTTCCTGCGCAAGAACGAACTCATCATCTGCGCCGTGCACGGCGCCAGCTTCGACTGCGCCAGCGGCGTCTGCGTGGCCGGCCCCTGCCGCGGCGAGAGCCTGCGCGCGCTGGCGGTGGAGTTGCGCGGCGACGAGGTGTGGTTGTTGGCGACTGACTAGGGAAGATCAGATCAGTCCAGCTTCTTGCACGTCATTCCTGCGCAAGCAGGAATCCAGCGCCTTTTGCTTTCAGTGGTCCACAGACACTGGATCCCAGCTTTCGCTCACTGCTGTCCGGAATATCTCGCAGGTGATCTTCTCCCCTCTCCCTCCGGGAGAGGGGCCGGGGGTGAGGGTTCGGACTTGCCGCAGCATTTCGCTCCGACCGAACCCTCACCCGGCTGCCGCCACCCTCTCCCGGAGGGAGAAGGGCTCACCCGTCAGCGCTTGCGCGAATTCAAGTCGCTCGGTTTCGTTGTCAGCGCTCATCCGCATCGCTTGGGGTGGTGGGTGCGGGTTGCCCTGCTGGCCTGGAAGTTGCCGAGGTTGATCATGTGTGCTGATCGAAAAGAATCAGTATTCCGATGATCAGAGGCGAGACTATTCGGCCCAATAGACTCGTTAAGCAAACTTGGACGTAATGTAACTTTGCATTACAGTGTTTCCGTCCTGATTGCAGATGGAGAACGTCTCATGACCACGTTGACCGTTACCGCGCGGGGGCAAGTCACTTTTCGGAAGGAAGTGCTGCAGCACCTTGGCATCAAGCCGGGGGAGAAGATCGAGCTGGACTTGCTGCCCGATGGTCGCGCCGCACTGAAAGCAGCCCGGCCTGCCGGGACGATGGCAGGCTTTGTCGGCTTTCTGGCCGGCCGGAAGGCCAAGGTCGCCACCATCGAGGAAATCAACGAAGCCGCAGCCGAGGGCTGGGCGGGTCGCAAGTGAAGGTCGCCGTCGACACCAATGTGCTGGTACGTGCGGTGGTGCGCGACGATGCCAAGCAGGCGAAGCTTGCCGCCAAGCTGCTGACGGGTGCTGGTCTGGTTGCGGTTGCGCTGCCCTGCCTGTGCGAGTTCGTCTGGGTGCTGCGGCGTGTATACGACTTCGCCCCTGCTGACGTGGCTGCCGCGATCCGGGCGCTGCTTGATGCTGCGAATGTGGAAACGAACCGGCCAGCGGCTGAAGCGGGCCTGGCCGTACTTGAAGCCGGTGGCGACTTCGCCGATGGCGTGATCGCGTTCGAAGGCCAATGGCTCGGCGGCGAGACGTTCGTCTCGTTCGACAAGAAGGCCGTCAATGCGCTGACCGCGCAGGGTCAATCCGTCCGCCTGCTGTGACGGGCGATCGGTGGGCGAATTTCGGGGGTATGCAGAGGCGTTTTGGGGATTCGAGTCGAGCGTCCGTGTCGTGCATTTCTGCACGCTGTGCAGTGCAACCTGCGCAGTACACCATCGCGCTTCACCAAGGATGTTGGCCGTGTCGGATCAGGCGGCAACCAGCTCGACCTTGATGCGGTAGCCCAAGGCTTGGGCGCCACGGCTGAGCGTATCCAGCGTGAGGCCGGTATCGTTCTCATCCAGAAGGCGACCAAGCGCGGCGCGGCTGGTGTGCATGCGTTCGGCCATGGTGGTCTTGCTGATGCCGGATTGCTTCATTGCCTGCTCGAATTGCCACGCGATCACACGCTTGATGGCTACGGCGGTTGCGTCCTCGAGCCGGCCGTCTTCAGCCAGGAAATCATCGAGGCTGCTGCCGATATGAGCGTTCTTCTTAGCCATGACGCACCTCTTTCATACGCTTGCGGGCAAGTTCAAGGTCTTGCTGTGGGGTCTGCCGTGTTTTCTTGATGAATCCATGCACCAGCACCATGACCGGGCCATCCGTCGTGAACAGCACACGGGCGATTCCATCGGGAAGGGTGATGCGAACTTCCCACAATCCTGGCTCCAGATTTCGCACCAACGGCATGCCGATGGGCCAGCCGAGCTGAACCGTCTTGATGTCCTCGCCAATGATCTTGCGGATGTCATGGGGCAAGGTGCGCAGCCAGTCACGCACTGGCTCGGTGCCCGTCTTGGTGGCGTAGAAGCGAACGTCAAGGATCAAGGTCGGCGGTGAGGCCATGAGTGCATGCTGTACCAATTGTGGTACGCGGTCAAGGTGCTTCCCTGATCATCGACCACCCTTCATCAAGGGTCAGCTTTTCATGCATTGCTCAGCAGAACAGCAGGTTGATCGTCACCAGGGTCATTGCGCACAGGGCGGACCATTTCCGGCTGAGGCTCGATGCCGAGCAGGCCTTCGACGAGAAAAATGTTTCTTATAATTGACAAGCCATCAATTTTGTATATTTTGAGAAACGTTTGAGGAGTGCGACCATGCCGCATGCCATCGATGGTCCCCGGCCGGACCAAGCCACGGATATGGCCGCGACGCTGGGGCTGGCTCTGCGGGCGCGGCGCAAGGCGTTGGGTATCAGCATGGCGGCGGCGGCGGATGCTGCGCGCATTTCTCGCGTCACGTGGCACCGGCTGGAAAAGGGCGAAGCCACGGTCGCCTTGGGTTCCCTGCTCGCCGCCGCGCGGGTACTGGGCATGAAACCGCAACTGCAGGCGACGGACGAGGCATTGCCGGTCACAACGTACCCCTTCGAGGTCGGGCTGCCACTGCATATTCGCCTGGACGATTACCCGCAACTGCGCCGTCTTGCATGGCAAGTCGGCGATGCGACCCAGGCCGTGTCCCCGCGCGAGGCGCTGGGTTTGTACCAGCGCAACTGGCGGCATCTGCAGCCGGAGTTGCTGGAGCCGAAGGAACGCGCCCTGATCGATGCCTTGCGCCAAGTGTACGGCGCGGACGATCTGCGTGTTTGAGCGGCCTCATCATCGTCGGATCGCGCAGACGCATGTAGCCGTCTCCCCGCCAAGCCGAAGCCCCCCACCCTGCACGCAGGGGAAGGAGCACTCCCGATTCAGCGGAACAGCAGGTTGATCGTCACCAGGGTGACGATCAGCATCGCCAGGGTCAGCGGCGCGCCCACGCGCAGGAAATCCTTGCCTTTGTAGCCGCCGGGGCCGGTGACCATCATCAGCGCGGGGTGGCCGGAGCTGAGCAGGAAGGTGTTGGACGAGGACACCGCCACGATCAGCGCGTAGGCGGAAGGGTTGCCGCCGGTGGCCACCGCCACCGAGATCGCGATCGGCACCATCATCACGGTGGCGCCCACGTTGCTCATCACCTGCGAGAACAGCAGGGTGAGCACGGCCAGCGTGGCCTGCAGCACCCACGGCGAGGCGTGGCCGAGGTAGTGCAGCACGTATTGCGCGAGCCACGCGGCGGTGCCGGTGGCGTCCATCGACCAGCCCAGCGGGATCAGGCAGGCGGTGACGAAGATGGTTTTCCAGTTCACCGCCTTGTACGCCTCGTCCATGTTCAGCACGCCGCTGAGCAGCATGCCGATCGCGCCGGTCATCATCGCCACGGAGAGATCGAGGTTGGTGAACAGCGCGAGGCACTTGGCCAGCACGAAGAAGCCCACCGCCTGCCAGATCTTGCCGGGGCGCTGCTCCTCCTTCGGGATGTCGGTGACCACCACCAGGTCGCGCTCTTCCGCCGCCAGCGAGAGGTCGCGCCAGTTGCTGTGCACCACCACGGTGTCGCCCGCGCGCAGCGTCACGCTGCGCACGTCGTCGCGCAGCACCTGGTCGCCGCGGTTCACCGCCAGCACCGAGATGCCGAAGCGCTTGCGCAGGCGCAGCTCGCCCACGGTGTGCTTGATGAAGCGCGACACCGGCGGGATCACCACCTCGGAAATGCCCGCGCGGGTGGGATTGAACAGCTCGGTCAGCTGGCGCATGCGGGGCGACGGCCGGCACAGCTGGTTGTTGGCGAAGCGGTTGATCTGCTCGCGCGGCCCCAGCACGCCGAGCACCGAGCCCACCCAGATCACGAGGTCGGCGGGCGGCGCCATGCGCGCCTCGTTGCCGCTCTTGATCGCGAGGATCAGCGGCGCGTCGTGCAGCAGCTCGGCCTCGCCGATGCTCATGCCCACCAGCGGGCTCTCGGCGGTGACGGTGAGCTCGGCGGTCTCGCCCACGATGCCGTAGGTGTCGGCGAAGTAGCTCTCGGTGCGACCGGGCGTCACCTTCAGCCGCTCGTCCTCGTGCCCGGGCAGCAGCTTGCGGCCGAAGAAGTAGAAGTAGCCGATGCCCACCGCGGCCAGCGCGAGGCCGGCCGGGGTCACGCTGAACAGGCCGAACTTCGGGATCGTGTGCGCGCCGGGCAGGAGGTTCGCGTTCGCGCTGGCGATCAGGTCGTTCAGCACGATCAGCGGCGAGTTCGCGATCAGCGTGGTGTTGGTGCCGGTGAGGATGCAGAACGCCATCGGCAGCAGCAGGCGCGAGAGCGGCACGCCGGTGCGCGCGGACAGGCGGCTGGACACCGGGATCATCAGCGCGGCCAGCGCCTGGCTGGGGATCACCGCGGAGAACAGGCTGGCCATGATGTTGATGACCAGGCCCAGGCGCGACTCCATCCCCTTGGCCAAGCGCATCACCATCTGCGCGGTGAGGTTGAGCACGCCGGCGCGGTCCAGCCCCTCGCCCATGATCATGATCGCGATGATCGCGATCACCGCGTTGCCGGCGAAGCCGTTGAACACGCGGTCGGAGGGAATCAGCCCGGTGAGGCCGATCACCACCACCACCAGCAGCGCCACCATGTCGGCGCGGATCCACTCCAGCACCAGCATCAGCATGGTGAAGCCCACCAGCCCGAGCACCAGGATCATTTCGGGGGTGAGCGTGAGCGGCACTAGCGCGCTTCCCGGCAGGGTGTCTGAGGTGGATGGATGCGGAGTGGCAGTGGCGAATTCACGCTGCGGCGCTCGTCCCTGGCAGGTTCGCGCAAGTATAAGCGGCGCGATGCAAGGGCTGGTGAATCAAGAGCCATGCGCGTTGTCGTTTCACTTCCTTGAAGCGCAGCCTCGCGAGTATTCCCCTCTCCCCCAAGCTGCGCTTGGGGGAGAGGGTAGGGAGAGGGGGGCTTTCGGCGTTGCGTGCGCCAGGAGCAGAAGCAACCCCCTCACCCCAGCCCTCTCCCCCGAGCTTGCTCGGGGGAGAGGGAGCAGGGCGGCGCGCGTCGTTCCGTCACTTCATTGGCGCTGGTACAGCAGATCCCACACCCCATGCCCCAGCTTCAGCCCGCGCCGCTCGAAGTGGGTCTCGATGCGCCAGTCCGGTTTCTCGGCGTACTGGCCGGGCGCGACGGCGTTGCGCCAGCCGGGTGCGGCTTCCATCGTTTCCAGCATGTGCTCGGCGTAGGGCTGCCAGTCGGTGGCCAGGTGCAGCAGGCCGCCGGGCGCCATGCGCGAGGCGAGCAGGGCGACGAATTCCGGCTGGACGATGCGGCGCTTGTTGTGGCGCTTCTTGTGCCAGGGGTCGGGGAACCAGATGCGCGCTTCGGCCAGCGTGCCCGGCGCGATCTCGTGCTCCAGCACTTCCACCGCGTCGTGCTTGTACAGGCGCACGTTGCGCGCGTCGCGCGCGGCCAGCGCGTTCATCAGCCGGCCCACGCCGGGGCCGTGCACCTCGATGCCGAGGTAGTCGCGCGCCGGGTCGTGTTCGCTGGCCCAGGCCAGCGCCTCGCCGTTGCCGAAGCCGATCTCCAGCACCAGCGGCGCGGCGCGGCCGAAGCGCGCGGCGTAGTCCTGCACGCGGCCGGTGTAGTCGAGCCCAAAGCGCGACCAGTGTTCGTCGAAGGCGCGCTGCTGCGCCGGCGTCATGCGGCCCTCGCGCAGCACGAAGCTGCGGATGCGGCGCAGGTGTTCGGGGGGAGTGGTGTCGGTCATGTCGGACAAGGGCGTCTGGTGGATTCCCTCTCCCGCCGGGAGAGGGTGCCGGCAGGCGGGTGAGGGTACGGGCGGAGCGAGTGGATGGAAGCTTGCACGGAAGGTCGATGCTTTGTCGCTTCGCCCGTACCCTCACTCCCAGCCCCTCTCCCAATGGGAGAGGGGAGAAAGTCGGGTCAGCCGATCGTGCCGTCGAGCGGGCTGGAGGCCGAGGCGTAGCGCTTGCGCGGGATGCGGCCGGCCTTGAACGCGGCGCGGCCGGCCTGGATCGCCAGCTTCATCGCGTGCGCCATCAGCACCGGGTGCTTCGCGCCGGCGATGGCGGTGTTCATCAGCACGCCGTCGCAGCCCAGTTCCATCGCCACCGCGGCGTCGGAGGCGGTGCCCACGCCGGCGTCGACGATGATCGGCACCTTCGCGTTCTCCACGATTTCCAGCAGGTTGTAGCGGTTCTGGATGCCCAGCCCCGAGCCGATCGGCGCGGCCAGCGGCATCACCGCCACGCAGCCGATCTGCTCCAGCTTCTTCGCCAGGATCGGGTCGTCGGAGGTGTAGACCATCACGTCGAAGCCGTCGGCGACGAGTTCCTCGGCGGCCTTCAGCGTTTCCACCACGTCGGGGAACAGGGTCTTCTGGTCGCCCAGCACTTCCAGCTTCACCAGCTTGTGGCCGTCCAGCAGCTCGCGCGCGAGCTTGCAGGTGCGCACCGCGTCCACCGCGTTGTAGCAGCCGGCGGTGTTCGGCAGCAGGGTGAACTCGCTCGGCGGCAGCGCGTCGAGCAGGCTGGGCGCGTGCGCGTCCTGGCCGATGTTCACGCGGCGGATCGCCACCGTGACGATCTCCGCGCCGGCGGCCTGCGAGGCGGCGCGCGTCTCGTCGAAATCCTTGTACTTGCCGGTGCCGGTGAGCAGGCGCGAGGCGTAGCTGGTGCCTGCGATGACCAGCGGATCGGCGACGTCGAGGGTCTTGAAGTTCATGGGAGGGTCTTCAGCGGTGCGGCACCGCGGGGTGCGAGTGGGGCAGCGGATCAGCCGCCGCCGATGGCGTGGACGATCTCGACCCGGTCGCCGTCGGCGAGCGCACGGCTGGCGTGCTGGCTGCGCGGCACGATCTCGCGGTTCAGCTCCACCGCCACGCGCCGGCCGCCGTAGCCGGCCGTTTCCAGCAGCTGGGCGATGGTGGTGGCGGGAGCGCAATCGCGCGGCTGGCCGTTGAGCGTGATCTGCATGCGGCCATTGTAGCCGTCGGCACCGGATCGCGGCGCCGGCGGCACGCTGCCTACCTCAATGCTGTTGCTGCTCATCCTTGCGAGGCGGCGCCTTGCGCGGCGGCTCCGCGTGCTGCTGCGGCTGCGCGGCGGGGCGGGGCGCCTCGTAGTGTGGTTGCGGCGGCTCGAAGCGCGGCTGCGGCTGGTAGGACGGCCGGGGGTATTCGCGCGGCGGCTGGTAGGCCGGACGTTCGAAGCGCGGCTCGGCCTGGCGCATGAGTTCCTCGCGCGGCGGTTGATAGGCCGGGCGTTCGAAGCGTGGCGGCTCGGGCTGGCGCATCGATTCCACGCGCGGCGGCTGGTAGGTCTGCTCGCGCGGCGGCACGTAGGCCGGCGCGGGACGCGCGGCCGGTGCGGCGGCTTGCGGCGCGCGCTCGAAGCGCGGCGGTTGCGGCAGCGTGCCGGCCGGGCGTTCGTTGCGCTCGTTCGGCTGCGGGCGCGGCTGTTCCGGGCCGGCGATGTAGCTCACGCCCGGCCGCGGCGCCTGGCGCGATTCGGTCGGCATCGCGCGGCGGATCGGCTCGACCGCGGACAGCGTGCGTTCGCCCGCGCCCGGATGGGCGTAGCGCGCCGATGGCAACGTGCCCGCATCCATCGGCGCCTGTTCCATCCGGCGCGGGTTCGGCAGGTTGGTCGGCGCGGTGGCGCCGCGCGGTTGCTCGGTGCGGAAGTTGCGTTCCGCAGCGGGCGGCAGCGTGCGTTCGCCCGCGCCCGGATGGGCGTAGCGCGCCGAAGGCAGCGTGCCCGCTTCCATCGGCGCCTGCTCCATCCGGCGCGGGTTCGGCAGGTTGGCCGGCGTAGTGGCGCCGCGCGGCTGGTCGGCGCGGAAGTTGCGTTCCGCGCCGGGCAGCGGGCGCGGCTGCGCCGGGGCGGCGCGATCCGCCTCGGCCTGCGCGGCGGCGACCGGGCGCGGCATGCCGCGGCTGTTCAGCACGCGCACGTTGGCGAACGGCGCGCGTTCCGGGCGCGCGGCCGGTTCATTCGCATGCAGCGCGGCCGGGCGCACCGTCGGCAGCGTGGCCGGCGGCGGCGTGCGCGCCACCACGTTGCGGCGGAAGTCGGCGGTGGGCAGGGCGTTGCCGCGGAAATTGCGCGGCGGCGCCACGGCGCGCGTCGTGGGTTGCAGCGCGGTCACGCCGTGAGCCAGCACCGGCGCGGCGGCGAGCTGGTGCGGGTCGACGCGCAGCAGGTCGCGCTGCACGCGCTGGCCGCCGGCGAAGGCCCTGCCCGGCATCGCGGTGAAGCCGCGCGGCGCCTCGCGGTTCGCGTAGCGCAGGTTGCGCGGCGCGCGTCCTGCGCGGTAGTCGTTGTACTGGTTGTTGATGTTGTTGATGATCGTGGTGCGGTTGTAGGTGTTGTGCACGTAGATGTTGGTGACGTTGACGCGGCGGTAGTAGTCGCGGTCGCAGCGATACCACGGGTTGTAGACCTCGCCCGGGCCGAGCGGGAACCAGCCCACCGGCATGCCGCCGCCGATGCCGATCGACACGCTCCAGCCGCCGCCGCCCACGAAGGCCACCAGCGCCGGCGCATACACCGGGCGCGCCACCACCGGCCCGGGGATCCAGCCCCAGGCGCCGCCGATCCAGGCCCAGCGGCCGTAGTGGTAGGGCGCGAAGCCCCACGGCGAGTCGTCCACCCAGGTCCAGCCCCACGGCGCGATGTACGCCCAGTGGCCGTCGCGGTACGGCGCCCAGCCCACCGGCACCTGGCTGGGGTACCACACCGCGCCGTAGTCGGGGCTGCTCTGCCAGCTGCCGTACTGGTCGAGGTCCTGGTAGCCCACCACGTCGTCGGACACGTAGCGGCGCGTCTGCGATCGCGCGTAGCGCTGGTCGCGCTCGCTGCTCCACGCGTCGAAGGCGTCGCCGCGGCCGATGTCGGTGACCATCAGCGCGCCCAGCGAGGCGTCGTCGAACTGGTAGCTGCGGCCCTGGAACACGTCGTGCTGGGCGTTGTTCTCGCCATAGACCGAGGCCTGGCCTGCGAACACGGTGACGCGGGTGCCGCTGCCGCCGTTGTCCACGTCCACGCGGAAGGTGCCGGGGTGGCTCACCACCAGCGCCAGCGTGGGCGTGTCGATCTCGTAGCTCTGGCCCTGGTCGAGGTGGCGCACGCTGAGGTTCAGCGTGCCCCGGGTCAGTTCGACCTGGGCGAGGTTGTCGTTGAGGTTGAGCAGGCCGAAATCGGTGCCGCCGGCCATGCGCAGCACGCCGCCGCCCAGCTCCAGCTCGGCGCGCGCGCCGTCGCCGGTGGAGAGGCGGTCGCCGGTGGTCAGCGGCCGGTTGAGGTCGGCGCTGGCCCAGTCCTGGCTGCCGGCGGGCAGAAAGCCGAGGTCGCCGGCGATGTAGGACAGGCGCGCCACGCGATCCGGCGGCGCGCTGTCGTCGCCGGCGGATTGCGCCTGGGCCAGCGCGGCCGCGGCGCACAGCGACAGCACGGCCAGCGCGCGCCAGCCGTGGCGCCACGAAGCAAGCAGGGCAGCAGTTACACGCATCGGAGTCTCCCGGTCCAGGCGCAACGCAAGCGACGGCGGCTGCCGCCCCAAGGCACGCTGCGCAACGTGCATTGACGAGCCGATTATGCGCATGGCCGGGATTAGGGCCGGCTTAGTTTTCGCGGCGGCCGCGACCACGGTTCAGCCGGCGGATATGCAGCAGCCGGCCACGGTTCATGCCCGGCCGCCCGCGCGGCGATTCCCACCGCGCCGTGTCCCGGGTTACCATCCGCGGGCCGATGCGGGTGTAGCTCAATGGTAGAGCTGCAGCTTCCCAAGCTGCTGACGAGGGTTCGATTCCCTTCACCCGCTCCATCAGCATCGCCTTCCCCCGCGAGCGCGCCGATACCGATGACGGATCCGATCACTCCGAGTCCGCTCGTGCCGTGTCCCCTCGTGCTGGGTTGGCGCGAACGGCTGGCCTTGCCGCAGCTGGGCATCGTGCAGCTCAAGGCCAAGCTCGACACCGGCGCGCGCAGCAGCGCCTTGCACGTGGAAACGCTGGACAGCTTCCTGCGCGACGGCGCGGTGTGGCTGCGCTTCACCGTGCGCGCCGGGCGGCGCCCGGCGGACGCGGTGCGCTGCGAGGCGCGCGCGCTGGACCGGCGCGTGGTCACCGACACCGGCGGCCACCGCACCGAGCGCTGGTTCATCCGCAGCGAGATCCTGCTGGCCGGGCGGCGCTTCGAGGCCGACATCAACCTGACCGACCGGCGCCACATGCTGTTTCCCATGCTGCTCGGCCGCAGCGCCCTGCATGGGCGCTTCGCGGTCGACCCCGCGCGCGCCTACACCCAGCCCCGGCTGCCGTTGGCGGCCCCGGACCATCCATGAAGATCGCCATCCTCTCGCGCAACGCGCGGCTGTACTCGACCCAGCGGCTGGTGGACGCGGCGCGCGCGCGCGGCCACGTGGTGCGCGTGCTCGACCCGCTGCGCTGCTACGTGCGCATCGCGCCGGGCAGCGTGGCGATGCGCTACAAGGGCAAACCGGTGCAGGGCATCGACGCGGCGATCCCGCGCATCGGCACGCAGAGCACGTTCTACGGCACCGCGGTGCTGCGCCAGCTGGAGATGATGGGCGTGTACACGCCGAACTCCTCCGACGCGGTGCTGCGCGCGCGCGACAAGCTGCGCAGCCTGCAGATCCTCGCCGCGCAGGGCATCGCGATGCCGGCCACCGTGTTCGGCGACAACCCCGACGACACCGAGGATCTGCTCGCGATGCTCGGCGAGCCGCCGCACGTGATCAAGCTCAACGAGGGCAGCCAGGGCAACGGCGTGGTGCTCGCGGAAAAACGCAGCGCCTCGCAGAGCGTGATCGAGGCGTTCCGCGGCCTGTACGCGAACTTCCTGGTGCAGGAGTTCATCGCCGAGGCGAAGGGCTGCGACCTGCGCTGCTTCGTGGTCGGCGGCAAGGTGGTGGCGGCGATGCAGCGCGAGGCGAGCGCGGGCGACTTCCGCGCCAACCTGCACCGCGGCGGCAGCGCGGCGGCGGTGAAACTGAGCGTGGCGGAGAAGCGCATCGCCGTGCGCGCCGCCGAGGCGCTGGGCCTGGGCGTGGCCGGCGTCGACCTGCTGCGCTCCGATCGCGGCCCGCTGGTGCTGGAAGTGAACGCCTCGCCGGGGCTGGAAGGCATCGAGGCGGCGACTGGCGTGGACGTGGCCGGCGCGATCATCGAACTGCTGCAGGCGCAGGTGGGCGAGACGCAACGCACCGTGCGGCGCGGCAGGGCGAACGCGACATGAACGCCGCGCACCGGGGTTAACCCGGTCGTAACCCGCGAGCTTCTATAAACGATGCCGCTGTCGATTTGCCCGAAGCGCGCCGCGAGGCTCGACGACGGTGGATGGCGGTAACGGGACGAGCCTGTACCCGGATGCGGTGGCGACCAGCCGGCGCATCCGGGTTTTTTCTTGGGTTGCGTTCAGGCCGGAGCCGGTTTGCCGCGAGTTTCGCGGGCCGCGAATGTTAAGCTTGCGGCCGGGGCCGGCCCATGTCGCCGGCGGCATCGCGGAGCGGCGCATGCGCGTACTGGTGATCGAAGACAACAGCGACATCGCGACCAACATCGGCGACTACCTGGAAGATCGCGGCCATGTGGTGGATTTCGCCGGCGACGGCGTCACCGGCCTGCACCTGGCGGTGGTGCACGACTTCGACGTGATCGTGCTCGACCTCACCCTGCCCGGCATGGACGGTCTCGAGGTGGCGAAGAAGCTGCGCCATGAGGCGCACAAGCAGACGCCGATCCTGATGCTCACCGCGCGCGACGCGCTGGAGCAGAAGCTCACCGGTTTCGAGTCCGGCGCCGACGACTACATGACCAAGCCGTTCGCGCTGCAGGAGTTGTCCGCGCGGCTGGAAGTGCTGGCGCGCCGCGGCAAGGGCCCGCAGAGCCGCGTGCTCAAGGTGGCCGACCTCACCTACAACCTCGACACGCTCACGGTGAGCCGCGCGGGCAAGTCGATCCAGCTGAACCCGATCGGCCTCAAGCTGCTGCAGGCGCTGATGGAAGCCAGCCCCTCGGTGGTGACGCGGCAGGACCTGGAGCAGAAGGTGTGGGGCGAGGAGCTGCCCGATTCCGACTCGCTGCGCGTGCACATCCACGGCCTGCGCGCGGCGATCGACAAGCCCTTCGACAAGCCGCTGATCCACACGCGGCACGGCATCGGCTACCGGATGGTCGAGCCGGATGCAGTCCAGGCGTAAGCTCCGTTTCCGTCTCGTTCTTTCCTTCGCGCTGTTCGGCATCGGCCTCAGCGTGTTGTTTGCCGTGGCTTCGCTGTACGTGCGCGCCAAGGTGGAAGACCAGCTGGTGGTGTCGGCGTTGCAGCACGACGTCGACCAGGCGGTCGACAAGGTGATCGCGCATCCGGATCAGCCGTCCGCTTCCGAGCTGATCGAAGCCTGGATGTGGAGCGACCGCACCATCTACAAGGCGCCGCTGACCTGGCAGAACCTCGCCACCGGCGTGTACGACCTGCATGACGTCGACGCCCAGGGCCGCCCGCGCCATTACAAGCTGGCGGTGCGGCGCAAGGACGGCATCATCGGCTTCGTGCGCTACGACGTCAGCCGCGAGGAGCTGGGCAAACGCCAGCTGGTCACTTCTCTGATCGCGGTGGTGCTGATCTTCAGCCTGCTCTCGTTGGCGATCGGCCTGTGGCTGTCGCGCAAGGTGCTGAAGCCGGTGACCCAGCTCGCGAACCGCCTGCGCGACTTCCGCAAGGCCGGCAAGGCCGAGCCGCTGGCGCCGCATTTCGCCGACGACGAGGTGGGCGAGCTGGCGCAGGCGCTGGACGAATACTCCGCGCGGCTCACCGCGATGGTGGAGCGCGACCGCGAGTTCAACTCCGACGTGAGCCACGAGCTGCGCACGCCGCTGGCGGTGATCGCCAGCACCACCGAGCTGCTGCAGGGCTCGCCCGACCTCACCGACAAGCTGCGCGAACGCCTGAAGCGCATCGAGCGCGCCTCGCGCCAGGCCACCGAGCTGATCGAGGCGCTGCTGCTGCTGTCGCGCGCCGAGCGGCGCGGCCCCACCCGCGGCGAGACCACCGAGGTGGCCAAGGTCGCCGCCGACGTGATCGAGAGCCAGCGTCCGCAGGTGCGCGGCAAGCCGATCGAGATCGAGCTGGCGGCGCACGAGCCGCTCAGCGTCAACGCGCCGGCCTCGGTGCTGTCGGTGGCGCTGACCAACCTGATCGGCAACGCGATCAAGTACACGCTCGAAGGCAGCGTGCGCGTCGAAGTGGGGCAGGGCCGCATCGAGGTGATCGACACCGGCCCCGGCATCAAGCCGGAAGACGCCGAACGCCTGTTCCAGCGCGGCGTGCGCGGCGAAGGCGCGGGCGGCAGCGGCGCGGGCCTGGGCCTCGCCATCGTGCGCCGGCTGTGCGAGCTGTACGGCTGGGAGGTGTCGATGCGCCCGCGCAGCGACGCCAACGGCGCGATCGCCAGCATCGTGTTCGGTTGATCTTTCCTACGCGCTCAACGCAGCTTCAACGCCAGCCACGACAGCAGCGCCAGCAGGTTGATGCCCAGATGCGACGCGGCGGGGCCGCCCACGGCTAGCACGAAGGCCTGGCTGCCGAAGTGCGCGGTCAGTTCCAGGTGCGGCGGCAGGTGCAGGGTGGCGAACACGTTGACGTAGCCGCCGCAGTGCAGCGCCCAGCTGAACACCGGCGTGGCGATCAGCGGCAGCTGCAGCAGCTGCGCCCAGCCCGACCAGCGCACGCCGCGCTCGCTGTTCTCCAGCAGCAGCACGCCGGCGACCAGCACGAAGGCGTACAGGGCGAGGCCGATCAGCGCGAGCACGCCCTCGTGCGCGCGGAACGGCAGCAGGCGATACAGCATCTGGATCATGCCGTAGCCGCCGCCGGCCACTTCGAGGATGCCGATCAGGCGGAACAGGATCTGGCGCACGCGCTTGTCTCGCAGGCAAAGGCGTGCAGCTTACGCGATCAACACGCCGCGCGCTTCCGCCACGATGGCGTGCGGCACGAAGCGCGCACTGTCCTTCGTGATCGGCGTGGCGTCTTCGCGCAGGCCCATGCCGCAGGCACGGTCGCCCACCACCCAGCTGCCGACCAGCGGGTAGTGGCCGTCGAAGGCGGTGAGCGGCTGGCAGGCCTGGCGGATGCACGGGCCGTCGTAGGGTCCGCCGGTGGCGAGCTCGCGGCCGTCGGGCAGGTGCATCGCGATGTTCGCGCCCTCGCGCGAGTGCAGCGGCTTGCGCACCCAGCCCGGCGGCAGCGCGCCGCCGTCGTCGAACGTGGCCGGCAGCAGGTTGGGGTGGCCGGCGTGCGTTTCCCACAGCAGCGGCAGGATGCCCTTGTTGCTGAGGATCGCCTTCCACGGCGGCTCGATCAGCTGCAGGCCCGATCGCGGCAGGTAGCGGCCGAAGGATTCGCGGAACAGGTCTTCCAGCGGGTACAGCTTGAACAGGCAGCCGATCACCCGGTCGTCGAGGTCGGTGTAGCGGCCGTCGGCGGTGAGGCCGATGTCCTCGATCGCCAGCAGCTCGCTGTCGATGCCGGCCTGCAGCGCGCAGTCGCGCAGGTAGGCGACGGTGCCCCGGTCTTCCGTCGAATCGCGCATCGCGGCGAAACGGAACGGCCGCGCGATGCCGCGCGCGATCGTGCCGAACGCTTCCACCAGCGACTCCTGGATCGAGTTGAACTGGTCGGCGCCGGCCGGCAGTGCGTTGCGCGCAAGCTGGTCTTCCAGCCACTGCCACTGGAAGAACGCCGCTTCGAACAGCGAGGTGGGCGTGTCGTAGTTGAGCTCGTAGAGTTTGGCCGGGCCGGTGCCGTCGTAGGCGAAGTCCATGCGCCCGTAGAGGTGCGGCGCGCGTTCGCGCCAGCTGCGCGCGATCCAGTCCCAGTACGCCTCGGGGATCGCCAGCCGGCGCAGCAGTGCCTCGCTGGCGAGCACGCGCTCGACCATGTCCAGCGCCATCGCATGCAGCTCTTCGGTGGGCGCCTCGATGTCGCGCTCGATCTCGCGCAGGCTGAACGCGTAGTACGCCGACTCGTCCCAGTACGGCGCGTCGTCGATGGTGTGGAAGCCGAAGCCGCAGGTGGCGGCCTTGGCGCGCCAGTCGGGGCGCGGGGCGCAGGCGACGCGGCGCATCAGCCGCCGAAGCCGCGGCCGCTGGCGGATTCGCCGAAGCCGCCGCGGCTCACCGTCACCGCGCGGTCCGGCGTGGCGCTGACCGGCACCATCGCGCTGCCGGTGCCGCCGCGGTACACGCCGCCGCCAGCGTAGCCGCCGCCGGTGCTGCCGTTCGGGTCCGGGCGGCGCCAGTCGCCGCGGTTGTCGCGGAATGCCGGCGCGCTGTTGAAGCCGTTCGCGGCCGCGCCGTTGCGCAGCATCTGCGACAGGAAGAAGCCGGTCATCATCGGCCCGAAGAACGAATGGCCGCCGCCGTCGTTGCGCTCCGTGCACTTGTCCGCGCCGTAGTTCGCCTCGCATTCCGCGCGGTTGGCGAAACGCGGCGCGTTGCTGGCCGCGTCCTGCTGGGCCTTGGCGAACGCCTGCTGGCAGGTGGCGCTGTCGTGGGTGGCCGCCACGCAGGATTGGACCGAGGTGTACAGGCCTTCGCGGGTGGCGTCGGCGTCGCGGCCGCAGGCGCTCAGCAGCAGCGGTGCGCTGCCCATCAGCAGCAGGGCGGCGGTGCGGGATCGTTTCATGGTTTCGCTCCGTGAAATCGTGCGCGCGAGTGTGGCAGTTCGCCCTGGTGCGGGAAAGACCGGCTCAGGCTAGCGCCTCGGCCAGTTCATGCAGGTCGGCGATGTGCTCGTCCCACCAGCGCGCCTCGGCCGCGAACGGGAACGCGGCGGGAAAGGCGGGATCGTGCCAGCGCTGGGCGATCCAGCCGGCGTAGTGCAGCTGGCGCATCGCGCGCAGCGCGGGCACCAGCGCGAGTTCCGCGTGGTCGAAGTCGCGCAGCTGGGTGTAGCCGTCCAGCAGCGCGCGCATCGCCGCGTCGTCGCCGGCGAGCATCCACAGGTCCTGCACCGCCGGGCCCATGCGCGCATCGTCGAGATCGACGAAGTGCGGACCGGTGTCGGTCCACAGGATGTTGCCGGGGTGGCAGTCGCCGTGCAGGCGCAGGCTGCGCAGCGGACCCACGGCGTCGAGGCGCGCGGCCACCGCGGCATCCACGCGTAGCGCGGCGTTGCGGTAGGCGGCGTGCAGGTGCGCGGGCAGCAGCGACGAGGCCAGCACGGCCTGCATCGGCTGCGCGATCAGCGTGGCGCGGTCCAGCGTGCCGCGCTGCGCGAACGGCCGCCGCGCGCCGACCGTGTGCAGGCGCGCGAGCAGGCGGCCCAGCCATTCCAGTTGCTCGCGCGATTCCAGCGTGGGCGCCCGGCCGCCGCGCCGCGGCGCCAGCGCATAGCGATAGCCGCCGTGCCGCAGCAGGCTGCGGCCGCCGAACAGCAGCGGCGCCACTATCGGCACCTCGTCCGCGGCCAGCTCCTGCGCGAACGCGTGTTCCTCCAGGATCGCCGCATCGCTCCAGCGCCCGGGGCGGTAGAACTTCGCGACCACCGGCGCCCCGTCTTCGAGACCCACCTGCCACACGCGGTTCTCGTAGCTGTTCAACGCGAGCAGGCGGCCGTCCGGCCACAGGCCGCAGGCGGCCACGGCGTCGAGCACGAGGTCGGGGGTGAGGTGGGCGTAGGGGTGGTCGCTCACGTGCATGGCGTGTCCTTGCAGCTTGAAGCTCCCTCTCCCCCGAGCTTGCTCGGGGGAGAGGGCTGGGGTGAGGGGGAGGCTCCTTGCACTGATCCACTGTCCAGATCAAAAGCCCCCCTCACCCTGCCCTCTCCCCCAACGGCAAGCCGTTGGGGGAGAGGGGAGTCATGAGCCAACCTCCACCGCCACCACCGCCATCGTCAGCCGCGACATGCACACCAGCTTCTGCCGCTCGTCCTCGATGCGGATCTCCCACACCTGGGTGCTGCGGCCCAGGTGCAACGCCCTGGCGGTGCCGGTGACCGTGCCTTCGCGCACGCCGCGCACGTGGTTCGCGTTGATCTCCAAACCCACCACGCGGAACTTCGCCGGGTCGAGCGTGAGCATCGCCGCGGTGCTGCCGATCGTCTCGGCCAGCGCCACCGAGGCGCCGCCGTGCAGCAGGCCGTAGGGCTGGTGGGTGCGGCGGTCCACCGGCATGGTGCCGCGCAGCCAGTCCTCGCCGATTTCGGTGTAGCGGATGCCCAGTGTCTCCATCATCGTGTTCGCGGCCCAGCCGTTGATGCGTGCGAGATCGGTGTCCTGTTGCCAGATGCTCATGGGGTTTTCCTGTGGCGCAAGCGCGCATTGTCGGCCGGCGGCCATCGCGGCGACAATGTGCGCGTGTACACCGTCACCCTGAAGAGCACCGGCCGTCGCTTCGACGTGGCCGCGGGCGAAACCGTGCTGGAGGCCGCGCAGCGCGCCGGCATCGCCTTGCCGTACTCGTGCCGCGCCGGCGTCTGCGGCAGCTGCAAGGCCACCCTGCTGGCCGGGCGCTGCGAGTATCCGCGCAATCCGCCGCTGGCGCTGGACGCGGACGAGCGCGCGCACCACGCCGTGCTGCTGTGCCAGGCGGTGCCGGCCAGCGACCTGCTGCTGGCGGCGCGCGAGGTGCCCTCGGTGGCGGACATCGCGCGCCGCCGGCTCAGCGTGCGCGTGGCGGAGAAGCGCCTGCTCGCGCCCGACGTCACCGGCCTGCACCTGCTGCCCGCGGTCGGCGAACCGCGCCTGCAATGGCTGCCCGGGCAATACCTCGACGTGCTGCTGGACGAGCAGCGGCGCCGGCCGTTCTCGATCGCGAACGGGCCGCAGGCGGACGGCACGATCGAACTGCACGTGCGCCACGTCGCCGGCGGCGGCTTCACCTCGCGCGTGGCCGACGGCCTCGCGGTGGGCGACACGCTGCGCATCGAGGGGCCGCTGGGCACCTTCGTGGCGCGCGAGGATTCGGAGCGGCCGATGCTCTTCGTGGCCGGCGGCACCGGCATCGCGCCGGTGAAGGCGATCGTCGAGCACTTCCTCGAACTGGGCACGCGCCGCGCGATGGAGGTGTACTGGGGCGTGCGCCACGCGGCGGATCTGTACCTGCTGCCGCAGATCGAGCGGTGGCAGCGGCAGGCGCGGCAACTGCGCTTCCACGCCGTGCTGTCGGAGTCATCGGCGGCGGACCGCTGGCGTCGCGGGCTGGTGCACGAGGCGGTGCTGGCCGACCATCCCGATCTTTCCGGCCACGACGTCTACATGAGCGGCCCGCCCGCGATGATCGACATCGCGCGCCACCGCTTCGTGGCCGCGGGCCTGCCGGAAGAGCGGCTGTACTACGACTCGTTCGACTACGCGCCGGACGTGCTGGCGCAGATCATCGCCAGCCGCGCGGGCATCCATCCTTGAGAAGCGAGTGAAGAGGAGTGAGGAGTGAGAAAGAGCTTCAGTCTGCCGGCTTTCTCTCACTTCTCGCTCCTCTTCACTCACTCCTCGCTCTACCGATTGCCCTTCGCCACCGGCAACTGCGCCTGCTGCCAGGACAGCACGCCGCCGCCCAGGGTGTAGACCTTCTGGAAGCCGGCCTTGGCCAGCCGCTGCGCGGCTTTCGCCGAGTTGCCGCGGCCGTCCTTGTCCATCACCACCACCGGCAGTTCCTTGGCCTTGGCCAGGTCCTTGTGCTCGGGGTCGAACTGGCTCATCAGCACGTGGCGCGCGCCGGGCACGTGCATCTTCTCGAAGTCGGCGATCGCCGAGAGGTCGATCAGGAGCGGGCTGTCGCGGTTGATCAGCTGGGTCAGGCCGGCCGGCGTCAGCTCCTTGACCTTGCCGAACAGCAGGCCGAGCTGCACCACGATCAGCGCGATCAGCAGGATCGCGAACAGCGCGGCCAGCGCCGCGTGGTTGCCGATGAACTGGGGCAGCTTGTGCAGGAAATCTTGCATGTCGGTTCCAGGGTGCGCGACGGCCGCGCCGGTACGGTCGAACCGGCGATTATACGGGCATCGGGCGGCGTTCAGTCCTGGCGGATGTCCGGCAGGCCGCTTTCCAGCCACCAGCGCTTGGCCTGCTCGTCGTAGCGCCACAGCTGGCGCTCGACGATGCTGCGCTCGGCCTGGGTGTGGATGTTGACGAAGCGGATCTGCACGGTCTGCTGCACCTCGTTCTCGCCCAGCGGCACCGGGCCGGCGCCGTCGTCGTAGTCGGTGACGTTGACCTGCTGGTAGCGCGCCAGGTCGAGCTCGCTGGGTGGATGCGCCTTGAGCACCTTGGGATCGACGAACTGCAGCGCGCTCTGCAGGCCGTTCCAGCGCACCGCGCTGCCGTAGGCGTTGAGCGTGGCGGTCAGGCTGTCGCTGCGGGTGTTCTGCGCGCAGCCGGCGAGCAGCAGGGCGAGGCCGGCGATGAGCGGAAGCGGGAGGCGGCGCATGCGATGTGTCCCCAGGGAATCCGCGCCATTCTGCGGCGGCGCGCGCGCCGCTTCAATCGCGGCGCTTGGCCACGAAGCGGGCGCCCAGGCTGGCGGCGGGCTGGCCGTCCGTGCCGGGCACGTGGCAGGCCACTTCGATGCGCGCCTTGCCGCGCGCCTGCAGGGTGGCGAAGAACGCGTTCCAGTCCGCGCCTTCGGCCAGCCGCGCCTCGGCGCGGAAATCCGCCCACACCGGCTGCAGGTAGCGCACGGTGGATTCGCCCACGAACACGTCGCAGTCGTGGCCGCGGGCGCGCAACGCCAGTTCCACCAGGCCCCAGCCGGCGAGCGTCATCAGGCTGACCAGGCTGCCGCCGAACGCGCAGCCCTTGTCGTTGACGTTCGGCGCCAGCGGCGCGCCGAGCACGAGCCGGCCGTCGTCGTGGGCGAGCAGTTCCAAATCCATCGCCCGCGCCAGCGGGATCTTGTCGCGGATGAAGCGGACCAGTTGCGCGGCGTCGTCGTCGGGGTGCATGCGTGCGGAGTGGTGCCGATGGGGAGCGGCATTGTAGGCGCTCAACGCGTCCGGCCGGCGGCGGGCTCCCACGGCGAGCGGCCGCCGCCGGCGATGAGGCGATCGATCGCCTGCTGCAGCACCGGCAGCGGCACCGCCCCCGGCGCGAGCACGGCGTCGTGGAAGGCGCGCAGGTCGAAGCGTTCGCCCAGCGCCTGCTCGGCGCGCGCCCGCGCATCGAGGATGGCCATCTGGCCGAGGTAGTAGGACAGCGCCTGCGCGGGCCAGGCGGCGTAGCGGTCCACCTCGGTGCCGATCTCGTGTTCGGCCAGCGTGGTGTGCTCGCGCAGGTAGGCGCAGGCCTGTTCGCGGCTCCAGCCGTAGTGGTGCAGGCCGGTGTCCACCACCAGCCGGCAGGCGCGCCAGATCTGGAAACCGAGGTAGCCGAAGCGGTCCCACGGCGTTTCGTACAGGCCCAGCTCCACGCCGAGGCGCTCCGCATACAGCGCCCAGCCTTCGGTGTAGGCGGAGTTCTGCGCGTGGCGGCGGAACGGCGGCAGGTCCTCGCGCTCGGCGGCCAGCGGCATCTGCAGCGCGTGGCCGGGCACGGCTTCGTGCAGGGTCAGCGCGGCCAGCGCGTAGAGCGGGCGCGCGGGCAGGTTCCAGGTGTTGACGAAGTAGTAGCCCGCGCCGCCGCGGCCGTAGGTGTAGCTGGGCGCCAGTTCGTCCGGCACCGGCATGATCTCGAAGCGCCGCCGCGGCAGGCGGCCGATGCAGCGATCGAGCGCGCCGGTGGCGCGGTTGGCGATCCACGCCGCCTGCTTGAGCAGCTCGTCGGCGCTCTTGGCGTAGAAGCGCGGATCGGTGCGCAGGTAGTGCTGGAAGGCGGCGAAGTCGCCCTGGAAGCCGGTGTCGCGGATCGCGTGGCGCATCTCCGTTTGCAGCTTCTCCACCTCGGCGCGGCCCAGCGCGTGGATCGCCTCGGGCGACCGCTCCAGCGTGGTGAACTTGCGGATCTGCGCGCGGTAGTAGTCCGCGCCGTCGGGCAGCGCGCTGGCGGCGAGCGTGCTGCGCGCGTGCGGGAGGTATTCCTGCTGCATGAAATCCAGCAGGTGCGCATGGGCGGGAATCGCCGCCGTGCGGATGGTGTGCAGCGCGGCTTCGCGCAGGCGCGCCTGCACGGCGGGCGCGATGTTCGGCGGCAGCTGGCGCAGCGGCGTGAACAGCAGGTTGCCCTCGTCGTTCGCGCGCACGACGGCGGCGATGGATGCGGCGCAGCCGCCCAGCGAGCTGCGCGGCACGCTGAAGCCGCGCGCCAGCCCTTCGCGCATGTTCGCGATGTGCTCGGCGAAGTAGCGCGGGATGTCGGCGAGCAGGCCGAGGTAGCGCTCCGCGTCGGCGAGGTCGCGCAGCGGGCGGCGCGCGGTGAAGCCCAAATCGCTCCAGAACGCGCTGTCGCTGGTCAGCGGCATCTGCCAGGCGCGGAAGCGCTGGTCCGCATGCAGGCTCTCGACCTGGTGGCGGTAGACGGCGAGGTTGATGCGATCCTCGGCGTCGAGCGCGCCGGCGTCGAGGCGACCCAGCGCCGCCAGCGTGTCGGTCCAGCGCCGTGCGCGCGCAGCCTGCGCGGCGGGGTCGACGCGCGGCAGGTGGTCGGCGGGCAGGGCGTCGTCGTCCTCCGCGTCGGCGCCGGCGAACTCGCGCCGACGCCACGTCCACTCGCGCGCGGCGATGGCGTGCAGGCGGCGGGAAGTTTCGTTGGCGCGGGGACGTGACATGGGCTCAAGCAAACGGCTGGTCGATCGCGGGCGAGGGTTCGGTGAACCACGCTGCGCCATCGTCGGTAACGTGGAAATGATCCTCCAGCCGCACGCCGAAACGTTCCGGCACCACGATCATCGGCTCGTCGCTGGCGCACATGCCGGGCGCGAGCGGTGTGGCGTCGCCGCGCACGAGGTAGGGCGCCTCGTGGATCGCCATGCCGCAGCCGTGGCCGGTGCGGTGCGGGATGCCGGGCAGGCGGTAGTCGGGGCCGAGGCCGGCGCGTTCCACCACCGCGCGCGCGGCGGCGTCCACCGCCTCGCAGCGCACGCCGGGGCGCACCGCTTCGAACGCGGCGCGCTGGGCGGCTTGTTCGAGCGCCCAGATGCGTTCCACCTCGCCGTCCACGCGGCCGTAGGGGTAGCAGCGGGTGATGTCGGAGTGGTAGCCCTCCACCGTGCAGCCGGTGTCGATCAGCACCAGCTGGTCGTCTTCGAGGTGCTGCTCGCCGGGCAGGCCGTGCGGATAGGCGGTGGCCTGGCCGAACTGCACGATGCAGAAGGTGGAGCCGTTGTCGGCGCCCAGCGCGCGGTGCGCCTCGTCGATGAAGCGCACCAGTTCGCGGTTGCCGATGCCGGCGTGCAGCACGCGCGCGGCGAGCTTGTGCACCGCCAGCGTCATCGCGGTGGCCTGCCGCATCAGCGCCAGCTCGGCCGGCGACTTGCGCCTGCGGCAGCCGTCGACGATGGCGCTGGCGTCGGCGGGCAGCTGGCCGCCCAGCGCCTCGCGCAGCTTCGTCGTCACCACGTGCGGCGCGGCGGGGTCGAGCGCGAGGCTGTGCGCGTGGCGTTCGGCGAGCGCGGCGGCGACCAGTGCGTACGGGCTTTCGTGTTCCTCCCACACGCGCACGTCGGCGTCGATGCGCAGCGCGGCGGCGAGCGAGCCGGTTTCGAACGTGGGGCAGATCACGATGGGCCGGCCCGTTGCGGTGAGCAGCAGCGCCACCAGCCGTTCGCTGGCCGCCCACGGCACGCCGCTGAAGTAGCGCAGCGAGGTGCCGGCGGTGATCAGCAGCGCGTCCGCGCCGGCGTCGCGCATCAATGCGCGGGCACGGTCGAGGCGGGCCTGGTATTCGTCGGCGTGGATCGGCGCGGCGCGCGTGGGCCACGGCGCCAGCGCGGCGCGTGCCGCGGCAAGGCCGAGGCCGCCGATCTGGCGCGTGCCGCTCATGCCGCGGCGCCCGGTGCGAGGTCGTCCGTGCGCCACCGGCCGTCCACCTGGCGCGCGACGCCGCCGGGGTTGCGGTCGCGCAGTTCCGGTGGCAGCAGCGCGTCGGCCACGTGGTCGTAGCAGTGCAGCGCGGCGAAGCGGCGGATCGCCGCCGGCATGCCCACCGCGGTGAAGCCGGGGTGGCCGGTGCTGGGCCACGGGCCGCCGTGGTTCATCGCCGCGCTCACCGCCACGCCGGTGGGCATGCGGTTGGCGATCAGCCGGCCCACGCGCGGGCGCAGCGCGCGGCCGATGCGCGCGAACGCGGCATCGTCGCGGCCATCGGTGGCGGCGTACACGGTGCCGGTGAGGTTGCCTTCCAGATGCGCGATCAACGTCAGCATCTCGTCCTCGCTGCGCGTGCGCACCAAGAGGCTGGCTGGGCCGAAGGCCTCGCGCTGCAGCTCGGCCGGATGCTTGAGGAAGCCGCGCGCGGCGACTTGCAGCAAGGTGGGGCGGAAGCGGTAGCCCGGCCCCGCGGAGCTGCCGCCGACCAGGCAGGTGGCGCCCCAGCCTTGCAGCGCTTCCACCGCCTCTTCCAGCCCCGCCTGCACGCCGCGCGCGAACAGCACGCCCGGCGCCGCCGCCTTGAAGCGCGCCACGGCTGCGGCCACGAAGGCGTCGCCGTCTGCGTCGTCAGGCACGACCAGCAAGCCGGGGTTGGTGCAGAACTGCCCGCTGCCGGCGGTGCAGGAGACGAAGAACTCCTCCGCCAGCGCCGCGCCGCGTTCGGCCAGCGCGCCGGGCAGCAGGAACACCGGGTTGATGCTGGACATCTCCAGGTAGGCCGGGATGCCGGCCGCGTCGGCGGCGGCCTTCAGCGCCATGCCGCCGGCGCGGCTGCCGGTGAAGCCGATCGCGCCCAGCCGCGCGTCGCCGGCCAGGCGCAGGCCCAGCGCGCGATCGTAGCCGTACAGCATCTGCACGCTGGCGGCGGGCAGGCCGGTGTCCAGCACGGCGCGATGCGCGAGCTGCGCGAGGCGCTCGCAGGTGGCCGGGTGCGAAGGGTGCGCCTTGGCGATCACCGGATTGCGTGCGGCGATGGCCGAGGCGAAATCGCTGCCGGCCACCGCGTTGAACGCGAGCGGGAAATTGTTCGGCCCGAACACCGCCACCGGCTTGTGCAGCGGCGCGTAGTGCGAACGCAATCCGGCGGCGGTGTCGATCACCGGCTCGCACCAGGCATAGTCGCGCACCGCCTGCGCGGCCAGCCGCAGCTGGCGCGCGGTGCGCGGCAGTTCCACCTTGGCCAGCCGCGTTTCCGCGGGCAGCGCGGTTTCGGCGTGGGCCAGCGCCACCAGCGTGCCGGCGTCGTCGTCGACGGCCTGTGCGTAGGCGTCGAGGAAGGCGGCGATGCGCGCCGGCGGCGTGTCGGCCAGCGCGTCGGCGGCCGCGCTGGCGGCGGCCAGCGCCGCTTCCACGTCGGCGGCGCCGCAGACCGGATAGGCCGGGCCGATCGCCTCGCCGGTGGCGGGATCCACGGCGCGGTACTGGCCCTTCGGCTCGCGCGGCGCCTGCCAGGCGCCGGCGACCAGCAGCGGCTGCACGTCCATCTCAGCAGCCCGGGCGGTTGGCGTGGGCTGTGCGGATCACCCGCAGCGCGGCCTCGCGCTCGGCGCCTTCCAGCGCCAGCCGCGGCGCGCGCACGCGCTCGCTGCCCATGCCGGTTTCCTGCTGCACCAGTTTGATGAGCTGCACGAACTTCGGCACCGTGTCCAGCCGCAGCAGCGGCAGGAACCATGCGTACAGATCGGCCGCCGCCGCGTAGCCGCCGTCGCGCGCCTGCTCGAACAACTGCACCGATTCGCGCGGGTAGGCGTTCACCAGGCCGGCGATCCAGCCGGTGGCGCCCATCGCGACGCCTTCCACGATGGCGTCGTCCATGCCCACCAGCAGTGCCAGCCGGTCGCCCAAGAGCGACTTCAGCGCGGCGAAGCGGCGCACGTCGCCGGAGGATTCCTTCACCGCCTGCACGTTGGGATGCTCGGCGGCGAGCTGGGCGATCTGCTCGGGCGAGAAATCGGTCTTGTACGCCACCGGGTTGTTGTAGAGCAGGCAGGGCAGGTCGGTGGCCGTAATCACCGCGCGCACGTGCGCGCCCATCTCGCGCCAGTCGGTGGAATACACGTAGGGCGGCAGCACCATCAGGCCGGCGCAACCGGCGGCCTTGGCTTCGCGCGCGAGGCGCACGCCCTCGTCGGTGGAGAGCGCGGCGATGCCGGGGATCACCGGCGCGCGCGTGCCCACCGCCTCGACCAGGGTGCGCATGATCGCCACCTTCTCGTCGAAGGACAGCGTGGCTGCTTCGCCCAGCGAGCCCAGCGCCACGATGCCGGTGCAGCCGGCGTCGAGCAACTGGCGCGCATGCGTGGCGAGGAAGGCGTGGTCGACGCTGCCGTCGGCGGCGAACGGGGTGGTGATGGCGGGGATGACGCCGCGCCAGAGGGAAGGCTTGCTCATGGTTGGTTCTCGCGAGTCGGAGTGGAAGGGGAGGCGGCGGCCAGCGTGGCCAGCCGGGCGGGGAACAAGGGCGGACGGCCGAGGCCGCCGCGCGGGAAACGGCCGAGTTCGGCCAAGGCGGCGCCGCAGATGCGGCCCTGGCAGGCGCCCATGCCGCAGCGCGCGGCGAGGCGTGCGCTGCGCGGGTCGCTGCAGCCGTCCAGCGCGGCCAGCGGCACGTCCTCGCAGCGGCAGACCACGGTGTCGGCCTCGGCCAGCGTGCGCAGGCGCGGGTCGAGCGCGAACTGCCGCGCCAGCAGCGTGGCGAACGCGCGTTCGCGCGCGCGCGCCGGCAACAGCGCGCGCGCCGCCGCTTCGTCGCCGCCGGCGACATGGCCGGCGATCGCGCCTTCGATACGCGCGGCGGCCAGCCCGGCGATGCCCAGCGCCTCGCCGGCGGCGAGCACGCCGGGCACGCTGGTGCGCAGCAGCTCGTCGGCCTGCACGCGGGCATGCGTGGCGCCGTGGTCGAGCGCGCAGCCGAGCAGCACGGCCAGTTCGATATTGGGCACGAGGCCGTAGCCGATGGCGAGGTGGTCGCAGGCAATTTGCTGCGTGCCGTTGGCGTCGCGCAGCTCGACGCCCTGCAGGTGCGTGTCGCCGAACGCGCGCTGCACGAAGCTGCCGCTGCGGTAGGGCACGCCGGCCAGCGCGGCGCGCAGCCGCACGGCCTGCCACGCGCGCGCCGGCCAGCGCCACAGCTGCGCGGCGAACGCGGCGAGGCGGGCGGCGGAGGCCTGTTCGTGGATGCCGAGCACGGTGGCGCCGTGCTTGCGCAGCGTGGCCGCGGCGGCCAGCAGCAGCGGGCCGCTGCCGGCCACCAGCACGCGCTTGCCGGCCAGCGGCCAGCCCTGCTTGGCCAGCGCCTGCAGGCCGCCGGCGCCGGTCACGCCGGGCAGGGTCCAGCCGGGGAAGGGCAGCAGCAGCTCGCGCGCGCCGGTGGCGAGCACGAGCTGCGCGGCTTCGATCTCCACCGCGCCGTCGGGCGTTTCCGTCAGCAGGCGGCGGCCGTCGGCGGCGACGACCTGGTGCTGCGCGCGCCAGTCCACCCGGCCATCCAGCGCGGCGATGGCGTCGCGCGCGGCGCGCGGCGCGCCATGCACCACGTCGTGCCGCCAGACCTGGCCGCCGTGGCGCGGCTGCGCATCCAGCAGCAGCACGCGCGCGCCGTGGCCGGCCGCCGCGTGCGCCGCGGCCAGCCCTGCCGGTCCGGCGCCGATCACCGCCACGTCGCAGCGTTCAATCATGCGTGGCCACCTGCATGCCTTCGCGCGCCGGCACCATGCAGGCGCGCAGCTGCGCGCGGCCGTCGATGCGCACGCGGCATTCGAAACACACGCCCATGCCGCACAGCGGCGCGCGCGGCGTGCCGTGCACCGAATCGCGGAAATGCGCGGGCGCGACCTGCGCCACCGCGGCGGCCACGCTGGCGCCGGCCGGCACGCTCACCGGCTGGCCGTCCACGAACAACTGCACAGTAGCCAGTGCGTTCATGCCAGCACCCGCGAGGGCGCGTAGGGCGCGGGGTCGATCGCCGGCGTGCGGCCCAGGATCAGATCCAGCAGCAACTGCGCGCTGCCCGGCGCGGTGGTGACGCCCAGGCCTTCGTGGCCGGCGGCGACCCACAGGTTCCCGCGGCCAGGCACGGCGCCGAGGTAGGGGCGACCATCCGGCGTGGCGGGGCGGAAGCCGGTCCAGGCGCGGATCGCCTGCAGCTCGCGCAGCGCCGGCAGGAAGCGGAACGCGCGCTGCAGCATGCGCGCCAGCATCGGCGGCGAAACCGTGGCGTCGTCCACGTCGAACTCGCGCGAGGAGCCCACCAGCAGTTGGCCGGTGGGGCGCGGCTGCACGTTGAAGGCCACGCTGCTGCCGTCGCTGCCGTGCGCGCTGTCGGCATAGCCCAGCTCCAGCACTTGATGATGCAGCGTGCCGGGGTAGCGGTCGGTGATGACCAGATGCCCCTTGCGCGGACGCAGCGGCAGTTCGGGCACCAGCTGCGACAGCGCGCAGCCGGTGGCGATGAGCACCGGGCCGTGCAGCGCGCTGCCGTCGTCCAGGGTGACGCCGTGCGCATCCAGCCGGTGCACGCGGCGGCCGTGGTGCAGCACGGCGCCGCGCGCGCAGGCGCGGCGCACGAGGTGCTGCGCCATCCGCGGCGGATAGACCACCGCTTCGCGCGGCACCAGCATGCCGGCGCACAGGTCCGGCGCCAGCGCCGGTTCCACCTCGCGCAGCTGGCGCGCGTCCAGCGCATACGCTTCGCCGCCGGAGGCGTCGATGCGCGCCACGCGCGCCGCGATGCCGGCGGCCTGCGCGGCGTTCTCGGCCACCCACAGCGTGCCGCAGCGGCTGAATTCCGCCTCCGGCAGATCGGCAAAAGCTTCCCAGCGCGCGAGCGACAGCCGCGCCAGCGCGAGCTCGGCCGGATCGTCGTCCATCGCCACCAGGTGGCCCATCGCGCAGGCGGTGGCGCCGCCGCCGATCGGGCCGGGCTCGACGATCGCCACGCGCAGGCCGGCTGCAGCCGCTTCGTCGGCGCACGCTGCGCCCACGATGCCGGCGCCCGCGACGATCAGGTCGTAGCCGCTCATTCCGCGCCGCTGCCCCAGGCGAACGGGTCGTTCACGTCGTCGATCAGCAGCTCGCCCTGCATGACGATGTGCGCGCTGCCGGTGATGCGCGGCAGCACGCCGCCGTCGGTGGGCGTGTAGCGGCCCTCGAACACGCTGCCGAGGATGCTCTCCTGCCGCCACGGCTGGCCGGGCGCGAGCTTGCCGTCGGCGGCGAGGCAGGCCAGCTTGGCGCTGGTGCCGGTGCCGCAGGGCGAGCGGTCGTAGGCCATGCCGGGGCACAGCACGAAGTTGCGCGCGTCCACGCCCGGCGTGGGCGAGGCGGCGTTGAGTTCGATGTGGTCGATCTCGGCGCCGTCCGCGCCGCGGATGCCGGCCGCCTCCAGCGCGTGGCGGATCGCCTCGGTGTAGGCGGTGAGTTCGCGCTGCCGGCGCACGTCCAGCGGCAGCGGCGTGTCGGCGGTGATGAAGAACCAGTTGCCGCCCCAGGCGACGTCGCCGCGCACGCTGCCGTAGCCGGGCACTTCGATGCGCAATCCGGCCGCATGGCGGTAGCTCGCCACGTTGTCGATGGAGACGCGGCCGTCCTCGTGCAGATCCACGCCCACCGTGCCTACCGGCGTGTCGATGGTGTGATGCCCCGGCGCGATGCGGCCCAGGTGCGCCAGCGTGCGCACCACGCCGATGGTGCCGTGGCCGCACATGCCGAGGTAGCCCACGTTGTTGAAGAAGATCACCCCGGTGCACGCGCCGGCGCTGGTCGGCGGGCGCAGCAGGGCGCCGACCATGGTGGCGGAGCCGCGCGGCTCGCAGGCGATCGCGGCGCGCCAGGCGTCGAACTCGTCGCGGAAGCGCTGGCGCTGCTGCGCCAGCGTGCCGGGGCCGAGATCGGGGAAGCCGCCGAGGATCGCGCGGGTGGGTTCGCCGCCGGTGTGCGAGTCGATGAACTGGAGGGTAGGCATGCCGCCATGATCGGCCTTGCGTCGCCTGCGCGTCTAGGTGGGCTTGCCGGTTCGACATGCGGAATACGGCATAATTCCCGTTGCGGCGAAAAGCCTTTGCTAGCGTGCGCTTTCGCCCTGCAACTGCGTGGAGGTTGGCGTGGACGTGAAGCTTTCGGCCGAAGACATGCAGACGCTGTTCGACGCGCTGCCCGACGTGGTGTTCTTCGTGAAGGATCGCGCCGGACGCTACACGCACGCCAATCTCACCCTGGTGCGCCGTCTGCGGCTGAAACGGCGCGACGAGGTGATCGGCCGCAGCGTGGCCGAGCTGTTTCCCCGCACGCTGGGCAGCTCCTACGCCGCGCAGGACCGGCGCGTGCTGGCCGGCGAGACCATCGCGAACCAGCTCGAAGTGCACCTGCTGCCCAACCGCGCGCCGGGCTGGTGCATCACCTGCAAATACCCGCAGCGCCAGCGCGGCGAGGTGTGCGGCGTGCTCGGCATCTCGCGCGACCTGCGCCATCCCGACGGCCGCCACCCGACCTACCCGCGGCTGGCGCGTGCGATGGAATACCTGCAGGAACACTACGCCGAAGGCGTGCGCGTGGGCGAGCTGGCGGCGCTGGCCGAAGTCTCGGTAGCGCAGCTGGAGCGCCATTTCCGCAACGTGTTCCAGCTCACCCCGCAGCAGGCGCTGACCAAGCTGCGCATCGACGCGGCGATGCGCCTGCTGCGCGGCGCCGGCAGCGTGGCCGACATCGGCCTGGCCTGCGGCTTCACCGACCAGAGCGCGTTCGCCCGCCAGTTCAAGGCCACCGTGGGCATGACGCCGCGCGAGTTCCGCAGCCTGCACGGCTGAGTTCCGGCGCGTTGCGCAAGCCGCGCGCGGAAACATTCAGCCTGCGCTGGGCGAGCGTTCAGTCCGGTCCTTGGGACACTCAGATTTTGCTCGTCATCCCAGCGAGGTGCTTTTCAACAGCCGAAGGCTGGTCAAGCTCACTGCTGTCCGGAATATTCGATGTTCCAGTTCGCAGGCTCCAAGCGCCACAGGCTCTCGCCTTGAACAACGAAGCCGAGCGACTCGCATTCGGGAAGGTGCTGGTTGGTGAATCCCTCTCCCTCCGGGAGAGGGGGTTCTTGCTTCCGCGTTATCGCGAGCGACAAAGCGGTTTCGTCCACCTGCCGGTGGCCGAGCTACTTCTCTTTTGCTTGTCCAAAAGAGAAGTAGCCAAGAGAAAACGACACCCCGCGGCGACGCTTTCCGTCCATCCATGGACGGAAAGTCCGTGAGTCGGGGCCGGGCTT
>JAFIHF010000073.1 GCA_017848855.1 Rhodanobacter denitrificans | reverse complement strand
GGGCTCCTGCCCGCGCGAAAAGGCAAGCCCATCCATGGGCTTGCCCGCTGCGCGGCCTCCTCGTCCCCGCCTCACCGCCGCCGAGGGGCCCCGGGAAAAGCAGCGCGCTCCTGCGCGCAGAAGCAACAGCCAGAGCAAAGCACCAGCAAAGCGAAGGAAAGGCACTGGGCCCCAGCTTTTGCTGGGGCGACGAGCGTTGAGTTCCTCAGTTTCCAGATACGTCGCGGAGTGGCCGCTGTAGGGCGACGTGTCGACGAACGTTGGTCCAACCCCCTCGACACAGCCGGCTTGTAGGGTCGGCGGATTGAACCAGGCCATTTCTCTTGGTTACTTCTCTTTGGGCCAGCAAAGAGAAGTGACTCGGGCGCCGGCAGGCGACCGAAACCGCTTTGTTCCTTGCGGAGGCGCGAGGGCAAAAGCCCCTCTCCCCAACCCCTCTCCCACAAGTGTGCGAGGGGAGGAGCACGTCTCGACGGAGAGGCGCACGCACACGCATCCTTCATCGAAGCAACACCACTGCACATGCAGACTGGGCCACCCCCACCAAGGAGCTCCCACCCATGTCCCACCACGGCAGCTGTCATTGCGGACGCATCGCGTTCGAAGTCGAAGGCGAGTTCGATGCGGTGATGGAGTGCAACTGTTCGCACTGCAGCCGCAAGGGTTATCTGCTGTGGTTCGTGCCGCGCGAGCGCTTGCACATCGGCACGCCGGAAACCGACATGGCGAGCTACCGCTTCAACAAGCACGCGATCGACCATCGCTTCTGCTCGCACTGCGGCTGCGCGCCGTTCGGTCTGGGCAGCGGCCCGGACGGCAAGCCGATGGCGGCGATCAATGTGCGCTGTCTCGAGGGCGTGGCGCTGGAAACACTCAAGCGCACGCCGTTCGACGGGCGCAGCCTCTGAACCGCGCAGGATTCGCTTAGGCGCGGCGAAAGAGCGGCCTAAGCGCCTCGACGTAGCGTATGGGTGTCGCCCGCGATGCAGGCATCGTGCGGCGATTCATCCCACTCCCAAGGAGCAATCCATGCGCAAGTCCATCGTCCTCGCCCTGCCGTTCGCGCTGTGCGGTCTCGCGTTCGCCGCCGCCCATGCCGAGGAAACGCCCGCCCAGCTCGTCGCCCAGGCCAAGATCGGCATGGCGCAGGCAAAGGCCATCGCGCTCAAGGCCCAGCCCGGCAAGATCGTCAAGCAGGAACTGGAAAAGGAAGCGGGCGGCAGCGGCCTGCGCTATTCCTTCGACATCAGCAACGGCAAGCACACTTACGAGGTCGGTGTGGACGCGAAGACCGGCAAGATCCTGGAGAACTCGCTGGACGACAACGCCAACGACTGATGCGTTGCCGCTGCCGAAGCCGGGTGCGAGCCCGGCTTTTGCGTGTCCGCTTCAGCGCAGCGGCTTCGCCAGCCGCAGCAGGTCGGTACCGTAGCCGGCTGCCTCGTACACCTTGCGCGCGCGCTCGTTGCCGGGGAACACCGCCAGCGTCACCAGCTGGCACTGGTGCTCGCGCGCCCACTGCTCGGCGTGCGCCAGCAGCGCCCGGCCCACGCCGCGGCCCTCGTGCGCGGGCACCACCGCGAGGTCGGAGATGTGGCAGTTGCCGCGGCCGGTGAAGAAATCCTCGGTGCGTTGCAGGTGGATGAAGCCCACCCGCGTGCCGTCGGCGTCCTCGGCCACGAACAGGTGGCTGTTCGCGGGTTGATCCTCGAGGTGGCGCAGCAGCTCGTCCCGGATGCCCTCGATGCATTCGTGCCGGCGCCGCCAGGCGGGCAGCGGGAAGTCCACGAAACGCGGCACCAGGGCCAGGATGAAGTCGTCGTCGTCTTCGGCCAGACGGATCAGCAGGGACGGGTCGCTCATGGTCGTCGCGGAGCTGCAGGAAACTGCGCCGGTTCTACACCGATGCGGCGTGCGGCGGAAGTGCGTCGGCCGCGGCGGCGCGGCTATAGTGCGGGCTCCGTGCGCCGTCGCACCCGTGTCAGGGACGCCCCATGCCGCCCACCCGCATTCGCCTCCAAACCGGCGAAGACGCCACGCTCGCGCAGGGCATCGCCGAAATCCAGCGCGAGATGAAGCTGCCCGCCGCGTTCCCGCCCGAGGTCGAGGCCGCGGCGGCGCAGGCGGCGCAGACGCCACGCCTGCCGGATCTGGATCGCACCGACGTGCCGCTGGTCACGATCGACCCGCCCGGTTCGATGGACCTGGACCAGGCCCTGCACCTGGAGCGTCGCGGCGACGGCTACCGGGTGTTCTACGCGATCGCCGACGTGGCCGCGTTCGTGGCGAGCGGCGACGCGGTGGACGCCGAGGCGCACCGCCGCGGTGAGACGCTGTACGGCGCCGACTCGCGCATCCCGCTGCATCCGCAGCGGCTTTCCGAAGGCGCCGCCTCGCTGCTGCCGGAGCAGCTGCGGCCTGCGCTGCTGTGGACGATCGATCTCGACGCGCAGGGCGAGATCGCCGCGATCGACGTGCGCCGCGCGCGGGTGAAGAGCCGCGCCCGGCTCGACTACACCGGCGTGCAGCAGCAGCTCGACGCCGGCACCGCCGATCCGCTGTGGTCGCTGCTGCGCGAGGTGGGCGAGCTGCGCCAGCGGCGCGAGCAGGCGCGCGGCGGCATCAGCCTCGCGCTGCCCGAGCAGGAAATCAGCGTGACGGACGGCCAGTGGCGGCTGGAGTACCGCGTCAACCATCCGGTGGAGGACTGGAACGCGCAGATCTCGCTGCTCACCGGCATGGCCGCGGCGCAGCTGATGGTGCAGGGCAGGGTGGGCCTGCTGCGCACGCTGCCGCCGCCCGAGCCGCAGGCGATCGCGCGGCTCAAGCTCACCGCGCAAGTGCTCGGCATCGCCTGGCCGGCCACGCTGGGCTATCCCGATTTCATCCGCTCGCTCGATCCGACGCAGGACGCGCACGTCGCCATGCTCACCGCCTGCACCACCGTGCTGCGCGGCGCCGGCTACGTGGCGTTCGACGGCGAGCTGCCGGCGCAGCCGCAGCAATCCGCGCTGGCGGCGGAATACAGCCACGCCACCGCGCCGCTGCGCCGGCTGGTGGACCGCTACGTGGGCGAGGTCTGCGTGGCGCTGTGCGCGAAGCAGCCGGTGCCGGACTGGGCGCGCGCCGCGCTGCCGGCGCTGCCCGAGCTGATGGCCGAGGCCGACCGCCGCGCGCACCAGTACGAGCGCCAGGTGATCGACCTGGTCGAGACGGTGCTGCTGGCGCCGCGCGTGGGCGAAACCTTCCACGGCGCGATCGTCGAGGCGAACGGCGCGGAGCGCGAGCATGGCAACGGCCATGGCAACGGCAACGGCAACGGCAACGGCGCGTCCGCGCACAGCGGCGTGGTGATGCTGCGCGATCCCGCGATCGAGGCCCGCGTCGGCTCCGCCGCGCCGCTGCCGCTGGGGCAGGAGGTGACGGTGCGGCTGGTCGAGGCCGATCCGCTGAAACGGATGGTGCGCTTCGAGCTGGTGCCCGCAAGTTCGTAGGCGGGCGCGCGCGGCACCGACGAAAACGCCCGGACCGGCCGGGCGTTTTCGTGTCCTGCGGTAGCGAACGTCAGGAGGCGGCCGGTGCCGCGGCCACCGCGCCGGCGCCGGTGGAATCCACCGTCAGCGAGACGCGGCGGTTGTCGGCGCCGCGCTCGTGGCTGGCGCCCTTCACCACCTGGCGGTTCACGTCCTTGCCGTAGCTCACCGCGCGCACCTGGTCGGCGTTGATGCCGTTCTGCACCAGGAAGTCGCGCACGGCGTTGGCGCGCTGCATGCCGAGCTTGCGGTTGTAGGCGCGCGAGCCGGCCGGGTCGGCGAAGCCTTCCACCGTGATCAGCGCGTTTGGGTGGTATTTGCCGATCGTCTGCGCGAAGTTCTGCAGCGCCGGCTTGTCCTGTTCGTCCAGCGTGGCGCTGTTGAAGGCAAAGTGCGCCACGGTGTCCACGCTGACGCGGCCCTGCATCGCGGTGATCTGCGCGTCGTACTTGGAGAACTGCGACTGCATCTGCTGCTTGAGCGCGTCGATCTGCTGCTGCTGGTCCTGCTGCTTCTGCTGCAGCTGCTGGATTGCGGCGTTGAGTTCGTCCTTCTTCACGTACTGCGAGCAGCCGGCCAGTCCCACGGCCAGCATGCCCGCGGCCAGCATGGCGATTCGGGGGGAGGGATGGTTCATCGCGTGTCTCCTGGGTGCGTGCCCTGCGACGCGCGGACGGCTGCGTGCAGGTCGTTCGAGGAAGCGAGTGGTGTTGCCTCGTCGAACCTAACCCAAGTGGCGCGTGCCGGCGCATTTCACGACATCGCCGCTGCGCTGGTGTTCATCTACCTGTGCGTGCGGTGAAGATTCCATTACGACATCGCACGGCGACGTCGCACGCCGTCAGCGTCGCGGTGCGCGGATCGCCGCGGAGAAATCCTCGCCCGGCCGGCTCGCGCGCGCCCGCTCGGTGATGCGCGCTTGCGCGTTCCACTGCTGCAGCGTGAGGCGATGATCCAGCGCACCGATCTTGTACAGGTAACCGGGCAGGTAGCCGGTGAACAGCAGGCGCGGGTCCAGCGGCAGGCCGGGATCGAGTTGGCGCGCCATGCGGTACACCATCGAGGCGCAGTTCGAGGTGACCGTGTTGTAGAACGCGGGCCTGGCCGCCAGCCGGTTCGCCTTGTCCACGTAGGACAGGAACAGCGCGCGCATCGTCGTGCGGCTGATCGCCAGCGGGTAGAGGTAGTCGTACTCGCCGCGCACGTTGGTGCGCACGCGGATCAGGTCGCTTTCCGGCGCGGCGATCAGGATCGCCTCGAAGTCCTTGAAGAAGCCGCCGATCGATGAGAACTGCTGGCCGCGCCGCTTGCGGATCTCCACCGAGAACACCAGGTGGCGGCCGTCGTCGAAGCCGAACGAGATCATCGCGTGGGCGATCGCCGCGCTGCCCCAGTGCGAGAGCACCGCGTCGGCGGAGACCAGGCGGTCGAGGTCGTAGCGCTGCGTGTCCCAGTGCGCGTCGTAGTCGTTGTCGCTGCGCCAGGCGAAGTCGCGCACGTTGTGCAGGGTCACCACGCTGCCGCGCACCTCGCCGGTGAGCAGGCGCGCGACGTCGTCGGCCCACGCGTGGTCGCCGCGCGGCGCGATGCTGGACCACCACGCGAGCAGCAGTGCGTACAGCAGCGCGTAGCCGCCCAGCGGCCACCACGCGCGGCGCAGGAGCGCCAGCGCGAACAGCGCCAGTACCGCCGCGGCCCACAGCGCGGCGCCGAGGCTGCGCAGCGCGACGCCGCCGGGCAGCTGGTACCACAGGGCCAGTGCGCCCCAGGCGCCGGAGCCGAACGCGATCAACGCGCCCAGCAGCAGCGCCAGGCCGCGTCCGATCGCGCGCAGGAAGTTCCTCATGCTCGTCCCTGTCCTTGCCGGAGGCCACCAGCCTGCCGCGATGCGCGGGGGAAGACAACGGGGCGCCGGCGGCCGTGGCTACAATCGCCGCAGATCTCAAGGTGGAGGCGGCCGTGCATGCGGGGTTATCGGATCGGGTTTGGCTGGCTGCCGCGGCTGCTGGTGCTGCTGTCGCTGCTGGGCCTCAACGCCTGCGCGATGGTGGGCGTGAGCCGGGTCAAGCCGGTCGACGTGGTAAGCGAGCGGCGCGCCGACGTGATCGGCAGCAAGCAGCTCAGCGACGGCACCGTGCAGGCACTGAACGTGCTGGCGCTGAACCCGAAGCAGTGCACGAAAGCCTTCGGCGAATGCGCCGGGATCGTGGAGCACGCCAGCGGCCTCGACGAGGAGCGGCGGCTGTCCGCGCTGTCCGAGCTGTGGCTGGGGCGTGCGCTGCGCGGCGACCGCCAGGGCGCGATCGACGACGCCACGCTGGACGCCTACCTGCAGTGCGCGCGCTACGCCTACGCCTACCTGTTCTACACGCAGCGCACGCCGGCCGAGCGCGTGTTCGACCAGCGCCAGGCCAAGGTACTGGCGTTCTACGACTACGCGGTGGCGCGCGTGGTGGGGCGCTGGTTCCAGGAGCTGCCCAAGCTCAGCACCGATTGGACGCAGACCGCGCTGGCCGGCTGGACCGTGCTGCGGCCGGACACCGACCTGCACCTGCGCGCCGTGCCGAACGAGCTGATCTCCGCCTCGGCGCTGCGCTTCAAGGGCCTGCGCAACGTCTACCGGCGCGACGGTTTCGGTTCGGACTTCGTGGCGGTGACGCCGCCGTCCGCGGCGGACGCGCCGGCGGTGCCGTGGCGCGAGCCGCGCTACGTGGCGATGAGCGGCGTGCTGGTGTTCGGCGGGCACACGCTGGACGAAGTGCTGGCCACGCACCAGGTGCAGCTGCTGGCGCGCAATCCCTACCGCGACGCGGACGTCACCATCGCCGGCCGCAGCGTGCCGCTGGGCGCGAACTTCACCGCGCCCTATGGCCTGTGGCTGGCGCGTTCGGGCTTCGCGATGCAGTCGATCCGCTCGCTGCTCGGCCGCGAGGGCGGCATCAGCGAACCGCGCGTGCTGCTGATGCAGCCGTACGACCCGGACCGCCTCACCGTGGTGATGCTGCACGGCCTGGCCAGCAGCCCCGAGGCCTGGGTCAACGTGGCGAACGAGGTGCTGGGCGACGAGGAGCTGCGCCGCCACTACCAGGTGTGGCAGGTCTACTACCCCACCAACGCGCCGATCGCGGTGAACCTGATGCAGATCCGCCGCGCGCTGGATGCCACCATCCGCCACTTCGACCCCGGCGGCAGCGCGCGCGCCACGCGGCACATGATGCTGGTGGGGCACAGCATGGGCGGGGTGATCGCGCGCCTGCTGGTCTCGTCCAGCGGCGACAAGCTGTGGAGCCTGCTGCCCGAGGATCATCTCTCCGCGGCCAGGCGCGCGCGCCTGCGCCAGCAGCTCGCGCCCTACCTGCAGTTCACGCCGATGCCGCAGGTGGACGCGGCGGTGTTCCTCGCCGCGCCGCATCGCGGCACGCCCACGGCGCGGCATCGCATCGCGCGCTGGGTCGCCGAGCTGATCCGCCTGCCGCTGGGCGTGCTCAAGGAAATGGCCAGCCTCGCCGACGTGGTCGGGGAGGAGGGCGGCAAGGGCGCGCCGCTGCACGTGGGCAACAGCGTGGACAACCTCTCCGACACCGACCCCTTCATCGTCGCCACCGAGAACCTGCCGATCGCACCGGGCGTGCGCTACCACTCGATCATCGGCCTGTACAAGCCGCACGGCGACCTGGCGCACAGCAGCGACGGCGTGGTGCCCTACGCCAGCGCACACCTGGAGGGCGCGGCGTCCGAAGTGGTGATCCCCTCCTGGCACAGCGTGCAGGAAACCCCCGCGGCCACGCTCGAACTGCGCCGCATCATGCGGCTGCATTTGCACCGGGTGGGGGGCGAGGCCCAGATGTAGGAGCGCACCCTGTGCGCGAAAGCGAGAAGCGAGTGAAGAGGGGTGAGCAAATAGAGAAAGCGTAAGCGGCGGTGCGCTGCTCCTCTCTCACTTCTCACTCCTCTTCACTCACTCCTACCCAGTTCGCGCACAGGGTGCGCTCCTACAGGGTGTGCAAGCGTCAGGCGATCTCGGGCAGCGTCGCCACGCCGGCTTCGATCGCGGCCTTGTGGGTCAGCGTGCGCGGCAGGATGCGGGCGAAGTAGAACGCGGCGGTGTCGCGCTTGGCCTGCTTGAACGCTTCGCTCTGCGCGCTCGCCTCGGCGGCGGCCACGGCGCGCGCCTGGAAGTAGGCGAGGGTGACGTAGCCCGAGTACCACAGGTAGTCCACCGCGGCGGCGCCCAGTTCCTCCGGGTTCGCCTGCACGCGCTGCGCCAGCGCGAGGGTGAGCTCGCCCCATTGCTTCAGCGCGGCGCCGAGCGGGCCGACGAACGCGGCCAGCTTGGCGTCGCCCGCGTGCGCCTTGCAGAACGCGCCGATTTCGGCCGCGAAGTGCTTGAAGCCCACGCCCTGCAGCTGCAGGATCTTGCGGCCCAAGAGGTCGGCGGCCTGGATGCCGGTGGTGCCTTCGTACAGCGTGATGATGCGCGCGTCGCGCACGAACTGCTCCATGCCGTTCTCGCCGATGAAGCCGTGGCCGCCGTAGACCTGCAGCGCCTCCTTGGTGCACTCCTGCGCGAGTTCCGTCACCACGCCCTTGGCGATCGGGATCAGGAAGGCGACCAGCTCGCCGGCGGCCTTGCGCGTGGCTTCGTCCACGCCGCGCGCCTCGATGTCGGTCTGCAGCGCGGTGTAGTACAGCAGCGCGCGCGAGCCTTCCACGAAGGCGCGCTGGGTCAGCAGCATGCGGCGCACGTCGGGCTGCACGATCAGGTTGTCGGCGGGCTTCTCCGGCAGCTTGGCGCCGGACAGCGCGCGGCCCTGCAGGCGCTCGCGCGCGTAGTTGAGCGCGTTCTGGTACGCGCGCTCGGACAGCGCCAGGCCCTGCACGCCCACCGACAGGCGCGCCGCATTCATCATGGTGAACATCGCGGCCAGGCCCTTGTGCGGCTGGCCGATCAGGAAGCCTTGCGCGCCGTCGAAGTTCATCACGCAGGTGGCCGAGCCCTTGATGCCCATCTTGTGTTCGATCGCGCCGGCGTAGGCGGCGTTGCGCGCGCCCAGCGAGCCGTCCGCGTTCACCTTGAACTTCGGCACGATGAACATCGAGATGCCGCGGCTGCCGGCCGGCGCGTCGGGCAGGCGCGCCAGCACCAGGTGCACGATGTTCTCGGCGAGGTCGTGCTCGCCCGCGCTGATGAAGATCTTGGTGCCGGTGATCGCGTAGCTGCCGTCGGCGTTGGGCTCGGCGCGGGTCTTCAGCAGGCCCAGGTCGGAGCCGGCCTGCGGCTCGGTCAGGCACATCGTGCCGGTCCAGCGGCCTTCCACGATCGGCTTCAGGTAGGTGTGCTGCTGCTCGGCGGTGCCGTGCAGCTCCATCGCGTGGCAGGCGCCCTCGCTGAGCAGCGGGTACAGGCTCCACGACAGGTTGCCGGACTGGAACAGCTCGGTGGTGGCGATGCCCAGCACGCCCGGCAGCGCCTGGCCGCCGAACTCCTCCTTCGCGGTGAGGCCGGCCCAGCCGCCTTCGGCGAAAGCCTTGAACGCCTCCTTGAAGCCCTTCGGCGTGGTCACCGCGTGGGTGGCCTTGTCGTAGTGGCAGCCCTCGGCGTCGCCCGATTCGTTGGTGGGCGCCAGCACCTGCTCGGCGAGCTTGCCGGCTTCCTCCAGCACCGCGTCGAGCAGCTCGCGGCCGTGTTCGGTGCCGCCCTGCAGCCGGGTGAGCACGGCCTCGGCGCCGAGCAGGTCGAAGAGGACGAAGCGCTGGTCGTCGAGCGGGGCCTTGTAGATGGTCATGGGGTTTGTCTCCGGGACTGCGGCATGGAAGGGGTTAGCGGAAGGTGTGGGCGATGCCCGGCACCGGCGAGAGCCAGTCATGGCTGTTGAAATCGAAGCTGCGCGGCTGCTTCTCCTGCTCGGGCCGGGCCAGCGTGCTGCCGCTGATGCGGTAGCCCAGCGCGCCGGCGCTGCCCTTGGCCGCCGCCGCGGCCAGCGCCTTCGCCATCTCCGGCGTGGGCAGCACGTCCAGCGGCAGCACGTCGCCGGCGAAGGCGGGGATGTCGCGCTCGAACGTGGCGTGCAGGCGCAGCGGGATCAGCTCGGCGATCTGCAGCTGGCCGTCCAGCGACTTGAAGTCCATGCCGCCGTAGCTGTTGTTCTGGATGCGCACGGTGAGGTGCCACATGCCGTCCGGGCGCACTTCCAGCTGCTGCACCGACAGCGTGGGCGGGAACACGCTCTTGCGCGGCTGGCCGCAGGCCGCCAGGCCGGCGGCGAGGGCGAGCAGGGCGAGGCAGCGGAGCAGTCGTTTCATGGGCAGCCCTCAAACGATTGTTTGAATCTTGACCCGTGGCCGGTGGCCGCGTCAATGGCGGCGGTTTCAAACGTCGCGGACTCGCGGCATCATCGGCGGTTCCACTCCAACGCCAAACGCCATGACCCGTCGCATCGTCGCCCGCCGCTCCCCCATCCACGGCAATGGCGTGTTCGCCGTCGCCCCGATCAAGAAGGGCGAGGAAATCATCCAGTACAAGGGCACGCTGATGACCCACGCCGAGGCCGACGACATGTATGGCGACGGCGGCGAAACCGGCCACACCTTCCTGTTCACGCTCAACGACCACTACATCGTCGACGCCAACCGCCACGGCAACAGCGCGCGCTGGATCAACCACAGCTGCGCGCCGAACTGCCGCGCGGTGGTGGAGGAAAGCGCCGACGGCAACCCGCGCCACGACAAGGTGCTGATCGAGGCGATCCGCAACATCAAGCCCGGCGAGGAACTCACCTACGACTACGGCATCACCCTCGACGTGCCGCATACCGCGCGCCTGAAGAAGCTGTGGAAGTGCCTGTGCGGCGCGAAGAACTGCACGGGGACGTTGCTCAAGCCCAAGCGGTGAGGGTGGGGGCGATGTTTCGCGAGAGCGCTTGCCTGAGGTCGAAAACGGGCTGTCCTGCCCGTTTTCGACTCGCCGAGCCCGGCCAAGGCCGGACTCGGCTCCGCCGGATCAAACGCCAAGGCGTTTGATCCGCGAGCGGCCCATCCATGGGCCGCTAGTCCTCCTCGACCTTCGGTTTCCACGCTTCGCTGAGCTGCTTTCTGCCGCGGCGAGGGGACCGGCGCGTAGTGGTCGAAGTCGAGGCTGCAGCGGCTATCGAAAAGCCGCCGCATGGACTGGAACCGCGGCCGCATGGTTCTGGACGGTTGGTCGGGATTTTTGGTATCGCTGGCGCCTGCCCTCTTGCCGTTGTGCCCGGCATGGGAGGTATGGTTGGGCAGTAATCCGGGCAGGTATGCCCATCGCAATGGAGGCGACGACGTGTTTGACCGGCGGCAGGCTGCAGACGAAACGATCCATTTCTACATTCACCCGGAGTTCTGGCCGCGGGTAGCGCCTCCGCAGTCGCCGGATGCCCACTGGCCGGGCTTCGGCTTCGGGATATACACGTGGACGATCCAGACTTTCCTCCGCTTGCGCGAAGCCGGGGTCGCCTGCGATCTCGGATGCGAGCTGCCGGAGCGGGGCGTGGTGGTGGCCCATCGCGAGTGCCTGTCGGCCATCGACGGCAAGTACCGCGGCCGCGTCGCGTCGACGAAGGACCGTTTCGTCGTCGATATCTGCGCCGATCTTTATCCGTATGCATCGGCCAACCTGCATATCGTGCAGAACATGCACATGACCCGCTTCGGGCCGACCTTCCTGTACGTGAGGCATTGGCCGCAGCCGGGGCTGGTCGCGCGAGCGAGTGATCGATTGGACACCTTTCGCAACATCGCCTATTACGGCAACGAGAAGAATCTCGCCGACGGCCTGCGGTCGCCGCAATGGGAGCGCGAGCTCGACCGGCGGGGATTGGCTTGGCTCAGGCAATACCAAGCGTTCGACTACGCCGACCCGGCAACCTATGCGCTCGCGTCGTCTTGGAGCGACTACAGCGAGGTCGATGCGGTGGTGGCCGTGCGGCGATCGCCGCAGGGCGTGTCGATCGGACACGACCAGAAGCCGGCCTCCAAGCTCTACAACGCCTGGATCGCCGGTGTGCCGGCGATCCTCGGCCGCGAATCGGCCTACCGCATCGAGCGCCGATCCGATCTGGATTACATGGAGGCGGATGACGCCGAGGAGGCGCTCGCATGCATCGATCGCCTGCGTGCGAGCCCGGATCTGCGCCGCGCGATGGCGGAGAATGCACGCCGGCGCGCCACCGAGGTGTGCGCAGACGCAACGCTCGATGCCTGGATCGCGCTTGTCTTCGACCATGTACTTCCGGCGTATCGGGAGTGGAGAAGCGCAGGGGCGTTTGCCAGGCACTGGGCCATGTCCAGCCAGCAGGCGCACTACCACGCGGTGCGGGTGCGGCGTGCATTGGCGCGCAAATTCGGCCGGTGAGTGAACGGTCTCGGCTTTGCGCGAAGCGCCGCATCGCCCTCCGCCGTTTCATCCCGGCTCATTCCTCCTCGACCTTCGGCTTCCACGCTTCGCTGAGCTGCTTCTGCACCGGCGCGGGCACGGGTTCGTAGTGGCTGAGGTCGAGGCTGTAGCGGCCGCGGCCGCCGGTCATGGCTTTCAGTTCGGTGGGGTAGTCGGTGAGTTCGGCGAGCGGGGCCTGGGCCTTGATCAACAGTTCGCCGCCGCGCCGGCTGTCGGTGCCGAGGATGCGCGCGCGCTTGCCGGCGAGGCCGCCGGTGACATCGCCGACGTCGCTCTCGGGGATCGCCACCTCCACGTCCACGATCGGTTCCAGCACGATCGGGCGCGCCTTGCCCACGGCGTCGAGGAAGGCTTTCTTGCCGGCGCTGACGAAGGCCACTTCCTTGGAGTCGACCGGGTGGTACTTGCCGTCGTAGACGGTGACGCGCAGGTCCTGCAGCGGGTAGCCGGCCACCGCGCCGCGTTCCATCGCCTGGCGCACGCCCTTCTCGATCGCGGGCAGGAACACGCCGGGGATCACGCCGCCCTTCACCGCGTCGACGAACTCGAAGCCGGCACCGCGCTCCAGCGGTTCCACGCGCAGGAACACTTCGCCGAACTGGCCGGCGCCGCCGGTCTGCTTCTTGTGGCGGTGGTGGCCTTCGGCGGGCACAGCGATGGTCTCGCGGTAGGCGATGCGCGGCGGATGGGTGACGACTTCCACGCCGTAGCGTTCGCGCATGCGTTCCAGCGTCACCTTGAGGTGCAGTTCGGAAAGGCCGCGCAGCACGGTCTCGTTCAATTCCTTGTGGTGCTCCATGTGCAGGCAGGGATCTTCCTCGGCCAGCCGCGCCAGCGCCTGCGACAGCTTCTGCTCCTGGCCCTTGTGCTTCGGCTCCAGCGCGAGGCCGAACATCGGCTGCGGGAAGCGCATCGGCGCGAGGCGGATGCGGTCCTCCTCGTGCGCGTCGTGCAGCACGGCGTCGTAGTGGATCTCCTCCACCTTGGCCACCGCGGCGATGTCGCCGGGCACGGCCTGCTCGATCTCCTCGTGCCGGTTCGCGTTGAGGCGGAACAGGTGGCCCACCTTGAACGGCTTGCGGCCGTCGTCGACCAGCAGCTGCGCGTCGCGGCGCACCGTGCCCTGCCACACGCGGAAGATGCCGAGCTTGCCCACGAAGGGGTCGTTGATGATCTTGAACACGTCGGCGATCACGTGCTGCGCCGGGTCGGCGTTGACGGTGATCGCCTCGCCCTCGCCGTTGACGAAGGGCGGCGGATTGCCTTCCGCGGGATTCGGCAGCAGGCGTTCGGCAAGGTCCAGCAGCTCGGCTACGCCGATGCCGTTGCGCGCGCTGACGAAGCAGATCGGCACCAGGTGGCCTTCGCGCAGGCACTGCTCGAACGCGTCGTGCAGCTGCTGCGGCGAGAGCGCGGCCTCGCCGTGGTCGAGGTAGGCGCCCATGGTCGCCTCGTTGATCTCCACCACCTGGTCGAGGATGCGCTGGTGCGCGGCGGCCAGCGAGGAGAAGTCGGTGGCGCCCGCGGTGTGGAAGAAGCAGTCCAGCACCTGCTTGCCGCCCTGCGCGGGCAGGTTCACCGGCAGGCACTCGGCGCCGAACTCGTCGCGCAGCGCCTCCACCAGCGCGCCGAGGCGGGCGCCCTCGAAGTCGATCTTGTTGACCACCAGCACGCGGGCGAGGCCGCGCGTACGCGCGTGCTCCATCATGCGGCGGGTGCCGTGCTCGATGCCGTTGACGGCGTTCACCACCACCATCACGGTTTCCACCGCGGCGAACGCGGAGAGGGTGCCGCCGCGGAAGTCGTCGTAGCCGGCGGTGTCGATCAGGTTGATATGGCAGCCGCCGCGGTCGATGCCGGCGATGCAGCTGTCGATGGAATGGCCGCGCGCCTTCTCCTGCGCGTCGGTGTCCGACTGCGTGGTGCCGCGCTCCACCGAACCGGGCGTCTGGATCGCGCCGCCGGCGTGCAGCAAGGCCTCGAACAGCGTGGTCTTGCCGGCGCCGGCGTGGCCGGCGAGCGCGATGTTGCGGATGCTTTCCGTGTGGTAGGACACGATGCGACCCTCCTCTTGCAGAGGCACGGACTCGCAAGGCATGAACGGCGCCGCACGAGGCCGCGCATGGCGGCTGACGGGCCGTCATGGTCGTCCGGGCGCGGACGCGGGGGCGGTCATGGCGGGTGAGTTCGGCGATGGTACGCCGCGGCGGGGTTAGGCCTGCGTCAATGCCGGCGGCGTCGCGGTGTGGGAACCGCAGCGGCGAGTAGTGGTCCTAGAGCCTGTTCAGTATCTCCACGTGGCCCGCGCCGGGAGCTGTTTGCGCGCAGGCCAAGGAAGAACGAGGAAGTGGACGTCCGTCCACGACCGAGTGATGACGCAGGCATGTGGGCAAACAGACCCAGCCCGCCGGGTTGCCCTCGCATGGCCGCCATGCGCCAGCGCGCGGCTGGGCCTGACAGCCAGTCAGGCCTGCGCCACGCACTGCCACTTGACGGCCATGCGAGGGCAACGCGAGCTACGTGGGGATACTGAACAGGCTCTCAAGGATACGGTTCAATCAGCGCCGTCCATACTTCTCCATTCCCACGGCGCAAAGGCATTCCCATCGTCCACCGCACGCAGGCCGCAACCCGCGCTACGCCGCCGCCCGGCACCGACCGGGACGGCACGCGCGCGCTCGACCGGGCGACCGTCGCGCGCCTGCGCCAGTCGCGCTGGCGCGAGCCGTCGCGCGGCTACCGGCTGGCCTGGCTGGTGCTCGCCGTGGTGGTGCTGCTGCACCTGCTGTTCGCGCTGATGGTGTGGTGGGCGATGCGCCCGCCGCCCACGCGCGAGGGCAGGGCGGTGCCGGCCGGCGAGGTGCTGGAGGTGCGCTTCATCCCCGCCGCCCGCGCACCGGCTGCGAAAACGCCGCCACCCGTGCCGCTACCGCCGCCGCGCGCGCCGTCGCGGCAGGCCGTCGTGCCCGCGGCGAACAACGCGCTCAGCGTGCAGCTGCCCGCGCCCGCGCCCGCGGCCAGCACGGCGCCGCCGCGGCTGTTCGACCGCAACGGCCAGGCGATCCTGCCGGCTGCCACCGCCAGCGCGCCCGTGCCGGACTACGTGCAACGCCTGCCGCAGGGCGACACGCGGATCATGCAGCACAGCAGCCCGGTGAAATACCGGGCCACCCGCTTCGACAAGGACTGGGGCAACGGCAGCACCAACGCGATCGACGACGTGCTGCAGAAGGCAGTGGACAAGACCACGGTGAAGCACACCTTCCACCTGCCCAACGGCATCCACATCCACTGCGGCCTCTCGCTGGCGATGCTGGCCGGCGGCTGCGGCGGCGACCCGCCGCCCCCGCCCTCGCCGAAGGACGGCGACGTGCGCCTGAACATGGCGCCGGCGCCGCTGGCGCCGAACCCGAACGCGCCGAAGCCGCCGCCGTTGTCCGAGTGCATCGCGCTGTACCGCGCCGGCAAGCCGCTGGCCAGCGGCTGCCCCAGCGACACGCCGCTCCGCGCGGTGGACGAGGAGTTGCGCGAGCAGCGCGCGAAGCAGCACTGAAGTTTCGGGGCGCCCGCTACACTTCCCGCATGCCGCTGCCCACGGACCCGAACACGCCACCACCGCCCGCTCCGCGGCCGGCACAAGTGCTGCTGAACTCGCCACTGGCCGCCTCCTCGCGCATGCGCGACACGCGTGCACGGCGGCGGTCGCGGCCGCCCGTGCTGTGGCGGCGCGTGTTCGCGCTCGCCGGCAGCCTGCTGCTGCATCTGGTGTTCCTGTTCGCCTTCATCCTGGGGCCGGCGTGGGAACCGCCGCCGCCCGGCATGGCGCCGCCGGCAAAACTGCAGGCGCGCTTCATCGAGTTGCCCGACCTCGCGCCGCCACCGCCGCCGAAGGGCGAGCCGCCGCGCCAGGCGGGGCCGGTGCACCAGGGCCATGCGGCGGCGAACCCGAGCGTGCAGCGCAGCGCGAGTGCCGCCGCCCAGCCTGCGCCGAAGCCGCCCGCGGTCGCCGCGCAGGCGGTGGCCGTGCCGCGCGCGAAAGCGGCGGCGGCCCCGGCGCCGCCGCCCAGCCTGCCGCAGCCGGCACCCACGCCGCAGCTGCAGCCGGTGCCGCTGGCGAACCAGCCGCCGCCGGTGCACCTGCCCAAGCCCACACTGCAGCCGCCGGTGCCGCCGAAGTTCCAGCCGCAGCCGGTGCGTGCGCCGCAGGCCGAAGGCAACCAGCCGATGCCGCCGCCGCCTTCGCTGGCGCTGCCGACACTGCCGCCGCAGGCGCCGCCCGCGATCGTGCCGCCCAACGTGGCGCTGGATCGCGTGGCGCCGAACAGTGCGGCGCCGGCCATCGCGCAGCCGATGCACGTGGACCTGCCCGCGGCGCCGCCCGCGCCCGAGCTGCAGGCCGTGCCGCTGCCGGCGCAGGTCGCGCCGCAGGTGAGCCTGCAAGCCACGCTGAAAGCGCCTGCGCCGAACGCGCCGCAGCACCTGCCGCAGGTGCAGGCCCCCGCAGCGGTGCCGGCCGAGGAAGCGCCGCTGGCCGCGATCCCGCAAACCGCAACCGCCGTATCCAGCGTGACGCCGGCGCCCAAGGCCGCGCTCGAGATCGCCAACGACCAGGCGCTGACCCGGATCAGCCAGCCCGTGCCGGTCGCCGTGTCGCCGGGTGAGAACGCGCCGAGCACGGCCGCCGCATCGGCAACGACCAGCGCATCGAACGAGGCCGCCGCCAAGTCGGGTGAAACGACCGCGGCGGACGTCAGCACCGCACCGAACGCGAACCCGCAAGGCAACGACAACGCGCATCCCGGCGAGCCGCAGGGCAGCAGCAACGCCAGCGAGACGGCCACCGTGCACGGCAACGGCCCGCCGGCCTCGCACGGGCTGGGCCACGCGACGACGGGCGCCGCCGACAAGGGCGCGGGCGAGCAGGCGGGCGCGCACGAAGGCAGCGCGGCGGGCACCATCGGCAACGGCGCGCCGCCATCCGGCCAGGCGCCGACCGGCGTGCCGGAGTACGTGCAGCTCAAGCCCACCGGCGACACCAACGTGATGCGCCACAAGATCCCCGGCATCAGCTACAAGCCCACCCGCTTCGATCCGTACTGGACGCCGCCGGGCGAAAGCTCGATCGACACCGCGCTGCGCCACGCGGCGGAAAAGACCACGCTGCAGCACACCTTCCACCTGCCGCGCGGCATCCGCATCAAGTGCACGGCGATGCCGCTGGTGCCGGTGGCGCTGCTGGGCTGCAGCGACGCCGACTCGCCGCCGCCGGCCGCCGCGCAGCAGGTCTACGACCGGCTCAACCTGCCCGCCACACCCGGCGGCAGCGTGCCCAGCACACCGCCGCCCGCACCGGCGGCGAGCGTGGCGGCACCCGCGCATGTGGTGCTCGACAACAGCGTGCAATGCGCCGAGGCGCGCGTCACCGGCAGCCTGATGCCGCCGGGGTGTCCGCCGACGGAGCCGGTGGTGAAGCGCTACGTGCCCGCGGCTTCGTCAAGTTCGTGGGTGCCGGCGAGCGATCAGTTTCATTGAGTTGGTCGCTTGCGTATTGGATGGAGTGGGCTTGCTGGTCTGCCGCAAGGAACAGAGCGGTTTCGAGCCGCTGCCGCGGCCCGAGCTACTTCTCTTTTGCTTGTCCAAAAGAGAAGTAGCCAAGAGAAAACGACACCCCGCGGCGACGCTCTCCGGGCATCCTGCCCTGCGAGTCCGTGAGGCGGGGCCGGGCTTTTCGAGCGGGCTCCTGCCCGCGCGAAAAGGCGTTGCCCTCCCTGGCAACGCCCGCTGCGCGGCCTCTTCGTCCCCGCCTCACCGTCGCCGAGGGGCCCCGGAAAAAGCAGCGCGCTCCTGCGCGCAGAAGCAACGGCCAGAGCAAAGCACCAGCAAAGCGAAGCAAAGGCACTGGGCCCCAGCTTTCGCTGGGGCGACGAACTTGAAACCCTCAGTTTCCAGATACGTCGCGGGGTGACCGCTGTAGGGCGACGTGTCGACGAGCGTTGGTCCAATCCCCTCGACACGGCCTGCTTGTAGGGGCGGCGGATTGAACAGGCCATTTCTCTTGGTTACGTCTCTCCTGATTCCCCACCAGTCGCATCCTGCGATACAGCGAGGATAGACGCTGCAACCGTCTGAACAGACGGAGGAAGCGCCGTGAAGAAGAATCGCGTGCAATTTCAGGCGGGCCTGAGCCTGGCCACCTTTCTGGATCGCTACGGCACCGAGGCGCAGTGCCGTGCGGCGTTCGCGAAGGCGCGCTGGCCCGAGGGGTTCCGCTGCCCGGACTGCGGCCATCGGGGACACTGCCATTTGAGGCGCCGGGACGTGTACCAGTGCAACCGCTGCAAGCGCCAGGTGTCGCTGACCAGCGGCACCTTGTTCGCCGAAACCAAGCTGCCCCTGCGCACGTGGTTCCTGGCGATCTACCTGCTGACCCAGCACAAGAACGGCATCTCGGCGTTGTCGCTGCGCCGGCAACTGGGCGTGTCGTACAACACGGCGTGGCTGCTCAAGCACAAGCTGATGCAGGCGATGGTCGAGCGCGACAGC
>JAFIHF010000072.1 GCA_017848855.1 Rhodanobacter denitrificans | reverse complement strand
GCTCACCGCCGCCGAGGGGCCCCGGAACAGCAGGCGCGCTCCTGCGCGCCAGAAGCCAAGCAAAGCAGAGCAAAGCCAAGGCACACGCCGCACCAACTCCCTCTCCCCCAAGCTCCGCTTGGGGGAGAGGGTCGGGGTGAGGGGGCGCTGTTGCTTCTGCGCGCAGGAGCGCGCTGCTTTACCCGGGGCCCCTATGGCGCGGCGGGCGGGTGGAGGAAAGTCCGTCAGGATGGCCGGCAGGGATGCCGGCCAGTTTTTCGCCGGCACACGGAGGTGCCGTCGAAAAACCCCGTAACCCGCCCGCGCACCCGCAGGGCAGGATGCCCGGAGGGCGCGCCATCGGGGTGCCCTTTCTCTTTGGCTACTTTCTCTTTGGGCACGCAAAGAGAAAGTAGCTCGGGCGCCGGCAGGCGTCCGAAACCGCTTTGAAACTTGCGATAGAGCAGAAGCCCCCCTCACCCCAACCCTCTCCCCCAACGATGTTGGGGGAGAGGGAGAACACCGGACGAGCGCGTGAAAAAAGGCCACGCAGGCATCTGCACCCATCACTTCTCGATGGCGCGCACCGCCCCCACCAGCCAACGCAACTGCGCGCCCTGGCGGGTGTCGTAATTCGTACCGGAATATCCCCACCAGTCCCAGCATGCCTGCGGATTCAAGGGCGCGAAGCTTGCGCGGGTCTGAGGGTACAGCACCGCCACGCCGTAGGCGTCGGCCCAGCGGTTGAAGCCGGCGTCGCGCACGAAGGCCTCGCCCACCGCTTCGGCGTTCTGCTTGCAGCCGTGCAGGGCCACCAGGAGGCCGCAGGATTTGCCGGCTGCGCAATCCGGCGGCAGGTAGAGGTAGCCGCTGTCGGCGAGGAAGGCGTCGGCGCCGCCGGGGCGCAGCGCGTTCTGGTCGAAGCTGCGCAACTCGCCCTTCGCGCTCGCGGCGGCCCGCGGCGGCGGGCCGTACAGGTGGGCGAAGATCGCGCCGGCGGCGTCGAAGCCGCAGTGGCCGAGGTAGGGCGATACGGACTGGCCACAGTCGTCGCCGCTGGCCGCCACCGGCAGGTTGTGGGCGAAGTCGCGGCCGCCGTCGTCCACCACCTGCATGCCCTTGAGGCCGGGCACGCTGTCGCGCAGCTTGCGGTAGAACGCGGCGCCGGCCTCGGCCACCGCCGGCGCGACCAGCGCATCCGCACGGCCGTGCAGCAGGTACACGCGGGCATGCGCCATGGCGGCGAGCGGGCCGATCTCGCCGGCCTTGGCGCGCTGCTCGGCGCGTGCCGCCAGCGCGTCCGCGTCGGGCGGCGGCGTGCCCTTCATGCAGCTGCCCAGCGCCACGTTCAACTGGCCGCCGGCGCAGCCATACGGGCCGCCGGCCACCAGCGCCACGCCGTGGAAGACCTCCGGGTAAGCCAGCTGCGCTTGGGTCGCCATGTACGCGCCCGAGGACAGGCCGGCCACCGCCACCCGCGCCGGGTCGATCCGCAGCTTCGGCAGCGGCGCGGCTTCGTCGGCCTGCGCCGTGGCCGCCAGCAGCAGGACGGCGGCCAGGCTCCACTTCATCCATCGCATCGTGCTTCTCCTCGTCGGTCCGCCATCTGCGCGTGCGCCATCGTCAGAACGTGTAGCGCGCGCTCAGCGTCACCATGCGCGGGTTACCGTAGTAGCCGGTGACGATGCCCAGCGCCGCGATGTTGTAGCCGGTGGTGCGGTAGGACTTGTTGGCGAGGTTGCTGCCCTGCAGGCTCAGCGACCACGGCTGGTTGACCTGCCACGTCACGCCGGCGTTCCACAACCCGTAGGCGGGCTGCGCGATCAGCGGCGACAGCGTGGTCTCCGGGTACACCAGGCTCTGGTAGCTGTAGTTGATGCGTCCGCTGAGGCTGCCGCCGTTGGCCAGCGGGATGCTGTGCTCCAGGGTGAGGCCGCCGGAGAACTTCGGCGCGTTGGTGAACTTCTGCTTGTCGGCGATGTTGACGCCGCCGCTCATGAAGCGCGTGTACTTGGTGTGCATCCAGGCGAGGTTGCCGCGCAACGTCCAGTTCTCGCTGGGCATCCAGGCGAACTCCTCCTCCAGGCCGTCGATGCGGCCCTTGCCGGCGTTGGTGAAGTCGCCGAAGAAGCCCGGCTGGCCGTTCGCCTGCGTGTAGGAGCTGAACACCGACAGCTGGATGTTGGAGTACACGTTGCGGTACAGCGCCGTGTTCATCATCAGGCGGTCGTCGAAGAAGCTCATCTTGCTGCCCAGCTCGAACGACTGCACCTTCTCGTCCTCGATCGGCTTGCACGAGCTGGGGATCGCCGCGCAGTTCGCGCGGATGTTGTAGCCGCCGGAATGGAAGCCCTCGCTGTAGCTGGCGTAGAGCTTCACGTTCGGGTTCACGCTCCAGTCCAGCGAGACCTTCGGCGACACGTTGTCGGACGAGTGCGAGCCGCTGAAGTTCGCCAGCGTCAGCACCGGCGTGCTGAAGTCCGCGTTCGCGTAGCCGTAGTTCTGGATCAGCGCGCCCTTGGTCTCGTGGGTGTAGCGCAGGCCCACACCCAGGCTCCAGTCGGGGCTGAAATCCCAGGCGAAGTCGCCGTAGCCGGCGTAGCTCTTGGTGTCCATGTGGCCGCCGGTGCTGCCGTACTGCGCGTAGCCCAGCGTGGAATACGGCGGCGAGGCGAGAAAGATGTTGTGGATCGTGCCGTTCGCGCTGCCGTCGAAGTAGTACAGGCCGAACACGCCGTGCACGCTGCCGCCGGAGTCGTAGTTCGCCTGCAGTTCCTGGCTGAACTGGTGGTCGCTGTACAGCGCGTTGACGTCGGCGAGCTTGGGCGGCAGCGTGTCGAAGTCGATGTTGGTGTCGGTGGACGAGCCGCGCAGCGCGGTGACCGACTTCAGCGACCACGCCTCGCTGGCGATCCAGTTCATGGTCAGCGCCGTGCCGTACAGCTTGGTGTGGTTGAGCTGGGCGAAGCCGCTGCGCGTGTCGAAGTCGCCGGCGAGCGGCTGGTACTGCGGATAGAACTTGTTGACCGCCAGCATCTTCGCGCCGCGCGGGTTGGAGTTGTCGCGCACGCCGTCGAACTCGAGCTGGGCGTTGAAGCTGTTCGACGGGAAGAAGCCCAGGGTGAGCCGCGCCGCGTTGGTGTTCTTGTTGCCGTTGCGGCTGCCGGTGTCGATGTCCTTGCCGAAACCGTCGTTGTGCAGGCTGGCCACCGCGAGGCGGCCGCGCCACACCTGGTCGGCGCTGGCGCTGCCGAGGCTGGCCTTGACGTCCTTCTCGCCGTGCGTGCCGACGGTCGCCTCGACCGCGCCCTCGGTCTTCACCGGCAGCGGCCGCGAGATGTACTTGATCGCGCCGCCGATGGTGTTCTTGCCGTACAGCGTGCCCTGCGGGCCGCGCAGCACCTCGATGCGCTCCACGTCGAACACGTCGAGCATCGCGCCCTGCGGGCGGGCGAGGTAGACGTCGTCGAGGTAGATGCCCACCGCCGGATCGAAGCCCCAGGTGGGATCGGCCTGACCGATGCCGCGGATGTAGGCGGTGAGCGTGGTGTTGGAGCCGCGCGCGGCGTAGATCTGCAGCGAGGGCACCTTGCCGTGCAGATCGCCCAGGTTCTGCACGTTCTGCGTGCGCAGGTCGTCGGCGGTGAAGGCGCTGACCGCGATCGGCACGTCCTGCAGCGTCTCGCTGCGCTTGCGCGCGGTGACCACGATCTTGTCGAGCTGCTTGGCCTTGGCGGGCGTGCTGCCAGCCGCTTGCTCCGGCGCGGCCTGCTGTGCCATCGCGGGTGCGGCGAACACCGCCCCCATCGCCAGACCGATCGCCAGACTCAGATGCGTGCGCTTCATGGTTTCCCCTCGTCGTGAACGCATCCGGCGGACGCGGATGCCGATTGTTGGCGGCGAGCTTAGGCAGCGCCTGCGGCGCCGGCACTTGTACCTTCGTACAGTGCCGGCGCCGGCCGCGCGTGCCGAATACTGCGGCCACTGCAATCGCCGATGGACTCGCGCATGGCCTTCGTGATCGTGCTGGCCGCACTGTGTTTCCTGATGCTCGCGGCCTACCGCGGGCACAGCGTGATCCTGTTCGCGCCGCTGGCCGCGCTGGGCGCGGTGCTGCTCACCGACCCCGCGCTGGTGGCGCCGATGTTCACCGGCCTGTTCATGGAGAAGATGGTCGGCTTCCTCAAGCTGTACTTCCCGGTGTTCATGCTGGGCGCGCTGTTCGGCAAGCTGATCGAGCTGTCGGGTTTCTCCAAGGCGATCGTGGCGGCCACCATCGGCGTGGTGGGCCGGAGCCGCGCGATCCTCTCCATCGTGCTGGTGTGCGCGCTGCTCACCTACGGCGGCGTGTCGCTGTTCGTGGTGGTGTTCGCGGTGTATCCGTTCGCGGCCGAGCTGTTCCGTGCCAGCGACATCCCGAAGCGGCTGATCCCCGGCACCATCGCGCTGGGCGCGTTCACCTTCACCATGGATTCGCTGCCGGGCACGCCGCAAATCCAGAACATCATCCCCACCGCGTTCTTCGGCACCAACGCCTGGGCGGCGCCGTGGCTGGGCACGCTGGGCGCGGTGTTCATCCTGGTCGCCGGCTTGGCCTACCTGGAATCGCGCCGGCGCCAGGCCGCGCATGCGGGCGAGGGTTACGGCAACGATCTCGTCAACGAGCCGGCGCCGTTCGAGCACGGCAGGCTGGTGCATCCGCTGCTCGCGCTGGCGCCGCTGGTGCTGGTGGGCGTGGCGAACAAGCTGCTCACCGACGCCCTGCCGAAGTGGTACGGCAGCACCGCCAGCTTCGCGCCCAGCGTGGTGGGCAAGAGCGCGCCGGTGACCCAGGAAGTGGCGAAGATCGCCGCGATCTGGGCGGTGGAGGGCGCGCTGCTCTTGGGCATCCTGTGCGTGCTGGCGTTCGCCTGGCGGCCGGTGCGCGAGCGCTTCGCCGAAGGCAGCAAGGCCGCGGTGGGCGGCGCGCTGCTGGCCTCGATGAACACCGCCTCCGAATACGGCTTCGGCGCGGTGATCGCCGCCCTGCCCGGCTTCAAGCTGGTGGCCGACGCGCTGCACGCGATCCCGAACCCGCTGGTGAACGAAGCGGTCACCGTGACCACGCTGGCCGGCATCACCGGCTCGGCCTCCGGCGGCTTGGGCATCGCGCTGGGCGCGATGGCCGACACCTTCATCGCCAACGCGCACGCGGCCGGCATCCCGCTGGAAGTGTTCCACCGCGTGGCGGCGATGGCCTCCGGCGGCATGGACACCCTGCCGCACAACGGCGCGGTGATCACCCTGCTGGCGGTGACCGGGCTCACCCACCGCCAGGCCTACCGCGACATCTTCGCGGTGACCGTGGTGAAGACGCTGGCGGTGTTCGTGGTGATCGCGGCCCATGCGCTGACCGGATTGGTCTGAACGGCGGCAGGCACGGGTTCGCGCGGCGGCCGAGCAAGTACGCGCAAGTGTGCGTATAATCGACCGATTCGCCTTCCGAAACCCTGCGCGACGATCCCCGCATCGCCCGAGCCTGCCCCATGTCCATCGAAAACCTGCGCAATATCGCCATCGTCGCCCACGTCGACCACGGCAAGACCACCCTCGTCGACCAGCTGCTGAAGCAGTCCGGCACGCTCAACGAGCGCACCGTGCTGGCCGAGCGCGTGATGGATTCGAACGACCAGGAAAAGGAACGCGGCATCACCATCCTGGCCAAGAACACCGCGATCAAGTGGAACGGCAACCGCATCAACATCGTCGACACCCCTGGCCACGCCGACTTCGGCGGCGAGGTGGAGCGCGTGCTGTCGATGGTCGACTCGGTGCTGCTGCTGGTCGACGCGATGGATGGCCCGATGCCGCAGACCCGCTTCGTGACGCAGAAGGCGTTCGCGATGGGCTTCAAGCCGATCGTGGTGGTGAACAAGATCGACCGCCCCGGCGCCCGCCCGGACTGGGTCGTGGAGCAGGTGTGGGACCTGTTCGACCGCCTCGGCGCCACGCCGGAGCAGATGGATTTCCCGATCGTCTACGCCTCGGCGCTGAACGGCTACGCCAGCCTCGACCCGGAGGCCCGCGAAGGCGACATGACGCCGCTGTACGAGGCGATCATGAAGCACGCGCCCAAGCCCGACGTGGATCCGGAAGGCGCGTTCCAGATGCGCATCAGCCAGCTCGACTACAACAGCTTCGTGGGCGTGATCGGCATCGGCCGCATCCAGCGCGGCACGCTGAAGAAGGGCATGCCGGTGGCGGTGATCGACCGCGAAGGCAAGAAGCGCAGCGGCAAGATCGGCCAGGTGCTGGGCTTCATGGGCCTGGAGCGCATCGAGCAGGACAGCGCCGAGGCCGGCGACATCGTGGCGATCTCCGGCATCCCCGAGCTCACCATTTCCGACACCGTCACCGCGCCCGACGCGCCCGAGGCGCTGCCCGCGCTGACCGTGGACGAGCCCACCATCTCGATGACCTTCCAGGTCAACAACTCGCCGTTCGCCGGCGTCAAGGACATGTCCGGCGGCAAGTTCCTCACCAGCCGCCAGATCCGCGAGCGCCTCGACCGCGAGAAGGTGCACAACGTGGCGCTGCGCGTGGAGGACGGCTCCGACGCCGACAAGTTCCTGGTCTCCGGCCGCGGCGAGCTGCACCTGTCGGTGCTGATCGAGAACATGCGCCGCGAAGGCTACGAGCTCGCGGTGTCGCGCCCCGAGGTCATCATCAAGGAGATCGACGGCCAGCAGATGGAGCCGTTCGAACAGTTGGTGGTGGATGTGGAGGAAACCCACCAGGGCGCGGTGATGGAGCGCCTCGGCGTGCGCAAGGGCCAGCTGAAGAACATGGAGTCCGACGGCAAGGGCCGCGTGCGCCTGGAATACATGATCCCGGCGCGCGGCCTGATCGGCTTCCAGAACCAGTTCAAGACCCTCACCCAGGGTTCGGGCCTGCTGTTCCACGTGTTCGACCACTACGGCCCGAAGGAAGAAGGCCAGATCGCCAAGCGTCCGAACGGCGTGATGATCTCCAACGGCACCGGCCCCACTCCGGCCTACGCGCTGAACATGCTGCAGGAGCGCGGCCGCCTGCTGGTGGGCGACGGCGACGAGGTGTACGAGGGCCAGTTGGTCGGCATCCACGCCAAGGACAACGACCTCACCGTCAACGCCCTGCGCGCCAAGCAGCTCACCAACATGCGCGCCGCCGGCAAGGACGACGGCATCCAGCTCACCCCGCCGATCCGCATGTCGCTGGAGCAGGCGCTGGACTTCATCGACGACGACGAGCTGGTCGAGGTGACCCCGAAGGCGATCCGCCTGCGCAAGAAGCACCTCACCGAGAACGACCGCAAGCGCGCCTCGCGCGGGTAAGCGGGCCGTTCCATGCACGATCGACGAAGGCCGCCACGAGGCGGCCTTCGTCTTTCTGCGCACGCGCTTGCACCTCTGACTATTCGTATATACATTAAATCGCATGGACGTCAGCTACGACCCGGCCAAGTGCGAACGGAACATCGCCGAACGCGGCCTGTCGTTCGAGCGGGCGGCGGAGTTCGATTTCGAGACGGCGCTGTTCGCCGAAGACACCCGCCAGGACTACGGCGAAGTGCGCTGGCAAGCGCTGGGCTTTCTCGATGCCCGGCTGCACATGCTGGTATTCGCGGAAACCGCGACCGGCATCCGGGTCATCAGTTTTCGCAAGGCGAACAAGCGCGAGGTGAAGCGGTATGAGCAAGCGACCCGACCCTGAAATGACCGACCACGAGAGCCCCGAGTGGACGGACGCCGACTTCGCCCGCGCCAAGCCGTTTTCCAAACTGCCGGCAAGCTTGCAAACCAAGCTGCGCGGCCGCCCCAAGGCCGAGTCTCCGCGCGTGGCGATCAGCCTGCGCCTGCCGCCCGACGTGCTCGACGCATGGAAAGCCACCGGCGCCGGCTGGCAGACGCGCATGGCCGCCATGCTGGCCAGCCACGCGCCGCACACGAAGACGCGCTAAGCGCTGCATCGGCGCGATTGACACCACAAGCCGCAAAGCGGCCTTTCGCTTGATGGCAACGCTTACGAGCGACGATCCGTGGGCGTAGGATGCAGCGCGCCTCGATCGCAGCATGCAGCCGCGACTGCGCGTCGCGAACGCATCGCCTCGCCCCACCATCACCCGGAGGACTCGCCATGCAGACCCGTATCCAGGGCACCACCATGCCCGTGCTCGAAGTGCAGCTCGACCCCGGCGAGAGCGTGTTCGCCGAAAGCGGCGAGCTGTCGTGGATGAGCGCGTCGGTGCAGATGACCACCCACACCCGGCTGGGCGGTGGCGGCGGCCTGCTCGGCATGTTCAAGCGCGTGGCCGGCGGCGGCAGCCTGTTCATGACGGACTACCGCGCCGTGCAATCTCCGGGCGTGGTGGCCTTCGCCACCAAGGTGCCCGGCCACATCGTGCCGGTGCCGGTGGCGCCGGGCAGCGAATACATGGTGCATCGCCACGGCTTCCTCTGCGCCACGCCGCAGGTCACGATCGGCGTGGGCTTCCAGCAATCGCTGGGCGCCGGCATCTTCGGCGGCAGCGGTTTCCTGCTGCAACACGTCGGCGGCAGCGGCACGGCCTGGCTGGAACTGTCCGGCGAACTCATCCAGAAGGATCTCGCGCCCGGCGAAACGCTGCGCGTGCACCCCGGCCATGTCGGCGCGTTCCAGGCCTCGGTGAGCTTCCAGATCACCACCGTGCCCGGGATCCGCAATGCCATATTCGGCGGCGACGGCATCTTCCTGGCCTCGCTCACCGGCCCCGGCACGGTATGGCTGCAGACCCTGCCGATCTCGCGCCTCGCCCACCAGATCGCCGAATACCTGCCGGGCGAAGGCAGCCGCGCCGCATCCGCCGGCATCGGCGCCGGTTTGCTCGGCGGCGTCGTCGGCTCGTTGCTGGGCGGCAACGACAACTAGCCGGCAGAAGCACGGATCGGCAAGCAAGTTCTTGCCGCTGCGCCACTGGCCCTGCATCGCCCGGGCAAGCGGCGCGCGGCGCCCGTCGGCAGCGGATCGAGGGCGACCCCACCGCCTCGGCACCTCATCGTCAGCCACGGTTCATGCGCAAATTGCGGCACTGCGCCATGCGCGTCCGCCGCGCCGTGCCGGTGCACCGATTGGCCGTCCAAAACGCGTTGACAGCCCCGATAGCGGCGACTACAGTGCGCCCGCCTTCAGCCAGGCTGATGGCTTCTTTGGCCACTCCCAGCGAGAAATGGACAGTATTCCCAGTCGATGCGCCGGCGACCGCAAGCCCTTGCGGATGCCGGCGTCGTACAACCCGATGAACGCCTGCGACCGCCTGCGGTCGGCCCGCGCTTTCCTCGACTGAGGGAACGGGCCGCCTCCATGCGCCGCGGGCGCATGCGAAAGGCGAGCCCATGTTGCTCCACCGCTCCGATACCTCGACGCCGATGCGTCGCCCCGCCGCCGCGCGCCATTGCGCGCGGCGCGCGTTCGCGCGTGCCTGTCATCTGCCGGCCACGTATATGCCGCACGCTGCGGCCGGCCACGCCACGGATCACGGAGGCGCCTGATGCCCAGCGACAGTCGACCTCCCGGCGCGCCCGCAGCGGGCGCAGCACCCACGATTCCACCACCCACCGGACCGCGGCGTCCGGCGTGATGCAGGGCTGAGCGCCCGCTGGCATCCGCCGCCGCCCGGCCGGGCTGCATCGGATGCCATCATGTCCATCACGTTTTTCCGCCCGCGCGTCGCCGCCGGCACGCTCGCCATCGCCCTCGCCATCGCCCTCGCCTGCCTGCTCGGCGGCTGCTCGCACGGCGAGCCCGCGCAGGAAGCCGCCCCCGCCTTCGTCCGCCACGGCTCGCGCATCGAGGTGCCGGCCGATTCGCCCTTGCGTCAGCGGCTGAAGGTCGCGCCGGTCGAGCTGCGCCAGGCACCGCATGAGCTCGATTTCCCCGCCACGGTCGAGGCCGACCCCGCACACATGGCGAACGTGCTGCCCGCGCTGGCGGGCCGCGTGGTGGCGCTGAAGGTCGATCTCGGCGAACGCGTCGAGCGCGGCCAGCTCTTGGCGGTGATCGACTCCGGCGACCTCGCCCAGGCCTATGCCGACGCGGACAAGGCGCGCGACGCGCTGAACCTTGCTCGCAAGACGCTGGATCGCGCGCGCGGCGTCGAGCAGGCCGGCGGCGCGGCGGTGAAGGATCTGGAGGCGGCGCAGAGCGGCGTGGCGCAGGCGCAGGCCGAATACCGCCGCGCGCAGGCGCGGCTGGCGGCGCTGGGCGGCAGCGCCGACGCCAAGGCCGGCGCGCGGACGATGCAGGTGCGCGCGCCGATCGGCGGCACCATCACCGCACTGTCCATCGCGCCCGGCATGTTCGTCAACGACGCCACCGCGCCGCTGATGACGATTGCGAACATCGACAAGCTGTGGATCACCGCGCAGGTGCCCGAGGATGCGCTGGGCCAGGTCGCGCGGGGCCAGGCCGCCACGGCCAGCGTGCCGGCGTATCCGGGCCGGGTGTTCCGCGGCACGGTGGCGTCGGTGGCCGCCGTGCTCGATCCCGACACGCGCCGCGACAAGGTGCGCATCGCCATCGACAACGCCGACCACGCGCTCAAGCCGAACATGTACGCCCGCGCCAGCGTGGCCGTGGCGCAGCCGGCGCAGGTGTTCGTGCCCGAGTCGGCGCTGTTGATGAACAACGACCGTACCACGGTGTTCGTGGAAGTGGCGCCGTGGACGTTCGAGCGCCGCACGGTGGAGCTGAGCTACGACGAGAGTGCCGGCGCGCGCGTGACCAAGGGCCTCGAGGCCGGTGAGCGCGTGGTGGTGGCGGGCGGAGTGCTGCTCAATGATTAACCGCCTGATCGAATTCTGCTTCGCCAAGCGCCGGCTGTTCTTCGTGGTCGCCGTGCTGGTGGCGATCTTCGGGTACTACTCGTGGACGCAGTTGTCCATCGAGGCCTATCCCGAGCTGGGCGCGGTCACCGCGCAGGTCACCACCCAGGTGCCCGGCCTCGCCGCCGAGGAGATCGAGCGGCAGATCACCACGCCGCTGGAGCGTGCGCTGGCCGGCACGCCCGGCCTCGTCCACATGCGTTCGAGCAGCACCTTCGGGCTGTCGCTGATCACCCTGGTGTTCAAGGACGGCAGCGAGGACTACTGGGAGCGCCAGCGGGTGATGGAGCGCATCGCCCAGGCGCAGTTGCCGCCCGGCATCACGCCCGGCCTCGATCCGGTCTCCGGCCCGGCCGGCGAGATCTACCGCTACACGCTGGAGTCGGACACGCAGAACCTGATGCAGCTGTCCGAACTCAACACCTGGACGGTGATCCCCGCGCTGCAATCCGTGCCCGGCGTGGCGAACGTGGACAACTTCGGCGGCTTCACCCGCGAGTTCCAGCTGGTGCTCGATCCCGCCGCGCTGCTGCGCCACGGCGTGAGCGTGGCGCAGGTGACGGCGGCGATCAGCGCGAACACCTCCAACGCCGGCGGCGGCCGCATCACCCGCGGCGAGCAGAGCTACATCGTGCGCGGCATCGGCATGGTGCATTCGCTGCAGGATCTGGGCGAGATCGTGGTGACCCAGTCGCACGGCGTGCCGGTGCTGGTGCGCGAGCTGGGCGAGCTGCGCTACGGCCACCAGGTGCGCGAGGGCATCCTCGGCAAGGACAACAACCCCGACACCGTCGAGGGCATCGTCGACCTGCTGAAGTACCAGAACCCGTCGAAGGTGCTGGTGGACCTGCACGCGAAGGTCGACGAACTGAACAAACAACTCGCGCCGCAGGGCGTGAAGATCGTGCCCTACCTCGACCGCGACGACCTGGTGCACGCCACCACCGACAAGGTGTTCCACACCGTGATGGAAGGCGTGGGCCTGGTGCTGATCGTGCTGATCCTGTTCCTGGGCAGCCCGCGCGCGGCGCTGGTCACGGCCACGGTGATCCCGCTGTCGCTGGTCACGGTGTTCATCCTGATGCACCTGACCGGCATGAGCGTGAACCTGTTCTCGATCGGCGCGATCGACTTCGGCGTGATCGTGGACGGCGCCATCGTGGTGACGGAGGCAATCCTCTTGCGCCGCGAGGCGAAGCCGCGCGAGGAACTGGCCGCGTCCGACGTGATGGCCGCCACCGCGCAGGTGGGCAAGCCGATCTTCTTCGCCACGCTGATCATCGTCACCGCCTACCTGCCGCTGTTCGCGTTCGAGCACGCCGAGGGCAAGCTGTTCCGGCCGATGGCGTTCACCGTGGGCTACGCGCTGCTGGCCGCGCTGCTGTGCACGGTGACCCTGGTGCCGGGGCTGGCGTACCTCGCGCTGCGCAAGCCGCGCCAGCCGTTCCACAACCGGCCGCTGGAAAAACTGCACGCGGGCTTCAAGTCCAGCCTCGCGCGCCTGCTGCGGCATCTGCGCGTGGCCTACGCCGCCACGGCGCTGGCGGTGCTGGCCGTGGTGGTGCTCGGCGCCACCCTGGGCCGCGCCTTCCTGCCCACGCTGGACGAGGGCTCGCTGTGGCTGCAGGTGCAGATGCCCAGCGGCCTGTCGCTGGACGAGGCCAGCGCGATGGCCGGCGAGCTGCGCCGCGCGGCGCGCTCCTTCCCCGAGGTGTCCCACGTGGTGACCCAGCTCGGCCGCAACGACAGCGGCACCGACCCGTGGACGCCGTCGCATCTGGAGGTGGCGGTGGGCCTGAAGCCCTACGCCAGCTGGCCACAGCACGAGAGCAAGGCCGCCTTCGTGCAGCGCTTTCAGGCGCGGCTGGACCGCGAACTGCCCGGCATGAGCATCGGCATCAGCCAGCCGATCAGCGACGGCGAGAACGACATGATCAGCGGCGCGCACAGCGCCCTGGTGCTGTACCTCTACGGCAGCGACTTCAAGCAGATGCGCCGGCTCGGCGGCGAGATCGTCGACCAGCTCAGGAGCATCCCCGGCACCGAGGCGGCGATCTTCCAGGAGCCGCCGATCCCGCAGCTGACGATCCGCGCCGACCGCGCCGCCGCCGCGCGCTACGGCGTCAACGTGGCGGATATCAGCGGGCTGATCCAGACCGCCATCGGCGGCGCGCCGATCACCCAGGTCTACGTGGGCGACCGCATCTACAACGTCACCGCGCGCGTGGCCGACAGCGTGGCGAACAACGTGGAGGCGATCGGCCACCTGCCGCTCACCACCGCCAGCGGCGCGCAGATCCCGCTGTCGCTGGTGGCGCACATCGGCTACCAGACCGGCGAGGGCACCATCGCTCACGAGGGCGGCAAGCGCGAGCTGACGATCACCGTGGAAAACCGCCAGCTCGCGCTGTCCAAACTGGTGGACGAGGCGCAGGCGCTGATCGCGCGGAAGGTGCACTACGACCCGCAGCTGTATCGCCTGCAATGGGCCGGCACCTTCCAGGAGGCCGAGCGCGCGCAGGCGCGGCTGGTGGTGGTGCTGGGCATGGTGATGGCACTCATGGCGATCCTGCTGTTCGCCGAGTTCGGCCGGCTGCGCCAGTCGCTCTTGGTGCTGGGCGTGGTGCCGCTGGCCACGCTGGGCGGCCTGGTGGCGCTGCACGTGCGCGGCGAGACGCTGAACATCGCCACCGCGGTGGGCTTCATCGCGCTGTTCGGCGTGGCGGTGCAGAACGGCATCATCATGGTAGCCAACATCAACCGCCTGCGCGCGCAGGGCATGGTGCTCGCGAACGCCGTGGTGGAAGGCGCCGCCGAGCGCTTCCGCCCGGTGCTGATGACCGCCACCGTGGCCAGCATCGGCATGCTGCCCGCCGCGCTCGCCACCGGCATCGGCACCGACGTGCAGCGCGGCCTCGCCACCGTGGTGGTGGGCGGCCTCGCCATCGCCACGTTGCTCACCCTGTACCTGCTGCCCGCGCTGTACTACGCGCTGGAACGCTGGATCGAGCGCCGCCATCCGCCGCGCGCGACCAGCGCCACGCCCGTGCAAGGCATCGCCCATTGATCGAACGAGGCGCGGCGCTTCGCGCGCCGCGACAGGTGCTCCCATGAAGACACGCATCATCCCCGCACTCCGCACGCTGCCGCTGCTGCTCGGCGCGACCCTGCTCGCCGGCTGCATGGTGGGACCGGACTTCCACCGCCCCGCTCCGCCGCAGGTCGAGCGCTACACCGCGCAACCCCTCCCCGCCACGCTGGGCGGCGACGCGGACGCGCAACGCCTCGTCGCCGGCGCGGAGGTGCCGGCGCAGTGGTGGACGCTGTTCCACTCGGCGCAGCTCGACGCGCTGGTTGCGCAGGCGCTGCAGGCCAATCCCAGCATCAAAGCGGCGCAGGCCGCGCTGCGCCAGGCGCAGGAGGCCCAGGCCGCCGGCCGCGGTTCGCTGTATCCCGCCGTCACGGCCGACTACAACGTGCAACGCCAGCGCGTCGCCGGCACGCTGGCCAGTCCCGCGTCCTCCGGCTACGACTACTACACGCTGCACACCGCCCAGCTCGCGCTGTCGTGGGCGCCGGACCTGTTCGGCGGCAACCGTCGCCAGCTGGAAGCCCTGCGCGCGCAGACCGACGTGGCGCGCTACCAGCTCGAAGCCGCCCGCATCAGCCTCGCCGCGAATGTGGTGGTGGGCGCGATCGACGCCGCCGGCCTGCGCGCGCAGATCGCCGCCACCCGGGCCATCGTCGCCAGCCAGCAGCAGACGCTGGATTCGCTGCGCCGCCAGCTCGCGCTGGGCGCGGTGCCCGAAGCGGCGGTCGCCGCGCAGCAGGCGTCACTCGCGCAAGCGCAGGCCACGCTGCCGCCGCTGCAGAAGCAGCTCGCGCAGCAGAACGACGCGCTGGCCGCCCTGCTCGGCCGCGCGCCCGCCGAACTGCCCGACGCGAACCTCGACCTCGCCGACCTGCAGCTGCCCGCGCAGCTGCCGCTCAGCCTGCCCTCGCGGCTGGTGGAGCAACGCCCCGACGTGCGCGCCGCCGAAGCGCAGCTGCACGCGGCCAGCGCCCAGGTGGGCGTGGCCGAAGCGAACCGCCTGCCGAAGTTCACGCTCTCCGCGAACGCGGGCAGCGCGCCCACCAACATCGGCGACCTGTTCCGTGACGGCACGGTGTTCTGGAACCTCGCCGCCGACGTCAGCCAGCCGCTCTTCAATGCCGGCAGCTTGAAGCACCAGCAGCGCACCGCCGAAGCCGCACTTGACGCCGCGAAGGCGCAATACCGCGGCACCGTGATCGCCGCCCTGCAGAACGTGGCCGACACGCTGCAGGCGCTGAAGTCCGACGCCGACGCGCTGCAAGCCGCGCAGCGCGCCGAGCAGGCCGCCACGCGCAGCCTCGCCATCGCGCAGAAGCAGTACGCGCTGGGCGACATCGATCACCTCGCCGTGCTGCAGGCCGAGCAGGCGCAGCAGCAGGCTGCCATCGCGCGGGTGCAGGCGCAGGCCGGCCGCTACGGCGACACCGCCGCGCTGTTCCAGGCGCTGGGCGGCGGCTGGTGGCAACATGGCGCCAAGTGATCCGATCCATCTGATCGGCAACAACACCTGGCGGCAGATCCCGTTCGTGCTGAGCGTAGCTTGCGGCAGCAAGCGCAGTCGAAGCACCCATCGCCAACGACCCTTCGACTTCGGCCCTTCGGGCCTACGCTCAGGGCGAACGGGGTGCGCCACCGGGCATGACCTGTGAACGAAGAGAGATGCGTCCGACTTCCTTCTCCCTGCTGCTCGTCGGCGCGCTCGCGCTGGGCAACAACGCCCGCGCCGACGAGGCGCCGCTGTTCATCCCGCAATGGCTGGGCGCGCAATACACCTTTGTCGACCAGCACCAGGGCCGCGTGCATTCGCCCTACGCCGGGCCGATGAGCCTGCACGCGCAGGGCGACACCGCGCGCTCGCACACCTTCGGCGCCTATTTCGGCGTGCGGCTGCCGGCGCATTTCGCGTTCTACTTCGACGTGGAGATGTTCCGCGGCGAAGGCGTCAGTGGCACCACCGGGCTGGGCGGACTCACCAACGGCGACGTGATCCGCGCCGGCGTGGCCGGGCTGGGCCGTGGCGCCTACGTGGCGCGACGCTACCTGCAATGGTCGCTGCCGCTGGGCGGGGAAAGCGAGCCGGTGGCACGCAGCCAGGACCACCTGCCCGGCACGCAGGCCACGCGACGCCTCGACGTGAAGCTGGGCAAGCTGGCGGTGAACGACGACTTCGACCGCAACCGCTACGCCAACGGCACGCGCAGCCAGTTCATGAACTGGGATCTGTTCAACGCCACCAGCTGGGACTTCGCCGCCGACACGCGCGGCTACACCGATGGCCTGATGCTGGCCTGGGTCAACCCCGCCTGGACGCTGCGCTACGGCGTCTACCGCATGCCCTACGAGGCGAACGGCCAGCGGCTGGAAAGCGACCTGTTCCACGCGCGCGGCGAGCAGCTGCAGCTGAGCCTGCATCCGCAACCCGGCGGCTGGGTGCTGCGCGTCCTCGCCTTCCGCAACATCGCGCGCATGGGCCGCTACCGCGACGCCATCGCGCAGGCGCTGGCCACCGGCCGCACGCCCGACGTGCACGCCGACGACGCCCCCGGCCGGCGCAAGTTCGGCTTCGCGGTCAACGGCGAACTGCCGCTGGCCGACGACGGCGACACCGGCCTGTTCGCCCGCGCCGGCTGGAACGACGGCCACACCGAATCCTTCGTGTTCACCGAGGTGGACCGCACCGCAAGCTTCGGCTTCCAGCTCTCCGGCGCGCACTGGGGCCGCAGCGCCGACCACCTCGCGCTGGGCGTGGCGATCAACGCGCTCTCGCCGCTGCACCGGCGGTACCTCGCGCTGGGCGGCCACGGCTTCGTGCTGGGCGACGGCGCGCTCAACTACGCGCACGAGGAAATCGCCGAGCTGTACTACAGCTACGCGCCTTTTCCACACCTCACGCTGAGTCCCGACCTGCAGTGGGTGCGCCATCCCGGGTACAACCGGGATCGGGGGCCGGTGGCGTTTGCGGGGGTGAGGGCGCACGTGGAGTTCTGACGTCCGGTTCCTCTCCCGCTCGAGAGAGGAGCTTTTGCTTGTGTGCTTCCGCAAGTGACAGAGCAGTTTCGGTCGCCTGCCGGCGCCCGAGTCACTTCTCTTTGCTGGCCCAAAGAGAAGTAACCAAGAGAAATGGCCTGGTTCAATCCGCCGGCCCTACAAGCCCGCTGTGTCGAGGGGTTTGGATCAACGCTCGTCGACACGTCGCCCCACAGCGGCCACCCCGCGACGTATCTGGAAACTGAGGAACAAAGCTTCGTGGTGCTTCGCCGCCTGGCGTCGTGTCTCCCTCCCCTGCGTGCAGGGGAGGGTTGGGGTGGGGTGCTGTTGATCTTGCTGTTGCTTCTGCGCGCAGGAGCGCGCTGCTTTTCCCGGGGCCCCTCGGCGACGGTGAGGCGGGGACGAGGAGGCCGCGCAGCGGGCGAGGCCATGGATGGACTCGCCTTTTCGCGCGGGCAGGAGCCCGCTCGAAAAGCCCGGCACCGACTCACGGACTCGGAGGGCAGGATGCCCGGAGAGCGGCGCCGCGGGGTGTCGTTTTCTCTTGGCTACTTCTCTTTTGGACAAGCAAAAGAGAAGTAGCTCGGCCACCGGCAGGTGGACGAAACCGCTCTGTCGCTTGCGGCTCGAAACCGCTTTGTCGCTTGCGGCAAGAGATGGAAGAGTCCCTCTCCCTTGCCACTCTTCCACCTGTGGAAGAGAGAGAAAGCTCACACCGGCATCTGCGCCCTCTCCAACGCCGCGATATGCCGCCCCAATCGCGGCCCGAGGTAGCAATGCGACCCGCACGGCAGCAGCCCCACCTTGCCGAACTCGCGCAGGTACCACGCCGGCGCGCGCGCCACGAAGCCGTGGCGGTCGCCGTCCACGTCATCGCGGCTGGTGAACACTTCGAGGAAGGCGATGCCCTCGAGCATGTCGACGATGCCGGCGAGACCCGCGCGGATCTCCGCAGGCTTCAGGTAATGCAGCACGTCGGTGCACACGATCAGGTCGAAGCGCGTGTCGAAGCGCAGGTATTCCAGCTGGCCGAAGCGCGCGAGACCGAGGTTGCGGCTGCGCCCGTAGCGCGCCACCACGTATTCGCTGGCGTCCAGCCCGCGGTAGTCGAGGCCGGGGCGCAGCGCGCGCAGCGGCGCGCGCCAGGTGCCCTCGCCGCAGCCCACGTCCAGCACGTTGCGGATCGGCCGGCCGAGGTAGTACTCCGCCTGCGCCACCACCATCGCCACCTTGCGCTTCAGCTCGGCGGGCGAACCCACCGCGTGCGCAGGGTCGCGGTACCACTTGTCGAAATAGGCGCGGTCGTAGGTCTTGGGCATCGCATCGCTCCGGCGGGGAGCGCATGGTAACCGGCGCGCGGCAGCGCAAGAGATTGCGAATGATGAATCGCGGCGAATCCACCGGATGCGTCGCCATGTCGCTGTCATCCGCTTTGGCATCCTCGCCGTTGAAGCCACCCGACACCCCCGCCGGAGTAGGACGCATGCCCGCCGCACCGATACGTTGCCGCAGTCTCGCTCTCGGCCTGCTGCTGGGCTGCCTGCCCGCGCTGGCCTGCGCGGGCCAGGCCGCGCCGCAACGCCTGCCTGCCGCCACCGTCACCGCGAAGGTGGACGGGCTGAGCCTGTCGGACATCGCCTGGCTGCGCCGCGACGGCTTCGGCCTGGACAGCGCCACGCTGGCGCGCTATCGCCAGCTCGGCCGCGAGCGCTTCCTCGACGAGCAGCTCGCCGGCAGCGACGACACGCTGCCGCCGCAGGTGGCCGCACAGCTCCGCGCCCTGCCGGTGGTGAACACGCCGCTGCCCGCGCTGTGGGCGGATTTCCGCGACCGCCAGAAGCAGTACAAGGACACGCCTGCCGGCGCGGCGAAAGACGCCGCGAAGAAGGCGCTTGCGCAGTACCGGCGCGGGCTCGAACAGCAGGCCGCGCAGGCCGAGCTGCTGCACGCGGTCTACGGCGGCGACCAGCTCAAGGAACAGCTGGTGTGGTTCTGGCTCAACCACTTCAGCGTGTACGCGAACAAGGGGCCGGTGCGCGCGTTCGCGGCCGACTACGAGGAAAACGTGATACGCCCGCATGCGCTGGGCAAGTTCAGGGATCTCGTGCTGGCCACGCTGAAGAGCCCGGCCATGCTGGTGTTCCTCGACAACGTGCACAACGTCAAGGGCAAGACCAACGAGAACTACGCGCGCGAGCTGATGGAGCTGCACACGCTGGGCGTGGGCTCGGGCTACACCCAGGCCGATGTGCAGCAGCTGATGCGCGTGCTGACCGGCGCCGGCCTGCTGCCGCCGAAGTTCGCCGAGCGCGGCATGCGCCGCAGGCGCCCCGGCTTCGTGCGCGACGGCCTGTTCGTGTTCAACCCGAACCAGCACGACTTCGGCGACAAGACTTTCCTCGGCCAGACGATCAGGGGCAGCGGCTATACCGAGATCGAGCAGGCGGTGGATCTGATCGTGCGGCAACCCGCGTGCGCGCACTTCGTCTCGCAGCAGCTGGCCGAATACTTCATCGCCGACCAGCCCTCGCCCGCCCTGGTGGACGCGATGGCGCAGACCTTCCAGCGCACCGACGGCGACATCGCGGCGGTAGTGCGCACCATGCTGCTGTCGCCGGAAGCTGCGGCAGTCGGCGGACACAAGTTCAAGGATCCGATGCGCTTCCTGGTTTCCGCGATGCGCCTCACCTACGACGGCCAGCCCATCCCCAACGCCGAACCGCTGGTGAACTGGCTGCGCGCGATGGGCGAGCCGCTGTACGGCCGCATCACGCCGGACGGCTGGCCGCTGGATTCGGCGAGCTGGACCGGCTCGGGCCAGCTCAGCAAGCGCTTCGACTTCGCCCGCGTGATCGGCAGCGGCCGCAACCGGCTGTTCGTGGACGACGGCGGCGCGAACACCACGAACGATCCGCCGCCCGGCGCGCCCGACCTGCAAGGCTCCGCGCTGTACCGCGACGCGATCGCGCCGAGGCTCTCCGACGCCACCCGCGACGCGCTGGCCAAGGCGAAGTCGCCGATGGAGTGGAATACCTTCCTGTTGTCTTCGCCCGACTTCAATTACCGCTGACCCACTCACTACGCGCAGCAATGTTCCGTACCCAAGCCACCCACCGAGACGTCATGCCCGCGAACGCGGGCATCCATGTTGATCTTCGACTAGCCCGAAATGGATTCCCGCTTTCGCGGGAATGACGCCATTCAAGCCTGGTGCACTGCCGCAGGCAGGATGCGCCAAACCACCACCGAGGTACCCACCATGAACCGCCGCGAATTCCTGCTTGCCGCCGCCGGCGCAGCCGCCGCTTCCACGCTGTCGTTCTCCGGCCGGCTGTTCGCCGCGCCGGCGAACACGCCGCGCTTCCTGCTGGTATTCCTGCGCGGCGGCTACGACTGCAACAACCTGCTGGTGCCGACCGGCAGCGATTTCTACTACGCCTCGCGGCCCACACTCGCGATCAAGCGCCCCGACGCCAACGATCCCGACAGCGCCGTGGCGCTGGACGCGGACTGGGGCCTGAGCCCGGTGGTGCGCGATACGCTGCTGCCGCTGTGGCAGAAGAAGCAGCTCGCCTTCATCCCGTTCGCCGGCACCAACGACCTCTCGCGCAGCCACTTCGAGACGCAGGACCACATCGAACGCGGCGAGCCGGTGGGCGCGAACGGCAACTACCGCTCCGGCTTCCTCGCGCGGCTCTCCGGCCTGCTCACCGGCGTGCCGGCGATCGCGTTCACCGACAACCTGCCGCTGTCCTTCCAGGGCGCCGCGCGCGACATCCCCAACATCGCGCTGAAGGCCGAGCCCAAGGCGCATTTCGACGAACGGCAGGCGGCGATCCTCGCCGGCATGTACAAGGGCACCGCGCTGGCCCAGGCCAGCGCCGACGGCCTCGCCCTGCCGCAGAGCATCTCCAAGGATCTGCGCGACGAGATGGTGGCCGCCAGCCGCGGCGCGCCCGGCGCGCGCAGCTTCGCCGCCGAGACGCGGCGCATCGCCACCCTGATGCGCGAGCAGTACCGCCTCGGCTTCGTCGACGTGGGCGGCTGGGACACCCACGTCAACCAGGGCAGCACCAAGGGCGGCCTCGCCAACAACCTGAAGAATCTCGGCGAAGGCCTCGCCGCCTACGCCGACGCGCTGGGCGACGCCTGGAACGACACCACCGTGGTGGTGCTCTCCGAGTTCGGCCGCACCTTCCGCGAAAACGGCGACCACGGCACCGACCACGGCCACGGCACCGTGCACTGGGTGCTGGGCGGCAAGGTCGCCGGCGGCCGCATCGCCGGCGAGCAGATGGCGGTGACGCAGGCCAACCTGTTCCAGAACCGCGACTACCCGATCCTCAACGACTACCGCGACGTACTCGGCGGGCTGTTCGCGCAACTGTGGGGCTTGAGCGCCAGCCAGTTGCAGACGGTGTTTCCGCAGGCGAAGCCGCGCGATTTGCGGCTGGTGTAGATTGACCCGACCTGGATGCCAGACCACCGACATGTACAGGACGTTTCGGCCACCTCAGCGCATCTATGCGGCCACCGTGATCCTCTGGGCTCTCGGGATGGCAACCCATTGCGCATGGTTCATATGGTCGGCGCTTTCCGGGCCACCCAGTCCCGACCTGTATGCCAACCACTTGTCGTTCATGCTCGTGGTGTTCCTGCTGTTTCGGGCACCGCTCTGGTTGATCGGTCTGCTGCTGATACTCGTCGGCGAATTCGCGATGTTCGGTCGTAAACATACAATTCCCGACGAAGGCCGCACATGCGACTGATGCATCTCTTTTCTCCGCCGGCCCTGTCACGCAGCCAGCATCATGCAAACATCGTGCTGCTGGCTTTGTTGATGCTGCTGCTCGCCGCCTGCGCGAATGCACCCTCGCATTCCAATGCGGCAGCAACGGGAGCCAGCCTCACCAGCGACGACCTCACCTGGCTGCGCCGCGACGGCTTCGGCATCGACAGCGCAGACGTGGCGCGTTATCGCGAACTGGGGCGTGCGGGGCTGCTCGACGCGCAGCTGTCCGATCATGTGCGCGGTGCATTGCCGCCGGCCATCGCCAGCCAGATCCACGCTTTCGAGGCGGTGTCCACGCCGATGCCGCGCCTGCTCGCCGACCTGCACGACGCCCAGCAGCAGGCCAAGACGATGCCCGCCGGGCCAGGCAAGGACGCCGCGAACAAGGCCTGGCAGCAGCACGGCAACGAGCTGATGCAGCAGGCGCGGCAAGCCGAGCTGCTGCAGGCGGTGTACGGCCCCAACCAGCTCAAGGAGCAGTTGGTGTGGTTCTGGCTCAACCACTTCAGCGTGTACGCGCCCAAGGGTCGCATCCGCTGGGAGCTGGCCGACTACGAGCAGCACGTGATCCGCCCGCATGCGCTGGGCAAGTTCAAGGATCTCGTGATGGCCACGCTGGAAAGCCCGGCGATGCTGGAGTACCTGGACAACGCGCAGAACGCCAAGGGCCACGTCAACGAGAACTACGCGCGCGAGCTGATGGAGCTGCACACGTTGGGCGTGGGCTCGGGCTACACCCAGCAGGACGTGCAGCAACTGGCGCTGATCCTCACCGGCGTGGGCATCGCGCCTGTCGGCGGCCCGCCGCAGCGCTTCAACGCGAAGGCTGCTCCGCTGGTGGTGCGCCACGGCCTGTTCGAGTTCAACCCCTACCGGCACGATTTCCGCGACAAGGTTTTCCTCGGCCAACGCATCAAGGGCCGCGGCTACGACGAGGTGAAGCAGGCGGTGGACCTCATCGTCAGCCAGCCCGCCTGCGCGCAATTCGTCTCGCGCAAACTGGCGCAATACTTCGTGGCCGACACGCCGCCGCCCGCGCTGGTGGCGCGCATGGCGCAGACCTTCCGCCAGACCGACGGCAACATCGCCGCCGTGCTGCGCACGCTGTTCGACTCGCCCGAACTGCTCGCCAGCGGCCGCCAGTTCATGGACCCCACCCGCTTCACGGTGTCCGCCGTGCGCCTCGCCTACGACGACAAGCCGGTGGCGAATGCGCTGCCGCTGGTGTACTGGCTCGACCAGCTCGGCGAACCGCTGTACGGCCGCATCACCCCCGACGGCTGGCCGCTGGATGGCGCCAGCTGGACCGGCTCGGGCCAGCTGTCCAAGCGCTTCGACATCGCCGCCGCCATCGGCAACGGCAACACCCAGCTGTTCACCCCGCCCGGCAGCAAGACGCGCGAGGCCGGCTTCCCGATGCTCGCCACGCGGCTGTACTACGACGCGATCGAACCGCATCTCTCCGCACCTACGCGCGATGCGCTGGCCAAGGCGAATTCGCAGCAGGAGTGGAACACCTTCCTGCTCGCCTCGCCGGATCTCAACTATCGGTAGGGACGACACGCAGCGGCGTGATGCCCGCGCAGGCGCACCGCCTGGTCAGCGCTCCTGGTCGGTCGGCCGCACCAGCACTTCGTTGATGTTGACGTGCGCCGGCCGGCTCACGCAGAAGGCGATCACCTCGGCGATGTCCTGGCTTTGCAGCTGGCGCATGCTTTCCGCCCAGGCGTTGAGCGCGTCCCTGGTCGCGGCATGGCCGATGTGCTCGCGCAGCTCGGTCGCCACCGCGCCGGGCTCGATCACGCTGACGCGGATGTTGTCCTTGTACACCTCGCGGCGCAGCGCTTCGGAGAACGCCACCACGCCGAACTTGGTGGCCGCGTAGCCGCCCGCATTGGGGTTGGCGATGCGCCCGGCGGTGGAGGAGATGTTGACGATGTGGCCGTCGCGCCGCGCGCGCATGCCGGCCAGCGCGGCCTGGGTGGCGGCGATCAGGCCGAGCACGTTGAGCTCCAGCATGTGCCGCCAGCGGACCAGGTCGGCCTCGGCGACCGGTTCCAGGTACATCACGCCGGCGTTGTTGACGAGGATGTCGAGGCGGCCGAAATGCGCTTCGGTTTCGCGCACGATGCGCTGCGCATCGGCTTCGTCGGCGAGGTCGGCGGTCAACACCAGCGGCTCGGCGCCGAGCGCGGCCAGCTCCTTCGCCAGGGCATCGAGCCGCTCGCGCCGGCGCGCGGCGATCGCCACCCTGGCGCCCTGCCGCGCCAGTTCCAGCGCGGTGGCCTCGCCGATGCCGGAGGAGGCGCCGGTGACCAGCGCGATGCGGTCTTTCAGTCGGTTCTGCATGCTGTTCTCCCGATGGGCGGCGTGGGGACTGGTACAATGCCGCCCATTCTCCCGCATGCCGCCGCGCATGCCACCCCGAGGTACCCCATGTCCGCCCCGTCCCCCGATTCCGCCCCGGCTGCCGCCGGCTTCGGCGCGCTTGCGCTTTCGCCCGAGGTGCAGAAAGCGCTGGCCGACGTGGGCTACGAGTCGCCCTCGCCGATCCAGGCCGCCACCATCCCGCCGCTGCTGGAAGGCCGCGACGTGCTGGGCCAGGCGCAGACCGGCACCGGCAAGACCGCCGCGTTCGCGCTGCCGATCCTGTCGCGCATCGAGCTCAAGCCCGGCAAGCCGCAGGCGCTGGTGCTGGCGCCCACGCGCGAGCTGGCGATCCAGGTGGCCGAGGCGTTCCAGCGCTATGCCGCGCACCTGCCCGGCCTGCAGGTGCTGCCGATCTACGGCGGCCAGAGCTACGGCCCGCAGCTGCACGCGCTGCGCCGCGGCGTGCAGGTGGTGGTGGGCACGCCGGGCCGGGTGATCGACCACCTGGACAAGGGCACGCTGGACCTCTCCGAGCTGAAGTATCTGGTGCTCGACGAAGCCGACGAGATGCTGCGCATGGGCTTCATCGACGACGTGGAGAAGGTGCTTGAGGCCACGCCACCCACCCGCCAGGTGGCGCTGTTCTCCGCCACCATGCCGGCGCCGATCCGCAAGATCGCGCAGCGGCACCTGAAGGAGCCGGTGGAAGTCACGATCAAGGCGGCCACCACCACCGCTGCGAACATCCGCCAGCGCTACTGGTTCGTCAGCGGCATGCACAAGCTGGACGCGATGACGCGCATCCTCGAAGCCGAGCCGTTCGACGCGATGATCGTGTTCGCGCGCACCAAGCAGGCCACCGAGGAGCTGGCCGAGAAGCTGCAGGCGCGCGGCCTCGCCGCCGCCGCGATCAACGGCGACATCGCCCAGCCGCAGCGCGAGCGCACCATCCAGCAGCTGAAGGACGGCAAGCTCGACATCCTCGTGGCCACCGACGTGGCCGCGCGCGGGCTGGACGTGGAGCGCATCAGCCACGTGCTGAACTACGACATCCCCTACGACACCGAGAGCTACGTGCACCGCATCGGCCGCACCGGCCGCGCGGGGCGCAGCGGCGAGGCGATCCTGTTCGTCACCCCGCGCGAGAAGGGCATGCTGCGCGCGATCGAGCGCGCCACGCGGCAGAAGATCGAGGAGATGCGCCTGCCCACCGTGGAAGCGGTGAACGATGTGCGCATCGCGAAGTTCAAGCAGCGCATCAGCGACGCGCTGGCGGTGGGCGAACTCGACCTGTTCCGCCAGCTGATCGAGCAGTACGAGGCCGAGCACAACGTGCCCGCGATCGAGATCGCTGCCGCGCTGGCGCGCATCGCCCAGGGCGACCACCCGCTGTTGCTGGCGCCGCCGCCCAAGCGCGAATTCGCGCCCCGCGAAGCGGCCGAGCCGCACGACAAGCCCGCGCGCCGCGAACGCCCCGAACGTGCCGAGCGCCCCGGCAAGCCCGAGCGCGAGCATGCGCGCGCGCCGGCCAGCCACGCGCCGCGCCCGCACGCCACCGAGGCCGGCAAGACCACCTACCGCATCGAAGTGGGCCACGAGCACGGTGTGAAGCCCGGCAACATCATCGGCGCGATCGCCAACGAGGCCGGGCTGGACAGCCAGTACATCGGCCGGCTCTCCATCCGCGGCGACCACAGCCTGATCGACCTGCCCGACGGCATGCCCAAGGAAATCTTCGAGCACCTGAAGAAGGTCTGGGTGGCGCGTCAGCAGCTGCAGATCCGCGAATGGGACGGCAAGGACGACACCAGCGGCGAACGCAGCGTGCACCCCGCCCGCAAGCCCGGCGGCTTCCGCAAACCCGGCGGTTTCAAGCCCGGCGCGCGCAAGCCGCGATAGGTCGCGCGTTGGTTGGATGTGGGTCGGGCTTCAGCCCGACATGCCTTGCCGTGATGTCGGGCTGAAGCCCGACCTACCCTGCGATGGTGTCGGGTTGAAACCCGACCCACGCCCGGTCGCCGCATCGGCGTTTCCGCAAGGCAAGCGGTTCAGGCGAGCAGCGTCATACCTGCGCGTTTCGCCGCGCCGCGGTCGAACGTGTGGATGACGCGGCAACCCGCATCCATCGCCAGCTCGGTGACCAGCGTGTCGGAAAAGTCGCCGCGGCTTTCCCGGAACCGCCGCAACGCCCGCCAGACCAGCTCGGCACGCTCGACCTGGATCGACTCGGCACGCAGCAAGGCCTCGACCACCGCGTCGATACGCGCGGCGTCGGCGGCGTAGCACGACTCCAGCACCCACACCGTTTCGGCCAGCACCACGTGCGAGACGAAACCCGGCGCGGCGGGCGTCAGCGACTCCACCAGTCGGGTCGCCAGGGCGGCCTGCTTCGGGTCGTCCTGGGCGAGATAACGCACCAGCACGTTGGTATCCAGCCCGATCACTTCGCCAGCGCCTTGGCCGCACGCTGGCGCACCGCGGCGTTCATGGTCTCGATGCTGACGGCGTGCCGCGGCTTGGCGACGAGGCCTTTCAGGGCCGTCACCGGCAGGGTCGCCGCGATGACTTCATAGCGCCCCGGCGCGATCTCGATGAACTCGATGCGGTCGCCCGTACCCACGCCCAGGCCCGAGCGCACCACGGCGGGGATGGTCACCTGGCCTTTGGACGTCAGCGTTGCAGTAGTCATGGCGCACCTCTCGGCATTTCCTTACCTCATCGTAAGGCGAGGCGTAGGCGGCGGCAACCGCAGCGGTCGATGTAGGTCGGGCTTCAGCCCGACATGCCTTGGCGTGATGTCGGGCTGAAGCCCGACCTACCTTGCGATGGTGTCGGGCTGAAGCCCGACCTACGCCCGACCTACGCAGCGGCGTTTCCGCAGGGCAACGCTGCGTTCGCTACACCCCCGCTGCAAATCCCGCGAACGCCACTATCTTGGGACGATCACCCACGAGGCGATCCGCCATGCCCACCCTGCCCAGCCTGTACGTCTCCCACGGTTCGCCGATGACCGCGTTGCAGCCCGGCGCCACCGGCGCGCGGCTGGCGGAACTGGCGCAGGCGCTGCCGCGCCCCGCGGCCATCGTGATCGCCAGCGCGCACTGGCTGGCGCACACGCCGCTGGTGGGCGGCGCGGCGCAGCCCGAAACCATCCACGATTTCCACGGCTTCCCGCCCGAGCTGTACCGGTTGCGCTATCCGGCGCCGGGCGCGCCGACGCTGGCCGCGCGCGTGATGGAGCTGCTCGACCAGGCCGGCCTCGCGCCGCAGCTCGATCCGCAGCGCGGGCTGGATCACGGCGCCTGGGTGCCGCTGCGCCTGCTCTATCCGGAAGCCGACATCCCGGTGGTGCCGATCTCGATCCAGCCCGAGCTGGGGCCCGCGCACCAGCTCGCGCTGGGCCGCGCGCTGGCGCCGCTGCGCGGGCAGGGCGTGCTGCTGATCGGCTCGGGCAGCATCACCCACAACCTGCACGATTTCCGCGCCGGCTACGGCGCTGAGCGCGAGGCGCCGTACGTGCGTCCGTTCATCGGCTGGATCGAGCGCAAGCTGCACGAGGGCGACACCGCCACCCTGCTCGACTACCGCCGCCAGGCGCCGTTCGCGCAGCGCGCCCATCCCACCGACGAGCACCTGTTGCCGCTGTTCTTCGCGCTGGGCGCGGCCGGCGACGGCGCGCAGGTGCAGCGCATCGACGCCGGCATCGACCTCGGCTTCCTCGCGATGGATATCTACCGCTTCGACAGTGCGTCCGCCGTCGCTTCACGATGACGGTGCCGGCACGGGTGTACCGTCGCCGCCGTGGGAACCAAGGCCGCACCACGCGAGTCGCAACAGCACGGCTGCACCGCGCTGCGCGTTGGCCCATCCCCATCCAACGAGAGGACGACTGCCATGAAAAACCGCCACCTGCACCTCATGACCGCGGGCGCGCTCGCGGCTTCCGTGTTGCTGTCCGTGCCGGCCTTCGCCGCGCTGGGCCAGGGCGCCAAGGCGCCGGACTTCACCGCCGAGGCCAGCCTCGCCGGCAAGGATTTCAGCTTCTCGCTGCGGGACGCGCTGAAGAAGGGGCCGGTGGTGGTGTATTTCTACCCGGCGGCCTACACCGGCGGCTGCGACATCGAGGCGCACACCTTCGCCACGCAGAAGGCCAGCTTCGACAAGGCCGGCGCCACCATCATCGGCGTCTCCGCCGACAGCATCCAGCGGCTCAACGACTTCTCGTCCGACCCGAACTACTGCGCCGGCAAGTTCCCGGTCGCCTCCGACGCCAACGGCAGGATCGCAGCATCCTACGGCCTCGCGCTGCAGCCGGCGCAACCCGGCATGACCGACGTGCGCGGCCAGGCCATCGACCACGGCTTCATCCCGCGCACCACCTTCGTGATCGGGCGCGATGGCAAGGTCATTGCGGCGTTTTCCTCGGACGCCGACCATCTGCGGCCGCAGGATCACGTCAGCAAGTCGCTGGCCATCGTGCAGCGCCTGCAGAAGGGCGCCGCGCCCTGAACGGCGGACGCCTCAGGCCGCCTGCCCTGCCCCGTCGACGCCGATCCAGTCTTCCGGCGTCAGCGGGCGCAGGCCGTGGGCGAGGCGCCCCTTGTCGCACTGCGGGCTGGGCCGGCCGAACTCCCACGAGGGTTCCACCTCGCGGCACACCGAAGGCTTGATCGGGTGGATGCCGCAGTGCGCGGCCTTGCCGATCTCGCCCACCAGGGCCACGCAGCGCATCGGCGGTGCATGCGTGCCGCGCATCACCACGCGGTGCGGGTCGAGCTTCTCGGTGAGCTCGGCGGGCACCGTGCCGCCCTGCGCGGGGTCGGTTTCGGCCCAGTGGAAGGCGATGCGGAAATGGGCGCAGCAGGCGCCGCAGGTGAGGCAGGGGTGGATCATGCAGGCCGGAACGAATGCGCGCCCCGCGGCGCGCAGGGGCGCATTCTAATTCCAGCGGTGCCGACGCGCCTCAGGGTTCGCCGGCAAAGGTGTTGCAGCTGTTGACGTCGCCGCTGTCCATGCCGGTCTTGAACCATTTCACCCGCTGCGCCGAGGTGCCGTGGGTGAAGGAATCGGGCACCACGGTGCCGCGCGCCTCGCGCTGCAAGGTGTCGTCGCCGATCTGGCTGGCGGCGTTGAGCGCGGATTCGACGTCGCCGGGTTGCAGCCAGGCCAGGCGCTGCTGGGTGCGGTTCGCCCACACGCCGGCGAAGCAGTCGGCCTGCAGTTCCTGGCGCACCGAGAGGCCGTCGGCACCGTCCATCGGCGCGCCGCGCTGCTGCAACTGGCGCACCTTGGCGAAGACGCCCAGCTCGTCCTGCACGTGGTGGCCCACCTCGTGCGCGATCACGTAGGCGCGCGCGAAGTCGCCGCTGGCGTGGAAGCGGTCCTGCAGCTCGCGGAAGAAATCCAGGTCGAGGTAGATCTGCTTGTCGCCCGGGCAGTAGAACGGCCCCACCGCGGTGGAGGCGGCGCCGCAAGCGGTGTTCACACCGCCCGAGAACAGCACCAGCTTCGGATCGACGTACTGGCGCCCGGAACCGGAGAAAAGATCGCTCCAGGTCTTCTCGGTGGAGCCCAGGACCTTCTCCACGAACAGCTTCTGCTCGGGATCGACCTGCGCCGGCTGGCTGCTGGTGGGCGCCGCCGCGCCCGGCTGGCCGCCCTGGTCCAGCAGCGCCAGCGGGTTCTTGAAGAATACCCAGCCGATGATGGCCAGGATCAGGATGCCGCCGATGCCCAGCCCGCGGCCGCCGCCGAAGCCCATGCCGCCGCCACCGCCGCCACCGCTGTCGTCGACCTCGACGTTGCTGCTGGTTTCGCCTTTCTGCCAATCCATCTCTGCGTTCCTCTGCGCTGCCCGTGGCGACGATAGCGCCTCCCCGGCCGCGACGCCAAACCGCTACAGTGGCGGCCCATTCCGCCACGAGGTTCGCCATGCTCCAGCAACTGCCCGCCCTGGTCACCCTGCTCGCCGTGCTGCTGATGTTCGGTACCGCCGCCGCGGTGGGGTTCGCGCGGGGCAAGTACGGCATCAAGGCGCCGGCCACCAGCGGCCACCCGGCGTTCGAACGCACGTTCCGGGTGCAGATGAACACGCTGGAATCCGCGGTGATGTTCCTGCCGCTGCTGTGGCTGGCCGCGCACTACGGGCTGGGCGCGTGGGCCGGCCTCGCCGGGCTGGTGTGGGTGCTCGGCCGCGTGTGGTACGCCGTGGCCTACATCAAGGAGGCCAGCAAGCGCGAAGGCGGCTACGCGCTGGGCATGCTGGCCTGGACGGCGGTGCTGCTGCTGGCGGCGTTCGGCACGGGGCGCGCGCTGCTGGGCGGCTAGCTGCATTCGCGGTCGCGCGCCGGGCGCACGACCGCGGGAAGTGAGTGAAGAGGAGTGAGTAGATAGAGAAAGCATCGGCGGCGGTTCGCTGCTCTTCTCTCACTTCTCACTCCTCTTCACTCACTCCTGCCGGCCGTCAGGCCGCCGGCACCACGCGCAGCCGCCCGATGCGCGCACCGTCCATCGCCACCACCTCGAACGCCAGCCCTTCGCTGGCGAAGCGGTCGCCCACCGCGGGCAGCCGGCCCAGCTGCTGCAGCACGTAGCCGGCGAGGGTGGAGAAGCCGTCGCCGCTTTCCAGCTGGCGGCCCAGCAGGTGCTCCACCCGGCGCAGGTCGAGGCTGGCGTCCAGCAGCCAGGCGCCGCCGGGCTCCTGCACCGCGGCGGGGTCGCCGCTGTCCTCGTCGGGGAATTCGCCGGCGATCACTTCCAGCACGTCGGCCGGGGTGACGAGGCCGAGCACGCTGCCGTACTCGTCCACCACCAGCGCCACCTGCAGCGGCGAGCGGCGGAACGCGTCGATCAGGCGCAGCACGGAGAGCGATTCCAGCACGGTCATCGGCTTGCGCACCACGCGCTCGGCGTCGATGCGGCCGTGTTCGAGCAGGCTGGCCAAGAGGTCGCGCGAGGTGGCCACGCCGACCAGCTGGTCGAGATCGTCGCCGGCTACCGGCAGCCAGTGGTGGCTGGAGGCGGCGACCTCGGCACGCAGTTTTTCCGCATCCTCGCGCGGGTCGATCCAGCTGATCTCCGGCCGCGGCGTCATGATCGAGCGCACCGGCCGGTGCGCGAGGTCGAGCACGCCCTGCACCATCGCCAGCTCGTCCTTGCCGAACACCGCGCCACCACTCTCGGCCGCCACGGCGGCGGCCTTGGGCGCGTCCTCCTCGTCCTCGCCGCCGGCGCCGAGCAGGCGCAGCACCGCCTGCGCGGTGCGGTCGCGCAGCGTGCGCGAGCTGCTGAACAGGCTGCGCTGGCGGTTGCGGCGCATGGTCTGGTTGAACGCCTCGATCATGATCGAGAAGCCGATCGCCGCGTACAGGTAGCCCTTCGGGATGTGGAAGCCGAACGCCTCGGCGACCAGGCTGAAGCCGATCATCAGCAGGAACGACAGGCACAGGATCACCACCGTGGGCCGCGCGTTGATGAACGCGGTGAGCGGCTTGCTGGCGCCGATCATCAGGATCATCGCGATCACCACCGCGACCATCATCACCGTCAGATGATCGACCATGCCCACCGCGGTGATCACCGAATCCAGCGAGAACACCAGGTCCAGCGCCACGATCTGCGCCACCACCAGCCAGAAGCGCGCGCGGGCGCGCTCGCCGGCGTCGCGCTCGTCGTCGCCCTCCAGCCGCTCGTGCAGTTCCAGCGTGGCCTTGAACAGCAGGAAGGCGCCGCCCAGCAGCAGGATGATGTCGCGCCACGACAGCGCGAAGCCGTGCCAGGCGAGGATCGGCGCGGTCAGCCGCACCAGCCAGGACATCGCCGCCAGCAGCAGCAGGCGCATCGCCAGCGCGAGGCCCAGGCCCATCAGGCGGGCGCGGTCGCGCTGCTGCGCCGGCAGCTTGTCGGCGAGGATCGCGACGAAGACGAGGTTGTCGATGCCCAGCACGATCTCCAGCACCACCAGGGTGAGGAGACCGGCCCAGGCGGCGGGATCGGCGAGCCAGTCGAATGCGAACATGGGAGGCGCGTCTGCGCGGTCGTGCTCCGGGACAAGGCCGACCACTATACAAGCTGCGTCGCCGTGCCTCCGCGCGGGGGCCGTGCGCGTGACCCGCGCCGGTTCACGCTCCCGAACGCCGCCCCGGCCGTGCCGGTTGGCGTATTGCGCCGGTCCGCACGCGCCCCCAAGATGGGGCATCGGGGTGCGGCGCCGCGCGTTCCGGCGATTTCGTCCATCAGGCGCACGGGTTCCAAGTCCGATGGATGCACCGCACCACAGCCTGCCAACCGCCCAGCCCCCGACCGTTGCCCAACCCCGGCTGCCCGGCATCGGCAGCGCGCTGGGACTGATCGCGCTGTACTTCGTGCTGCAGGTGGTGACGGGCTTCGCGGCGGCGCTGCTGCTGGGCTTCGGCTACCGCCTCGTGCATGGCGCCACGCCCGTCGACCTGCGCACGCTGGTCGCGAGCCCGGACGCGAGCAGCGTGGTGGTGATCCTCACCCTGTGCGGCGCCGCGCTGGGCACGCTGTGGGTGGCGCGCACGCGCTGGCCGCGGCTATGGCCGCAGGCCACGCCACCCGGCTTCGGTTTCTCCACGCCCGCGGCGGCGTACTGCCTCGCCGCGCTGCTGCTGGGGCTGACCGTGCCGCTGCTCGGCGGCAAGCTCACCGAGCTGCTCGCGCACGGCCATGCGGTGCCGCAGGACGTGAAGCAGCTGGGCAGCGGCGCCAGCCCCGGCCTGCGCATCGCGCTCACCCTGGCGGTGGTCAGCATCGGCCCGCTGGTGGAGGAGCTGCTGTTCCGCGGCGTGCTGCTGTCCGCCCTGCTGCGCCGCCTGCGCGCGGGCTGGGCGGCGCTGGCCAGCGCCGCGCTGTTCGCGCTGGTGCACCTGCCCGACCTGCACTGGCTGTGGTACGCCGTGCCCAACCTCGTCCTGCTCGGCGTGGTGCTGGCCTGGCTGCGGCTGCGCTCGGGCTCGCTGTGGCCGGCGGTGATCGCCCACGCCTGCAACAACCTGCTGGCGATGCTGGCGCTGTTCGCGTCGCTGGCCCATCCGGGGTGATTCAGCCGATAACACCGGCTTCGCGCAGCAGCCGCGCCGTCTCGAACAGCGGCAGGCCCATCACGCCCGAATAGCTGCCTTCCAGATGCTCGACCAGCGCCGCGCCGCGGCCCTGGATCGCATACGCGCCGGCCTTGCCGAAGGATTCGCCGGTGGCGACGTAGGCGGCGATTGCGGCCTCGTCCAGCGGCGCGAAGCGCACCCGCGACACGCTGCAGGCGTTGCGTTCGGCGTGCGCGTCGACCAGCCACACCGACGAGATCACCGCGTGCGTGCGGCCGGACAGGCGGCGCAGCATCGCCGCCGCATCCGCCGCGTCGCGCGGCTTGCCGAACACCTCGTCGTCCAGCACCACTTCGGTGTCCGCGCCGAGCACCACGGCATCCATCGCGCCGGCGAGCGCGGCCAGCCCGGCGCGCGCCTTGTCGCGGGCGACGCGGCTCACGTACTCGCGCGGCGATTCCTGCGCGGCGCGCAGCTCGGGCACGTCCACGTCGACCACGCGGAACGCCACGCCGAGCTGGGTCAGCAGTTCGCGGCGGCGCGGCGACTGCGAAGCGAGATGCAACATGCGGCGTCCTTCAAAGCGCGAGGTGGTATTCGCGGAACTGCGTGTCGCGCTGCCAGCCCAGCGACTCGTACAAGGCCTGCGCGGCGAGGTTGTCGTGCGCGGTGGAGAGCGACAGGCTGGCCGTGCCAAGGTTCCTCGCCTGCGTCGCAGCGGCTTCCAGCAAGGCCTTCGCCACGCCCCGCCGCCGCGCGTGCGCGGCCACGAACAGGTCGTTCAGCAGCCAGGTGCGCACCATGCGCACCGAGGAAAACAGCGGATAGAGCTGGGTGAAGCCCAGCGCTGCGCCGTCCGCGTCGCGCGCCAGCAGGATCATCGACTCGTTGAGGCGCAGGCGCGCGGTGAGGAACTCGCGCGCGCCGGCCTCGTCGGACGGCTTGCCGTAGAACTGGCGGTAGCCGTCGAACAGCGGCACCAGCGCATCGAGGTCGTGGAAGCTGGCGCGGCGGATCTCGTACGACATAGGGCCTCCCGGCAACGGTGATGCGTCAGGCGCGATGGTAAGGGTGTCCCGCCACGATGGTGGCGGCGCGGTACAACTGTTCGGCCAGCACCAGCCGCACCAGCATGTGCGGCAAGGTGAGCGGCCCCAGCGACCAGCGCTGGTCGGCGCGCGCCAGCACCGCGGGCGCATGGCCGTCGGGCCCGCCGATCAGGAAGGCCAGCTCGCGCCCGGCCATGCGCCATGCCTTCAACTGCCCGGCGAGTTCCTCGCTGGACCAGGTCTTGCCGCGCCCGTCCAGCGCCACCACGTGGCAGTCGCGCGGCAACGCGGCGAGGATCGCAGTGCCCTCATCGTGCATCGCCTTCGCATCGTCGCGGCCCTTGCCGCGGGCGCCGGGCTTCAGCTCGACCAGCTCCAGCGGCAGCTCATGCGAGAGCCGCTTGCGGTATTCGGCAAAGCCTTCCGCGACCCAGGCGGGCATGCGTTCCCCGACGGCGATGATGCGCGCGCGCATCATCGCTGTCCAAGAGCAAAAGCTGGCGCGCAGCGCCCGCATTCGCTTCCTCTCCCCTTTGGGGCACGCGGGGAGCGGCCATGGATGGCCGCCGCTCTGGGGAGCGAGGAGAGGATTGAGGTGAGGGGGCGGGGCTCGCGATTACGCTCGTTGGCGTGCGTGGCTTCTCCACAAAGTTCTGCTGGGGACTTCGCAAGCAACAAAGCGGTTTCGTGCGCCTGCCGGCGCCCGAGTTCCTTTCTCTTTGCGTGGCCAAAGAGAAAGGAACCAAAGAGAAAGGCCACCCCGGTTGGCGCTTGCCGGGCGTCCTGCCCGGCAAGTCCGTGAGTCGGCGCCGGGCTTTTCGAGCGGGCTCCTGCCCGCGCGAAAAGGTGTTGCCCTCCATGGCAACGCCCGCTGCGCGGCCTCTTCGTCCCCGCCTCACCGCCGCCCAGGGGCCCCGGGAAAAGCAGGCGCGCTCCTGCGCGCCAGAAGCCAAGCAAAGCCGAGCAAAGCCCCTCTCCCCCACCCCTCTCCCACAAGTGGGAGAGGTGAACAGCAGACCGCGGAACAGCTGCTGTCTCCCTCCCCTGCTTGCAGGGGAGGGTCGGGGTGGGGTGCTCTTGCTGTTGCAGTTGCCGTTGCTTCTGCGCGCAGGAGCGCGCTGCTTCACCCGGGGTCCCTATGGCGCGGCGGGCGGGTGGAGGAAAGTCCGTCAGGATGGCCGGCAGGGATGCCGGCCAGTTTTTCGCCGGCACACGGAGGTGCCGTCGAAAAACCCCGGAACCCGCCCGCGCACCCGCAGGGCAGGATGCCCGGAGGGCGCGCCATCGGGGTGTCGTTTTCTCTTGGCTACTTCTCTTTTGGACAAGCAAAAGAGAAGTAGCTCGGCCACCGGCAGGTGGACGAAACCGCTTCGTCGATTGCGACAACGCCAAATGGTGCGAAACCGCCCTGTCGTCAGCAAAAAACTCGCAGCAGCAAACCAGCGCAACGGCTATGGAGCGCACTCCGCGCCACCGAGCACCCGGCAACCTCACCCCGCGCTCGCGGCGTCCACATCCACCCCCGGCTCGCGGTCGCCCACCGTCCACAACCGTTCCAGGCCGTAGAACTCGCGAATACGCGGCAGCATCACGTGGACGATCACGTCGCCCAGGTCCACCAGCACCCATTCGGCTTCCTGCTCGCCTTCCACACCCAGCGGCATCACGCCGGCCTTCTTGGCGAACTTCACCACTTCATCGGCGATGGATTTGACGTGGCGCGCGGAGGTGCCGGAGGCGATCACCAGCAGGTCGGCGATGGAGGTCTTGCCGCGGACGTCGATCTCGCGGATGTCCTTGGCTTTCAGTTCTTCCAGTGCGGCGACGACGGTCTTGCGCAGTTCGGCCGTGGAGTCGGCCTTGGTCATGCGGCTAGTGCTCAAGATGGGGGAGCCTCGATGCGGAAACGCGCGCCGGGACGGCGCGGCGGCAGTATAACGCCCGCCGCACGGGCTCAGGTCAAGGCCGTGCCGGGTTTCAGGCGACCGCCTGCGCCAGCTCTCCGGCGGCCAAGCCTCGCGACGGCAGCGGTTCGCCGGCAAGCCGGTACATGCGCACCACGGTCGCCTCCAGCTCCGCCGCCATCGGCAGGCCGCGGTGGCTGAACAGGTCGGCCAGCAGCTGGTAGTACAGCAGGGTGCCACCGCGGCCGCCGGTAAAGCGGTGAAACACCGCCTGCCCCACCGCAGGATTCTCCAGATCGCCCACCACGGCGCGCGCGTTGTGCAGCTTGTCGCAACCGGACACCAGCAACACCTCGTCGGGTGCCTCGGCGAGGTGGGCGAGATAGGTCTGCTTGCGGTTCAGCCAGTCTTGCCGCTTCGCTGCGGCATCGACGTGGGCGGACTTGCCCTCGGCGGTGCCGTCGGTGCAGCCCAGCACAATGGCCAGCACGCGCTCGCCGAAACGCTCGCGTATCAGCGCGACCTGCGCCTCGCCGCAATCCTCCACCGTGTCGTGCAGCAGCCCGGCGATGGCCTGATCCTCGTCGCCGCCGTATTCCAGCACCAGGCTGGCCACGCCCAGCAGGTGGTAGAGATACGGAATGCCGGAACCCTTGCGTACCTGCGTGGCATGCGCGAGGCGCGCGTGGTCCACCGCGGCGGTGAAGCGTTCGCTCAACATGATCATGGTCTCCCTCCCGTCATTGGAACGGACGAAGTGTGGCGCGGCGGCGTCTCAGCGTTCGCGACTCATACGGAATCGCGATCATGAACAAGGATGATCATGTCGTCATTCCCGCGAAAGCGGGAATCCATGGTCTTTCGAAGGCACTGGATTTCCGCTTTCGCGGGAATGACGAGCAAAAACCAACGGTGCTGGAATACCAGTGGCATTTCATTCCACTGGATGCCAAGTGGTATCAATGCGCGAGTGCGCGCCGCGCCAGCCGGTATTCGTGCATCAGCCGCGCCACCAGTTCGGCGGCGGGCTGCGGGCGCACCAGGGCGGCGGCCTGGCCGCACCATTCGGAAACCAAGTCACCACGCCCGGCCACGGCCGCCGCGCGCCGCAGCGGCGCGGTGAGTGCGTTGAGCACGGGATAGGCCGGCAGTTCGTCAGCCGCGGCTTCCATCGCCTCCACGTAGCGGTTGCGCAGGCCGCGCGCGGCGCGACCGGAGAAGCTGCGGATGGTGGCGATGCGATGGTCCTCCGCGTTCGCCAGGTCGCGCTTCCATGCCTCAGCCGCGGAGGATTCCGGGCAGGCGAGGAAGGCCGTGCCGAGCTGGCTGGCCGCGGCGCCCAGCGCCTCGGCGGCGAGCATGCCGGCGCCGTCCATGATGCCGCCCGCGGCGATCACCGGGATCTCGCGACCGCTGGCCGCGATGGCGCGCAGCGCCAGCGGGATCAAGGCGAACAGGCCGATCAGCGGCGTCTCGCCCGCGTGCAGGAAGCCGCCGCGGTGGCCGCCGGCCTCGGCGCCCTGCACGCACACCGCGTCGGCACCGTGCTCGGCCCAGGCGCGCGCCTCGGCCGCGGTGGTGGCGGTGCCGATCACGCGGATGTCGCGGCGCTGGAGTTCCTGCATCTGCGCGGGCGTGGGCAGGTCGAACGCGAAGCTGGCCACGGCAGGTTGCGCCTCGCACAGCGCGGCGAACTGCTCGGAGAAACGCGGCGCCCAGCGTTCGGGCAGCGTGGTGCGCACGGCGAGCCCTTCGCGCTCCATCAGCGCGTCGAGGCGTTCCCTTGCCCGCGCCACCGCGGCCATGTCGGGCGCGAAGTCGTCGGGCAGCACGAACAGGTTCAGCGCGAACGGGCGGTCGGTGAGCGCGCGAATCTTCGCGGCCTGGTCGAGGATGGCTTGCGGCTCGCTGTAGCCCGCGCCCAGCGAACCCAGGCCCCCGGCGTTGGACACCGCGGCGACCAGCTCCGGCGTGGTAGCGCCGGCCATCGGCGCCTGGATCAGCGGGCATTCGATGCCGAAGCGTTCTGCAAACGAGGCCATGCGCGTCATCCCTTGCGTAGCACCTCGCCATTATCCGCCGGCGGGACGCGAGAGATGAAACGCGGCAGCAGCAAACATCCGTTCGCCCCGGGCGCAGGCCCATGGGTCGAAGCCGCAGGGCGAACGGATCGAAGATGCATCAACCGCCGTTGCTCATGGCGTCGCCGGCATCCTTCTTCATCGTGTCGTCCTTCTTCATCTTCATGCCGTCGTGCTGCATGGCCTTGTGCTTCATCGCGCCATGCTTCATGGCATCCGGCTTCATCGCGTCAGGCTTCATCTTCATGTCGTCCTTGTGCATGGCGCCCTGCATCGCATCCTTGGACGACATGGCCGGGGGCGACATCGCCGTGCCGGCACTGGCGGGCATGGCGTCCTGCGCGTGGGTGGGGGCGTAGGCGAAGACGCCGACGGCGGCGGAAAGCGCGAGGGCGGCGAGCGTGCGTGCGTTCATGGGAAATCCTTGCGTGAGGTAGGGAACGGAGGCGGGGCCTCCACCCGTTGCTTCGCCGCAAGGCCGGCGCGGGTTACTTCGGCGCCAGCAGCCTGCCGCCCATCGCCGCGTTCGCCGCGACCACGATGCCCACCGCCAGCGCGTGGGTGAGCAGGTCGGTGGCGGCGGCGTCGAAGGCGTGGCAGATCTCCAGCAGGCTGGCCGAAGCAGCGGCGCTGGCCAGGCCCACCAGCAGCGCGGTGAGCAGCGGGCGCAGCGGGCAGGCGCGGCGCAGCAGCCACACCATCAGCGCCGACAGCGGGATCGAGAAGCCGACAATGAAGACGAGGCAGTCGGCGGACTGGTGCAGCGTGGCGATGCTGGTGCCCGGCGCCAGCCAGGTGCGCAGGCAGCCGAGGCCGCTGGCGCCGATCCACAACAAGGCGGGCGGCAGCGGCAACCAGGCCCAGGCGCGCGAACGCCCCGGCACGGCGAGGGTGAACGCGGCCCAGGCCGCCGCAACCGCGGTGAGCACCGCGCCCAGCGCGGCCCAGGCGAGATCCGGCGCGCCGGCCCAGCGGCGCAGCATGGGCGCGTCACCGTAATGCGCGAGCAGCAGCAGCGCGAACGCGGCCACCAGCGCCAGCCAGCCGACGGTGCGCAGCCACGGCGGCAGCAGGCGCCGCACCGGCACCAGTTCGGCGCCGAGCGCGGCGATCAGGCTGTCGTTGGAGCGCGGCTCGGCCATGGCTCAGTCTTCTCCGTGCAGGCGGCCGCGCAAGGCCTTCAATGCGCGGTGCAGGTTCACTTTCAGCGCGCCGGCCTTGCGGCCGGTGTGCGCGGCGGCCTCGGCCAGCGATTGCTCGCGCAGGCCCAGCTGCTCCACCGCCTCGCGCTGGCCGGGCGGCAGTTGCGCGATCGCCTCGCGCAGGCGCCGCGCCTGCTGCCGGCGTTCGGCGTCCGCGCTGGCGTCGTCGCGGCCGGGGTGGCGGTCCAGCGCGAACTCGTCGTGCAGCTCGCGGCGCTCGCGCCGGCCGTGGCTGCGCAGCGCGTCGATCGCGCGGCGACTGGCGATCGCGGCGAGCCAGGCGTCGTAGGAACGCGCCGGGTCGTAGGTGTGACGCACGCGGTGCACGGTGAGCAGGGTCTCCTGCACCACGTCGTCCAACGCATCCGTCGCCACGCCCTGGCGCCGCGCCACCGCGCGGATCAACGCCACCGAATCGGCCAGCACGCGCTCGTAGGCGCGGCGGTCGCCGGCCTGCGCGGCGGCCATCCACGCGGCGCGCTGGCGCTCGGCCTGTTCGCTGGCGCTGGCGGGTTCGGCAGGCACGGCGGCGCGGCAATCCGGTGACGGGGCGAGGCCGCCATCTAGTACCAAGCTGCCGTCGGCGGTCAAGGGCGTATCGTTCCGTGCATGGGTTTCATCCGGCGATTCGCTGCATCCGTCGATGCGGTTACCTCGCACCGGGCGATGTAACCGCCAACGCAGCGACGGCGAATCACCGGCACACCTCCCCACTGGACCCTCGCCATGCTCCTGCTGATCCTTGCCTACCTCGGCGGCGTGCTCACCATCCTCAGCCCCTGCATCCTGCCGGTGCTGCCGTTCGTGTTCGCCCGCGCCGACCGCCCGTTCCTGAAGAGCGGACTGCCGATGCTGATCGGCATGGCGGCCACCTTCGCCCTGGTCGCCACGCTGGCGGCGGTGGGTGGTGGCTGGGCGGTGCACGCGAACCAGTACGGCCGCGCGCTGGCGCTGGTGGTGCTGGCCCTGCTCGGTCTCACCCTGCTCTCCACGCACGTCGCCGAATGGCTGACGCGGCCGTTCGTGGCGCTGGGCAACCGGCTGTCGCAGCGCACCGATGGCGAGGGCGGATCGATCTGGGGCGCGGTGGGTCTGGGGATAGCCACCGGCCTGCTGTGGGCGCCGTGCGCGGGACCGATCCTGGGCCTGCTGTTGACCGGCGCCGCGCTCAAGGGCGCCAGCGTCACCACCACCTTGCTGCTGCTCACCTACGCGCTGGGCGCGGCGACTTCGCTGGCCTTGGCGCTGGCGGTGGGCGGCAAGGTGTTTGCGCTGATGAAGCGCTCGCTGGGCGCGGGCCAGTGGGTGCGCCGCGCGCTGGGCGTGCTGGTGCTGGCCGGCGTGGCCGCGATCGCCTCGGGCGTGGACACCGGCGTGCTCACCCGCGTCTCGCTGGCCGGCAGCAACCGCATCGAGCAGCAGCTGATCGACGCCGTGCGGCCGATGCCCGCCGCGGTGGCAGCACCCGCGCCGAAACCCGGCGAGGCTCTGCCGGTGGAAGGCACGCTGCCCACGCTGGCCGGCGCCACCGGCTGGCTCAACAGCGGCACGCTCACCCGCGAAAAACTGCGCGGCAAGGTGGTGCTGGTGGATTTCTGGACCTACTCCTGCATCAATTGCCTGCGCTCGCTGCCCTATGTCGAAGCCTGGCATGACAAGTACAAGGACCACGGCCTGGTCGTCATCGGCGTGCACGCGCCCGAGTTCGCGTTCGAGAAGGATCCGGCCAACGTGACAGCGGCGGTGCAGCGGCTGGGCGTGACCTACCCGGTGGCGCTGGATGCCAACTACGCGATCTGGCAGGGCTTCAACAACGAATACTGGCCCGCGGATTACTTCATCGACGCGCAGGGCCGCATCCGTGCCCACTACTTCGGCGAGGGCGGCTATCACGAGGGCGAGGACACGATCCGCCAGCTGCTCAGCGAAGCCGGCTACAAGGATCTGCCCGGCGGCTACGTGCAGCCCGGCGCGAAGGGCGCGCAGGCGGCCAGCTCGGGCGACCCACAGCGCTCGCCGGAAACCTACGTGGGCTACGCGCGCGCCGAGCACTTCGCCGGCGGCCAAGTCGCGCACGACGACACGTTCGACTACCACACGCCCGCCACGCTGATCGCCAACCAGTGGGCACTGGCCGGCCGCTGGACCGTGCACGCGCAGGACGCCACGCTGGATGCGGCGAACGGCAGCATCAGCTACCGCTTCCGCGGCCGCGACCTGCACCTGGTGCTGGGCCCGGGCAAGGACGGCAAACCGGTACGCTTCCGCATCGCGCTCGATGGTCACGCGCCCGGCGCCGACCACGGCATGGACACCGACGCCGACGGCCGCGGCACCATCACCGCGCAGCGCCTGTACCAGCTGGTGCGCCAGGCGCACGGCAACGGTGAACGCACGTTCACCATCACCTTCCTCGATCCCGGCGTGTGCGCCTACGCGTTCACGTTCGGCTGAATCGCTTCCCGTAGGAGCGCACCCTGTGCGCGAAGGCTTTTGCTCCGATCAACGCCAGAGCATTCGCGCACAGGGTGCGCTCCTACCAGGCCTTCCTTCGCACTACCGGAGGCTCCCATGTCCCGCATCGACGAATCCCTCGCAATGGACCGCCGCCGTTTCCTGCGCGCCGCGCTCGGCGGTAGCGCCCTGCTCGCGGTCGGCGGCAGCTTCGCCCTGCCCCGCCTGCTCGCCGCCGGCGCCGCGGGCGGCCTGCCCGCGCTGGTCCACACTCCGCCCGGCGAGGTGCTGCTGGAGTGCTACGCCGACGACGGCCGCGACGTCGGCCCCTGCAAGGTGCAGCGGCTGGTGCTGACCGACGCGCAATGGCGCGCGCGCCTCACGCCGTTGGCCTATGAGGTGATGCGCCGCGACGGCACCGAACGCGCCTTCAGCGGCCCGCACGAACGCCCGGCGCAGCCCGGCCTGTTCCGTTGCATCGCCTGCGCCACCGCGCTCTACGACGCCGCCACCGAATTCGACTCCGGCACTGGCTGGCCCAGCTTCTGGCGCCCCATCGCCAAGCGCAACGTGATCGAAATCCGCGACGCAAGCTTCGGCATGGAACGCATCGCGATCAGCTGCGCCGGCTGCAACAGTCACCTCGGCCACGTGTTCAACGACGGGCCGCCGCCGACTGGCCTGCGGTATTGCATGAATTCGGTGGCGTTGCGGTTTGTGGCGCGGATTGGGTGACGATGGGTGCTGTCGTGCGCAGCGCGGTCGTGACTGGCGTAGCCTTGTGTTCCATCTGATCGTTTGCTGTTTTGTCGCAAGGAACAGAGCGGTTTCGTGCGCCTGCCGGCGCCCGAGTTACTTCTCCTTTGCTTGTCCACGCACGCGCAGGAGCGCGTGCGAACGGCGAAGCCGGCCCGAAGGGCGGAGGGCATGGATGCCCGGAGTCAAGGAGAAGTAACCAAGAGGAAACGACACCCCGCGGCGGCGCTTTCCGTCCATCCATGGACGGAAAGTCCGTGAGCCGTGGCCGGGCTTTTCGGCCGGACTCCTGTCCGGTCGAAAAGGCATCGCCATCCTTGGCGATGCCCGCTGCGCGGCCTTTTCGTCCACGCCTCACCGCCGCCGAGGGGCCCCCTGGAAAAGCGGCGCGCTCCTGCGCGCAGAAGCCAAAGCCCCCTCACCCCGACCCTCTCCCCCAAGCGGAGCTTGGGGGAGAGGGGGTTGGTGCGGCGCGCGCTTCGGCTTTGCTTGGCTTTGCTCTTGGCCTTGCTCTGGCTGTTGCTTCTGCGCGCTGGGAGCGCGCTGCTTCACCCGGGGCCCCTATGGCGCGGCGGGCGGGTGGAGGAAAGTCCGCAGGATGGCCCGCACGGATGCGGGCCAGTTTTTCGCCGGGACAGGAGTCCCATCGAAAAACCCCGTAACCCGCCCGCGCACCCGCAGGGCAGGATGCCCGGAGGGCGCGCCATCGGGGTGTCGTTTCCTCTTGGTTACTTCTCCTTTGGACAAGCAAAGGAGAAGTAACTCGGGCCGCGGCAGCGGCTCGAAACCGCTTTGAAACTGGCGGCAGATGGGAAATCAGGTGCGTTCTTGCATGAATTTGGTGGCTTTGCGCTTCGTGGTACGGACTGGATGAATCTGCTCGCGTCCACCTTCGAACACGCGCCAAATCTTGACGCGAAGCAAAGCTCACCAGACGATGGCACGGGAGGCTACGCTGGCGAAATGACAATGTCGCACCATGAAATCGAGGCTTGGGCCACTGCCTACATTGAATGGCAACGAACCCGCGTGTCGCCGAACACCCAAGACACGCTGTGGTGGGCCGTGGAAAACTTCATGTTTCCTGGGAATGAATCCGTAACGCCGGAAGATTGCTGGGCGGCCATTCTTGCGGTATTGGCACGCGATCCACCTGCCGATGTGAAAGGCATTCTTGCTGCCGGGCCACTTGAAGATCTGATCCACTATCGCGGACCTGAGTTCATTGATCGCATTGAAGAAGAATCAAGACGCAATCCTTCATTTCGGCGCCTATTGGGTGGCGTTTGGCAAAGCAGCACACCTGAAGTCTGGGCTCGCGTGCAAAAAGCACGAAGCTCTTCTTGATACTCGGTCCATCAGCACCCGGATCATAAGAACTCGCTTACACGCGCCATTCGGCTCAAGCGCGGCGTGATTTCAGATCAACGCCGATAAGGCCGCAACAACTCCGGATCGTCGAACAAACCCGCCGGCAGCAGGTAACGCGGATCGCGCCCCGCGGCGAGCAGTTCGCGGATGCGGGTAGCGGAGATTTCCAGCGGAGTGACGGCGAGTTCGATCAGCTTGCCGCAGGGCATGGCGCGCAAGGCGGCCACGTCGTCGACGCGGCGCATGGCGACTTCCTGATCCAGCTCCGCGGATCGCGCGACTTGCACACCAGGTCGGCTCAGCACGCCGATATGCGCGAAGTCGAACAGCTCGCGCCAGCGGTTCCACGTCGGCAGTCCCGCGAAGGCATCGGCGCCGAGCAGCAGCACCAGCGGCCGCTCGCCCTGTTCTGCGCGCAGCTCGCGCAAGGTGTCGATGGTGTACGACGGTCCGTCACGCTCCAGTTCGCGCGCATCCAGCACCAGCCGCGACTGCCCGGCCAGCGCCGCGCGCAACATCGCCACCCGCTCGGCGGGAGTGGCCTGCGGCGATGAGCGGTGCGGCGGCACGTTGGCCGGCATCAGGCGCACTTCCGCATCCAGCAACTCCGCCGCCTCCCACGCCACGGTGAGGTGGCCGATGTGGATGGGGTCGAAGGTGCCGCCGAAGATGGCGAGGGGGCGCGTAGTCATCGCAACGCTCTCTGCATTGCATGAGTGACATCCGGGAAACCGCGCAACCCCGCGCTCACGAAAGCAGAGGCGCTGGGCCCCAGCGTTCGCTGGGGCGACGACGGCTTTTCGTCCCGGCCCTCAGTTTCCAGATACGTCGCGGGGTGGCCGCTGTGGGGGACGTGTCGGCGAGCGTTGGTCCAACGCCCTCGACACTGCCTGCTTGTAGGGTCGGCGGATTGAACGAGGCCATTTCGTTGGGCCACCTTTCTTGACTCCGGGCATCCTGCCCTCCGCCCTTCGGGCCGGCTTCGCCGTTCGCCACCGCTCCCGGCGGTGGCGTGGGCCAGCAAATAAAGGTGGCTCGGGCGCCGGCAGGCGACCGAAATCGCTTTGTCGCTTGCGAAAGAATCAGAGCAAAGGCCCCTCTCCCCTGCCCCTCTCCCGCAAGCGGGAGAGGGGAAAAACGCGCTGAGACAGGCGAGTCCGACTGCGGAAGTGAAAGACTCTCGCGAGCACCCGCCCCTCACCCCAACCCTCTCCCCGCAGGGGAGAGGGAGCACAGCTCGCAAAACGGGAGTCATGCCAGTGCCCGCGCCGCCCGCGGCTCGGCGATGGCGGCGATCAGCCGTTCGGCCTCGCGCCACGGTTCACCCTGCTCGCGTCCCTTGGCGATGCGGTCGATGCGTGCGGCGCGGGCGAGGCAGGCCAGCCAGTGTTCGCGCGGGGCGCGGCGCAGCGCCTTGCGGAACAGTTGCTCGCGCGCGGGCCACAGGCGCTCGGCGCGGGCCTGCGCGGCGAGGTCCTGCGCGTTGGCGAGGCGCAGGGCGAGTTGCAACTGGTTCACCAGCCAGCCCATCAAGGCGATCAGCTCGTCGCCCTCGGCGCGCAGGCCGGCGAGGATGCGCAGCGCGCGCGCGCCCTCGCCCGCGAGTGCGGCGTCGGTGAGCTTGAACACGTCGTAGCGGGCGCTGTCGGCGACCAGATTTTCCATCGCGGCCGCGTCGATGCGGCTGCTGTCACCGGCGCGCAGCACCACCAGTTTGTCGACTTCCTGCGCGGCGGCGAGCAGGTTGCCTTCCACGCGTTCGGCCAGCAGCGCAGCGGCATCGGGCGTGGCGCTGAGACCGCGCGAGGCGAGCCGCGCGCCGATCCATGCGGCCCATTCGTTGGGCCGCGGCGCGTTGAACACCACCATGCAGCCGGTGGCGTCGAGCTTCTTGCTCCATGCACCGTCGTGCTTGCTGCTCCACTCCATCGCGGTGATCAGCAGGGTGACGTCGGGCGGCGGGTTGGCGCAGAACTCGTTGATCGCCTTGGCGCCGTCCACGCCGGGGCGGCCGGTGGGCAGGCGCAGGTCGATCAGCCGGCGCGTGGCGAACAGCGACATGCCGGCGGCGGCGCGGGCGAGGTCGTCCCAGTCGAAGCGCTGCTCGACTTCGAGCACGTCGCGCTCGGTGTAGCCGAGCCGCTTCGCCTGCGCGCGCAGCGCGTCGGCGGCTTCCAGCACCAGCAGTTCCTCGCCCGCGAGCAGGTAGACCGGCGCCAACTGGTCGGTCGCCAGCGCCTTCTGCCATTGGGCGGGAGTGAGCGGCATCAGGGCTTGCCGGGCTCGGCCTGCGGATGCTTCGCGGCCGCTTCGAGGCGGAACATGATCGCCTGCACCATGTCGTCGACCAGGCTGCGCTGGATCTGCTGCACCTGCGAGGCGTTGCCCACGGTGTCGGTGGAGTCGTAGCTGTATTCGCGCTGCATGTCGATGCGCTGGTGCGGCAGCACGGTCTTGCCGTCGGCGCCGGCGACGTCGAACTCCACCTGGTAGCGCACCGCGTATTCGGTGATGCGCGCGTAGCCACCCTGGGTCAGCGATTCGGTGCCGAAGCTGGCCACCGGCACGCGCAGTTCGGCGGTGCCGGGGCCGGCGTTGTCCTCGACCGCGACGCCGGCGTTCTCCAGCGCGCGGGTCAGCCCGCGCTCCAGATCACCGCCGCCGGAAACGGTGAGGTGCAGCCGGCTCATCGACGGCGGCAGCGCGACGCTGCGGCGCAGATGGAAGCCGCAGGCGGAGAGCGCGAGGGCGACGACGAGCAGCGGCGCGACACGGAGCATGCGGTTCATGGCTTTCATCCTGCGACGATGTTGACGATCTTGCCGGGCACCACGATCACCTTGCGCACGCTGAGCTCCTTGAGGAAGGCGGCCACCTGCGGCTGCGCCAGCGCCAGCGCTTCGGCCTCCTCCTTGCCCGCGTGCGCCGGCACCTCGATGGTGCCGCGCAGCTTGCCGTTGACCTGCACCGCGAGGGTGAGACTGTCGCGCACCAGCGCGGCCTCGTCCACGGCCGGCCAGGGCTGGTCTTCCAGCACCGCCTCGGCGTGGCCCAGCACCTGCCACAGCTGGTGGCTGACGTGCGGCACCACCGGGTTCAGCAGCAGCACCATGGTTTCCAGCGCCTCGTGGCGCACCGCGCGGCCCTGCTCGCTCATGTCGGCGAACTTGTTCACCGCGTTGAGCAGTTCCATCAGCGCGGCGATCGCGGTGTTGAAGGAATGGCGGCGGCCGAAGTCGACCGTCACCTTCTGGATCGTCTCGTGCAACTGGCGGCGCAACGCCTTCTGTTCGCCGTTGAGTTGCGCGGGGTTCACCACCGGATGATCCGGCTGCGACGCGTGCGTGGTCACCTCGCGCCAGAAGCGGCGCAGGAAGCGCGCCATGCCTTCCACGCCGGCCTCGTTCCACTCCAGCGACTGCTCGGGCGGCGCGGCAAACATGGAGAACAGGCGCACGGTGTCGGCGCCGTACTTGCCCACCATCGCCTGCGGATCGACGCCGTTGTTCTTGGACTTGGACATCTTCTCGATGCCGCCGATCTTCACCGGCTGGCCGTCGGACCTGAGCAGCGCGCCGACCACGCGCGCCTTGTCGTCGCGCTGGATTTCCACGTCGGCGGGGTTGATCCAGTCCTTCGAGCCGTCGGCGTTTTCGCGGTAGAAGGTCTCGGCGATCACCATGCCCTGGCACAAGAGGTTGGTGGCCGGCTCGTCCGACTGCACCAGGCCCGCGTCGCGCATCAGCTTGTGATAGAAACGGAAGTAGAGCAGGTGCAGGATCGCGTGCTCGATGCCGCCGATGTACTGGTCCACCGGCAGCCAGTAGTTCGCGCGCTCGTCCACCTGGGCGTTCGCACCCGGCGAGGTGTAGCGCGCGTAGTACCAGCTGGACTCCATGAAGGTGTCGAAGGTGTCGGTCTCGCGCTCGGCCGGGCCGCCGCACTGCGGGCAGCGGCACTTGCGCCACTCGGGATCGGCCTTGATCGGCGACTGCACGCCGCTGAAGGCCACGTCCTCGGGCAGCACCACCGGCAACTGGTCTTCCGGCACCGGCACCGCGTCGCACTTGGGGCAGTAGATCACCGGGATCGGGCAGCCCCAGTAGCGCTGGCGGCTGACGCCCCAGTCGCGCAGGCGCCAGTTCACGCGGCGCAGGCCCTTGCCTTCGGCTTCGAGCTTGGCCGCAAGGTAGTCGAAGGCTTCGCGGTAGTTCTTGCCGTCCAGCGCGCCGGAGTTGACCACGCGCATGTCGGCGCGTGTCTTGTCGCCGTACCACTCCTGCCATGCGGCCGGGTCGTAGGCCTCACTGCCGCAGGCGATCACCTGCCTGATCGGCAGGCCGTACTTGTGCGCGAACTCGAAATCGCGCGCGTCGTGGCCGGGCACCGCCATCACCGCACCGGTGCCGTAGCCCATCAGCACGAAGTTCGCCACCCACACCGGCACCTGCTCGCCGCTGACCGGATGGATCGCGTACAGGCCGGTGGCCATGCCGCGCTTTTCCTGCGTTTCCAGCTCGGCTTCGGAGACGCCGCCGTGCTTGAGTTCTTCGAGGAAGGCGGCGAGCTGCGGATTGTTCGCCGCGGCCTTCAGCGCCAGCGGGTGCTCGCCCGCGATGGAGACGAAGGTGACGCCCATCAAGGTGTCGGGGCGTGTGGTGAACACGGTGAGCGGTTCGCGCTCGCCTTCCACCGCGAAGTGGATCTCCAGGCCCTCGCTGCGGCCGATCCAGTTGCGCTGCATGGTCTTCACCGCGTCCGGCCAGCCGGGCAGCGTATCCAGGCCATCCAGCAGTTCCTGCGCGTAGTCGGTGATGCGCAGGAACCATTGCGGGATCTCGCGCTTCTCCACCACGGCGCCGGAGCGCCAGCCACGGCCGTCCACCACCTGCTCGTTCGCGAGCACGGTCTGGTCGATCGGGTCCCAGTTCACCACGCTGTTCTTGCGGTAGGCCAGGCCCTTCTTCAGCAGCCGGGTGAACATCAGCTGTTCCCAGCGGTAGTACTCGGGGCGGCAGGTGGCGAACTCGCGGCTCCAGTCGATCGCGTAGCCCAGCGACTGCAGCTGGCCGCGCATGTGCTCGATGTTCGCGTAGGTCCACTTCGCCGGCGCGGTCTTGTTCTTGATCGCGGCGTTCTCGGCGGGCAGGCCGAACGCGTCCCAGCCCATCGGCTGCAGCACGTTTTTGCCGTTCATGCGCTGGTAGCGGCTGATCACGTCGCCGATGGTGTAGTTGCGCACGTGGCCCATGTGCAGCGCGCCCGAGGGGTACGGCAGCATCGAGAGGCAGAAGAACTTCGGCTTGGCCGGGTCTTCCTTCACCTCGTAGGCGCGCTGCGCGTTCCAGTACCGCTGCGCGGCGGCTTCCACCGCCTGCGGCTGGTAGTCCGTTTCGTTCTTGCTGGCTTCTTGGGTGTCTTGCATGGGTCTGTGGCGGGCTGCCGAAAGAACGGGTCAGATTAGCAGATGAGCCATGCTGACCCCTCCCCTGCATGCAGGGAGGGAGTCGGAACCATCAATCGGCGGGGCAAGCCGGCCGCGCGCCGGCCTCGTAGGCACGCGCCGTGGCGGCGATGCGCGTGGCCAGCTGCGCCAGCGCCTGCTGGTGGCCGGCCACCAGCGCGTCGTAGCCCGCCGCCACCGGTTCGCTGATCCGGCTCGTGCAGGCCAGCGCGTCCTGGCCGCCGGAGCCGCCGACGAGGCGCAGGCTCCACGCCGCGTCGAGCAGCGCATGGCTGCCGGGCACGGATTCGAAGCGGCGCACGTCCAGCGTGATGCGCAGGCGCAGCGCGCCATTGCCGGGCAGGCCGCTCATGTCCGGCGCGCCCAGCGCGCGGGCGAGGTCGGCGGCCAGCGCGCCGCGGATCTCCTCGCCCAGCGGCGCGATCCAGCGCTGGCCGTCCAAGGGCTGCATGCCCTGCCCGCCTTCGCGCACCACCAGCTGCGGCACGTCGACCTGGGCCGGCACGGTCACCGGCAGCAGTTCGAACGGATACGGCGCGGGCGTGGCCGCGCTGCCGGCGCCCGCAGCGGCCGGCGGCAGCAGGGTGTAGTAGTGCAGCGGCGCGGAGGCGCAGCCGGCGAGGCCCAGCGCGACGGCACCGGCGAGTATCCACGGGCGGCTCATGGCTGGCTCCTGTTCGGTTGGACGGCGGGGGCCGGTTTCGGCGTGGCCGGCGCCGGATCGGGGCGGCGGCCGCGCAGCAGCGATTCCGGATGCACGCCGAGGTAGTCGGTGAGCACGCGCAGCGAGCGCATCGTGCGCTGCAGTTCCTGCAGCGTTTGCCCCAGGTTCTGCTGCAGCGGCGAGTCGGCGGACAGCGTGTCGTTCGCCGTGCCCAGCGTCTTGCGCGCGTCGCCCAGGGTGTCGTTCAGCGCCGGCAGGGTCCGGCCGTTCACCTGCCTGAGCGTGGCGTCGAGGCTGGCGAGGCTGTCGTTGAGGTGGTTGCCGATCTGGTCGAACGGCACCTTGTCCAGCTTGCCGACGATGTCGGCCATCTGCTCCTGCAGCTTGTCGAAGCTGCCCGGCGCAGTGGGGATCTCCAGCGGGCTCGCGGCGGGGTCGAAGCGCACCTTCGCCGCATGCGGCAGGAAGTCCAGCGCGATGTAGAGCTGGCCGGTGAGCAGGTTGCCGGTGCGCGCCTGCGCGCGCAGGCCGTGCTCGACCAGCGTGCCGACCATGTGCGCGATGTCGGCGTTGTCGCCGTGCTGCTTCGCCAGCGCCACCAGCTTGGCGTGCGCCTGGCCCAGCCGCTCGGGATACACCACGGCGCCGACCAGCAGCGGAAAGCGCTGGGTCTTCTCGTCGTAGTCCATGCGGATCGACACCACCCGGCCGAAGTTCACCCCGAGGAACTCCACCGGCGCGCCCACCGCCAGCCCGCGCAGCGACTGGTCGAAGCGCATGCGGATGTAGTGCGGCTCGCCGTCCGGCGGCGCCATCGCGCTGCCCTGGTCGGCGAACAGCGTGTACTGCGCCTGGTCGGGCGCGGGCGTGGTGTCGTGCGGGCCGCCCGGGTCCTGGAAGGCCACGCCACCGGCCAGCACGGTGGCCAGCGACTGCGTGTTGAGCTTGAGCCCGTTCGCGCCCAGCGACACGTCCACGCCGCTGGCGTTCCAGAAGCGGGTCGAGGCATCCACGAAGCGGTCGTTCGGCGCATCGACGAACACCGCGAGCGTGACGCCCTTGCCGTCCGGGTCGAGCTGGTAGGACACCACCCGCCCCACCTGGATGCGGCGGAAGTACACCGGCGAGCCGATGTCCAGCGAGCCGAGGTCGTCGGCGTGCAGCACGAAGCTCTTGCCCGGCTCGCCGTGGGTCACCGCGGGCGGCGTCTCCAGGCCCTTGAACTCGTCCTCCGGCGTGCTCGAGTCGCTGGTGTCCGCGCCGATGTAGGCGCCGGACAGCAGCGTGTCCACGCCGGAGACGCCGCCCAGGCCGATGCGCGGGCGCACCACCCAGTAGCGCGTGCCGGCGGTGGCGAACGCCTTCGCGCTCTTCTCCAGCGCCACCGTCACCAGCACGTGGCTGCGGTCGCCGCTCAGGCGGATCTTGTCCACCTTGCCGATCACCACGTCCTTGTACTTCACCGGCGTCTTGCCGGCGGCCATGCCCTGCGCGCTCTCGAACGTGATGGTGATCGCGGGCCCGGCCTGCAGCCAGTTCTGCACCACCAGCGCCACGCCGACCAGCGCCGCCAGGATCGGCACCAGCCAGATCAGCGTGACGCTGCTGCGCCGCTTGTGCACCACCGGGCTGGGCAAGGCGTCGCCGCGCGGCGGCGTGCCGGGTTTCTCGTCAGTCATCGGAATCGTCCTGGCCGTCCCAGATCAAGCGGGGATCGAAGCACATCGAGGCGAACATGGTCAGCACCACGGTGAGGCCGAAGAACACCACGCCCGGCAGCGGCTCCACCAGGCTGAACAGGCCGAAGCGTACCAGCGCCGTCAACAGCGCCACCACGAACACGTCCAGCATCGACCAGTAGCCGATCAGCTCCACCAGCCGGTACAGCTGCGCGCGCTGCCGCCGCGCCCAGCCGCTGCCGCGGCGGCAGCTGACCAGCAGCGTGCCCAGCGCGAGGAACTTCAGCATCGGCACCACGATGCTGGCGCAGAACACGATCACCGCCAGGCTCGGCGAGCCCTTCACCCACAGCTCCACCACGCCGCTCAGGATGGTGTTGTCGTCGACGTCGCCGAGGCTCGCGGTGCGCATGATCGGCAGCACGTTGGCGGGGATGTACATCAGGAACGCGGCAATCAGCAGCGCCCAGGTGCGCGCATAGCTGGCCGGCTTGCGCCGGTGCAGCGCCGAGCCGCAGCGCGGGCAGGCCAGCCCGTCGCCGTCGCCGCCCGCGAACCGGCAGACTTGGCCGCAGACATGACAGCCAATCAGGCCCAGTTCGGCGGCGCGCGGCAGCGTGCTCACGCTTCGTCCTCGCGCGTCTCGTCCCACAGCCGGGCGAGGTCGACGCCGGCGAACAGGGTGATCAGGAACATCAGCGCCGCGTAGAAATAGATGCCCGGATTCGGGATCACGTCGAAATACAGGTGCGCCTTGACGATGGACACCAGCGCGCCCAGCACGAACACCTCGCTCATCGTCCACGGCCCCAGGTGATGCATCGCCACCATCAGCCGGCGGAAGCCCGGCGCGCGGCGGCCGCTGCGCGCGTAGAGCAGCAGCCAGCCCAGGCTGAGGATCTTCGCCAGCGGGAACACGTACAGCGTGCCCGCCGCGATCACCGCCACCACCTGCGAGTGGTCGAGCCACATCATGCGGATCACGTCCCACAGCGTGGCGGCCACCTGCTGGCCGTTCAGGCCCAACGTCACGATCGGCCACAGCGTGGCCTGCACGAACACCACCAGCGCGGCGAGCACCAGCGCCAGCAGGGTGTCGATGCGCATGCCGTGGTGGCGCTCCAGCACCGCGCCGCAGCGCGCGCACTGCGCCACCTCGCCCCGCGCCAGCGAGCGGCGGCGATGCACGGTGTCGCACTGTTCGCAGATCAGCAGCGTCGACGGCGAGATGTCGGCGCAGCCCTCGGGGATGGCGTCCATGCGGCGATTCTCGCAAATCCCGCCCCCGCGCGGGCACGGCGGCGCAAGCCCGGGATGCTCCGATTCATCCCTTGATATGCTGGCCGGCGCGCCCCATTTCGGCAGCCTTCATCCTTCCCCCGTTTCGGACTCCACCGTGACCGCCATCGCCAACGACCACGTCTTCGACGTCACCGAACAGAACTTCGAGGCCGAGGTCATCAACGCCTCGCTGGACACCCCGGTGCTGGTGGATTTCTGGGCCACCTGGTGCGGCCCGTGCAAGACGCTGGGCCCGCTGCTGGAACAGCTCGCCGCCGAATACAAGGGCGCGTTCCGCCTCGGCAAGGTGGACGTGGACAAGAACCAGCAGCTCGCCGCGATGTTCGGCATCCGCAGCGTGCCCACCGTGATGCTGGTGAAGGACGGCCAGATCGCCGACGGCTTCGCCGGCGCGCTGCCGCTGGGCCAGCTGCGCGAATTCCTCGAACGCCATGTGCAGCCGTCGGAGGACGACGAGGACGCAGCCGTCGAGGCGCCCGCCGAAACGCCGGAGGCCGCGATCAACCGCCTGCAACAGGCGATCGCCGCCGAACCCGAGCGCGCCGAGCTCAAGCTCGAACTCGCCGCGGCGCTGGCCCAGGCCGGCCACAGCGACGCCGCCGCCACCGAACTCGACGCCCTGCCCGCCAACCTCGCCACCGACGCGCGCGCCGTGCGCCTGCGCCACCAGCTCGAACTGGCGCGCGTGCTGAAGGACGCGCCCGCACAGGCCGAGCTGGAGCAACGCATCGCCGCCAACGCCGCCGACTGGGAAGCGCGCGACCTGCTCGGCGTGCGCCTGCTGCTCGGCAACGAGCCCGCCAGCGGCCTCGACCAGTTCCTCGCCATCCTCGAAAAAGCCCGCGACTGGAACGATGGCGCCGCGAAGAAACGCCTGCTCGCCGCCTTCGCCACGCTGGACGACGCCGAACTGGTAGGCCGCTACCGGCGCCGGATGGCTTCGCTGCTGTTCTGATGCGCGCAGCCGCCGCCAGCGGCGAGAAAGTGCTGCGCTGGTTCGAAAGCGAGATCGTCACCGCCTCCGGCAAAGTGGTCGCACGCGTGCGCAAGCAGCTCTACGTGCAGCTGAAGCCAAAGGCGCACTGAGCCTCGCCCGTGGGTCGGGATTCATCCCGACCGATTCTCCGTGCATGTCGGGCTGAAGCCCGACCTACGGTTTGCCGCCGGCTCAGCACACTCCCGCTCCACGTGCGGCTGAAGCCAAAGGCGTACTGAGCGCCGCCCGTGGGTCGGGATTCATCCCGACCGATTTCCCGCGCCTGTCGGGCTGAAGCCCGACCTACGGCTTGCCGCCAGCCCGCGCCTTATTCCCGCTCGAAGCGCGCCATCCCGTCCAGCTGTTCGGCCACCCGCCGCAGGCTGCGCCCGCTCATGTCCTCGACCATCCGTCGCAGCGTGGGCGAACGCAGCGGCCGGCCGGCGAGGCGGCGCGCCAGCCAGATGCACGCGCCCATGCCGAGCGCGCCCACGCCCAGCGTCACCCAGTACCACGCGGGCGAGCTCCCCGCGTAGATGTCCACGCCGCCCAGCCACACCAGACCCACCGTGGACACCAGCAGCCACAGGCACCACCACGGCAGGCCCAGCGCCAACGAGCTGCAGACGCGGAAGCGCCGCAACTGCGCCAACCGTCGCTGCAGCACCAGCACGGGCGCGTCGAACAGGTAGATGCGGCTGAGCAGCAGGAGCTGCGTGGCACACGACCAGATCGCGGCGAGGCCGTACACGTGCAGCACCAGGCCGATCACCAGCAGGTGCGTGACATGGCGATGGCCCACCCAGAACGTAGCCACCCACGCCACGAAACCCAGCCAGACCGCCAGCTCCAGCGCCTGCCAGCGCAACGCCCGGCGCAGCGCGGTGCGCACCTGCCCCATCCGCCGTTCACGGAAATCCTGGCGCAGCAGCGCCTCCATACCGTCCTGCCGCAGCTCCATCCGCGCCCACAGCTGCTTCATCTCATCGAGTTCCATGCTCATGCTCCGGTGACGGCCGCGGCGGTCATCCGGCCGCGCAGCTTCTGCTTGATGCGATTGATCTTGGTGGCCACGTTGCCGGCGCTGATGCCGAGCACCTCGGCGATCTCGGCATAGCTCCTGTCTTCGAGGTACAGCAGGATCAGCGCGCGGTTGAGCGCGTCGAGTTCGCCGATGAAGGCGTACAGCGCGGCGAGGCGTTCGTCGGGTTCCGCGTCGGGCTCGCCCGCGAGGGTTTCCAGATGCCCCTCGTCCAGCGACTCGAAGCGCCCGGCCTGGCCGCCTTCGCGGCGCAGGTGCGAGATCGCCACGTTCAGTGCGATGCGATACAGCCAGGTGGAAAACTTCGCGCGCCGCTCGTCGTAGCCGGCGAAGGCGCGCCACAGCTGCGCGCCGATCTCCTGCGCGAGGTCGAGCCGTTCCTCGGCGCCGCGCGCGTAGACGCTGGCCACCTTGAGCACGATGCCCCGGTGCTCGCGCCACAGCGCCTCGAAGCGTTGCTGGTCCGCCTTGCCGCCCATGTCCGTCCGTTCCCCTCCGTCGTTGCCAGCATGATTCGCACGGGCGCGGAAAAAGTCACACCTCACCGATTGACGACACTCGCCGTCCACATAATCGCCGCATGCCACTGGCCGAAGACCTGCTGCTCCGCGTGCGCCGGCTGGCGCCGGGCTGCTTCGCGCTGGTGATGGCCACCGGTATCGTCTCGATCGACGCGAACCAGCACGGCCTGCCGCGGGTGGCGCTGGCGCTGTTCGCGTTCAACCTGCTCGCCTACGCGTGGCTGCTGGCGCTGACCGTGCTGCGGCTGGCGCGCTTCCGCCACGAGCTGGTCGCGGATTTCACCGATCCCTCGCGCGGCGCGGGCTTCCTCACCTTGGCCGCGGCCACCTGCGTGCTGGGCAGCCAGTGCGTGCTGGTGTGGCCGCTGCCCGCGCTGGCGGCGGCGCTGGCGGCGGCCGGCGCGCTGCTGTGGCTGGTGCTGATCTACCTGTTCTTCGCCGCCACCATCACCGCGCGCTTCAAGCCCGGCTTCACCCGCAGCATCAACGGCGGCTGGCTGGTGGCGGTGGTGGCCACGCAGGCGTTGTCGGCGCTGCTCACCCTGGTCGCGGCCAGCCGCGCCGATCCGGACCGCCTGCAGTTCGTGGCGCTCAGCCTGTACATGCTGGGCGCGGCGCTGTACCTGCTGATCATCACGCTGGTGGTTTATCGCATGGTGTTCTTCCCGCTGCGCGCGCGCGAGTTCACCCCGCCGTACTGGATCGACATGGGCGCGCTGGCGGTGACCACGCTGGCCGGCAGCCTGATCGCGATCCACGCGCCCGCGAACGGCGCGCTGGCCGAGCTGCTGCCGTTCGTGAAGGGTTTCACCGTGTTCTTCTGGGCCACCGCCACCTGGTGGATCCCGCTGCTGGCGATCCTGGAAGTGTGGCGGCACGCGTGGCGCCACGTGCCGCTGCGCTACGAAACGGACGACTGGGATATCGTGTTCCCGATCGGCATGTACACCGTGGGCACGCAGGAACTGGCGCAGGCGCTGCACGCGGATTTCCTGCGCGCGATCCCCGCCGTGGGCGTGTACGCCAGCCTCGCGGTGTGGCTGCTGGTGGCGCTGATCGGCCTGCGCCGGCTGTACCGCAAGGGCTGGCGGCATGGCGCGCATGCCGCCCACCGGGCGCAGCCGTGAGCCTGTTCGCGATCTCTGCATGACGGCCATCCGGGGGCAACACGAGCCACCCGTGGACATTCAACCCCAGATCCAGCACAACCTCGACTGTATTTCCAATGCGATACAGAATGGCCCGCACCACGGGAGTCCCACCATGTCCCATTCCTCCATGCTGCGCGTACGCGTGGACGACGACATCAAGGCGCAGGCCAGCGAAGCGCTGGCCGCCATGGGGCTGTCCGTGTCCGATGCCGTGCGCATCCTGCTCAAGCGCGTGGTCGACGACCAGGCCTTTCCGCTGGAACTCAAGGTGCCCAACGCGCCGACCCGCGCGGCGATGGAAGAAGCCCGCGCGATGATGGACGCCCGTGCCACCCGCATCGACTCGGCAGGAGCCCTGTTCGGCGTGCTCGGAAAAACCCGCCGCTGACAAGCGGGCCGCCCCGCCCAGGGCCTGCGACTGCACCCGCGCGTTCCACAAGGATGGGGAACGGCTCCCCCACGCAGGGCGCCACGACCTGCGGCGGCTGAAGGCGGCCATGCTGCCGCTCATCGCCGACGACGCGCCGCTCGGCCCCGAATGGCTCGACCACCCGCTCAAGGGCGACTGGGCCGACCACCGCGAATGCCACATCGGCGGCGACTTCCCGCCGATCTACCGGCTGCACGCAACGCCGTCGTGTTCGTGCGCGCCGGCACCCACACCGAACTGTTCGAAGAATAACCGCCGGCCTGTGACGGACCGCGCGCACGGCCAGACCGGATTCAACCACCTGCGCAAGCCGGGACTGCGGCTGGAGACGGACGGCGCGTCTGCGGTGGAGCGCTTGCGCTACGTGTAGTCGCGCCCCGTATCGTTCGCATGCTCGCCCAAGGCGGTTTCGTAATCCTGCCCGCCGTGGAACACGCCGAGTATCGCCAATCGCCGTGCTTCGTCATCGACGGCAAAGGCGATCACGGTGCGCTTGCGGTAATTCGTGACGCGCAGGCCGGGGCGGATATCGTCGCGGCGGGTGCCTCGGCGCGGGAAGGTCGACAGCGAAAGGCAGTAATCCGCCACGGCATCGGTATAGCGCGCAGCGATTTCGGGCGATGCAGCCACCGCGATGTATTCGTCCAGCGCGATGAGTTGGTCGACGGCCCGCGGCGACCAAACGACGTCGAAGTTCACCCGCGGGATGCGGCACGGCGGCGGCGAGCCGCCACGAGCGCGGCGCGCGCCTGCTCCGTCGACCGTGCCTTCGACGGATCGTCCTTGAGTTCGTCGTGGGCGATGGCCACTTCCTTGCGCAGCCACTGCTCGATCGCGCGATCGCGGGCCAGCAGCGTACGCAGGCCTTCGCGGATCACCTCGCTCTCGGTGGCGTACTCGCCATCGGCAACCTTGGCCCGCACGGCATCGGCCATCTCGTTCGGCAAGGTGATGCTGAATTGCTGGGTGGAGCGCATGCCGCGGCCTCCGCGTGAGTACGATTCAATCATACTGCGCCCCTGCCGCAGTCGCATCCCGGCAACGCCCGGATCCATCGGTCCTGACGACTTTCGGCGTTGTACGGCGGTGCACAGGCACGCTCGATCGCAGCCCTGCCGGTCGCTCGCGCGACGAACGAAGACTTCCCGACGCAGATCGTCGCGTCCGCCGACAGACCGAGCCTCCGATTCCGCGCCACGTGCTCCCCTACAATGCGCAGGCTCCCCACGCTTCCGGACACCCCATGCCCCCGTTGCGCATCAAACGCTATCTGATCACCGGTCTGCTCACCTTCCTGCCGCTGTGGGTGACGGTGCTGGTGTTCAAGTTCGTGCTGGGCCTCCTGGCCGGCATCGGCGCGCCGCTGGTGGCGGCGCTGGTGGGGGCGCTGGCGCTGGTCGCGCCACAGGCGGCCGATGCGCTCAACCAGCAGTGGCTGATCTTCATCCTCGCCCTGCTGCTGACGCTGGGCGCGCTGTACCTGCTGGGCTGGCTGGCGAACCGGGTGATCGGGCAGCGCCTGCTCGACGCCTTCGACGGCCTGCTGCAGCGCATCCCGCTGGTGCAGACGATCTACGGCGGCACCAAGAAACTGATGGCGGTGCTGCAGAACAAGCCCGGCGGCACGCAGCGCGTGGTGCTGGTGGACTTCCCGCGGCCGGGGATGAAGGTGGTGGGCTTCGTCACCCGCACCCTGACCGAGGAAGGCACGGGCCGCGAGATGGCGGCGGTGTACATCCCCACCACGCCCAACCCCACCGGCGGCTACCTGGAACTGGTGCCGATGGACGAGCTCACGCCCACCGACTGGACGATGGACCAGGCGATGGCCTTCATCATCTCCGGCGGCGCGGTGGCGCCGGACAACCTGCCGGCGCCGCGCAGCCTGCCCGACCGGCCGCTGTAGGGGCGCCGGCCGGGCGGCACGGCCGGCCCGGTTGCCGGCCCCCCCCCCTGACCTTTGACACTGTGCCGCCCACCGCGGTCCGCCTTAGCGTGGACGGTCACGGCCGGCACGGGCAGGCATGCCCGCGGCCGGTCGGCAAGCGCAGAACGCCGCCTCGGCGGCACCACACACTCCATGAGAGGGAAGTCCATGACCCAACAGTATCTGAAGCCCCTGGCGCTGGCCGCCGCTGTCGCGCTGGCGCTGGCCGGCTGCGGCAAGAGCGAGCAGGCCACCGCCCCGGCGCCGGCCGCCACCGCCGCCCCGGCCCATGCCGCCACCGTCGCCGCCGCCCCGGCCGCACCGAAGAGCGTGTTCGACGTCAGCGAGCTGGGCCAGGCCGGCGAGGCCTGCACGGACTTCAACGGCTTCGTCAACGCGAAGTGGGTCGCGGCCAACCCGATCCCGTCCGACCACACCAGCTGGGGCGCGTTCGCCCAGCTCGCCGAGAAGAGCATGGACGACCAGCACCAGCTGGTCGAGGACGCCGCCAAGAACGCCGACAGCGCCAAGGCCGGCTCGGTCGAGCAGAAGATCGGCTGGCTGTACAAGTCCGGCATGGACGACGCCGCGATCGAGAAGGCCGGCATCGAGCCGATCAAGCCCAAGCTCGCCGCGATCGACGACCTGAAGAACACCGCCGACATCGTGAACTACCTCAACCAGAGCGCCGCCGACGGCGACGGCCAGGTGTTCGGCTTCGGCGCCGGCGCCGACTTCCACGACGCCACCCAGCAGATCGGCTACGCCAACCAGGGCGGCCTGGGCCTGCCCACCAAGGACTACTACTCCAAGCCCGAGTACAAGGACCTGCGCGCCGCCTACGTCGCCTACATCGCCAAGACGCTGCAACTGGCCGGCGTGGCCGAGGCCGACGCCAAGCAGCAGGCCGACGAGGTGATGAAGTTCGAGACCGCGCTGGCCGGTGCCTCGCTGGCGCCCACCGAGCTGCGCAACCTCGACAACCAGTACCACTTCGTCAGCGTCAAGGACGCCGACAAGGCCACCCCGCACTTCAGCTGGGAGCAGTTCTTCAAGGCGCAGGGCGTGACCATCGACAAGGGCTTCTCGCTGTCGCAGCCGAAGTTCTTCGCCGAGTTCGACAAGCTGCTGACCGCCGCGCCGGTGTCCGAGTGGCAGGCCTACCTGCGCTTCCACACCATCGACGACGCCTCGAACTCGCTGTCCAAGGCGTTCCGCGACAACAAGTTCGACTTCTACGGCAAGACCCTGTCCGGCCAGCCCGAGCAGAAGGCGCGCTGGAAGCAGGTGCTGGGCGGCGTCAACCACGCGATGGGCATGGGCCTGGGCGAGCTGTACGTGGCCAAGTACTTCACGCCGGAAGCCAAGCAGCGCGCCGAGCAGCTGGTGACCAACGTGCGCGACGCGCTGAAGAACCGCATCGAGCAGCTGGACTGGATGAGCGCGGACACCAAGGCCAAGGCCATCGACAAGTGGAACAAGTTCCTGCCCAAGATCGGCTACCCCGACGAGGGCGAGTGGCGCGACTGGTCCGGCCTCACCATCAGCCCGGACAACTGGTATGCGAACCTGCAGGCCGCGCAGAAGTACAACTACCAGTACGACCTCTCCAAGATCGGCAAGAAGACCGACCGCAAGCAGTGGGACATGACCCCGCAGACGGTCAACGCCTACTACGACCCGACCACCAACACGATCAACTTCCCGGCCGCGATCCTGCAGGCGCCGTTCTTCTATCCGGACGGCGACGACGCGATCAACTACGGCGGCATCGGCGCGGTGATCGGCCACGAGGCCAGCCACGGCTTCGACGACCAGGGCAGCCAGTTCGACGGCGACGGCAACAAGAAGGACTGGTGGACCGCACAGGACAAGAAGCAGTTCGACGCGCGCACCAAGGCGCTGGTCGAGCAGTTCGACGGCTACGCCCCGATCAAGGACAAGCCGAACCTGCACGTCAACGGCAAGCTCACCCTGGGCGAGAACATCGCCGACCTGGGCGGCATCAACATCGCCTACGACGCACTGCAGACCGCGCTCAAGGCCGATCCGAAGGAAGCCGACGCGAAGATCGACGGCTACACCCAGGATCAGCGCTTCTTCCTCAACTGGGCGCGCGTGTGGCGCGGCAGCGTGCGCGAGAAGCAGGCCGAGCTGTACCTGAACGTCGACCCGCACTCGCCGATCGCGGTCCGCGCGATCGCCGCGCCGTCGAACATGAGCGCCTTCGCCACCGCCTTCCAGTGCAAGCCGGGCGACGCGATGGTGCGCGCGGGCGACAAGCAGGTGAAGATCTGGTAAACCCCTGCGGGCCGCGGCGGGTTCCGCCGCGGCATGCAGCCTCCTCGACGCCGCGCGCAAGCGCGGCGTTTTTTTTGCTCATCCCTCCTTCCAGACGGCACTCATACCCCTTGGCCTTCAATGGAAGGAAATGCCTCTCGTGCCCGACCCGGTCGTTTTTGTTCGTCATTCCCGCGAGGCGCTTCTCAACAGCCGAAGGCTGATCAAGCGCACTGCCGGCCGGAATATTTGGTATTCCAGTTCGCAGACTCCAAGCGCTGCAGGCTCTCTCCGTGAACAACGAAGCCGAGCGACTCGAATTCGCACGAGCGCTGACGAGTGAGCCCCTCTCCCTCCGGGAGAGGGTGGCGGCAGCCAAGAGAGGGTTCGGGCAAAACGAAATGTTGCGGCAAGTCCGAACCCTCTCCCCCAGCCCCTCTCCCGGAGGGAGAGGAGAGAAGATCACCTGCGAAGTATTTCGGACAGCAGTGCGCGATTGCAGAAATCCAGTGTCTTTTTGAAGTCACTGGATCCTCGCTTGACCAGCCTCCGGCTGTTGAGAAGCGCCTCGCGAGGATGACGGGCAATGGCTCGTAGATAGCATGGCTCGGATCGTCTACCTCATTGGACGCTATCAGCCGCGTGCCCTGCGCGCCTCGTACGCCTTCAGGTGCGCGTATGCCAGGCGCAGCAGCGGCGTCTCCACGCCGTGCGCCGTGCCGCGCGCCAGCAGGTCGCCGAGCACGTGGTCGGCTTCGACGCGGCCGCCGTGTTCGAGGTCGCGCAGCATCGAGGCGCTGAGCATGGAGCCGGCCTCGGTCAGCATGTCCTGCGCGCGCTGCAGCACCTTCGGCCCCGGCGCGTGGCCGCAAGCGGCGGCGACGCGGCGGCAGTCGTCGAGCAGGGCCAGCGCGGCCTCGCGGCCGCCGGGCGCGGCCACGATGTCGCCCACCGGCGCGCGCAGAAGGCAGGTGATGCCGGCGAGGCTGGCGAGGAACACCCACTTGTCCCACATGTCCTGCAGCGCGTGGCGGCTTGCGCGCGCATCGAAGTTCGCGCCGGCCAGCGCCTGCGCGATGCGCTGCACGCGTTCCGAATCGCTGCCGTCGCGTTCGCCGAAGCCCAGGTTGTGCATGCGATTGAGGTGGCGCACGGTGCCATCGGCGTCGAGCGTGGCGGCGATCGCGCACTGCCCGCCCAGCACCCGCGCGGCGCCGAAGCGCGCATCGAGCAGGTCGAGCTGGCGCATGCCGTTGAGCACGGGCAGCACCGCGCTGCGCTCGCCCACGGCGGGCGCGACATCCTCGATCGCCTGCGGCAGGTCCCAGGCCTTGCAACTCAACAGCACGAGATCGAACGGTTCGCGCAGCGTGGCCGCGGTGACGGTGGGCGGCGCGGCGATGTCGGCGTCGCCCAGCGCACTGCGGATGCGCAGGCCGTGTTGCGCCAGCAGCGCCGCGCGCCGTTCGCGCACCAGGAACGTCACGTCCTGCCCCGCCTGCAGCAGGCGTCCGCCGAAGTAGCCGCCGGTGGCGCCCGCCCCCACAACCAGGATGCGCATGGTTCCGTTCTCCTCGCGATGAATCCATGCAGGGTAACGCCGCGGCCCATCGCTGCCGAGCCGGACAGAGCCGGCGCGCCGCAAAACCGTCATTCACTTATTGCGAATCATTCGCATTTTGATTATCGTGCGACCGGTCATGCGCAAGGCACCGCCGGCATCGGCGCGAGCCGCGCGCATGCCACGCGCGCGGCTCGCCAAGCTCGCCGCAGCCGCGCGCTCCCATCCAGCCATTCGAACGGACCGACGCGATGCAGCGCCGCGTCCGACTGCAAGCCCAAGGAATCACGATGCCCGTTTCCGCCTCCCCGCTCGTCGCCGTGCGCTCCCGGCCCGCCGCCCCGAAGCGCCTGCTGGCTTCCACCATCGGCCTTGCCCTGGTCTCCGGCCATGCCGCCGCCACCGACAACCACGGCCAGCCGGAGCCGCCCGCGCCCGAGCTGCAGACCACCGATCTGAAAGGCGTGCACGTGCAGGCCGCCACGCTCGGCAGCACCTCGCCCAAGCTCACCGCGCCGCTGCTGGATACGCCGCGCTCGATCGAGGTGATCCCCGCGCAGGTCATCCGGCAGACCGGCTCGAACTCGCTGCTGGACGCGCTGCGCACGGTGCCGGGCATCACCTTCGGCGCCGGCGAAGGCGGCAACCCGAACGGCGACCGCCCGTTCATCCGCGGCTTCGACTCGCAGAGCTCGCTGTTCATCGACGGCGTGCGCAGCTCCGGCTCGCAATCGCGCGAGATCTTCGACATCGAGCAGGTCGAGGTAATCAAGGGCCCCGGCTCCGCCTACAGCGGCCGCGGCGCGGCCGGCGGCAGCATCAACCTGGTGACCAAGGCGCCGGAGGCGCGCGATTTCATCAAGGGCAGCGTGGGCGTGGGCAGCGACGCCTACGCGCGCGCCAGCGCCGACTGGAACCAGCGCGTGGGCGAGAACGTGGCGTTCCGCCTCAACGTGATGGACCATCACAGCGACGTGCCCGGCCGCAACGGGCCGGTGCAGCGGCGCTGGGGCGTGGCACCCTCGATCACCTTCGGCCTGGGTCGGCCCACCAGCGTCACGCTGGGCTACTACCACCTGCGCAGCGACGACGTGCCCGACAGCGGCATTCCCTACGACAACCCGTTCGCGGCCACCAGCCCGCACGCGAACCTCAACGGCAGCGGCAGGCCGATCCACGTGCCGCGCGACACCTGGTACGGCCTGCGCGACCGCGACTACCAGCGGCAGGACAACGACACCGGCAGCCTGCGCGTGCAGCACGACTTCGGCGACGGCTGGCTGCTGCGCAACACCAGCGTGTACGCGCGCTCCAGCAACGACTACATCTGGACCCTGCCCGACGACAGCAACGGCAACTTCCTGTTGAACGGCGGCATCTGGCGGCGCGGCAACAACCGCGTCAGTCGCACCGACAGCCTCACCAACCAGACCGACCTCACCGGCGAATTCGCGACCGGCGCGATCCGGCACAGCGTGGCCGTGGGCACCGAGCTCAGCCGCGAGAAGACCTGGCGCGACGGCTACCTCATCGGCGCGGTCGACCCGGCCACCGGCAAGGTCGTACCCGGCCAGACCGGCAGCATCGTCAACGGCGCCTGCACGCTGGGCGTCGGCGCACCCTCGGGCTGGTGGTGCGCGCCGGTGCTGAACCCGAACCCGCACGACCCGTGGCACGGCCCGATCGCGCGCGCCAACGCGCCAGTCGACATCGTCACCGACACGCGCTCGGCCTGGGCCTTCGACACCATGACGCTCGGCGAGCAGTGGGAGCTGAACCTCGGCGCGCGCTTCGACAGCTTCGGCACGCGCTCGGACAGCGCCGCCGCGAAGCTGCGCAACGACAGCGATTTCTGGAACTACCAGGCCGGCCTGGTCTGGAAGCCGGCGGCGAACGGCAGCGTGTACCTGTCCTGGGGCACCTCCGCCACCCCGCCCGGCGTGGACGCGGGCGACGGCGCCGACGGCATCGCGGTGACCAACCAGGACCTAAAGCCCGAGCACAGCCGCAACCTCGAACTGGGCAGCAAGTGGAACCTGCTCGACGGCCGCATCGCGCTGTCCGCCGCGCTGTTCCGCACCCAGATGGACAACGCGCGCGTCGCCACCGGCGGCCGCGGCAGCCCGCAGATCAACGCCGGCAAGCAGCGCGTGGACGGCGTGGAGATCGGCGTCAACGGCAAGCTCGGCGAGCGCTGGACGATCTACGGCGGCTACTCCCACCTCGACAGCAAGCTGCTGAAGGCCGCGCCCGGCGACCCGGCCAGCCGTGGCAAGCGCTTCCCCAACACGCCGGCCGACAGCCTCAGCCTGTGGACCACCTATGCGCTCACCCCGCGCCTGACCGTGGGCGGCGGCGCCTTCGCGATGGGCAAGGTCTACGGCAACCCCGCCAACACCAAGTGGGTGCCCGGCTACACCCGCCTCGACGCGATGGCCTCCTACGTGGTGAACCCGCACCTCACCCTGCAGCTCAACGTGCAGAACCTCACCGACAAGTACTACTTCAACGAGGCCTACACCACGCACTACGCCGCAGTGGCGCCGGGACGCTCGGCGGTGCTGACGGCGGATTTCAAGTTGTGACGCCCCTGTAGGAGCGCACCCCCGGATCAAGTCCGGGGGTGCGCTCCTACGCAAGACCATCCACGGAGCTCCCCATGCTGCTGCACATCCCCGACATCCTCGGCGCCGGGCAGGTCGCGCAGTTCCGCGCGCGGCTCGACGGCGCCGACTGGGCCGACGGCCGACTCACCGCGGGCCATCAGTCCGCGCAGGCGAAGCGCAACGGCCAGCTGCGCGAGGACGATCCGCTCGCCCGCGAGCTGGGCGCCGTCGTCGCCGACGCGGTGCGCCGCAACCCCACCTTCTTCGCCGCCGCGCTGCCGGCGCACATCTATCCGCCGCTGTTCAACCGCTACGCCGACGGCCAGAGCTTCGGCTTCCACGTCGACAACGCGATCCGCTACGACCGCACGCGGCAACCCGCGCTGGCCGTGCGCACCGACCTCTCCGCCACGCTGTTCCTCGCCGCGCCCGAGGACTACGACGGCGGCGAGCTGGTGATCGAGGACAGCTTCGGCAGCCACGAAGTAAAACTGCCCGCCGGCCACCTGGTGCTGTACCCGGGCAGCAGCCTGCACGAGGTGCGCCCGGTGACGCGCGGCGCGCGCGTGGCCGCGTTCTTCTGGATCCAGAGCCTGGTGCGCGACCCCGGCCAGCGCCGGCTGCTGTTCGACCTCGACGTCTCCATCCAGTCGCTCACCGCCAGCGGCGCCGATGCCGCCGCCCTGCTCGCGCTCACCGGCGTCTACCACAACCTGCTGCGGCGATGGGCGGAGAGTTGAAGGCCGCCTCGGCGTCATTCCGGCGCATGCTGGAATCCAGCGTCTTCGCCGTGGGCGAATCCAAGTCACTGGATTCCAGCTTGCGCTGGAATGACGAGCGGAAACCTGCAGCCCCTGCCCGCCAGCGCCTCGACACCAATGCCTTGGCCCGGCAACTGCGCAGCGCCCCCGCCGCCGCGATCGCCACGCTGCGCGAAGCCGCCCGCGCCGGCGACGCCGAGGCGCAAGCCTGGCTGGGCCAGCTGTGCCTCGACGGCCGCGGCGTGCCGCGCGACGCCGCCGAAGCGCACTACTGGTTCCAGCGCGCCGCCCACGCCGGCGTGCCGATGGCGATGAACATGCTGGGCCGCTGCTGCGAGAACGGCTGGGGCGTGGCGGTGGACTACCCGCTCGCCGTGGTGTGGTACCGCCGCGCCGCCGCACACGGGCTCGACTGGGCGATCTACAACCTCGCCCACATGCACTGGAACGGCCGCGGCCTGCCCGCCGACCGCGCCGCCGCGTTCGCGCTGTTCCAGCGCGCCGCCGCGCTCGGCCACGCCCGCGCGATGCACTTCCTCGGCCAATTCCACGAATACGGCTGGGAGACGCCGGCCGACCGCCAGCGTGCGTCCGGGCTCTACCGCCGCTCCGCGGAACTGGGCGACTACCGCGGCCTGTGCAGCTGGGCCTCGGTGCTCGCCGAAGCGGGCCGCATCGACGAAGCCGCCGCGCTGATCGAACGCGCGATCCCGCTCGCGCCCCCGCACTACCTCGCGCCGCTGGCAGCGCAGTTGCATGCCTCGCCGCACGCTGCGTTGCGGGTGCTGGCGGAACGCGCGCGCCCGGCCGCGTGCGGCTGAAACACCGCCAACCTCAGCACCACCAACCGCTCACCTGCCCCAGCACTGCGCCACGGTACCGGTGCCGCCGATCCCGCGGTGGCCGGTCTGGTCCAGCGTCAGGTCGCCGCATTCCGTATCGCGCGTGAGCTGCGCATTGATCGGCGTGGCCTGGAGGGTATAGGCCGTCGCCGAGGACGCCGGCGCGGTATAGGTGTAGTTGTTGCCGGTCTGCGCCGGCGTCGCGCAATCCAGCACCAGGGTCGCCGGCGAGGTGGTCACCGGATTCGGCGTGCCCGCTGCGGTTCCCGAACTCGCCGGCACCTCGTCGTAACGCAGGTTGGTGGTGTAGTAGCGCTCCATGTAGCTCGCGTACTGGGACAGGCAGCCCTCGGCCGCCGCCCGGTTGGTCTTGACCACGTAGCGGGTATACGACGGCAGGGCGATCGCCGCGAGGATCGCGATGATCGCCACCACGATCATCAGTTCGAGCAGGGTGAAGCCGTGCGCACCGGAGCGGGGCAAAACGGAAGGATGCCGGATGCTCATGCTCAATTCCTGATCTCGCGCCAGGAGACGCGGGTGTTGCTGTTGGCGTTCGGCGGGTTCACCTTGCTCAGCGCCGCCGAGCCCTGCACGGTCTGGGTCACCAGGTAGATCTGCCCCTGGTATGTGACGGTGGTGGGCGTACCCACGCCGTTGAGCTGCACGCCACTGACCACGGTGCCGTCGCTGTTGGTGCCGAAGGCGCCGCTGGAATTCGGGAAGAAGCCCTCCGGCAGGCCGCCGCCGCTGGCCGGGTCGAAGGCCATCGTCCAGCCGGTCTGGGTGCCCGCATTGCACTGGATCGCCGACACCGACGGCGGAATCGCCGTGTTCACCACCACCGCGCCATCGATGATGGTGGGGTTGTAGACGATCTGCTCGTTTGTGGTAGGCAAGTCGAACATCCAGCCGTACTGGGTGTTCCCTGAAGCGCACGTGCTGCTGCCCTGCCAGCAAACCTGGGTGCCGGTGGGCAACGAGCGATAACCCTGCACCGAGCCGCTACCTGTCGCCACGGTCGTCGTCGCGGTCTGCGCCAGCAGGTTGCTGCGCGTGAAGCTCTTGGTCTCGGCCAGCGACGCGTACTTCACGCTGGACTTGCCGTTCCAGGTGTCCATGTCCCAGTCCCAGATGCCGTAGAAGGTCTGCTTGCCGCTGGCATACGTGGTGCCCGAGCTGGACGTCTGCGGAGTCTTCTGACCGGTGCCGAAATACAGCATCACGCGGCTCACGCTGCCGGTCTGGATCGCTGCGGCCACGAGGGCCGTGGTGATCGGCTGGCGGTTGCCGGAGGCATCCTTGGCCACGAACAGTGGCGTGGCCTTCCCATTGCCAAAGGTAGATGCCGCCCATGCAGTGGCGTCGCTGCTGGTCACATCAAAACGCCAGACGTTGCCCTGCAGGTCGCCAGCGTACAGGTAGTCGGCGATGTGATCGCCATCCAGGTCCACCGAGGTGACGTAGGCAATACCGTTGGCGCTGGTCGACGAGCCGACTCCGGTGTCCAGGAACTGGTAGGTCACCGCGCCCGTGGTCTTGTCCACCAGGCCGATGTAGATGCCAGCAGTCTTGCCGCTGTCCAGGCCATTGCCGAAGATGATCGCCCACTGGCCGTTGTGCATGCGCGCGATGATCGGCGAACCCACCGTGTTACCCAGGTGCGACAGCGCGCTGTTGGCGCCGGTCCAGTCGCCGACCACCAGGCTGCCCGCATTGCTCTCGGAGAAATTGGACGGGTCGGTGATGTCCAGCGCATAGATCTCCTTGCCGCTGGAGCCCACGCCGCCGACCAGCCAGGTGTGCCAAGCGTTGCCGTAGAACAGGTCGCCCACGGCCGGTGTTGCGTCTACCATGTAATCGTGTGAGTAGGTTGGGTTGGTGAGCGACACCGCCTTGCTGCCCAGCACACCGGCCGGCATGTAGCCGATCACTTCCTTGCCGTCATTGTTGGTGCTGACGAAATTGCCGCTGGCATCGAAGGAGCCCGCCTCGAAGCCGTGCATGAAGCCATCGTTTCCACCCGCATAGATCACGTTGAGGCGCGTCGCCTTATTGCTGGCGAACGTGCCGTAGCTTTGTGCGCCGCGCTGGTTCTCCGGTGCGGCGACAGCGCTGCCGTACAGGCCGTCGCTGAAGGCATTCGGATAGGTACCCGCATACGGTGCGCCCACCCAAGTGGGGCTGGAGTCGATGATATCGCCCAGCACATAACTGCGCGCACGCAACGTGCCCGATGCGCTCTGCAACTGCTCGTTGGTGCGGTCGCCGCGCAGCCAGCCCAAGCGAATTTGACCGTTGCTGTCCGTCGTACCGGCGCTGTTGGTGTTCAGAGCAGCCGTCTGGGCACCGGTCAGGCTGGCCCACTCCAGCGAAATGCCGCCGCCGTTGCCGTCGGTACCGTTCGAGGTCAGCAGGGTACGCGCAGTCGGCGCCTGCACGGTCACGCTGGGGGAAACGCCGTTCTTGTCGGGCTGCATGGTGTCGCACGCACCGCCGGTGAGCACGCACTTCGCGTCCCAAGTCGCATATGGGTTGACAACCAGTGTGCCTTTGGAAACGTCCAGCGAAACCGCCTGCAGCGAACCAAACCAGTTATCGGTGGAATAGGAGGCCAGGTAGATCTGCGTACCCGTCTTGTACTCGCCCGACTGGATGGTATTGGCTGCCGCGCTGCTGGTGGACTGCAGCGGCGTGGCCTTGAAGCAGGTGATCTCATGCGTATTGGTGCTGCCGCCGGTACCGGCTGAGAAGCCGAAGCGCAGCGATGCCGGCAAGGGACCGTTGCTCTTGGTGATGTCGGCATTGGTCAGCACCGGCGTCATGGTGCCGTTGTTGTAGCTGTAGGAAAAGTTGAGCAGGCCCGACGGCGAAATCGTCAGCTTGTAGGTGATCGGCCACGCAGTGTTGGCGGATGTCGTGCTCGAAGTCGGGTTGCGCGTGGCGCTCTTGGAGTTGTTCGCGATCGGCTGGCTGTTGGGAAGTACAGCGTAGCCACCGGGAATGGCATTGTAGTTGTAGGGAATAGGGGTTGATTGATTTTTGTATCCAGTTATCTCCCCCTTCTTATTGTAGACAGGAACGCGCGCGTAATAGGTTCCGCTCCGACATGCGTCCTGCACTTGGCCAGCATTGGATGATCCCGAATAGTAAGAAGAGTTCTGGCTCTGTAACCATGCCCAATTCGTGTTGCCCGCGCCACGCAAACCGATACGCTCTGGCTGATATTGCGGACCAGATCCGGCAGAAATACCTCCATCCACGTTGTTCTGATAGCTGTTGTCGCCGTTTGCTGTCGTTCCGTTCGCCGAGTTACGTGAGTTGTAGATACCGACGCTGCCGTTGTCGCCACGATTGAGATAGTTGCCATATTCGTCGATACCCAAACCCAGATAGCCGTTGGCGACGCCGTCGTACTTGGCGTTGCCGTTGGAGCACCCATAACCCATGCTGCCACCTTCCGCACCGGTGTCGGTCGGTGCATCGTGCTTGGTGCCATCGGCGTCCTGCGCCGAGGTCAGGAAGAACACGATGCCGTCCGCACCGTTCTTGGCGGTGCCGCCGCTGTCGCCGCCGAAGGTGTAGGTGGTGAAGGTGATGCTGATGCCCTGGCTGAGCGGAAACGGATCGAACGCCGACAGGATCGCGCCGGTCTGGCTCTTGTTTGGCGGCGTGAGCAACAGCGCGCCCTGCCCGCCGATCTTCTCGTCCGCCGGAATCGTGTAGCTGGCATTGCCCTGGAAAGTGCTGCCACAGATCGGGATGCTCGTCTGCGTCGCATCCGGAGAAGGGGATGCCGTGGGCGACGTGAGGCAGGCATTGCCCAGGGGTGTCCACTTCAGGTTGGTGGTGCCGTACTGGAAGCTGTCGGAATAGGTGGTGGCGCCGACGGCGCCGGCCGCCAGTGCCGCGGTGAGCGCGAACAGGCAACAGCTGGTTCGTTTCATCATGTGCGTTCCCCTTGGCTTACGCTTGCTCATTTCCTGAACACCGACTGCATCACCACGGAGGCGCGGCCGCCGATCACGGCGGGATCGCCGCTGCGCGCGGTGATGCGGTAGAAATCCGCCATCTGCGCAGGCGCGCACGGCCCGTAGCCGGAGCAGCTGGAAATCACCCTCACATTGGGGACCGGCACCGCGAAACGGCCCATGTACTGCACGATGTACTGCGGTTTGCTGGCCGCCATGTTGCCGGCATTGAAGTCACCGCTCGCCACGGTCTTGATGTTGCTGCTCGGCACATTGGCGTCGTTGAACGGATTGGCCTGGCACAGGTTGGTGCTGCCGGACGAGCAGTCGTAGAAGCCAGCCGGCGCCGCGCCGGTGGCTGCCTGGATCGCCAACGCGGCCTGGCGCATCGCCGCTTCGTCGGCCTGGAAGGCGAGCGAGCGGTCGTAGAAATTGGCCGACATCTTCTGCTGCAGGATGGTGCCGCTGACGGCGGCAAGGCCGACCAGGGTAATCACCACAAGCAGGATCAGCGCCACCGCCAGTGCCACGCCGCGCTGGCGGGAACGCGCGGGTAAGGCACGTATCTGAAATCCGCTCATGTCATTTCACCCGGTTGCGTACGGTGGCGGTGACGGTGTAGCTGCGCTGGATGGGCGCGGCCGAAGCAGCGCCGGAGCTGCCGTTAGTAGCCACGCGCGTATTGCTGCTCTGCGTGGTCAGCCTGGCCTGCACCGCATCCACCGCACCCCAGTTGGTCACCTTGGATGCCACCACGAAACCCGGCTGGTTGGCCACGTGGTAGGTGATCTGCATGGCGGTGACGTCACGCACCATCTCCTGCGCCGTGGTCGTGTCGGTGTCGGTGGCCACGCTGGCCAGGTACAGAGAGGTTCCGCCTACCGGGTTCTTGCCGATGTACCAGACTCCGGCCTGCAGGGGCGCGATCATCGCGTTGGGACCGTAGGTGTAGGCCGTGCCTCCCGCCGTGCACACGGTGGGATAGCCCAAGCCCGTCGAGCAGTTGATCGTGGCTTTTCCCGCGGTCTGCGCATAGCCGACAACAGGAGAGGTACCTGTGGCGTCGTAGCTGCTGGCCCGGAACAGGGTCGACTGGCCTGGATCGCACACGATCATGATCTTCTTGGCGGCAAAATCGCTGCTGCTGCCGTTGAGCGTGAACGTGGTCCCCGTCGTGTCGTCGCTGGAAATGCTCAGCCCTTCGCCCGCCGCGTTCAGCAGCATCAGTGAATCGGTACCCGTCACCTGGTTGCCGGGTGCGGTGCCGACGGTCAGCGCCGGGTTGGCTCCCGTGCCGCTGTCAAAACCCTGCAGGGCGTTGTTCCAGTTGGCCCACCAAGCGGTGCCACCGTTATTGGGGCCATTCGCCAACACGTTGGCCACTTGGCCGTTGTTGCTGCAGCCGGTCAAGCCGGCCTCACGGATGTTCTGCGCCAGCAGCTCGAACGACATGCGCGTATTGTCCTGTACCTCGCCCAGCGCGGCATTGGTGCGGTAGACCTGCTGGTTGGCGAGGAACACGCTGGTGACGCCGCCGATGACGATCAGGCCCAGCAGCATCGCCACCATCAGCTCGATCAGGGTGAAGCCGGCGGCGCCGCGGCTCAGGTCGGTGCACGGAGCGATGCGTGCGGCTTGCATGCGACGGCTCATAGCATGGCCCTGGTGGTGACGGTCTGCGTACCCGAGGTATCCGCGGCGGCAGACTTGGACTTGCTGTCGTCGAACGTCACGGTGACGGTGCAGTCGCCCAAGGTGCCGGTGCACTTGATCGTGCCGGTGGTGCTGGCGTACGCGCCGAGCCCCGCCGCCAACTGGCCGCACCATTGCACGAGCTGGGCGCTGGCGAGCGTGGAAGTATCCGTGGGGCAGGCGTTGGCCTTGACCGTGCCGTCGTAGGCGTGTCCCTGGGCGGAAGCCAGGTCCGCGCGCATGGCGTCGAGGATGGAATAGCTGGCGATGGTGGCGACGCTGCGCGCCATCGAGCTGTTGTTCATCGACAGCGAACGCGCCTGCAGCGCGGCGATGCCGAGGAAACCGATCGACAACACCAGCACGGCGATCAGCACCTCGATCAGGCCCACGCCGGCTTGATGCCGGCCATTGCACCGGTTCATGGGCAGCTCCCCGTGCTGGCGGTGGTGGAGACGACCGAGCCGGCGGCCATGTCGATATCGATGCGGTTGTTGCTGCTCAGCGACGTGCTGCAAAGCGTCGCCACCGTACCTGCGAACGGCACGCCCGAGCCCCCCGCCTTGAATCCGAGCCCCTGCCCGTTGAAGCGGATGGCGACGATGTCGCCGGACAGCTGCACCGGCGCCACCAGGCCGGCCGGCGCGGCGCGCACCGGCGCCGCGGTGCTGCCGCTGGTCGCCACGACCGCACCGCCGCCGGCCGCACTGCACTGCTTGCCCAGCGTGTCGGTGGTGTTGTTGGCGGCCAGGTTGCTGCACAGCTGCGCCCCGGCGTTGCGCTGGATCGCTTCCATGCGCGCCTCGCTGAGCCCGCCGACCAGCTCGTTGGCGGCCGTGCTGAGCTGGTTCGTGGCGAGCATGTGGCGGAAGCTGGGCACCGCGATCATCAGCAGGATCGCCGCCACGGCAACAGTGATCATCAGTTCGACCACGGTGAACCCGTGCGCATGGCACGCAAAACCGATCCGGTTCGCCCGGATACGGCCAAGGCTGGGCATGCCGAGCCGTACCGGCGCGCCGATCCGACGGCACTCCCCTGGATGCAACAGGACAGACATGGAATCCCCCTCATAAACCGTTGGCGAATCTACTCGCCGCAAACCCGGCGAACAGCCCGCGGCCGATCAGCGGAAGCATTTGCCCGACAAGCGGCGCACGAGCGAACCATCCACGTGACGACGATCACGGGCGGCTCGTGACGGCCCGCACCGGCACGTGGTATCGCCGCCATGCCCGTGGAGCAGGCGTCCGTGCGCTCTTTCGCTGTGCATTGACGCCTGCAACGCGGATAATTGGCGGTCCTTGAACCGACGCGGCTGTGCAATGTTCGTACCTGGTCAACGCTGGATCTCCACCGCCGAGCCCGAGCTCGGCCTCGGCACCGTGCTGCGCGTCGAGGGACGCGGCGTGCAGGTGCTGTTCGCCAAGGCCGGGGTGTTGCGGCCGTATGCGGCGGATTCCGCGCCGCTGGTGCGCGCGGAGTTCCGCGCCGGGCAGCGGGTGGCCGGCAAGGGCATCGCGTTCCTGGTGGAACGGGTGGAGATCAAGGACGACCTGCTGATCTACCGCGGCGAAGGCCGCGAGCTGCACGAGGGCCAGCTCGACGACGAGCAGAGCGTGAGCCAGGCCGACGACCGCCTGATCGGCGGCCGCACCGATCCGGTTTCGCAGTTCGAGCTGCGTCTGGAAGGCCTGCGCCGCCGCGCCGAGGCGCGCCGCTCGCCGGCCTGGGGCCTGGGCGCGGCGCGCATCGGCCTGGTGCCGCACCAGCTGCGCGTGGCCGGCATCGCCGCCGCGCGCCGCCCGCCGCGCGTGCTGCTGGCCGACGAGGTGGGCCTGGGCAAGACCATCGAGGCGGGCATGATCGTGGCGCGCCAGCTCGCCACCGGCCGTGCCGCGCGCGTGCTGCTGCTGTTGCCCGACACGCTGGTCTACCAATGGTTCGTGGAGCTGCTGCGCCGCTTCAACCTGAGCTTCGCGATCTACGACGAGGAACGCTGCGAGGCGCTGGAACTGCCGCTGGACGGCGCCGCCGCGCCGGTGAACCCGTTCGAGGACGAACAACTGGTGATCGCCGACTTCGCCTTCCTCGAAGCGAACCCGAAACGCGCGCAGCAGCTGCTGGACGCGCCCTGGGATCTGCTGGTGGTGGACGAGGCACACCACCTGGCCTGGACGCCGGAAGCCGCCAGCCCGCGCTACACGCTGGTGGAGCAGCTCGCCGCGAAGACGCCCGGCGTGATCCTGCTCACCGCCACGCCCGAGCAATTGGGCCGCAAGGGCCACTTCGCCCGCCTGCGCCTGCTCGACCCGCAGCGCTACCACGACCTCGACGCCTACCTCGCCGAGGCCGAGTGCTTCCAGCCGCTGTCGAAAGTGGCCGACAAGCTGCTCGACGGCGCCGCGCTGGACGCCGCCGAACTCGACATGCTGCGCAGCGCCTTTGCCGGCGACGCGGCGCTGGAAGGCTGTCTCAATGCCTCGCCGTCACCCCAGCGGAAGCTGGGGTCCAGCGCCTCTGAAAGCCAAGATGCAAAGGCACTGGATGCCCGCTTCCGCGGGCATGACGCCGAGGATCAAGACACGGCGTCGGAATCTCGCACCATCAAACCCGAGCATGCACGCGAAATCCTCGCCGCGCTGATCGACCGCCACGGCACCGGCCGCGCGATGTTCCGCAACCGCCGCGCCGGCATCGGCGGCTTTCCGCAGCGCGTGCCGCAGTGGCAGGTGCTGGACGCCGCCGGCCTCGACGAGGCCACGCGCCAGGCGCTGCTGGCCGAGTTCCACGCCGACATCCAGCAGCCGCCGCCGGTGCTGGAATACGACTACGCGAACGATCCGCGCCTCGACGCGCTGGTGGCCCTGCTCGACGCGCATCCGCAGGACAAGTTCCTGCTGATCTGCCGCAGCCAGGCCAAGGTGCTGGCGCTGGAGGAAGCGCTGCGCACGCGCAGCGGCGCCGGCATCGCGCGCTTCCACGAGGGCTTAGGGATAGTGCAGCGCGACCGCAACGCGGCGTACTTCGCCCAGCCCGACGGCGCGCGCCTGCTGCTGTGCTCGGAGATCGGCTCGGAAGGCCGCAACTTCCAGTTCGCGCACCGGCTGGTGCTGTGGGACCTGCCGCTCGATCCCGACCTGCTGGAACAGCGCATCGGCCGCCTCGACCGCATCGGCCAGGCGCACGACATCGCCATCCACATCCTCGCCGTGGCCGACAGCGCGCAGCACGTGCTGGCGCGCTGGTACGACGAGGGCGTGGACGCGTTCCGCCAGAGCCCGGCCGACGGCCGCGAGCTGCTGCGCCGCTACGGCGACGCGCTGGCGGAACTGGCCGACCAGCACGCGCGCGGCGACGACGGCCGCGACCAGGAGCTGGACGCCCTGCTCGCCGAGACGCGTGCCGCGCACGAGCAGATGGCCACCATGATCCGCGAAGGCCGCGACCGCCTGCTGGAGCTGGCCGCCAGCCGCGACCCGCACGCGGACGAGCTGGAACGCGCGTTCCGCCGCGAGGACGAGGATCCGGCGCGCGACGCCTTCGTGCAGCGCCTGCTGGAAGGCTACGGCATCCACGCCGAGGAACTGGGCGGCAAGGTGCTGCTGCTCGACCCGCAATACCTCTCCACCGACGCCCTGCCCGGCTTCGCCGAAGGCCCGCAGTCGGCCACCTTCAGCCGCGCGGTGGCGCTGGCGCGCGAGGAGCTGCCGCTGCTGCGGCTCGACCATCCGATGATCGCCGGCGCGCTCGACCTCGCGCTCTCCGGCGAACAGGGCAACGCCGCCTTCATGGTGGACGACGCGCTGCCGGCGCGCAGCGCGCTGCTGCAGGCGGTGTTCGTGCTCGAATGCGTGGCCGACCGCCGGCTCGACGCCGAGCGTTTCCTGCCCGCGCTGCCGATCGTCGTCGCCATCGACACCCGGCTCGCCGAGCGCGCGGACTTCCAGCCCAGCGAGCTGGCGCTGCGCAAGGCCGCCGACCGCAACATCGAGGTGCCGCGCTACCGCAAGTTCCTCGCCAAGCTGGTGCCGCCGATGCTGGAGAAGGCGGAGCTCACCGCCCGCGCCCGCGCGCAGGCCACGATCGACGCCGCGACGGCCGAAGCCGGCGGCGCGCTGGACGCCGAACTGGCGCGCCTCACCGCGCTGCGCGCGGTGAACCCCTCGATCAGCGCCGCGGAAATCGCCACCCTGGCCGCCGAACGCGACGCCCTGCTCGCCGCCCTGCCGCAATCGCGGCTGCGGCTGGACGCGGTGCGCTTCGTGGTCAGCGCGGATTTCCTCGCGCTGCGCTGACGCGGCATCCATGCAGGAGCGCACCCTGTGCGCGAATGCTTCTGGCTTCGATCGGAGCAAGAGCATTCGCGCACAGGGTGCGCTCCTACGGGGGGCGCGCGTTCTTTGCGCCGCGCCTCAGCCCTTCAGCGCCCGCGCATGCCAGGCGATGTGCTCGCCGATGAAGCTGGCCACAAAGTAGTAGCTGTGGTCGTAGCCCGGGTGCAGGCGCAGGGTCAGCGGGTGGTTCGCCTTGGCGCAGGCGGCGCGCAACAGCTCCGGCTTGAGCTGCGTGGCGAGGAATTCGTCGGCCTCGCCCTGGTCCACCAGCAGCGGCAGGCGCTCGCTCGCCGTCTTCAATAGTTCGGTGGCGTCGTAGCGCGCCCAGGCGGCGCGATCCGGCCCGAGGTAGGCGGTGAACGCCTTCTCGCCCCACGGCACCTGCGCGGGCGCCACGATGGGCGCGAACGCCGATACGCTGCGGTAGCGCCCCAGGTTGCGCAGCGCGATGGTCAGCGCGCCGTGGCCGCCCATCGAATGCCCGCTGATGCCGCGTGCGGCGGTGGCGGGAAAGTGCGCCTCGACCAGCGCGGGCAGTTCGTCCACCACGTAGTCGTGCATGCGGTAGTGCGCGGCCCAGGGCGGCTCGGTGGCGTCGAGGTAGAAGCCTGCGCCCTGGCCCAGGTCGTAGGCCGGATCGTCGGCCACGGCTTCGCCGCGCGGGCTGGTATCCGGCGCCACCACGATCACGCCGTGCTCGGCCGCGTAGCGCTGCGCACCGGCCTTGGCGATGAAGTTCTGCTCGGTGCAGGTGAGGCCGGACAGCCAGTACAGCACCGGCAGCCGTTCCCTCTCCGCCTGCGGCGGCAGGTAGACGGCGACGTTCATCGCGCAGCCCAGCACGGCCGAGTCGTGCCGGTACACGTCCTGCCAGCCGCCGAAGCAGGCGCGGTGTTCGATGCGTTCAAGCTTCATGGGGATCTCCTTTTCTCACGGCGTCATGCCCGCGGAAGCGCACTGCTGTCCGGAATATCTCGCCGGTGATCTTCTCCCCTCTCCCTCCGGGAGAGGGGCCGGGGGTGAGGGTTCGGACTTGCCGCAGCATTTCGCTTTGCCCGAACCCTCACCCGCCTGCCGGCACCCTCTCCCGGAGGGAGAGGGGTTCACCAATCAGCGCCTGCGC
>JAFIHF010000012.1 GCA_017848855.1 Rhodanobacter denitrificans | reverse complement strand
TTTCGGTCGCCTGCCGGCGCCCGAGTCACTTCTCTTTGCTGGCCCACGCCACCGCAGGAGCGGTGGCGAACAGCGAAGCTGGCCCGAAGGGCGGAGGGCAGGATGCCCGGAGTCAAGAGAAGTAACCAAGAGAAATGGCCTAGTTCAACCCGCCGACCCTACAAGCCCGCCGTGTCGAAGGCATTGGATCAACGCTCGTCGACACGTCGCCCTACAGCGGCCACCCCGCGACGTATCTGGAAACTGAGGAACGCAACGCTCGTCGCCCAACGAAGGCTGGGGCCCAGTGCCTTTGCTGTGAGCTTTGGGTTTGGCTCTGGCCGTTGCTTCTGCGCGCTTGGAGCGCGCTGCTTTTCCCGGGGCCCCTCGGCGACGGTGAGGCGGGGACGAAGAGGCCGCGTAGCGGGCGAGCCCACGGATGGGCTCGCCTTTTCGCGCGGGCAGGAGCCCGCTCGAAAAGCCCGGCCCCGACTCACGGACTTGCCGGGCAGGACGCCCGGCAAGCGTCGCCGCAGGGTGTCGTTTTCTCTTGGCTACTTCTCTTTTGGACAAGCAAAAGAGAAGTAGCTCGGGCCGCGGCAGCGGCTCGAAACCGCTTTGTCGCTCGTGATAACGCAGAAGCAAGAGCCCCCACCCCAGCCCCTCCCGGAGGAAGAGGGATTCACCAACCAGCACCTTCCCGAATTCGAGTCGCTCGGCTTCGTTGTTCAAGGCGAGAGTCTGCGGCGCTTGGTGTTTGCGAACTGGAACATCGAATATTCCTGACAGCAGCGAGCCTGCGCTGGGATGACGAGCAAAATCAGAGTTTCCGGAACGATCACGCCTGCAGCAGGCGCACCACTTCGTCGTCTTCCACCGCCGCGAAGTCCTGGTAGAACTGGCCCACGGCACCGAAGTGCGCGGGGGCGGACAGGTAGACCAGGTCGTCCGCCACGTCGGCGACTTCGGCGAGGCCGGCCTGCGATGCGACCGGGATCGCGCAGATCAGGCGCGCCGGCGCCTGCGCGCGCACCGCCTGCAGCGCCGCGCGCATGGTGGCGCCGGTGGCGAGGCCGTCGTCGACCACCACGACGGTGCGGCCGGCCGGACTGATCGCGGCATGGACCGGGCTGTACAGCTGCCGGCGCGCACGCATCGTCGCGCGCTGCGCGGCGACCGCGCGCTCGATGTAGCGCTGGTCCGCGCCGACCCACCCGGTATCGGCCGAGAGCTGCACGTTGCCCTGCTCGTCGACGGCGCCGATGGCGAATTCGGGATAGCCCGGCGCGCCGAGCTTGCGCACCAGCACCACGTCCAGTTCGCCCTGCAGCCGGTCGGCCAGGATGCGGCCGATCGGCACGCCGCCGCGGGGGATCGCCAGCACCAGCGGATGCCGGCCGCGCAACGTCTTCAGCGCCTCCGCCAGCTGCCGTCCCGCGTCGGCGCGATCGACGAACCCCTCGCATGGCCGCGCGTGCATGCCGCGTCCCGCCTCAGGTCATGGCGCGACGACCAGGTGGTCGATGACGTTCTGCACGCCCGGCGCGCTCCACGACGCCAGCTCGACCGTGTCGCGCTCGGTCAGCGAGTTCACCTTGCCGCTCAGGGTGACGGTGCCCTTGTCGACGTTCACGCTGATGGCGTTGGTGTCGAGATGCGCGCGGCGATACAGCGCCGCCTCGATCTTGGTCTTGATTTCGCGCGGCTGGAGCCGCGGGCGGATGGTGATCCGGTTGGTCACGCCCTTCACCCCCATCAGGCCGCGCACGGCATCCTCCGCGGCGCTGCGGATGAACGCCCATTCGACTTCGCCCTTGAGCGTGATCCAGCCCTTCTCCACCACCAGCTTGACCGTGTCCTGCGGAATCGAGGCATGCCAGTCGATCGCCTGCGCGGCGGCGCGGGCGATTTCCGTGTCGTTGCGCTGGTGCGGGCCGGGCAGGATCACGTCCAGTTCGCAGGCGATGCTCTTGATGCCGGCGACCCGCGCCGCCGCGCGCTCGGCGGACCACTTCTGCGCGTAGCTTTCCACGTGGCCGGACAGGGTGGCCACCCCGTTCGACACCTCCACGCCCACGCTGCCGGCATCCACGGCGGGATCCCAGTCCAGCTCGTTCATCAGGTCTTGCTGCAGCTCGCGATCAGTCTTCATGTCTGTCCACCTCGGGTCCGGTTGAAGACCGCATGGCGGCGCGGCTGCGGTCGACGCAGCGGCGACGGACACCACTCCCGCCGGCGGTTTCCGCAACGGCGTCACGCGGCTCATCCAAGCCTAGGAAGGCGCCATCGCCGGGTGTTGATGCAGGTCAACTGGGCGCTTGTCAGGCGCCGGCGGCCAGCGGAGCGGCGGCCACGGGCGCCGCTGCGCAATGGCTCATGACGGCCTCGGCGACCAGCCGGCTGACGTCGACCAGCGCGGTGTCGCCGGCAATGCTGTTGCTGGTGACGATGCGCCCCGCGCCTTCGCCGCGCAGCGCCTCCAGCGAGCCTCCGGCGAACACACCGTGGGTGGCGACGCAGATGGGCGGCACCGCGGTTTGCGCGCGCAGCGCGCGCACGGTCTGCCGCATGGTTTCGCCGGTGGCGATGACGTCGTCGAGGATCACCGGCGTGTGTCCGCGCCAGTGCGCCACGGTGGGCAGCTCCACGCGCACGTCGCGGTCGCCGCGGCGCTGCTTGTGCGCGACCACGCCCGGAGCGCACAGCAGGTTGGCGACCGCGGTCACCTGCCGTTCGCTCTCCTCGTCGGGCCCAACGATCAGCGGCTCGGCGACGTGGGTGGCGATCCACGCGGCCAGCTCGGTGGCGGCATGCACCACGCTCGACGGACGCGGGAAGACTTCGTCCAGGCACTGGTGGCGGTGCAGGTGCGGATCGACCGTCACCAGCCAGTCGAAGCTGCGGCCCAGCCACGCGCCGAACAGCGGCGCGGAGACCGCTTCGCCCGGATGGAAGCGCGCGTCCTGCCGCATGTAGGCGAGGTACGGTGCGACCAGCCCCAACTGCGAGGCGCCCAGTTCGCGCGCGGTGGCGGCGGCCAGCGCCAGCGGCCACAGCTTCGGGTCCGGGCGGTCCAGGGTGCAGACGATCACCGCCGGCTCCCCCGGCACCGGCGCCTCCAGCTGCACCCGGCTTTCCTGGTCCGGGAAACGATGCACGTACAGCGCGCGGCGCCGGTACGCGGTGTGCCGCTGCAGCAGTTCGGTGAAGCCTTCGTTGTGGGGCATGGCGTAGAGCGTGGCGCTCATGGGGCGACCTCCTCGATCGAGACGATGTGCGCATGCCGGGACACGTATTCCATCGCGTAGGACAGTTCCCCGGGGCTTTGCGCGTGCAGGGTGAACAGCGGCTGCCCGGCGGCCACGGCGTCGCCGAGATGCGCGTCCAGGGTCAGGCCGGCCAAGGGTGAAGCGGGCGCGCCGGCGAGCTTGGCGGCGCGGGACAGGCGCCGGTTGTCGATCGCCGCGACCCGGCCCGCCTGCGGAGCGGGCACCGGCTGCCGGTAGGCGGCCCGGCCCGGCGTGCGCATGCCGCCCTGCGCGGCGCAGATCGCCTGGAACTTCTGCCAGGCGCGGCCGGAGTCCAGGCAGGCCGTGGCGGCGGCGAGAGCCGTGTCGGCAGGCGCCGCGCCGCCCAGCTCCAGCACCGCGGCGGCGACCGTCAGCGCGTGCGCGCGCAAGTCCTGCGGCGCCTGCGGCGCGTTGCGCAGCACGGCGAGCACGTCGTGCGCCTCCAGCGCGGGGCCGATGCCGCGGCCGACCGGCTGGCGGCCGTCGCTGAACAGCACGCGCAGGGTCAGGCCGAAGGCCGCCGCCACGCTGCCCAGCAGGCCGGCCAGCGACTGCGCTTCCGCCGCGCTGCGCACTTTGGCGGTAGGGCCGACGGGGATGTCGATCACCACGTGGGTGGAACCGGCGGCGATCTTCTTCGACAGCACCGACGCCACCATCTGGCCGGCACTGTCGATGTCCAGCGCGCGCTCGATGCGGATCAGCTGGTCGTCGGCCGGCGAGAGGTTCATCGCGCCGCCCCAGGCAATGCAGCCGCCGCAGCTGTCGACCACCGCGCGGATCTGCGCGGCGCTAAGGTCCACCGGCGCCAGCGTGGCCATGGTGTCGGCGGTGCCGGCCGGCGAGGTGATTGCGCGCGAGGAGGTCTTGGGCATGGTCAGGCCCATCGCCGCGGCGATCGCCACCACGATCGGCGTGGTGCGGTTGCCGGCCAGGCCGCCGAGGCAGTGCTTGTCGACCACGCACGGCTGCGGCCAGTGCAGCTGGCTGCCCGCCTGCACCATCGCCCGGGTCAGCGCGACCACCTCGGCGAGGCTGAGGCGCTCGCCGCTGGCCGCGGTGACGAAGGCCGCCATCTCGATGCTCGAATAGCGATGCGCGACGATGTCGTCCACGATCGCGCGCAGCGCCGCGGCGTCCAGTTCCCTGCCGTAGGCCTTGGCGCGCACGCCGGCCAGCGAATCCAGGCTCGGCGGATGCGCGATCGCCGCCTGCTCGCCCGGCTGCGGCAGCAAGGCATGCCACGCCGACTCGGACAGCCCCAGCTCGTCCACGGCGAGCAGGTTCCGCTGCACGAGGTTGATCGTGGCGAGGATCTCCCGCTCGCCCACCCGCAGCGCCACGCGCGAGTGCGCGCCGAAGCCTTCGCTGCGGCAGATCGGCGAATCCCTGTCCAGGTACACCACGCGCTCGTGCCCGGTGTCGATGCCCAGGCGCAGCAGCTGGCCGGCATCGAAATGCGGCCGGGAAACGAGCGGGGATGGCACCGCTTGCATCGACATGGCGGGCTGGCCGGCGAAGGTGGCAGGGCCAGCCTGCCCTGCCCTTCGGCCTGTCCATTGATGCAGATCAACCCGCCGCGCTGCACCTGCTCCGGCGGGTGCAGCGCGCGGATGCGCCGCGCACGGAATCCGCGGCGATGGTGATCCTCGTCAAGTCGACCGCCGCCGCTTCAAGGGACAGTCCTCGACGCGGCCCCGCTGCCCGGGAGAAACGCATCATGGCTGCCTATCCGAACTCGCCGCCGCTCCCGCAGACGATCAAGCTGCCCGCTGCGACCGGCGCCTGCCGTGTCTCCATCGCCGCCGCGCTGGAGCTGCGGCGGACCTGCCGCACGATCAGCGCCAAGCCGCTGTCGCGGCAGGCGCTTGCCGACCTGCTGTGGGCCGCCTGCGGCGTGAACCGCGCGGAGGGGCCGTTCGGCCGGCCCGGCCGCACCGCGGCCTCGGCCAGCAACTCGCAGGAGATCGACGTCTACGTCGCCCTGCGCGACGGCGTCTACCGCTACGACGCGCCGGCGCACGAGCTGGTCCAGGTGGCCGGCGGCGACCTGCGCGGCTACGCCATGACGCCGGGACAGCGCAGCATCAACCCCGACATGCCCGTGCACCTGATCTACGTGGCGGACGTCCATCGCCTGACCCATTCCACCGGGTTCCGGGAACCTGGCCTGCAGGACCCGGAGACGCAGAAGTCCTACTACTGCGTCGACGTCGGCATGATCGCCGCCAACGTCTACCTGTACTGCGCGGCCGAAGGCCTGGCCGCCTGGTTCCACAACTGCGACCGCGACGCGCTGGCACTGCGGCTCGGGCTGCGGCAGGAGCAGCGCGTGCTGTTCGCGCAATCGGTGGGCCAGCCGGAGGAGATCTGAGAGCCTGTCCATGATCTCCAAGCACCCCGCGTTGTCATCGAGTGGTCGTCAGGTGGTAGGGCGCGGCGCCGGCCTGACTGGCTGTCAGGCCAAGCCGCGCGCTGCCGCATGGCGGCCACTCGATGACAACCCGAAGGGCCGGGTCTGTTTGCCCGCATGCCGGCGTCATCACTCAGTCGTGGACCGACGTCCACTCCTTCATTCTTCCTTGGCTTGCGCGCAAACAGAACCCGGCGCGGAGCGCTTGGAGATCATGGACAGGCTCTGAACACCCGCGGCCTGCGCCGCCATCACCACGAGGAAACCAAGCCATGCGCGCCTACGATATCTGCACCCGCGACGTGGTCTGCATCGGCAGCGATGCCTCGGTGACCGAGGCCGCCAAGCTCATGCGCGCCCGCCATGCCGGCATGCTGGTGGTCACCGTCCAGCCCGACGGCGAGCGCGTCCCGGTCGGCGTCGTGACCGACCGCGACATCGTCATGGCGGTGGTGGCCGCCGAAGTCCCGGCCGCCACGCTGGCGGTCGGCGACATCATGACCGCGCCGGCCGTGACCTGCGGCGAAGACCACTACCTGTTCGACGTGATCGCGATCATGCGCACGCATGCGGTGCGGCGGCTGCCGCTCGTCAATGCCGACGGCGGGCTGGTCGGCTTGGTCGCGGCCGACGACGTGTACGGCGCGCTGGGCCTGATGCTGCACGAACTGAATGCCGCGCTGGTCAGCGAGCAGGCGCACGAGCGGGTGGCGCGCACCTGATCGGCACCCCGCTAATCGAGCGACTTGCGGAAGCGCAGCGTCGCCACGCCCATCAGCACCGCGCCGATCGCCGCCAGCGCCAGCAGCTGCGGCGCCAGCACCGCGACGCCCACGCCTTTCAGGAACACCGCGCGGATGATGACGATGAAATAGCGCACCGGGTTGGCGTAGGTCAGCCATTGCAGGAACGCCGGCATGCTGGCAATGGGGAAGCTGAAGCCGGACAGGATGAACAGCGGGTTCACCAGGAAGAAGTTCGTCGCGAACGCCTGCTGCTGGGTCTTGCACAACGTGGAGATCGTCAGCCCCAGCGACAGCGTGCTGAGCAGGTAGAGCGAGGTGCCCAAGAGCAGCACCAGCGGGTTGCCGCGGAACGGCACCCGGAACCACAGCGTCCCGGTCAGCGTGACCGCCGTCATCAGCGCCAGGCCGATGCAGAAGAAGGGAATCGTCTTGCCGACGATCAGCTCGAACGGCCGGATCGGCGTGACCATCAGTTGCTCCAGCGTGCCCATCTCGCGCTCCCGCACCACGGCGAACGCGGTGAGATTGACCACCATGATCAGGGTGATGGTGGCGATCACGCCCGGCACGAAGAACCAGCGGCTGTTGAGGCTGGTGTTGTACCAGGGGCGCTCGTCCAGCCGGATCTGCACCAGCGTGCGGGCCAGCTTCGGATTGATGCGCCCGAGCAGGTCGTTCTGGTAGGCCTGCGAATAGGTGTCGACGATCGCGCCGACGTAGCCCAGCGCGATCAGCGCGGAATTGGAATTGGTGCCGTCCACCAGCACCTGCAGCGGCGCCGGCTGGCCCTTGCGCAGCGCCGCGGCGAAGCCGGCATGCACGACGATCGCCACCGCCGCGCTGCTGTCGTCGATGGCGGCTTCCGCCTCGCGCTGGGACGCCGCCATGCGCACGATGCCGAAATGCGGGTTGTGGGCGAATGCCGCGACCAGTGCCCGGCTCTCCTGCGAGTGGTCCAGGTCCAGCACCGCGGTGGCGACGCCGAACACCTCGAAGGTGGCCGCGTAGCCGAACACCAGCACCTGCAGCAGCGGCGGCACCAGCAGGCGGAACCGCGCCCAGCGGTCGCGGCGGATCTGCAGGAACTCCTTGACCAGGATGTGCCAGATGCGTTCGAGCATGGCCGTCACCCGATGCGCTTGCGGAAGGCGCGCGCGGCCAGCCCGACCATCGCGGCCGCGTAGCCGGCCAGCGCCAGCACCGGCAGCCACAGTTCGTGCAGGCTCGATCCCTTCAGGAACAGCGCCTTCAGGATCGTGACGTAATAGCGCGCATAGATGCCGTAGGTGAGCAGCCGGATCGCCGCCGGCATCTGGTCGATCGGAAACGCGTAACCGGACAGCAGCGAGATCGGCATGATGGTGAGGAACAGCGCGATCTGGCTCGCGCCGATCTGGTTCGGGATCGCCACCGAGACGAAATAGCCCACGCAGAGCACCACCAGCAGGAACAGCGAGGTGGCGAACAGCAGCGCGAGCAGCGTGCCGCGGAACGGCACGTGGAACCAGAACACGGCGAACGCGAGGCAGATCAGTCCGTCCAGCAGGCCGATGGCGAAATACGGCGCCAGCTTGCCGACCAGCAGCTCCATCGGCGTCACCGGCGTGGAGACCAGGAGCTCCATCGTGCCGCGCTCCCATTCGCGCGCGATCGTCAGCGAGGTGAGCTGCGCGCCGACCAGCGCCAGCACCAGCGCCACCACGCCCGGGATGATGAAGTTGCGGCTTTCCAGATCCTCGTTGAACCAGACGCGGGACTGCTGCGCCACCGGCGCCGGCAGCAGCGGCAGGCCGCTCGTGCGCTCGACCAGGTCGAGCCGCACGTCGTTGGCAAAGCCGGCGACCACGGCGTTCGCGTAGGCCGCGGCGAGCGTGGCGGTGTTGTCGTCGGTGGCATCGACGATCGCCTGCACCGCGGCGTGCCGCTGCAGCGCCACCTGGCGGGAAAAATCGGCCGGCACGACCAGCGCCATGCGGCAGCTGCCGTTGTCCATCGCCTGCCGGATTTCCCGCTGGTCGTGCAGGCTGCGCACGATCCGGAAATACGGCGAGGCCTGCACGCGCTTGAACAGCCCCTGGCTGAACGGGCTGCCCTCCTGGTCGTAGACGCAGACCGGCACGTGCGCGATGTCCAGGTTCACCCCGTAGCCGAGCAGGAACAGCTGCATGACCGGCATGAGCAGCGCCAGCATCAGGCTGCGCGGGTCGCGCACGACCTGCAGCAGCTCCTTCACGGCCAGCGCGCGGAGGCGGCGGAGCTTCATGCCGCGCCTCCCGCGCCTTGCGCCTGCCGGCCGATCATCCGCACGAACGCGTCTTCCAGCGTGGGCTCGATGCGGGCGACGGCGACCTCGCCGATGCCGCGCCCGGCGAGGTAGGCCGCCAGCGCCGGAGCCTCGTCGGCCGCGCGCGCCAGCAAGGCATGCACCGCGTTGCCGAACACCGCCGCGTCGCGCACCGGCGGATACGCGGCCAGCGCCTCCAGCAGGCGCCCGAGCGGCGTGCCGCGGACTTCCACCAGTTCGCCGTCCAGCGCGCGGCGGCGGATGTTCGCCGGCGTGTCCAGCGCGACGATGCGGCCGCGATCGATCAGCGCCACGCGATTGCAGTACTCGGCCTCGTCCATGTGGTGGGTGGAGACGAGCACGGTGACGCCGTCCGCCGCCAGATCGTGGATGAGATCCCAGAAGCGCCGGCGCGACAGCGGATCGACGCCCGAGGTCGGCTCGTCCAGCACCAGCACCCGCGGCCGGTGCAGGATCGCGCAGCCCAGCGCCAGCCGCTGCTTCCAGCCGCCGGCCAGCGCGTGCACCGGCGTGTCGGCGTGGCCGGCCAGCCCCGCCATCCGCAGGGCGTCCTGGATGCGTTCGCCGATCGCCTGGCGCGGCACGCCGTACACGCCGCCGAAGAACTGCAGGTTCTCCAGCACGGAAAGATCGCTGTAGAGCGAGAACTTCTGCGACATGTAGCCGATGCGCCGGCGCACCGCTTCCGGATCGCGGCCGACGTCGATGCCGTCCACCGTGATGCGCCCCGACGTCGGCCGCAGCAAGCCGCACAGCAGGCGGATCACGGTCGACTTGCCGGCGCCGTTGGGGCCGAGGAAGCCGAGTATCTCGCCCCGCTCGACCGCGAAGCTCACGTTCGACACCGCGGCGAAATCGCCGAAACGCTTGCCCAGCGCCTGCACCTCGATCGCGGGGATGGAAGGCATCGCGCTCATGGCTGCGTGCCCGCGCCGCCGAGCAGCGCGACGAACAGGTCCTCGATCGACGGCGGCACGAGGCGCGCGCCGTCGCAAGGCACGCCGCTGTCGCGCAGTTGCCGTTCCAGCTCGGCGAGGCGTCCGGCCTGGTCCAGGTGCACGTGCACGCCGTTGCCGACCAGCAGCACGCCCAGCACGCCGGCGCGGCCCTGCAGCGCATCGCGCAGCTGCCGCGGCGCGGGCGTCGCGAACTCGGCCAGCGCGCCGGGCATGCGCGCGCGCAGCGCGGCCGGCGTATCGCAATACAGCATGCGCCCGCCATGCAGCAGGGCCAGCCGGTCGCAACGCTCCGCCTCGTCGAGGTAGGCGGTGGAGATCAGCAGCGTCACGCCTTCGGCGCGCAGGCCGTAGAGGATCTGCCAGAACTCGCGGCGGGACAGCGGATCCACGCCGGTGGTGGGCTCGTCCAGCAGCACGATGCTCGGCGCATGCACCAGCGCGCAGGCCAGGCCCAGCTTCTGCTTCATGCCGCCCGAGAGCTGGCCGGCCAGGCGCTTGCGGAAACGCTCCATCGACGAAGCCGCCAGCAGGCGCGCGGCGCGCTGCTCGCGCAGCCGGCGCGGCACCGCGAACAGTTCCGCGTAGAAGCGGATGTTCTCGTCGACGGTCAGGTCCTCGTACAGGCCGAAGCGCTGCGGCATGTAGCTGATCCGTTCGCGCACGCGCTCGGGCTCGGCCACCACGTCGACGCCGCCCACGCTCACCCGGCCCGCGTCCGGCGCCATCACCGCGGCGAACATGCGCAGCGCGGTGGTCTTGCCGGCACCGTCCGGCCCGACCAGGCCGAAGATCTCGCCGCGGCGGACGGCGAGGTCCAGCCCGTCGACGGCGGTGAGCGGGCCGAAGCGCTTGGTCAGGCCCGTGGCCGCCACGGTGATCTCGTTCGCGTTCACGGCGGGAAGCGGATCGTGGCGTCCGCCGGCATCCCCGGCACCAGCGCATGCGCCGGGTTGTCGATGTCGATGCGCGCGCGATACACGAGGGTGACGCGCTCGGCATGCGTTTCCACGCTCTTGGGCGTGAATTCCGCCTTGTCGCTGATGAACGCCACGCGCCCGCGGTAGACGCGCCCGGGCTGGTTGTCGGTGGTGACCTCGACGGCCTGCCCGAGCCGCACGCGGCCCACGTCGGGCTCGTTGATGTAGGCGCGCAGCCAGACGTGGTCCAGGTCGGCGATGGTCGCCACCGGCACGCCGGGCATGACGATCTCGCCCAGCTCCGCCTGCCGCACCAGGATCACGCCGTCGATCGGCGACAGCAGCGTGGCGTAGCCGGCGGTGATCTGCGCCAGCTTGAGCGATTCCTGTGCATTGTGCACGTTCGCGGCGGCCAGCTGCCGGTTGCCTTCGGCCGCCTGCTCCAGCGCGCGGTCGCGTTGCAGCACGGCCTGCGACGCGCGCACGGCGGCATCGGCCAGGTCCAGGCTGTCGCGCGCCACGTAGCCTTGCGCGGACAGCCGCCGCAGGCGCGCGTCGTTCAGCGTCTTGTAGCGCAGGTCCGCCGCGTCGGCGCCCAGCACCTGCCGCGCCGCGGCCAGGTTGCTGCCGGAGGCCGCCAGCGCGCGCTCCAGCGCGGCGACGGCGGCCTGCGCGATCGCCACCTGCTGGCGGTAGTCCGCATCGTCCACGCGTGCGATCAGGGTGCCCTTGCGCACCCACTGCCCCTCGTCGAACGGCAGCTCCACGATGCGCGACTGCACGGCCTTGAAGCTCAGCACGCTCTCGTGCGCCTCGATGTTGCCGGAGAGCGTCAGGCTGGCCGGCGGCGCACGGCCGAACCAGCGCGCGAACCAGCCGCTGCGGAAAGCCCCGAAGGCGGCGCCCGCCAAGGCCACGGCGACGACGCCAGCGATGATCGCGCGCTTGCTCATGCGGTATCGGAACTCCCTGCGCCAGGCAGCGGAATGGGCGACGCAGGGAGTATCGGAACCGGGTCGCAGCGTCATGTTGACGTGCATCAACCGCGCCGCGCGGGTCGACGCCAAGGCACGAGCATTTGCGCTGGATCAAGGTGCCGCCCGCGGCCGGGCGCATGCTTGGCCCGCATCGGACGGGAGAGGAGCCATGAGCAGACTCGACGGCAAAGTCGCCTTGGTCACCGGCGGCGCCATGGGCATCGGCGCCGCCTGCGTGCGGCGGATGACGGAGGCCGGTGCGCATGTCGCCATCGTCGACGTGCTCGACGAAGCGGGGCGCGCACTCGCGGGCGAGCTGGGCGAGCGCGCCTGCTACCTGCATGCCGACGTGTCCGTCGAGGCCGAGGTGGAACGGGCGGTGCGCGACACGGTGACTCGTTTCGGCCGTCTGGACGTGCTGGTCAACAACGCCGGCATCTCCGGCGCCAACAAGCCCACGCACGAACTCACCGAGGCCGAATGGGACCGCGTGCAGGCGGTCAACGTGAAAGGCGTGTTCTTCTGCACCAAGCACGCGATCGGCCCGATGCGGCAGGCCGGCGGCGGCAGCATCGTCAACCTGTCGTCCATCTACGGCCTCGTCGGCGCGCCCGACGTGCCGCCCTACCACGCGTCCAAGGGCGCCGTGCGCCTGATGAGCAAGACCGACGCCCTGCTCTACGCCGCCGACCGCATCCGGGTCAACTCGATCCACCCCGGCTTCATCTGGACGCCGATGGTGGAGCACCACCTCGCCACGCTCGGCGGCGACGCCGCGGCGCACCGGCGCGAGGTGGCGGCGCTGCACCCGCTCGGCCACCTGGGCGAGGCGGACGACATCGCCTGGGGCGTGGTCTACCTGGCCTCGGACGAAGCGAAATTCGTCACCGGCAGCGAGCTGGTGATCGACGGCGGCTACAGCTGTCGGTGAGTGCGGCCCGGCCGTCACGGCGCCCGATCCGCATCGACAAGCTCCGGCCGTCACAGCAACATCGCCAGCACCACCGCCGCCACCACCAGCGTCGAGGCCCAGCCGAGCCAGCGCAGCGGGCCGGCGACGCGGAACGCGCCCATCGCCGATTCGCGCGTGGCAATGAACATGATGCCCGCCATCAACGGCACCGAGATCACGCCGTTGATCACCGCCGCCCAGAACAGCATCCGGATCGGGTCGAGCCGCGATGCGCTCAGCAGCGCGCCCAGCAGGGTCGAGGCGACGATGATCAGGTAGAACACGCGCGCATCGCCCGGCTTGTTGCCCAGGCCGGCCCTGACGTCGAACGCCTCGGCCACCGCATAGGCGGCGGAGCCGGCCAGCACCGGCACCGCCAACAGGCCGGTGCCGACGATGCCCGCCGCGAACAACGCGGCGGCGAAGCGGCCCGCCAACGGCTGCAGTGCGCTCGCCGCATCGGCGGCGTTGCGGATGTCGGTGACGCCGTGCGCATGCAGCACCGCGCCGGTGGTCAGCATGATGAAGAACGCCACGACGTTCGAGTAGACCATACCCACGTCGGTGTCGAAACGGATGCGCGCGAAGGCCTCCCCCGCCTGCTCCGGCGCCAGCGTCAACGGCGACGCTGCCGCGTCGGCCTCTTCCTCCTCGGCCTCCTCGGAGGCCTGCCAGAAGAACAGGTAGGGACTGATGGTGGTGCCGAACACCGCCACCACCGTCACCAGGTATTCGCGCCACGCCACCCCGCGCGGCAGCAGCGAGCGCCACACGTCGTTCCACGGCACGTCGATCACGAACGCCGTCGCCACATAGGCGAGCAGGCTCATCGTCATCAGCTTCAGCAGCGGCGCGTAGCGCGGAAACGGAATCACCACCTCCAGCAGCAGCGAGAGCACGGCGAAGCCCAGTGCGTAGGGCACGGCCGGCCCGCCCAGCAACAGCCGCAGCGCCTCGCCCATCGCGCCGATGTCGGCGGCCAGGTTGATCACGTTCGCGAGCAGCAGCAGCGACACCAGCGCGATCAGCACGGAGCGCGGGAAGTGCTGCCGCATGTTCGCCGCCAAGCCGTGCCCGGTGACGCGCCCCACGTGCGCGCATACGGTCTGGATGCCGATCATCAGCGGCAGCGTGAACAGCGCGGTCCACAGCGTGCCGTAGCCGAACTGCGCGCCGGCCTGCGAGTAGGTGGCGATGCCGCTGGGGTCGTCGTCCGCCGCGCCGGTGATCAGGCCGGCGCCGAGGCGCCGCATCCAGCCATTGCGTGCCGGCGTGCGGGCGGCCAGGCTCGTGTTCATGGGAATACCTGCGTGCAAGCGATGCAGGCATCGATTTACATGGCGCGGGCGCCGGGCAAGTTGATGCCGATCAAGCAGCCGATGCAGCCCGAAGCTCCTCCGGCACGGCGTCGACGCTACGCCACGGAAGGTCCGATCAATTGGCTTCTTGCTCGTCATTCCTGCGAGGCGCTCAGGCGCTTCTGCCGCAAGCGACAGAGCGGTTTCGGCCGCCTGCCGGCGCCCGAGTCACTTCTCTTTGCTGGCCCACGCCACCGCAGGAGCGGTGGCGAACAGCGAAGCTGGCCCGAAGGGCGGAGGGCAGGATGCCCGGAGTCAAGAGAAGTAACCAAGAGAAATGGCCTGGTTCAATCCGCCGACCCTACAAGCCCGC
>JAFIHF010000071.1 GCA_017848855.1 Rhodanobacter denitrificans | reverse complement strand
CTGTTCGAGGTAGCCCTCCTTCTTCAGGTAGCTCACCGTGTAGCTGGCGTCGAACCCGCCCTGCCCCTGCACCGCGTACTGGTGGTAGCTGTACGCGGTGACGTTGCCTTCGTGGTCGTAGCCGGTGTCGTCGGTTTCCGCGGCGGTTTCCCAGTGCGCGGGAATGGTCACCACACCGCCGCCCGTGCCACCGCCGCCGATCGGCAGCATCATCGGCTGCACGCCGCCCACCGTCGCGGCATCCGGCACGTAGCGCGTGGTGGCCGGCACGTAGGTGGTGCTGGCCTGCCGCTGCAGGTGGCCGTCGGCGTCGTAGCCCAGCTGCGTCTGCGTGTGGTTGAGGCTGCCGTCGCTGTTGCCGCTCTGCCCCAGCGCGTAGTAGCCGGTGTCGGTGAGCTGGTGCCCGGCCGCGTCGTAGGTGTAGCTGTCCTGCACACCCTGGTCCGCACTGCCCAGGCGCACCGCGTAATGCACCGCGGTTTCCTCGTTGCGCGCATCGAAACTGAAGGCCTGGCCGTAGACGTGGCCGTCGCCGTGCAGCGTCAGCTGCTGCACCACGTTGCCGGCCGCGTCGTACACGTTGACGTAGGAGCCCGCGTCGGCCGTGGCCAGGATGCCGTTGTCGGCCAGTTGGCCGTTGTTGACCACCGTGCGGTTGTCCGCGTCGTAGGTGAACCACGCCGCCTGGTGGCCCGCCGCCAGCGGGCGCACCGATTGGCGCACGTCCAGTTCCACGATGGTCGATCCGTTCGGGCCGCTCGCGCGCACCAGGAAGCTACCCGGGTACGGCGGCGTGCCGACCAAGGAGCCGTTCTGCAGGCTCAGCCAGCTCGGTGCCGCCGTCCAGCGCAGGCCGTTCCACTGGGTGAGAGCTGTGTAGCCGTCAGTCCCGCAAGCGTCGCCATCAACGCGTCAGGAGACCCAGCCGCGGCGGGTATTCGCTCATGTCGTCATCGTCGTGCCGCGACACCCCAGTCAGTCCCCACTCGGCGGCGTGCCGCAGCAGGGGCTTGGCTTCCTGTTCACCCAGAAAGAACGTGTGGCGATGCCCCATGCGCAGCCGTTTGACGATGCCTGCTACGTCATCCGCCGTGCCGCTGCACACCTTGCGGTACCAGCGACCAAAGGCCGTGACGTTCACTTGTTCCGTACAGCCTCGGACAACGACATAACTCATGAATGGTTGCGGCCTTTGGAGAGATGAAGGTACATCGATTTACCCCATATGCTTATTACACAGAAAAGGCGATGATAATCATAAAAACGCCTACGCTTTCAAACCATCCATCGCCATACAATGCCACACAAGATAATGTAGGGCATGACTTACATTCATTCCGTCTTGCACCGGCAGACCGAATCAATCCGACTATGCGATAGTTTACCTGCCTGGAAACCGACTCTGCGCGGCGATCCACGGCAAGGTAAAAAGCGCGGGCCGCATGGGGTGCAACCCATACGACCCGCTGACCACAATCAACTACTGGAGAGTTGATTATGGCTAAGTCCGATCATACGGCAGTCGCGCATGACGATGCGCGCATCCCCACCAACCCACTCTCGCGCCCCTACTGGACCCTCGCCGAAGCCGACTTCGGCCAGCACGACGCCGCCGCCCTCGCCGGCCTCACCACCGCCATCCGCGCCCTCACCCGCGTTCTCACCAACAGCGAAGCTTTCCGCGACCTGCACACCCACAGCCAAAGCGACACCATCGAACCCGGCTGCTGCCCGCTGGATGCGCCCACCACCGAAGGCCTCTTCGCCGCCCTGTACTTCCTCAGCGAGCAAGCCGAACGGCTCAGCCAGTTGCCCCTACCTACCCCGCTCCATCCGAGCGACGTGCCGTACTGAGCCTAGGCGCAGACCATGCCAGGCCGCCTCGCTAAGGTGCGCCCGGCAAAGCGCACACCTGATCACGTCGGCTTGAACGCATCGCCGGCGGCATTTCGCCTTTGGTACGACCATGTGCGGCCACACCAGCACCTGCAAGGGCTGACACCTGCCGAAGTATGGGATGGCGTCGACCCGCCAGCGGGCGCACCGACTGGCACATTTCGCATGTTTTCAAAGAACCTGCGTTGCGACACGTTTGCGTCGCCAGCACGATTAATTACCTCCGCCCCCCTTATCGCCTCCCTTATCACTGAAGACACGGAAGGGTTATTCGGACAGCGGACGGCACAGCCAGCTGCTCTTCACAAAATTGCCGCTACTTGTGCCAGCCAACTTCCGTGGCCACACCCGTCGAAGCGTCTATTATGAACTCGGCTCCGAAGAACCTATCCGCCCGGAGTCCGTGATCAGTCCGCCAAAGAGAAACGAACGAATCCCTTTCCATTTTTGGAGGGGTAGCGGTGATTTGCCAGATCACCGCTCCGTGATCGTCAATGCAATATATGTTTGCATTCGATTCCTCGGGAGAAATATCCTTCCTCCCAGCAACATCGACAAGAACAACCTGTTTCGACTGACCAATGGAAACGTTCACAATGATCTGGTCAGTGGCATTGATCATGGATTTCACTGCAAGGGCCTTGTGTTGTAAAAGCTAGAGCGTGGAATCTGTTCAAGCAGCTGATACTGCATTCCGCTGTTCGTGTAGAGACCGAAGTTCGGCTGCGGACCAATGATGCCAACCTGCATCCTAGTGCCAGCGGGAACAGTCACATCGGATATATACGCTGGCGTATCCTTCAGGCCAAGATAATTTTGAATGGCCACAGGATCGTTACCAAGATGCGCAATTTCATCTTGGCGAACGAGGAAGCCTCCTTGAGGTTTGCCTTCTTCGGTATGCAATCGCACAAACGACAAATCATCGGCAGTCGTAAATGTCCGAACACCGGGCCCCTCAGCGTATGGTGGGTACCAGCCTTGGGCGGTAGCGGCATCGCTAATGAACGGAGCATTTGCTTCCGCAGAGCTAATCGTTCTTAAGTTCGAAATCTGAGACCCATTGTTTGGAGCCACTACCTTCGTCGCACGCCCCGTCGCCTGCAAGGATACCGGCTCAAACCCTCCATTGGGGGACGCAGGCACTTCGATATCGGGAGCCTCCATCCTGCCACCTGCCACCGCTGCTGGAAGCAGTAGGGTGGCAAGCATCACTCCCAGCCGGTTGCGCACAAGCTCCTGCGCCGAGGTATCGGGCATCGGCCCCACCTTGGGCATAGGGCTCCCTATCCGCTTGTAGAGGCCCAGCCATGTCGAAAAAACGTCTTCCCGTTGATCCGGGTCGTGAATCGCCCGCCATGCTCCGCCTGATCCTCGGCTCGCCGCTCCTTTGCATCCTCCTCAGCCTGTTCAGTTGGATCGAATGGGCGGCTCAAGGATTTGCGCCGGAGCTATCGCCGCGCCATTGGCTCGACTACCACGGCGCTCTGTTTTTAGGGATGAGCTTTGCTGGTGGGGTTGTGACGGTGCTTGCTGCAGGGTCCGTGTGGGTGCTGGGCATCATCGCCATAGCGCTCGGCGAGAGACTTCTGGGCGCGTTGCGGCGCGCCGCAGCTACTCATCCCGCGTAAGTCGAAATCCAGGCACTCCACCGGAAGTTCGCGGCGACTGAGGCTTCCGAGCCCGTCGGTGCGCGACGAATCATGCGCACCCAGCTAGCTGGCTTCCTTCAATCCGGCGCCAGGGATGAAGCCGTTGGCAGCTCCTGAAAATAATCTGCGACGCGCACTACGTGGTTCGAACCAACCCTTCAACCTTCCGACATCCCCGGCATTGGACCGAAACCAACCTTGTTCAAGGCGAAACCGTATCACTTTGTCGCCATACAGGTCCTTCAATCGGCTGTTTCGAGCACGGCGACCTTCGCGAACTGCCTCACGATGGGTCACCTCAAGCGGAGCTCGCGGTGCATGAGCAAGACTCGCCCCGAAAAGGTTGGATTTGAAGACGCTGAATCCCACCGCGAAATGTCCACCTGGCTAACCCCAAGTGAAGTGGCCGAACTGACTGAGTGCAGCCGCCGAAGCACGCAGTGCGCACGACTCGCGAAGATGGGCATCTCCTTCCGGGAAAACTTTGCTGGTCGCCCATTGGTGGAGCGATCCGCCATCGTTCGACACCGCGAACGGCCCGAGCGGGCACGCGACCTGCCGAACTGGAACGCCATGGACGCCGCGTGATGGGACGCAAGCGCAAACGCCAGACCCACCTACCCCAGCACCTCATGATGCGCAAGGGATCGTATTACTACCTTGCGCGCGTCAACGGGCGGCAAGCTTGGAAGCCGCTTGGCAAGGACTACGGCGAGGCGCTGCGCCTGCCCTGATCCTGGCCGCGCGACCACCCTTCGACCTGCTGATACGGTTCATCTATCTCACCGCCATGCGCGTGGGCGACGCGATCACGCTGCCACTCACAGCCGCTAGCGACGATGGCATCGCCTGGGAGGAGGGCAAGACGAAGAAGCCACGCTTCGTGGAGTGGAGCGACGAGTTGCGCGCAGTATGGGACGCCGCCGCGGGCGCTCGCACAGGCAACCAAACATTGTTCCGCGGCCGGCGCGGCCCCTACACCCTACACGGCGCGGAATCGACATGGGCGCGAATTCGGGCGCGCTCGGGCGTCGCCAACGTCAAGATGCACGATCTGCGCCGCAAGGCCGGTTCAGACCTCCCGCTCGGCCATGCCCAGGCACTTCTGGGCCACACAGACGCCCACATCACGCAGCGGCACTACCACGTCCTCCCCGATCCTGTGAAACCCACCCGGTAATCGATCCACTTCGACAACCATCGGCACGCAGGAATGCGGGTTGCGAGGGCATGGAAAGTCGGAATAGTGAACCTTGCAGATCGCTTGATTCTTGTGCAGGTTCGCGAACTTACGTCGATTCGGCCGACTGATTTGTAATCAGTAGGTCGCGGGTTCGATTCCTGCTGCCGGCATTTCGCCTCGCTGGCTTGCGCCGTCATCGCGCGCACCGCGCGATCCGCGGTCACGCCGCGCGCGGAATCACTTCGCGCTCGATGGTCTTGCGTTCGGTCAATTCCGCCGTGCGCAGGTCGTAGGCGGTCTGCAGGTTCATCCAGCTCTGCGCGTCGCCGCCGAAATAGCGCGCCAGGCGCAACGCGGTGTCCGGCGTGATGGCGCGGCGCTCGCGCACGATGTCGTTGATGCGCGGCGCGGGCACGCGCAGCGCGGTGGCCAATGCGTGGGCGCTCATGCCGAGCGGGACCAGGAAATCCTCACGCAGGATTTCACCGGGGTGAATGGGGCGCATACCGTTTTTCATTTCGGTACTCCGTCAGTGGTAGTCAACGATCTCGACCTGGGTCGGCCCGGCTTCCGTCCACACGAAGCACACGCGCCACTGGTCGTTGATGCGGATGCTGTGCTGGCCCTTGCGGTCGTCCTTCAGCGCTTCCAGCCGGTTGCCCGGCGGCGAGCGCAGGAAATCCAGCGTCACCGCCGCATCCAGCTGTTGCAGCTTGCGCGTGGCCACCACGGCGATGGCCGCGAAGCGCCGACACTTGCCGGCGGTGAACAAGGCCCGCGTGTCGGCGCAGCGGAAGGACTGGATCATGGGATGCATGATGTAACGCATCACGTTAAACGTCAAACGTTAGGAATGGACTCGCCCACAAGCCGCCATGGCAGCTCGTCCGGCGCAGGAAGGCGGCCTGCGAAAGCCATCCCCGCAGAGCACTCGCCCATCGCCGCGGCCACGCTGCAGCCGACCCGCTACACTTGAGGGCTGCAAGATATCGACGTGGACACAGCAACATGAGCAAGCCAACGATCGCCCTGGTGGGCGTGCCTACCGACATCGGCGCCGGGCATCGCGGCGCCTCGATGGGGCCGGAGGCGCTGCGCGTGGCGCAGATCGCCGAGAAGCTGCGCGCGCGCGGGCTGGATGTGCTCGACCGCGGCAACCTGCACGGCCCGCACAATCCCTGGCTGCCGCCGGTGGACGGCTATCGCCACCTCGCCGAGGTGGCGGCGTGGAACGAGGCGGTGCACGAGGCCATCCACGCCGAACTGGCGGCGGGACGCCTGCCGATCATGCTGGGCGGCGACCACTGCCTCGCGATCGGTTCGATCAGCGCGGTGGCGCGGCATTGCCGCGAGCAGGGCAAGCAGTTGCGCGTGCTGTGGCTGGATGCGCATGCCGATTTCAACACCGCCCAGGTCACGCCCTCGGGCAACATCCACGGCATGCCGGTGGCCTGCCTCACCGGCAACGGCCCTGCCGCGCTCACCGGCATCGGCGGCGTGACGCCGGCGGTGGCGCCCGAGGTGTTCCGCCAGATCGGCATCCGCTCGGTGGACGAGGGCGAGAAGCGGCTGGTGCAGGCGGCGCACATGCGCGTGTTCGACATGCGCCACATCGACGAGGACGGCATGCGCCGCACGATGGAGGAGGCGCTGGCCGGCCTCGACGAGAACACCCACCTGCACGTGAGCTTCGACGTGGATTTCCTCGACCCCAGCATCGCGCCGGGCGTGGGCACCACGGTGCGCGGCGGCCCGAACTACCGCGAGGCGCAGCTGTGCATGGAGATGATCGCCGACAGCGGCCGCCTCGGCTCGCTCGACATCGTGGAACTCAACCCCGCCTTCGACCGCAAGAACGCCACCGCCAAGCTCGCGGTGGACCTGGTGGAATCGCTGTTCGGCAAGTCCACCCTGCTGCGCTGACGCGCGCCACCACAAGCAACGAACCATGCAGACCCGAGTCCTCACCGGCATCACCACCACCGGCACCCCGCACCTGGGCAACTACGCGGGCGCGATCCGCCCCGCGATCGCCGCCAGCCGGCGCGCGGACGTCGACGCGTTCTTTTTCCTCGCCGACTACCACGCGCTGATCAAGAGCGACGACGCCGCGCGCATCGAGCGCTCGCGGCTGGAGATCGCGGCGACCTGGCTGGCCGCGGGGCTCGATCCCACGCGCGTCACCTTCTACCGGCAGTCGGACATCCCCGAGATTCCCGAGCTCTCCTGGTTCCTCACCTGCGTCACCGCCAAGGGCCTGCTCAACCGCGCGCATGCGTACAAGGCGGCGGTGGACAAGAACCTCGAGGCGGGCGAGGACGCGGACGCCGGCGTCACCGCGGGCCTGTACATGTACCCGGTGCTGATGGCCGCCGACATCCTCGCGTTCGACGCACACAAGGTGCCGGTGGGCCGCGACCAGATCCAGCACCTGGAGATGGCGCGCGACATCGCGCAGCGCTTCAACCACATCTACGGCCGCGACTTCTTCGTGCTGCCCGAGGTGCAGATCGAGGAACAGGTGGCCACGCTGCCGGGCCTGGACGGCCGCAAGATGTCGAAGAGCTACGACAACACCATCCCGCTGTTCGCCGGCGGCGCGAAGGCGCTGCGCGAAGCGATCATGCGCATCGTCACCGACTCGCGCGCGCCGGGCGAGCCGAAAGATCCGGACAGCTCCGCGCTGTACACGCTCTACCGCGCCTTCGCCGACGAGGCGCAGGGCGCGGCGTTCCGCGCGGCGCTGGTCGATGGCCTGGGCTGGGGCGAGGCCAAGCAGCAGCTGTTCGAGCTGATCGAGGCGCACGTGGCGCCGCTGCGCGAGCGCTACGACGCGCTGATCGCCAAGCCCGCCGAGATCGAGGCGATCCTGCGCGAAGGCGCCGCGAAGGCGCGCGCCATCGCCACGCCCAAGCTCGCCGCGATCCGCAACGCGATCGGCCTGCGCGCGATGGGCCAGGCCGCGGCCGTCCAGACGGCCAAACCGGCGGCAGCCAAGGCCGGCAAGGCGCCGCGCTTCGCCAGCTTCCGCGACGGCGCCGCCGGCTTCCGCTTCCGCCTGTTCGCCGCCAACGGCGAGGAGCTGCTGCTGTCGATGCCGTTCGCCGATCCCAAGGCCGCCGGTGCGCTGCAGCAGCGCCTGCGCACACTGGGTGGCGACGCCCCGCTGCGCGAGGACGGCGACGCGCTGGTGCTGGAGCTGGATGGCGCCGCGGTCGCCCGCACGCCGCAGGCCGGCGACGCCATGCTCGGCCGCGTACGCGAGGCGCTGGCGCAGCTGGCCGCGCAGGACTGAGGCGACGCGCGCCATGCGCTTTCTCGCCCTGCTGCTGCTCGCGCCCTGGCTGCTGATCCTCGGCTGGGCCTACGCGAGCTATCCGAAGTCGCTGCCGCGCACGCCGGCGCGGCGGCTGTTCGACGCGCTGGCGTTGCTGTTGGCCTTCGGCGCCGCAAGCTATGCCGGCCTGCTCGGCTACGACGCGGTGCAACTGCCCGCACTCGACGAGGCCGGCCGTCGCGCCAGCGGCGCGATCTGGCAACAGGTGCTGCCCGCGCTGTGCGGCTACGGCGCCTACGCCGGCGTGCTGGCGCTGGCCTTGCCGTTGCGCGCGCGGCTGTGGCGCCGCCGCGGCTCCAATCCCGGCGGTTGAGGTACGCGCCGAACGCAGCGGGCCGTCGCGCACAGAGCCCCCCCCTACCGCCACCACTCCGTGGGTCGGGATTCATCCCGACGGGTCGGGCCTTGCCGTTCGGGCGTGTCGGGCTGAAGCCCGACCTACGATGGGTGCCGGGTCGGGATTTCGCGCACAGGGTGCGCCCCTACCACGCACGCCAGGGCTGGGCAGCGATCGGAAACGCGAAAGCCGCCTAGCGGCGGCTTTCGCTGCATTCCCCGAACCGGATCAGCGTGCGAGCGGTGCGATGCGCTGTTCGATGGCGCCGAAGATCGAGGCGCCCGCCTGGTCGGTGACCTCGATGCGCAGCGTGTCGCCGTACTTCAGGAACGGCGTCGTGGGCTTGCCGTCGCGCAGCGTTTCCACCGTGCGCTGCTCGGCAAGGCAGGACGCACCGAGGCTGGTGTCCTCGTTCGCGATGGTGCCCGAGCCGACGATGGTGCCGGCGGTGAGCGGGCGGGTCTTGGCCGCGTGCGCCACCAGCTCGGCGAAGCTGAACTGCATGTCCACGCCACACTCGGCCTCGCCGAACCATGTGCCGTTCAACCAGGTACGCATCGGCAGGTGCAGCTTCTCGCCCTGCCAGGCGTCGCCGAGTTCATCCGGCGTCACCAGCACCGGCGACAGCGCGGAGCGCGGCTTGCTCTGCAGGAAACCGAAGCCCTTGGCCAGCTCGCCGGGGATCAGCCCGCGCAGGCTCACGTCGTTGATAAGGCCCACCAGCTGGATATGCGCGGCCGCCGCGGCCGGCGTCACCGCCATCGGCACGTCGTCGGTGACCACCACCACCTCGGCTTCGAGATCGATGCCGTAGTCCTCGCTGGGCACCACCACCGCGTCACGCGGGCCGAGGAAGCCGGCGCTGGTGGCCTGGTACATCAAGGGGTCGGTGTAGAACGAGGCCGGTACTTCGGCGCCGCGCGCCTTGCGCACGCGCTCCACATGCGGCAGGTAGGCGGAGCCGTCGACGAACTCGTAGGCGCGCGGCAGCGGCGCGGCGAGCTTGTCCACGTCCAGCGCAAAGGCACCTTCAACAGCGCCGGCGTTCAGCGCATCGGACAGCGCGTTGAGCCGCGGCGCGGCGTTCGACCAGTCGTCCAGCGCGGCCTGCAGGGTGGGCGCGATGCCGGTGGCCTTCACCGCGCGCTGCAGGTCGCGGCTGACCACGACCAGCGTGCCGTCGCGGCCGCCCTCTTTCAAACTGCCAAGCTTCATTGCGTGTGCTCCGATGGATTCTGTGGCGCGCTCGATCCGGTTCGCGGCTTCAGCCGCGACACATCAGATCTGCGGCGGGGTGAAGTGCTTGCGGATGCCCTGCCAGCATTCGTAATAGTCCTGCTGCAGCTGCGGCGAGGCCAGCGCCTGCGCGGTGGGGCGGATCACCTTGCGCGTCTCGAACATGAAGGCCATGGTGCCGTCGATCACGTCGGGCCTGGACAGGTCCGCGTGCGACGCCTTCTCGAACGTGGCCGCGTCCGGGCCGTGCCCGCTCATGCAATTGTGCAGGCTGGCGCCGCCCGGCAGGAAGCCCTCGGCCTTGGCGTCGTACACGCCGGTGATCAGGCCCATGAACTCGCTGGCGACGTTGCGGTGGAACCACGGCGGGCGGAAGGTGTGCTGCGCCACCAGCCAGCGCGGCGGGAAGATCGCGAAGTCCATGTTCGCGGTGCCGGGCGTGTCGCTGGCCGAGGTGAGCACGGTGAAGATGCACGGGTCGGGGTGGTCGTAGCTGATCGAGCCGATGGTGTTGAAGCGGCGCAGGTCGTACTTGTACGGCACGTAGTTGCCGTGCCAGGCCACCACGTCCAGCGGCGAGTGGCCGATGCGCGCCGTCCACAGCGTGCCCTGGAACTTCGCCACCAGCTCGAAATCGCCTTCCACGTCCTCGTACGCCGCCACCGGCGCGAGGAAGTCGCGCGCGTTGGCGAGGCCGTTGGAGCCGATCGGCCCCAGCTCCGGCAGGCGCAGCTGCGCGCCGAAGTTCTCGCACACGTAGCCGCGCGCCTCGCCGTCGGGCAACTCCACGCGGAAGCGCACGCCGCGCGGGATCACCGCGATCTCCTGCGGCTCGACCTCCAGCACGCCGAGTTCGGTGGCGAGGCGCAGCCGGCCCTGCTGCGGCACGATCAGCAGCTCGCCATCGGCGTCGTAGAAGAAGCGCCCCCGCATCGAGCGGTTCGCCGCGTACAGGTGGATGCCGATGCCGCCCTGCTCCGCCGCGCCGCCGTTGCCGGCGACGGTGACGAGGCTGTCGAGGAAATCGGTGGCCGCCGCGGGCATCGGCCGGGGATTCCAGCGCAACTGGTTCGGCGTGGCCGGCGCCTCGTCGAAGCGGTTGTGGAACCCGGCATGCGCCAGCGCCGCGAACGGCTGGTGCACCGCCGCCGGGCGGATGCGGTACAGCCAGCTGCGCCGGTTCAGATGCCGCGGCGCGGTGAACGCGGTGCCCGAAAGCTGCTCCGCATACAGCCCCAGCGGCGCCTGCTGCGGCGAGTTCTGCCCCACGGGCAACGCGCCCGCGATCGCCTCGCTGGCGAATTCGTTGCCGAAGCCGGATTGGTAGTGGGTGCTGTCGGACATGTGGATGCCTTCCGCTTTCAAAGCCCCTCTCCCGCCGGGAGAGGGGTTGGGGTGAGGGTTCGGTTTTCCGCGGCGCCGAGGATCGCCTCCAGCGCCGCTTCCGTCTGTTGCAGGACGTCGTTGTCCCAGTAACGCAAGACCTTCAAGCCACAGGATTCGAGGAACTTCGTTCGCGCACGATCAACCGCTTCGTCATGCTGCGATCCGTCCAGCTCCACGATCAGCTTCTTCGCTTCGCAAAAGAAATCCACGATGTACGGCGGAACCGGGTGCTGGCGGCGGAATTTCAGGCCGTTCAGGCGACCGGCGCGGAGGTGGTACCAGGGCTTTTGTTCCGCATCCGTGCCCGCTTGACGCAATGCGCGTGCTTGCTCGCGTGTACGTGTAGGCAGAGGTGGATTGATGCGCTGTGGCAAGTCCGTACCCTCTCCCCAACCCCTCCCCGCCGGGGGAGGGGCTTCAATCACAGGAACCCGCGCTTGATCTGGTCGCGCTCGATGCTTTCGAACAGCGCTTGGAAGTTGCCTTCGCCGAAGCCTTCGTTGCCCTTGCGCTGGATGATCTCGAAGAAGATCGGGCCGATGCAGTTCTGGGTGAAGATCTGCAGTAGCAGGCGCTTCTTCGTTTCCGGGTCGGCGTCGATCAGGATCTTGTTCTTGCGCAGGCGCGGCACGTCCTCGCCGTTGTCCGGGATGCGCAGGTCGACCACGTCGAAATAGGTGTCGGGCGTGTCGAGGAACTCCACGCCGGCCGCGCGCATCGCCTCCACCGTGGCGTAGATGTCGTCGGTGAAGCAGGCGATGTGCTGGATGCCCTCGCCGTGGTAGGCGTCGAGGTATTCGTTGATCTGGCTCTTCGGGTCGCTGGACTCGTTCAGCGGGATGCGCACGATGCCGTCCGGCGCGGTCATCGCCTTGGACACCAGGCCGGTCTTGGCGCCCTTGATGTCGAAGTAGCGGATCTCGCGGAAGTTGAACAGCTTCTCGTAGTAGTCCGACCACTTCTGCATGTTGCCGAAGTGCAGGTTGTGCGTGAGGTGGTCGATGAAGGTGAGGCCGAAACCCTTGGGGTTCTGCTCGGCGCCGGGGATCGGCGCGTAATCGGCGGCGTAGGCGTCGCCCTCGTACGGCACCAGGTACAGCATGCAGTCGCCGATGCCCTTCACCGCCGGCACGTCGAGCGCTCGGCTGGCGGCCTTGTGCGTCACCGCCTCGCCGCCGTGGGCCAGCACCGTCTTCTCCACCTCGGCCACCGGCTTCTTGAAGCGGATCGCGAAGCCGCAGGCGCAGGGGCCGTGCTGGGCGGCGAAGTCGGCGGCGAACGAATCCGGCTCCTCGTTGACGAGGAAGTTCACGCCGTTCTGGCGGTACACCGTGATCGCGCGGCGCTTGTGCTTCAGCACCGCGGTGAAGCCCATCTGCTGGAACAGGGTGTGCAACTCGCCGGCGCGCCCGGCCGGGGCGGCGAACTCGACGAACTCGAAGCCGGCGATCCCCATCGGGTTCTCGAACGTGGTGACCTGCATGCCGAGGTTGGGTTGGGCGTTCATGGGCTCTCTCCGACGGGCTACGATACGGAATGCTGTGGGTGGCTGATGCCGCCTTCGCGGCAGCGGACGGCCGCCCGTGCGATCCCGCGGGCATGGGCGGTCGCACCAGTCGATCTTTATAGTTTCATATGTAACGACTTGCAAGGAGTCTTGCAGCATGACCGCCGCCCGCCATCCCGACCACGCCCCGCTGGAACTGGAGCGCTTCGTGCCTTACCAGCTCTCCATCGTGTCGAACACGGTGAGCCAGGCGATCGCGGACGACTACCAGGAGCGCCACGACCTGGGCGTCACCGAATGGCGGGTGATGGCGGTGCTGGCGCGCTTCGACGGCCTCTCCGCGCGCGAAGTGGCCGAACGCACCGCGATGGACAAGGTGGCGGTGAGCCGCGCGCTGTCGCGCCTGGTCGACGCCGGCCGCGTGCGCCGCGAGATCCACGAAAACGACAAGCGCCGCTCGGTGCTGGGCCTCACCGCCGAAGGCTGGGCGATCCACGACGAGGTGGCGCCGATGGCGCGGCGGCGCGAGCGGGAGTTGCTGGCGCGGCTCGAACCCGACGAGCAGGTTTGGTTGCGGCGGATATTGGACAAGCTGATGCCGCCGGAAGACTTCAAGCGCTGAGCCAGAGTCAAGCACTGAGCCAGAGCCGTTATTGATGTCCCGGGACAGGGCGCCTGCCCTGCCCGGGACTCGCCTTGCCCGGGCGCAGCCCGGTCAAGGCTCCGTCATGCGCGCGTCCGCGCGCCTGACGACGGGCCATCCATGGCCCGTCACTTCACCCCATGCATCAGCCGGTTGATCAGCGGCGCGATCAACAGCAGCACGGCGCCGGAGATCACCAGCAGCCAGAAGCCGAAGGTGAAGCCGGACAATGCCGAGGCGGCGGTCATGCCGTGCTCGCCGGCGATGTAGCTGGCCAGCAGGCCGGACAGATTGCCGCCGGCCGCGGTGGACAGGAACCAGCCGCCCATCGCCAGGCCCACCAGGCGCGGCGGGGCCAGCTTGGTCACCATCGACAGGCCGATCGGCGACAGGCACAGCTCGCCCACGGTCTGCAGCGCGTAGCAGGCGGCCAGCGGCCAGAACGGGATCAGGCCTTGCGGGTCGATCAGGTGGCGCAGCGCGTACATCAGCACCAGGAAGCCCAGGCCGTTGAAGATCAGGCCGAAGCCGAACTTGCGCGGGATGGAAGGCTCCATCCGCCGCTTGCCCAGCCAACCCCAGGCCAGGCTGACCACCGGCGCCAGCACGATGATGGTGAACGGGCTGACCGACTGGAACCAGCTCACCGGGAACACCCAGTCGAACATCTTGCGGTCGACCAGATTCTCGGCCAGGAAATTGAACGAGCTGCCGAGCTGGTAATAGAACATCCAGAACAGCACGTTGAAACCGAAGATGATCAGCATCGCCCACACGCGATCCAGCTGGATGCGGTCGTGGCGCATCGCCTCGTTGATCAGCAGCGCCGACACGCCCACCGCCAGCAGGCCGATCAGCCACTGCAGGCCGATGGTGCCGACGCGCGACAGCAGCAGGTACACCAGCGGCACCGCCACCAGCGCGCCCACCAGCACCAGCACCGAACGCCCGCGCCCTTCCATGCCGGGCAGCGGCCGGCCCACGCCCTTCAACTGGCGCCGGCCGAACCAGAACCACAGGAAGCTCAACACCATGCCCACGCCGGCGGCGATGAACACCAGCTTGTAGTTCTGCTGCAGCGGCGTATCGGTGAAGGTCGCCGCCAGCCAGCCGGTCAGCAGCGGCGCGACGAAGGCGCCCGCGTTGATGCCCATGTAGAACAGGGTGAAGCCGCGGTCGCGGCGCGGATCGTCGCGGCCGTAGAGCTGGCCCACCATCGAGGAGATGTTCGGCTTGAACAGGCCGTCGCCCACGATGACCATCGACAAGCCCAGCAGGAACACCGTCTTGCTGGCCACGATCAGAGTGAACAGGCCCGCCGCCATCACCAGCGCGCCGATCAGGATCGCGCGCTGGTAGCCGATCAGCTTGTCGGCCACGTAGCCGCCGAAGATGCCGGTGCCGAAGATCAGCGCCGTGTAGGTGCCGAAAATCGCCCCGGCCCAGCCTTGCCCCGCCGGGTCGCCGTGATAGAACTGCGCCACCACATAGAGTGCCACCGCCCAGCTCACGCTGTAGAACGCGAAGCGCTCCCAGAACTCGGTCATGAACAGCATCCACAGCGGCCGCGGATGGCCGAACAGCTGCGGATAGTCCGGCGTGGCGCCGGCTGTGGCGGATGGATTCATCTGGTTCCCCGGGCGACAGGTTGGCGCCGCATGGTAGCGCGGACGCGAGCCCGTCCGCGCACTCGCCGGACCGGCACAACCATCGATCGGCGGATACGGTAGGAGCGCACCCTGTGCGCGAATGCTCTGCTCCGATCGGCAACAAAGCATTCGCGCACAGGGTGCGCTCCTACGGACACCTGGATGCGAACCGGCACTGGTGCGCGAAGATCAGGTCCCCAGCACCGTGCGCACCTCGATCAGCTCGGGGAAGAAGGTGAGGTCGAGCGCCTGCTTGAGGAAGCCCACGCCGGAGGAGCCGCCGGTGCCGCGGCGGAAGCCGATGATGCGTTCCACCGCCTTCATGTGGCGGAAGCGCCAGAGCTGGAAGTTCTCCTCGATGTCCACCAGCGTCTCGCACAGGTGGTACTCGGCCCAGAACTGCTCCGGCGCTTCGTAGATGCGGCGGAACAGCGGCAGCAGCTCCTCGCGGCGGCGCCACGGCTGGCTGACGTCGCGCTGCAGCACGTCCGCCGGCACCGCGTGGCCGCGGCGCGCGAGCCAGCGCAGCGCCTCGTCGTAGATGCCCGGTGCATCCAGCGTGTCGCGCAGGCCGGCCTGGATCGCCGGGTCGTGCGCGAACACCGCGAGCATGTCGGCGTTCTTGTTGCCGAGCAGGAACTCCACCGTGCGGTACTGCGCGCTCTGGAAGCCGGACGACGGCCCCAGCGCATCGCGGAACGCGAGGTATTCGTGCGGCGTCATCGTCTCCAGCACCGCCCACTGCTCGAACAGCTGGCGCTGGATCTGCTTCACCCGCGCCAGCACCTTGAGCGCCGGGTCGGCACGGTCGTCGCGCAGGTAGGCCAGCGCCGCGCGCAGCTCGTGGATCATCAGCTTCAGCCACAACTCGGCCACGTGGTGCTGCACGATGAACAGCATCTCGTCGTGGTAGGGCGGATCGGACACCGGCCGCTGCGCGGAGAGCAGCGTCTCCAGGTGCAGGTAGCTGCCGTAGGTCATGCGCCCGGAGAGATCGCGTTCGATGCCCGCTTCCAGGTCGCGCTTGTTGTCCGTCATGGTGATCCGCCGCCGCCCAAAAGATGCATGGTAACCGCTGCGCTTCGCGCCGCCGCGACCTGGATCAAGCGGAAGCTTCCTGCGCCGCCCGTACTGCCCCGCATGCTGCGGCGTGCCTTGCGGCTCAACCCGCGCGCCTGCTATCAATTGCCGGATTTTTCGGACCGTTTTGCCCTTGCAAGGGCACCGCGCGGCCGAGAGAAGCGTGCGCCAGGCCCCACTGGATGGGCCGCCGCCCCCACATCCCCATTGCCCAACGGGAGCGAGTCGTGACCACTGCCGCCAAATTCGAAATCGAATACCTGCAATACCTCGATGCCGAGGGCAAGCAGGTGCGCGATGACCTGCCTGCGTTCGCGCAGGATCTCGACCACATGGTCGAGCTGTACAAGCTGATGCTGTCCACCCGCGTGTTCGACGCCAAGTCGATCGCGCTGCAGCGCACCGGCAAGCTGGGCACCTACGCCTCCTGCCTCGGCCACGAGGCCGCCCACGTGGGCATCGGCAGCGCGATGAAGCCGGAAGACGTGCTGGCGGTGAGCTACCGCGAATACGGCGCCCAGCTGTACCGCGGCGTGCAGCCGCGCGAGGTCTACATGTACTGGGGCGGCGACGAGCGCGGCAACGACTACCAGAACGAGCCCGCGCGCCACGACTTCGCCTGGAGCGTGCCGATCGCCACCCAGTGCCTGCACGCGGCCGGCAGCGCGATGGCGTTCAAGATCCGCGGCGAGAAGCGCGTGGCGGTGTGCACGATCGGCGACGGCGGTTCGTCCAAGGGCGACTTCTACGGCGCCATCAACATCGCCGGCGCGCGCGACTTGCCGCTGGTGGCGGTGATCGTCAACAACCAGTGGGCGATCTCGGTGCCGCGCAAGATCCAGTCCGGCGCCAAGACGCTGGCGCAGAAGGGCATCGCCGCGGGCCTGTACTGCATCCAGGTGGACGGCAACGACATCATCGCCGTGCGCAAGGCGATGGAGGACGCGCTGGAGCGCGCGCGCAACGGCCAGGGCGGCAGCGTGATCGAGGCGGTGACCTATCGCCTCGGCGACCACACCACCGCCGACGACGCGCGCCGCTACCGCGGCGAGGCCGAGGTGAAGGAAGGCTGGGACAAGGAACCGCTGAAGCGCCTGCGCAACTGGCTGGTGACCAAGGGCGTGTGGGACGAGGCCAGGGAGGAAGCCTGGAAGGCCGAGTGCGACGACTGGATGGACAACGAGGTGAACGCCTACCTCGAAACCAAGACCCAGCCGGTGACGGCGATGTTCGACTACACCTTCGCCGAACTGCCCGCCGATCTCGAAAAGCAGCGCAACGCCTTCCTCGCGAACGAAAACAAGGCTCACTAAGTCATGGCACAGATCACACTCATCGAAGCCGTCACCCAGGCGCTCGCCTACGAAATGAAGCACGACGACAGCGTCGTGGTGCTGGGCGAGGACGTGGGCGTCAACGGCGGCGTGTTCCGCGCCACCCAGGGCCTGCAGGAAAAGTTCGGCGAATGGCGGGTGATCGACACGCCGCTGGACGAAATGACCATCGCCGGCGTCACCGTGGGCCTGGCCGTGCAGGGCATGAAGCCGGTGGCCGAAGCGCAGTTCGAAGGCTTCATCTACCCGATGATGGAGCACATCGCCTGCCACGCCGCGCGCATGCGCAACCGCACCCGCGGCCGCCTCACCGTGCCGGCCGTGTGGCGCGCGCCGTGGGGCGGCGGCATCCGCGCGCCCGAGCACCACTCCGAAGCGAACGAGCACCTGTTCACCAACATCCCCGGCCTGCGCGTGGTGCTGCCCTCCTCGCCGGCGCGCGCCTACGGCCTGCTGCTCGCCGCGATCCGCGATCCCGATCCGGTGATCTTCCTCGAACCCAAGCGCATCTACCGCCAGTACAAGGAAGAAGTGCCCGACGATGGCGAGGCGCTGCCGCTGGACGTGTGCTTCGTGCTGCGCGACGGCAGCGACGTCACCCTGGTGACTTGGGGCGCGCAGGTGAAGGAGACGCTGGAAGCCGCCGACGCGTTGGCCGAGCGCGGCATCAGCGCCGAGGTGATCGACGTCGCCACGCTCACCCCGCTGGACTTCGACACCATCGCCGAATCGGTGCGCAAGACCGGCCGCTGCGTGATCGTGCACGAGGCGCCGAAGACCGCCGGCTTCGGCGCCGAGATCGCCGCCCGCGTGGCCGAGGAATGCCTGTACGACCTCGTCGCCCCGGTCGAGCGCGTCACCGGCCCCGACACCCACATCCCGCTGTTCCGCCTGGAGATGAAGTACCTGCCCAGCGTGGAGCGCATCGTCGAGGCCGCCGAGCGCACGCTGGCCGCATCCTGACCCGAGTCCCGAGTCCCGCATTCCATATCCCGCAGCACGGACAACATCATGGCCGACATCAAGACATTCCACCTGCCCGACCTCGGCGAAGGCCTGCCCGACGCCACCATCGTCGAGTGGCACGTGAAGGAAGGCGACACCATCAAGCTCGACGCCCCGCTGGTGTCGATGGAAACCGCCAAGGCCGTGGTCGAGGTGCCCTCGCCCTACACCGGCAAGGTGGTGAAGCTGCACGGCGCCGCCGGCGACGTGATCGAGACCGGCGCCGCGCTGGCCGAGTTCGAGCCCGACCCGAACGCCAAGCAGCGCGCCGAAGCCGAGGCCACCGGCCACCACCACGGTCCGAAGAAGGCCGCCGCGCCCGCGCCCGCCGCGGCGCCGGCACCTGCCGCCACCGCCGACCGCGAGGACGAAGGCACCGTGGTCGGCGCGATGGTCAGCAGCAACGCCGTGCACGTGGAGCAGGTCAGCAGCGCCGGCGGCGTCAAGGCCGTGCCCGCGGTGCGCGCGCTGGCGAAGAAGCTCAAGGTCGACCTCACCCGCGTGCGTCCCTCCGGCGCCGGCGGCGTGGTCACCATGCAGGACGTGAAGGACGCCGCCGCGAACGGATCGGCTCCGCTCGGCGCCGCACCGGCGCGCGCGGTGCCGGCTGCCGCCGGCCGCCACCTCGCGCCGGAACTGCCCGAGCCCGGCCCCGCGCCCTCGCGCACCGCCGTCTCGCAGGCCGGCAAGGCCGTGCGCACCGCGCCGCCCAGCGTGCACGCCAGCGGCCAGCCCGAGCAGCTCAAGGGCGTGCGCCGCAACATGGCGCGCGTGATGGCCGAAGCCCACGCCAACGTGGTGCCCACCACCCTCGTCGACGACGCCGACCTGCACGCCTGGATCGGCAAGCAGGACATCACCGCGCGCCTGATCCGCGCCATCGTCGCCGCCTGCAAGGCGGTGCCGGCGCTGAACGCCTGGTTCGACGGCAAGAACCTCAGCCGCACCCTGCACCCGCACGTGGACATCGGCATCGCCGTGGACACCGACGACGGCCTGTTCGTGCCCGCCCTGCGCAACGCCGACGTGCTCGACGGCGCCGGCATCCGCGCCGCGATCAAGCGCCTGCGCAGCGCGGTGGAGGATCGCACCATCCCCTCCTCCGAACTCTCCGGCTACACCATCAGCCTCAGCAACTTCGGCATGTTCGCCGGCCGCTACGCCACGCCGGTGGTGGTTCCGCCGTGCGTGGCCATCGTCGGCGCCGGCAAGCTCAGCCACGACGTGGTGGCGGTAATGGGCGGCATCGAAGTGCACCGCCGCATGCCGATCTCGCTGACCTTCGACCACCGTGCGGCCACGGGGGGAGAGGCGGCGCGCTTCCTCAAGGCGCTGCTGGATGATTTGGCGTTGCCGAACTGAGTTTCGCAGTCTGCTTGAACGACGGGGCGCCACATGGCGCCCCGATTGTTTTGCGCAAGCGCACACTTCTTTTAGCAAGCGACAAAGCGATTTCGAGCGCCTGCCGCGAGGAACAAAGCGGTTTCGAGCCGCTGCCGCGGCCCGAGCTACTTCTCTTTTGCTTGTCCAAAAGAGAAGTAGCCAAGAGAAAACGACACCCCGCGGCAGCGCTTGCCGGGCGTCCTGCCCGGCAAGTCCGTGAGCCGTGGCCGGGCTTTTCGGCCGGGCTTCCTGCCCGGTCGAAAAGGCGAGTCCATCCATGGCCTCGCCCGCTGCGCGGCCTTTTCGCCCCCGGCTCACCGCCGCCGAGGGGCCCCGGGAAAAGCAGGCGCATCGTGCGCGCCAGAGGCAAGAGCAACAGCAAAGCTCCGCAAGCTTGCCGGCCATCGCTCCCTCCCCTGCGTGCAGGGGAGGGCTGGGGTGGGGTGCTCTTGATCTTGCTGTTGCTTCTGCGCGCAGGAGCGCGCTGCTCTACCCGGGGCCCCTATGGCGCGGCGGGCGGGTGGAGGAAAGTCCGCAGGATGGCCCGCATGGATGCGGGCCAGTTTTTCGCCGGGACAGGAGTCCCGTCGAAAAACCCCGGAACCCGCCCGCGCACCCGCAGGGCAGGATGCCCGGAGGGCGCGCCATCGGGGTGCCGTTTCTCTTTGGTTCCTTTCTCTTTGGGCACGCAAAGAGAAAGGAACTCGGGCGCCGGCAGGCGCACGAAAGCCCGCCGCAGGCGAGCCAAGGTGCAGAATCGAACGGTTATCGCGAGCAACGCGCCCACATCCCACCGCGCAAACGGCGCCCACAAGCGCCCGATACAATCCCCCTCATGATCAACAACGACATCCTGCGCAGCGTCCGCTACATGCTCGACCTGCCCGACGCAAAGCTCGTGGCGATCACCGCGCTGGCCGGGCTGGACGTGCCGCAAGCCGACTTCGATGCCTACCTGGAGAAAGACGACGCGCCCGGCTACCGCGACTGCCCCGACAAGGTGATGGCGCATTTCCTCGACGGCCTGGTGGTGCACCTGCGCGGGCGCGACGACAGCCGCCCGCCTTTGCCGGTGGCAAAGCGCGTCACCAACAACCTGGTGCTGAAGAAACTGCGCGTGGCCTTCGAGCTGCGCGACGACGACCTGCACGCGATCCTCGCCAGCGCGGGCTTCCCGCTGTCGAAATCGGAACTCACCGCGCTGTTCCGCAAACCCGAACACCCGAACTACCGCCCCTGCGGCGACCAGCTGCTGCGGCATTTCCTGCGCGGCTTGACCCAACGTCTTCGCGGCTGAGGCCAGAGCCATGTGGTTCGACATCGTGTTCTACACCCTGGGCGCGCTGCTGATCGCGGGCGGCCTGGTCGGCGCGATCCTGCCCTCGCTGCCCGGCATTCCGATGGTGTTCGGCGGCATCTGGCTGGTCGCGGCGGTGGACAACTACCGCCACCTCGGCCTGTGGTGGCTGCTGCTGATCGGCGCGCTCGGCGCGCTGGGCGTGCTCGTGGATTTCGTGGCCGGCACGTTGGGCGCCAAGCGCGTGGGCGCCAGCAAGCGCGCGCTGTGGGGCGCCTCGCTCGGCACCCTCGTCGGCATGTTCTTCGGGATCCCCGGCATCCTGATCGGCCCGTTCGCCGGCGCGCTGCTCGGCGAACTGTCTTCCGGCACCAGCGTGCTGCGCTCGACCCACGTCGGCGTCGCCACCTGGCTCGGCCTGCTGTTCGGCGCGCTGCTGAAGCTGGTGATCTCGCTGGTGATGGTGGGCTTGTTCGGGGTGGCGATGCTGTTCGGCTGAGTTCCAGAGGGCTTCGAACGCCCTGAGGCCGTAGCACACCCGTGCTACAGTCGCCCCATGAACACGCGCGGGAGCCCGCCATGAGCACCACCACCATCCGCCTGCCCGACGCATTGAAGACACGCGTGGCCGCGGCCGCGAAGCAGGCGGGCACGACGCCACACGGCTTCATCCTCGATGCCATCGCCGAAAAAGCGGAGCTGGCCGAGCGCCGCGCCGATTTCGACGCCGTGGCGGAGCAGCGTTACGCACGCATCGTCGAATCCGGCAAGTCCATCCCCTGGGAGGAGATGCGCGGCTATCTGGAGGCGCGGATCGCCGGCAAGGCAACGCGTCGCCCCTCGCCGCGCAAGCTGGCGAAGCGGCGGTGACCCGCATCGAACTGGCGCGCGAGGTCGGCGAGGATTTCGAACGCATTCTCGATCACCTGCTGGCGCACGAAGTCGCACAGGCCACCTCCCGCTTGCGCGAAATCATCGAGGCGATCGACGTACTCGCCACCAATCCACTGATCGGGCGCCCGGCCCGCAACGACAAGCGCGAGCTGGTGATCGGCCGGGGCTCGCATGGTTATGTGGCGCTGTACCGCTACGTGGAGCAGCTCGATACCGTGTTCGTGCTGGCTATCCGCGCACAACGCGAGGCGGGGTTTGCGCGGTGACCATCTGACACGCCTGCCTCACGCTGCCGGCAACACATACAGCAGTACCGCGAAGTAGTGCAACACGCTGCCGGCGAGCACGAAGGCGTGCCACAGCGTGTGCTGGTAGGGCAGCTTGCGCCAGAGGTAGAACGGCACGCCCAGCGTGTAAGCCACGCCGCCGCCGATCAGCAGCGCCATGCCGCCGGCCTGCAGGTGCGCGGCGAGCGGCTTGAACGCGAGCATGCCGATCCAGCCCATGCCCACGTAGAGCAGCACGGCGAGCTTGCGCCAGCGGCGGAACCAGCCCAGCTCCAGCACGCTGCCGATCAGCGCGAGCGCCCACACCGCGGCGAACAGGCTCCAGCCCCACGCGCCCTGCAGCGCAAGCAGGGTGAACGGGGTGTAGGTGCCGGCGATCAGCAGGTAGATCGCGATGTGGTCCAGCGTGCGCAGCAGCGGCTTGGCCGCGGGCGCGGAAACCGAGTGATACAGCGTGGAGGCGGTGTACAGCAGGATCAGGGTGACGCCGTACACCGCGCTGGCGACCACCGCGCGCGCGTCGCCGCGCAGGGCGGCGAACGCCACCAAGGTAGCGAGGCCGCCGATGCTCAACGCGATGCCCAGGCCGTGCAGCAGGCTGCTGGCGAGCTCGTCCCCGCGGCGATAGCGCGGCAAGGCGGCGATGGCGGTGGTCATGACGACTCCAGGGGACGGGGCACCGATTCCGTACCATAGCGGCAGCACCCGCGCTTGCCTACTGCGGCAAGGGCGCACAGCCGTTTGATACGCGCCCGCTGTCGCGTGAATCCGGCCTTCACCCGGCCTGTACGCCGCCTCCATGCCGGTATGCCCATGCTGCGCAGGCGGATGCACCCCCCATCCCTCGTCATCCGCATTCCACCCCGCCTCCCCGCGGGGCTTTTTTTGGTTTGGACGTCCACTTGCGCAGGCACCGGCGCAGGCATACGCTCGGGTCGCGCTTGCGACATTCCCCTCTGCACCGCGTGCAGCATCGCCGGCGCCACAACCCGAAAACCGCAAAGCCGTCAGGAGGTCGCCCATGTCGTCCGCTAGCCTGGCTGTTGCTGCTCGTCCCCACCCCGAGGCCACGCGCGTCGCCGCGCTCAGCGCGGCCATTGCGCTCAACCTTGCCGCCCTGCTGATCCTCACCCGCCCGCTCGCACCGCAGGCACTGGCGCTGGCGCACAAGCTGGTTGCGGTGCCGCAGGTGACGCTGATCGAACCGCCGCCCAAAGTACCGCCGCCTCCGCCGATCGAACTGAAGCCGCTGCCGCATCCGACGGTGGCGCCGGTGCGCGTGCCGCCGCAGCCCAGCGTGGTGCCGCCGCCGGCCGTGCCCAGCGTGGACGGCACGCAGGCGATGCCGCCGGAAGCGCCGCCCGGCGCGACGCTCGACACCGCCGCGCCGGCGCCGGTCGAGGCCACCCTGGCCTATCGCACGGCGCCGTTGCAGTTCCCGTCGCAGGCGCTGCGCCGGCACATGCAGGGCACGGTGCTGCTGCGCGTGCTGGTGGACGAGAACGGCACGCCGGTGCAGGTCGAGGTCGAACATGGCAGCGGCTACGCCCTGCTCGACCGCAGCGCGCGCGAACAGGTGCTGGCGCACTGGCGCTTCCAGCCCGCGACGGCGAACGGCCACGCGGTGCGCGCGTGGGCGCGGGTGCCGGTGAGTTTCGTGCTGCACGATTTGTGACGCGGCAGGCCCGGCGACGTGCGGCGTCGCCGGGTCGCGGCATGCCGCAACGCCGCACACGCCTTACGGCCGTTTAACGACACGCATGCTCCACTTGGCCGCCTTCGCTACGCCGGGTGCCTTCCGCATGGGCAAGTACACGCACAGCTTGAAGACCTTGCGCGACATCGCGCTCGAATACGGTCGCGTCGAGCATCCCGACCTCGCCTCGATGGCGCGCGAACTCGGCCGCGTGGTGCACCTCGATGCGCCCACACTGCCTTCGCGGCTGGCCGCGCTGCACCGGCGCCACCACGACCGTGGCCGCTGGCTGCTGGCCGAGCGCCGGCAGCCGGCGCTGCGCGTGCTGGTGTGCGCGTGGCCACCGGGCGAGCGCATGCCGCTGCTCGACCACGCCGACCGCTGGGGCTTGGAGCTGGCGCTGCACGGCGCGCTGGAGTGGCACGCCTACCGGCGCGACCCGCACAACGGCGAACTGGACGCGCAGGGGCGCAACTGGCTGGGCCCGGGCGACGCCCACTGGTTCGAGCGCGACGCGGGCCGCGCGCACCGCTGCCGCAATCTGTCGCGGCACGACACCGCGTACACGCTGCACGTCTACGGCGGCGAGCTGCCGGACCTGCGCACCGGCGAACCGTGCGAGGATGTCCCCGCATGGATCGCGCAGGTACGACGCGGCGCGCTCGCCGGCCAGCTGGCAACCTGATCCGCCCCTCCCGTTCCGGAGCAACGCATGCATCGACGTGTCGCCATCATCGGCGGCGGCGCCGCGGCCGCCGCGCTGCTCGGCGAACTGCTGGAACGCCGGCCGCCGCAACCGCTGCACCTGGACTGGTACGCCGGCGCCGGCACGCCGGGGCGCGGCGTGGCCTACGCCACCCGCTCCGAGCGCCACCTGCTCAACGTGCGCGCGGCCTCGATGAGCATGTTCGCCGGCCGGCCGCAGGGCTTCCTCGACTTCGCGCAGCGCGCGGATCCCACCATCGCCGGCAACGACTTCCTGCCGCGCCGGCGCTACGGCGACTACCTCGAGGCCGAGGTGGCGCGCGCGCTGGCGCTGGGCAAGGTGCACGGCCACGACGTGCAGGTGCTGCCGTTCGCCGCCGACGCCGTGGTGCCCGAGGCCGACGGCGTGACCGTGTTCCTCGGCGAGGAAGCGCGCCGGGTGGACGCCGCGGTGCTGGCGATCGGCACCATGCCGCCGCAGCCGCTGCCCGGCGTGGGCGCGGCGGCGCTGGCCAGCGGCCGCTACGTGGTCGATCCCTGGCCGCTGCTGGCCGCGCCGCCCGCCGCGGCACCCGGGCACGTGGCGGTGATCGGCCTCGGCCTCACCGCCGCCGACGTGCTGCTGGAGCTGGCCGCGCGCTGGCCCGACACCCGTTTCACCGCGATCTCGCGCCATGGCCTGCTGCCCGAGCCGCACCTGCGCAGCGCCGCGTTGCCCAGCGGCGACAGCGCGGAACTGATCGAGGCGATGCTGGACGCGCCCGAGGTGCGCCGCTGGCTGCGCCTGCTGCGCGAGGCGATCGCGCAGGAAGACGACTGGCGCAGCGTGATCGACAGCCTGCGCCCGCACACGCCGGCGCTGTGGGCCGCGCTGTCGCTGGAACAGCGCGAACGCTTCCTGCGCCATGCGCGCTGGGCCTGGGAGCGCGCGCGCCACCGCATGCCACCGCCGGTGCACGAGGGCCTCGCCGCGCTGGAGCGCGCGGGCCGCCTGCAGCGCCTGCGCGGCCACCTGCACGAGGTCGCGGCGGATGGCGACGGCCTGCGCCTGCTGCTGCGCCCGCGCGGCGGCGGCGCGCTGCAGACATTGCAGGCGGGGCTGGCGGTGCAGGCGGTAGGTTTGGATTTCGACGTGGCGCGCACGCCGCACCCGCTGATGCGCCAGCTGGTGGTGAACCGGCACGTGCTGCCCGATCCGCTGGAGCTGGGCTGCCAGGCCACGCCGCAGGGCCGGCTGCTGCACGAGGGCGGCGCCTGGCCTCGGCTGTTCGCCATCGGCAGCCTGTTGCGCGGTACGCTGTGGGAATCCACCGCGATGCCGGAAATCCGCCAGCAGGCGCGCGCCGTGGCCGACCAGTTGCTGGCGGAGTAGCGTCGAGCATCGCGCAAGCATGAGCTTCAGCCTGATCGGCACCGTCGTCCTGCTGCTGCACGCGCTCGGTGTCCTCGCCGCCGCGCACGCGCTGATGCACACGCGCACGCCGCAGGGCACGATCGCCTGGGTGCTCGGCCTGCTGCTGCTGCCCGAGCTCACCCTGGTGCCCTACCTGTTCCTCGGCGCCAGCCGCTTCCGCGGCTACCTGCAGACCCACCACAGCGCCGCGCCGCGCGCACGCCCGGTGCCGTCGGACGACGGCGCCGGCCGCTTCGCCGCGATGGTGGCGATGCAGGGCCGGCCGTTCCGCGCCGGCCACCGGCTGCGCCTGCTGATCGACGGCGACGCCACCTTCGACGCCATCCTCGGCGCCATCGCGCAGGCGCGGCACAGCGTGCTGGTGCAGTTCTTCGTGTTTCACGACGACGGCCTCGGCCGGCGCATGCAGCAGGCGCTGCTGGAGCGCGCGGCCGCCGGCGTGCGCGTGTGCGTGCTGTACGACGGCGTGGGCAGCCACGACCTGCCGCGCCGCTACGTGGAGACGCTGCGCGCGGGCGGCGTGGCAATCCACCCCTTCGCCACCGGGCGCTGGCGCAACCGCTTCCAGCTCAACTTCCGCAACCACCGCAAGATCGTGGTGGTGGACGGCGAACGCGCCTGGATCGGCGGCCTCAACGTGGGCGACGAATACCTCGGCCTGAAGCCGCCACTGACCCCGTGGCGCGATACCCACCTGGAGATCCGCGGCCCCGCGGTGGCCGACTTCGCGCAGCTGTTCGCCGACGACTGGCTATGGATCACCGGCGCGCCGCCGCCGCTGCACCCGGCGCCCGCCACCGACGGTGAGGCCCGCGTGCTGGCGATCGCCAGCGGTCCCGCCGACCCGCAGGAAACCGGCTCGCTGTTCTTCGCCGCCGCGATCAACGCGGCGCGCCGGCGGCTCTGGCTCGCCACGCCCTACTTCGTGCCCGACAACGCGGTGCGCGCCGCGCTGCGGCTGGCCGTGCTGCGCGGCGTGGACGTGCGCGTGCTGATCCCGGCGCGGCCCGACCACCGCACCGTGTTCCTCGCCTCCACCCTGCACGCCCACCAGGCGCTGCGCGGCGGCGTGCGCCTGTTCCGCTACCAGCCCGGCTTCGTGCACCAGAAGGTGCTGCTGGTCGACGAGGACTGCGCCGCGGTGGGCAGCATCAACCTCGACAGCCGCTCGTTCCGGCTCAACTTCGAAGCCAGCGCTCTGGTGCTGGACCGCGACTTCGCCGCCCAGGTGGAAGCGATGCTCGAAGCCGACTTCGCCAAGGCCCGCGAAGTGACAGCGAGCGAATACCTCGACGCGCCCTACCTGCGCCGGGTGGCGATGCACGTGGCGCGCTTGTTCGATCCGCTGCTGTAGGAGCGCACCCTGTGCGCGAATGATTTTGCTTCGATCAGCGCCAGAGCATTCGCGCACAGGGTGCGCTCCTACGCCGGCATTCCGACGCCTTCAGCGCCGGCGCCAGTGCCCGCCGCACACCGCCCAGGCCACGAACACGCCGACCCCGGCGCCGACCAGCTCGCACAGCACGCGGGTGCCGATGCCTTCGGCGTCGTGCACCTGGGCCAGCTTGGCCTGCAGCAGCTGCAGCGACTGCAGCGGCGCGTAGTTGAAATAGAACAGGTTCCACGCATCGGCGCGGGCGGTGAGCACCAGCGCGAGGAAGTAGGCCCAGCCGATCTGCCGCGCGTCGCTCCAGCCGTTGCGGCGGCCGATCCAGCGGCAGGCGGCATACAGCACGACGCCGGCCGCGAGACTGATCGCGCCGGCCTCGATGCCGCCGACCCAGCCATAGCCCATCCACGATTGGTCGTAGTTCATCGCGCCCTGCCCCCTGTGCCGAACCCCATTATGCCTGCGCGCTAGACTCGTCTCGCCTTCCCCAACCTCCGCCGCCATGCCAAGCGCCTTCAACGAACGCACCGCCCTGATCGTGGTCGACGTGCAGCCGGACTTCATGCCCGGCGGCGCGCTGGCCTGCCACGAGGGCGACGCGATCGTGCCCGGCATTGACCGATTGTTGCGCGCGCACCGTCTGCGCCACGTGGTGGCGACGCAGGACTGGCATCCGGCGGGCCACGCCTCCTTCGCCAGTTCGCACCCGGGCGCGCAGCCGTTCCAGCAGATCGCGCTGCACGGCCAGCCGCAGACGCTGTGGCCGGACCACTGCGTGCAGGGCACGCCCGGCGCGGCGCTGCATCCGGGCATCGACTGGTCGGCGGCGGACCTGATCCTGCGCAAGGGCAGCGATGCGCAGGTGGACTCCTACAGCGCGTTCCGCGAGAACCACGGCCCGCACGGCATGCGCCCCGCCACCGGCCTCGCCGGCTGGCTGCGCGAGCGCGGCGTGGAGGAAGTGCTGGTGTGCGGGCTGGCGCGCGACGTCTGCGTGCTGTGGACCGCGCAGGATGCGGTGGCGGCGGGCTTCAAGGCCGGCCTGCTGTGGGAGCTTTCGCGCCCGGTGACGCCGGCCGCCGACGATGCCACCCGCGCGGCGCTGGCGGCGCAAGGCATCGCGCTCGTCCAGCCCTGAAGTTTCAGCGCTCGTCCTCGCGCGCCGCCTGCACCCGCGGCACGCCGTCCGCGTCGAACGCCACCGCCAGCGCGATCGGCCGGCAGCACACCGCGCAATCCTCGATATAGCACTGGTCGGCCACCGAATCGTCCAGCAGCAGCTCGATCACTTCGCCGCAATACGGGCAATCGATGCGATACGGTACGGGCATGGCAGGCTCCGGCAGCCGCGACGCGCGCACCCTCGCACAACCGCCGTCGACGCAGCGCGTACACTGTCTGCCCCCTGCCCGATCCCTTCGGACGACGACGATGGCCGAACGCGAATTCCCGGATTACACCGTGCGCTCCGGCGCCAGCCTCGAAGGCTCGCGCTACACCGCCTGGCTGGCGGTGCTGCCGCACGGCCACGGCTTCCCGACGTACTACGCGATCTGCGAGAACCGCAGCTTCCGCCAGCATGAGGTGGCCGAGCGCGCCGCCGCCGACGCGCTCACCGCGGTGCTGGCGCTGGAGGAAGACGGCACGCCGGTGTTTCCGGAGAACTACACCGGCTTCAAGGACGAATCGCCCGCCGCCGAATAGATCTGCGCCCACGCCTGCGGCGTGAGGATGTCGAAGCCGTGATCGCGCCGTGTGCGCCGCGCCAGCTTCAGCAGTTCGTTGTCGCGGCTGAGCAGCCATTGCGCGCCGCAGGCTTGCGCCAGTTCGAGGAACTGCTGGTCGTCGGGATCGGCGCAGCGCGGAAGCTTCGAGAGCCCTGGCGCGGCAGGCTGCGCAGCATCGATGACTGCTCCGTTACTTCTGCAATAGTGCATCGCCGCCCGGGGTGCATCGCTGGCGGCTTTCTCCCCTCTCCCTCCGGGAGAGGGGTCGGGGGTGAGGGTTCGGGCTGGCTGCAACGCCTCGCCCTGCCCGAACCCTCTCCCGGCTGGATTCGCGCCATCCATGGCGCTCACCCCTCCCGGGGCCGGCTTCGCCGTTCCGCAGGCGCTCCCGCGCCTGCAGGTCGCCACCCTCTCCCGAGGGGAGAGGGACTCGACAACGGGCGCTCGGGTAAATCCAGGGTGCTCGGTTTCGCTGCCCGCAATCCCGGAAGAGTCACTTGACCCCAGCTTTCGCTGGGGTGACGGCAATAGCAGGTGCAACTGCGCATCGAACGCGGCGACGGCCGCCTCGCGCCGTGCCGCATCCAGCCCCAGTTGCGGATAAGCCAGCACGCGCCGCCATTCGGCGCGGCAAGCCGCGTCGGTCACCGCCTGCACCGCGCCCGCGCGCAACGCCTCGCGCAGCGTCGCGCACGACGCGTCGCCGAAAACGAACAGGTCGAGGCAGACGTTGGTGTCCAGCACCAGTCGCGGCGGATGCGCCATCAGGCGGCCGCCAGCGTATCCAGTTGGGCGAGTGCAGCGGGAATCTCCGCCGCGTTCGCCACCGCGCGCATGCGCGGCGCGTCCTGTGCGTCGAGGCCGTTCTCCAGCTCGTGCGCCCAGGTCACGTGGTAGGGCATGTGCACGCCCCAGCCGCCGAGGCGCAGCACCGGCTCGATGTCCGAGCGCAGCGAGTTGCCCACCATCGCGAACTCGTGCGCGGCGATGCCGAACTCGTCCAGCAGGCGCCGATACGTGCCCGTGTCCTTCTCCGAAACGATTTCGATGCGGCGGAACAGCTCGGCCAGGCCCGACTCGGCCACCTTCTTCTCCTGGTGGAACAGGTCGCCCTTGGTGATCAGCACCACCGCATGCCGCTCGGCCACCGCCGCCACCGCGGCGCGGATGCCGGGCAGCAGTTCCACCGGATGCTGCAGCACGCGCTTGCCCAGCGCCACGAGGCGATGGATGTCCTGCGCGCTGATGCGGCCGTCGCTGAGCGCGATCGCGGTTTCCACCATCGACAGCGTCATGCCCTTGGCGCCGTAGCCGAACAGCGCGAGGTTGCTGCGCTCGGTGGCCAGCATGCGCTCGTGCACCGCGGCGTCGGCGAGGTCGGCATAGGCGCCCACGATGGCGGCGAACTCGGCGTTGGCCTCGCGGTAATAATCCTCGCTGCGCCACAGCGTGTCGTCGCCGTCGAAACCCACCATCTTCAACATGCGCACCTCGCGGCGTTCGCGTCACGGACAAGGGCGGCATTGTCCGACAACGGGCGCGCAGCCGCGACGTCGCCGTAACGCGCCGCATGGCATAAGCTCGCCAGCTTGTCAGTGATGCTCAATCAGGATTCCGTTCACGCTGAGCGTAGCTTGCGGCAGCAAGCGGAGTCGAAGCGCCTACTGCCGATACCCTTCGACTTCCTCGCTCCCCAAAACGTGGCCATCCTTGGCCGCTCCCCGCATCGGCCCGATGTGCCTACGCTCAGGGCGAACGGAAAGTGTTTCGATCTTGCCTTGCCCTGGCAGCTCGCCAGATAAGCTGTTCCGACCGCGCCCTCACGGAGAACCCGCATGCGCTTCCACCTCCTGCTGCTGCCGCTCGCCCTCGCCGCCTGCGCCTCCGCCCCGACCGCCGACGGCAGCCAGGCGACGCCGCCGGGCAGCACCGCCGCCGCGCCGGATGCCACGCTGCTGCCCGCCTACCACTGGCAGCTGACGCAGGCCACCGACCGCAGCGGCCAGCGCATCGACGCGCTGTTCGTGCGCCCGGACAAGCCGCTGCAGTTGGACTTCGGCAGCGACCGCCTCAGCGTGCGCAACAGCTGCAACGGCATGGGCGGCAGCTACCGCATCGCGAACGGCCAGCTGGTGGTCGGTCCGATGATGCACACCATGATGGCGTGCGCCGATCCCATGCTGAACCGGCTGGACAGCCTGATCGGCGAACGCCTCAGCAGCCGGCCCGCGATCGCGATCACCAAGCACGGCGACACCCCGCAGCTCGAACTGCGCACCGCCAGCGGCGACACCCTGGTGTTCACCGGCGTGCCCACGCCGCAGACGCGCTATGGCGGCCCGGGCGTCACCGAGTTCCTCGAAGTGGCGGCGCAGACCGTGCCCTGCCGGCACCCGCTGATGCCGGACGCGCAGTGCCTCGACGTGCGCGAGGTGCATTACGACGCGAACGGCCTCAAGACCGGCACGCCCGGCAAGTGGCGGCCGCTGGCGTCCATCGAGGGCTACACGCACCCGGCCGGCGTGCGCAGCGTGCTGCGGGTGCAGCGCTACGACGTGAAGCATCCGGCCGCCGATGCTTCGGCGGTGGCCTACGTGCTGGACATGGTGGTCGAGTCGGAAATCGTCAAACACTGACGACGCGCGCGGCTCACGCGCCCACGCGCCGGCGCACCGCGTCGAAGTCGCGCACCGGCCGCACCTCGATGCAGCCGGTCTGCGCCCACGGCAGTTCGGCGGCCATGCGGATCGCTTCTTCTTCGCTGTCCGCCTCGACCAGGTTGAAGCCGGCGAGGTATTCCTTGGTTTCCGCGAACGGGCCGTCCAGCACCACGGTCTTGCCCAGCCGGGTGCGCACCGACTTCGCGGTGGCCGGCGCTTCCAGCTGCTGCGCATCGATCAGCGTCCCTTCCGCACGCAGTTCGTCCGCATGCGTGATGCAGGCATGCATGCGCGTGTCGAACTCGCCCGGCGGCAGGGCGTTCAGCAAGGCGTCGTCGACGTAGACCATCAGCAGGTATTTCATGGCGGATTCGCGTCGCTGGGTGGGGAGCGCAGATGCTCGCACAGATCGCGGGGATCGTCCCGCACGCAAAGGAAGCCCTGATTTTGCTCGTCACCCCAGCGAGGCGCTTTTCAACAGCCGAAGGCTGGTCAAGCTGGGATCCAGTGTCTGCAGGCCATTGAACGCAAAGGCACTGGATTCCTGCTTGCGCAGGAATGACGAACGAGAAGCCGGATTGATCAGGCCTTCCCAAATGTGGCGGCTGGCTCAGCCGTAGCGGCGCTGGCGCACCCATTTGGTGGCGATCCATTTCTCGCCCGCGGTCACCGGCGCGCCGCCGTGCAGGGTGCGCGCGTCGAGCTGGCCGCGGCTGTTGCAGTACTCGAAATACACCGCCGAGCCGGGCTGCGGCACCACCTCCAGCCCCAGCTCGGGGAAGATCGTGGCGCCGCCGCCCTCGACCGCGTTGAGGTACATCACGAGGCTGGCCACGCGCTGGCCGCCGGTGGCCATCGCCGCCACGCTGCCGGGGTCGTCGGGCGGGAAATAGTCGTGGTGCGGCCGGTATTCGCCGCCCACGCCGTAGCGCAGGACCTGCAGGCCCTCGCCGTGTTCCGGCGGGCAGCCCATCAGTTCGGCCAGCCGCCGTTCCAGCCCGGCGATGAACGGGTCGGCCGCGCGCGCGAAACACATGCCCTCGCTGCTGCGCTCGGCCACCACCTTGTAGCTGCCGCCGGCCGGGTCGATCGTGGTGGAGCGCGCCAGCTGGCCGGCCGCACGGCGCAGCAGCTCGGCGCACTCCGCCGCGCTGAGCACGTCGTGCAGCACCGCCACCACGGGCCTGGCGAGGCGCAGCGCCACGCGCACCTCGCGGTCGTGGGTGCGGACCACGTTGCCGGGCGGCAGGCGCGGCGTCTCGTACACGTAGGCCCCCGCCGCCGGCGCGCGCTCCACCGCGAAGCCGTGCGCGCCGAGCTGCTGCACGCTGGCCTGGGCGAAGTCGCGGTCGTAGTGCTTGCGCACCATCTCCTCCACCAGCGCCTGCGGCGCGCAACCGCGGGCGAGGTTTTCGATGATCCAGTCGCGCCATTCGGGCGTGAGTTGCCTGCTGGTCGGCATCGCCACTCCTCGCCGCCGCGTCGGAACGGCGGCCTCAGTCGTGCGCCAGTGCGTAGTCTATCGCCGCGCGGATCGCCGCCGCCTGCGCATCGTTGCACTGCGCGGGCGTGGCGCGCGGGCTGTCGGGATAGACCTCGGTGGTGGTGCGGTAGGCGGCGTCGGTGATGCCCGCGCACAGGCCCAGTTCGCGGCAGGCGTATTCGATCACGCCGTGCGCCACCACCGGCGAGCCGATGATGGTGCCGTCCGGATCGGCCGGCGCGATGTGGGTGACCTTCGCCACCGCGGCGATCACCGCCTGCTGGAACGCGGGCTCCGGCCGCGCGCTGTCCGCGCACAGGTAAAAGCCGTCGGGGATCGTGCCCGGCTCGTACGGCTTGCCGTCGCGCGCCGCCAGCGCGGGGCGGAACTCGCTTTCGTCGCTGTCGGTGGTTTCGTGCAGGTCGATGTGCATGCGTGGGTGCAGCGGCGACAGCAGCCGCCACAGCGCGGCCGACTCCTGCGCCGGGCTGTGCTCGCGGAAGTTGCGGTTGGGATCGAGCGCGTCCGCGTTCCAGCGGTGGATGCGCTCGTAGCCCCAGGGGCTCACGCAGGGCACGCACAGCAGGTTGATGCGGCCGGCGTAGCGCGCGGCGTCGCGCTCGAGGAACTGCAGCGCGCCGTGCACGCCGCTGGTCTCGTAGCCGTGCACGCCGCCGGTCACCAGCATCAGCGGCAGCGCCGCGTTCCAGTCGCGGCTGCGCACCGCGTAGAGCGGATAGCTCTCCGGCGGGTAATCCAGCCGGCCGTACTCGCTGACGTCGAAGTGCGCGCGCAGCGCCTCGATGCGGCCCTGCACCTCGTCCGCGTAGCTGCGCCGGCGGCGCTGGCGCGCGCGCCACTCGGCCACTTCCGCCGGGCCCCAGGGCGTGCCGGGCGTGCCGATGGGGTAGAAGGCGTCGTTGGTCATGGCGGGCTCCGCGGCGGATGTCGGCCGGCCACTTTAGCATCGGGCCCGGCGGGTTCCGGCGTTTGTGCACGGTTCCGCGCCATCCGCGGCGTCATCCGGCACAACGCCCCGCACGCGAAAACGGCTGCCGCGCACGATGCGCGCGGCAGCCGTCCGGGTTCGCCGCATTGCTGGGTGGCGCTTACTTGCCGGCGGCGGCCGGCAGCGGTTCGAGGTTGAAGTTCAGCGTGGTGAGCTTGCCGTCGAGGCCGCGGATCACCTCGCCGGTGAGGTCGTTGGTGGTGTTGCCGCCCAGCACCGCGTCGCGGTTCAGCAGCAGGCCGCAGTGGTGGCTGGTGTAGGCGCTCTCCACCAGCGGTTGCGCCTGCTGGCCGATCTGCTGCATCACCTTGCTGCGGGTCAGCTGGATGCGCTGGTCGAGCTCGTTCACCTGACCCTGGAACGCCTGCATGCGCTGCTGCAGCGCCTGGCCCTGCTGCTGCCGCTGCGCCTCGGTGAGCGTGGACGCCTTCTGCTGGAACGCCTGGATCTCGGTATCCAGCGGCTTGCGCTGGCTCTCCAGCTGCGACTGCTGCGTGGTGGCCAACTGCTTCAGCCGCTCGCTCGCCGCCTGCCCCACCTTGGACTCGGCAAACACCTCCTCGCGCGACAGCATGCACACGCCCGGCACCGGATTGCCGCCCAGCGGATTGCTGGCCGCCGGCGCGGTGGCGGCCAGCGCCGGCGTCACGGGGGCGAGGGAAAGGCCAGCGGCGGCGGCCAAGGCGGCGACAAGCAGGGGACGATGCAGGTTCATGGAAAGGTCCGATGGCAGGTTGGAGGATTCCGCGGGCCACAACGGCCCACGGCATCGCATCATCCTACTCGCGGCAAGCTGTCTGCTGGATGGCTGCGGGGTGGAGTGCAAGGCGACCGGCGCAAAGCCTTCCTCGCCGACATGGTTCAAGCGAACCTGAACCATTTTTGCTACGCCTCTTAATTTCCTTCGCTCCCTGGCGGCTCCTCACCGACTTTTAGTGCACGCTTCACAATTTCACCTCCCTTGTGTCCCATCTCAAGGTATCGCTTGCGCATCTCCAAAAGATCATCTTCCGATTGAGAAAAGAAGATGTGCGACGCACCATCGTCATGAGGCCGCATGACAAATGCCTCACCATCAACACCTATTGCGTGGCAACAGTATTCATAATCATAAAAACCATACTCCCTAACCTTCACAATCCTTATAACACTGGAGCAGACCACCTCAAGCTCACTTGTACAAACTGGACTTTTGATACAAACATTCATTCCAACATGATCTTTCACGCTTGGATAAAAGATGCCATCCAAGTCAGGCGTCTTAAAGAAGATCGACGTCATCAGCGCTCGCGTACGAACATAGTCTATATCAGACGCACTTTTATCAGAAATAACACCGGACAAAAATGCATCCACATATGTTCTAAGCGTTGCCGCCTCGCGCCCCATGTTATTAATAATACGAGTCAACGCTCTTCCAGGCTCAGTGCCACCTACAATTGATTGCCCCGTTTTGTAAACGTGAAAATAATCACCAAGAAAACCCAGTCTTAGCAAGCCTCGATTTACAACTCGATAGCCGACTAGATGAACATAGTCGCCAGGCCCCACATCTATCTCGCTCAGAGTAGTAACTTCTCGCGTCGCCGCATAAAGAACAGGGTCATTGGCATCATTCAATCGACCTACCGTACACAGCGCCCTAGGCGGAGGGCCTAAATCCTTAATCTTTGCAAACCCTGCCGAAGTATCACACCTCCTTGCACGCCAATAGATACTCCCAGGTCCCAGTTGAAAATTGAGCACCTCGTACGCAGAAAGCAACTGGACGAAGCATCTCTGCAATACGTCAAACTGAGTTGCAGTCCTGACGGAGTGAAACAGCTCCTCACATTCATCCAAGGTCATAGCTTCTCACTGACCATTTTTGTCAAAAAGAAGGGCAGCATCTCTGCCGCCCTTTTTCTAGCTCTCAAATGCAGGCTTCTAACCGCACTTGCTATACCCACAATTCAAGCAAGTCTGGCACCCGTCCATCAGCACCAGCGCCTGGGTGTTGCACTTGTGGCACAGCGTGGCGCCGGGCGGGAAGCTGCCGGCTTCGGAGTCGGCCGGGGCGGTCGCGGCTGAAGCCGCTCCTACGGGTGCGGCGGGGTTGGCGTCAGAGTTTTTTTTTGCGCTGGCCTGCTCGTAGGCGGCGCGCTTTTCGGCGATCAGGGCGCGCTGGCTGTCGCTCATCTCGGGGTCGTGGATGAGGCCGATGTTCTTCATGTGCTGCTCGATCACCGCGCCGATCTCGGCGACGATGCTGGGCATGTAGACGCCGCCGGCCTTGAAGTAGCCGCCGCGGGGGTCGAACACGGCCTTCAGCTCTTCCACGATGAAGGTGACGTCGCCGCCCTTGCGGAACACGGCGGAGAGGATGCGGGTGAGCGCCACTATCCACTGGAAGTGGTCCATGTTCTTCGAGTTGATGAAGATCTCGAAGGGGCGGCGCTGCTCGTACTTGGTGCCGGCGTTGAGCACGATGTCGTTGATGGTGACGTACAGCGCGTGCTCGAACAGCGGCGACTTGATCTTGAAGGTGGAGCCGATGAGCTGCTCGGGGCGCTCCAGGCTCTCGTGCATCTGGATGACTTCGGCCTGGCGCGGTTCGGCGGCCTTGGCCTGCGGTGCGGGTGCGGCGGCGGCCGGCGCGGCCTTGTCCTCGGGCTTGACGACGTTGTAGCCCTTGATCTTCTTTTCGATCTTGATCGCCATGATGTGTTCTTCCTGGTGGATGGCGGCGCGCGGCGCGTGGAAAGCTTGCAATGCTCGGAGCTTATGGTTCGTCATCCCGGCGAAAGCCGGGGTCCAGTGACTTTCGTGATGCTCCGGAGGCACTGGATTCCGGCTTTCGCCGGAATGACGAGCTTTGGAAGCCCACAAGTTTGGAGTATTGAAATGCCACGGCCGGCCCGGCGCGGAGCCGGGCCGGCCGTGGCGGGTCTTACTTCTTGCGGGCGGCCTTCTTGGCGGCGGGCTTCTTTGCCGCCTTGGCAGGCGCCTTCTTGCTGGCAGTGGACCTCTTGGCCGGCTTGGCGGCCTTTTTCACGGCAGCCTTCTTGGCTGTCTTCTTGGGAGCGGCTTTCTTCGCCGTCTTCTTGCTGCTGACCTTCTTTGCGGCCTTGGCGACTTTCTTCGCCTTGCCGGCAACCTTCTTCGCGGCCTTCTTCACCGCTTTCTTGGCGGCGGGCTTCTTCGCGACTTTCTTGGCGGCCTTCTTCGCCGTCTTCTTGGCGGCGGCCTTCTTCACGGCCTTCTTCACGGCCTTCTTGACCGCCTTCTTCGCGGCGGCCTTCTTGGCCGGGGCCTTTTTCGCTGCCGCCTTCTTGGCGGCGGGCTTCTTCTTCGGCGCAGCCTTCTTCGCGGCCTTCTTCGGCGCGGCGGCAGGCGCGGCCGGCGCAGGCGCGGCGGCGACCGGGGCGGGCGTCACCGGAGCCGCGGAAGCTTCCGGCGTGGCGCTGTCTTTCACTTCGACTTCGGTATCGATGGACATGCAGGTGTTCCCCTCGGGCGATGATCGTGGCGTCGTGGATACGGGTCAGAATTTGCCGTAATACCCTTCCTTCAAGGCATCGAACAGGTTGGCTGCGGTGTGCAGCTCGCCGTCGTATTCCACTTCCTCATTGCCTCGAAGTTCGATAACGCTACCGTCTTCCAGTTCGAAGTGGTAGAGGGTGTTGGCAAGGTCGGCCTCCTTCACCAGCACGCCCTGGAAGGCGGCGGGGTTGAAGCGGAAGGTGGTGCAGCCTTTCAGGCCCTGCTTGTAGGCGTAGAAGTAGATGTCCTTGAAGTCTTCGTAGGGGTAGTCCGTGGGCACGTTCGCGGTCTTGGAGATCGACGAGTCGACCCATTTCTGCGCGGCGGCCTGGATGTCCACGTGCTGTTTCGGGCCGATGTCGTCGGCGGCCACGAAGTAGTCGGGCAGCCTGGCCTGCGGATCGTCGGTGAACGGCATCGCGTTCGCGTTGATCAGCGCGCGGTAGGCGAGCAGCTCGTAGCTGTAGACCTCGACCTTCTCCTTGGTCTTGCGGCCCTCGCGGATCACGTTGCGCGAGTAGTGGTGGGCGAAGCTGGGCTCGATGCCGTTGCTGGCGTTGTTGGCCAGCGAGAGGGAAATGGTGCCGGTGGGCGCGATCGAGCTGTGGTGGGTGAAGCGCGCGCCGGTTTCGGCCAGCTGCTCGACCAGGTTCGGCGCCACCTCGGCGATGCGCTGCATGTAGCGGCTGTACTTGGCGTGCAGCACGCGGCCGGGGATGCGGTCGCCCAGCTTCCAGCCGTCGGCGGCCATTTCCGGGCGGCGGCGCAGCATGTCGCCGGTGACGGCGTAGTCCTGCGCGAGGATCGGCGCGGGGCCTTTCTCCTTCGCTAGGTCCAGCGCCACCTCCCAGCCGGCCACCGCCATCTCGCGCGAGACATCCTCGGTGAAGGACACCGCCTCGGCCGAGCCGTAGCGGTGCTTGAGCATGGTGAGGGTGGAGCCCAGGCCGAGGAAGCCCATGCCGTGGCGGCGCTTGCTCATGATCTCGCGGCGCTGCTGCTCCAGCGGCAGGCCGTTGATCTCCACCACGTTGTCGAGCATGCGGGTGAAGATCTTCACCACCTCGCGGTACTCGTCCCAGTCGAAGCGCGCCTTCGGCCCGAACGGATCGCGCACGAAGGTGGTGAGGTTCACCGAGCCGAGCAGACAGGAGCCGTAGGGCGGCAAGGGCTGCTCGCCGCAGTTGTGCGCGTGCAGGCCGTTGCCGTCGAAGGTGTTGATGCCCGGCACCTGCACGTCGTAGACGTCCTCGACACCGTCGGCGACGAGGCTTTCCACGGTGGCGACGTAGCGGGCGCGGTTGAGGCTGCGCTTGTAGCCGGACAGCGCCGCCGCGAGGCGTGCCGCCTTGTCGCTGTCGGCAAAGCCGATCAGTTCGGCGTAGCGCGCCAGCGATTCGCCGGCGATCACCAGCTCGTGCTGCGCCTCGGTGGCGTAGCTGCGCTGGCCGCCGCGGCCATCCGGCAGCACGGCAGTGCCGGCGGCGCGGCGGTCGCGATAGATGCGCGCGGGGACGCCCAGGCGAAGCAGCATGCGCTGCACCGCTTCCAGCCGTACCAGGTCCGACTGCGCCAGGCGCACGGATACGCCCTTGGCCTGGCTGCCCTGCACGGAGCCGTCCGCATCGAAGAAGCCGCGCAGGAAGCCGCGATACGCCTCGCTGGAGGCCTGCTCCAGCGCCGGCGTGATGGCCTTGTCGCCCGGCGCCATGCCGAGCTCGAAGGCGAGGTCGCGCAGCGCAGCGGACTTCATGCGGAACTCGTTGCGGCCGGCCACCGCCGACCAGCCGGCGAAGTCCGCGCGATGCGGCAGAGTCCCGGCGCAACGCAGCGCCTCGGCCATCAGCGCCTGCGCGCCGCATGCACCAGCGGCGTTGACGGCGGCGGCCTGCGGCCACGCCGACAGGACCGCCGTCTCGTGCTTGAGCGTGCCGTCGCCCACCAAGAGGCCCAGCAGATACCCCTGCTCGGCGGTGAGCGCACCGGCCCACTGCGCGTTCGCGCGGTGGTCGTTGAGCAGCAACCGGTCGCCGGGTTGCAGCTGGCCGGCGGCGCACCACTCGGTGTCCACGCTCCAGCGGGTGAGCCGGGTGACGCGGCGCACGCGGTGATCCGCGGTGAGGCGCAGGCGATGGCCTTCCTCGGTCTGCAGCGCCAGCACCGGCTTGGTGGCGGTGCGGAAGAAACCTTCGGCGCCGGTGGCGTGATCGCGCCCGTCCACGCGCGCCAGGAAGGGCCGGCCGAGCAGGTCGCGCACCTGGCGCGGACCTTCGCTGGTCTGCACCCAGGTGTCGCCGGTGACGCACGGGTTGGTAGCGCGGATGTGCTCGCACCACCAGTTGTTGTTCATCTCGTTGACCTTGTCGATCAGGATGAAGCCGGGCTCCGCGTAGTCGTACGTGGAGACCATGATCATGTCCCACAGGTGCCGCGCGCGGATGTGACCGTAGACCTTGCAGGCGACCAGGCCGTCTTCGCGGTCGACGTAGTTCTCGTGGGTGGGCCACTCGCGCCACACCACCTTGGCCGGATCGTCGAGGTCGACCTCGTCGCGTTCCTTCACGTGCACCGGGAACACCAGCGGCCAGTCCCGGTCGTGCTCCACCGCCTGCATGAAGCCGTCGGTGACGAGCAGGCTGAGGTTGAACTGGCGCAGGCGGCCGTCTTCGCGCTTGGCGCGGATGAATTCCTTGACGTCGGGGTGGCTGACGTCGAACGTGCCCATCTGCGCGCCGCGGCGCCCGCCGGCGCTGGACACGGTGAAACACATCTTGTCGTAGATGTCCATGAAGGACAGCGGGCCGCTGGTGTACGCGCCGGCGCCCGAGACGTAGGCGCCGCGCGGACGCAGCGTGCTGAACTCGTAGCCGATGCCGCAGCCGGCCTTCAGCGTGAGGCCGGCCTCGTGCACCTTCTCCAGGATGTCGTCCATCGAATCGTGGATGGTGCCCGACACGGTGCAGTTGATCGTGCTGGTGGCCGGCTTGTGTTCCAGCGCGCCGGCGTTGGAGGTGATGCGGCCGGCCGGGATCGCGCCGCGGCGCAGCGCCCACAGGAAGCGTTCGTTCCAGTGCTCGCGCAGCTCGGGCGTGGCTTCCACTTCGGACAGCGCACGCGCCACGCGCTGCCAGGTGCCGTCGATGTCGGCGTCCACCGGCTCGCCGGCCTTGGTCCGCAGGCGGTATTTCTTGTCCCAGATGTCCTGCGAGGCGGGCTGCAGCGGGATCGCCGTGGCGGCGTCGCGCTTGATTTCCGAACCCGTGACTGGCGCACGCGATGTGCTCATCGGCTTCCTGACCTCCCAGTGCGGCCTTGCGGCCTTGTCGTTATTGATGGCTGTCGTTGAGAGCCGGTCCGTGCCGCCGGCAGCGGCGTGGCGGCGGCTGGATGCCGCGGCGACGTCGTGTCGATCGCTTGCCAGACCCACCCCCGTAAGGCAAGCCACCCCACCAGTACTTGTCCGATCGCTTACGAATGGACACAAGATGTTGTGGTTGCGAACAGGTGGCAAGGTAACCCCGGGAAAGCCCGATGTAAAGTGTCGCGTGCGCCGGCCGGCGCACGCCGAGCGCGGGGAACCGCGGCCGGCCGCCGGCAGTCGAAGGCGCGCCGTTTCCATATCCGCCAGGAGGAGTCCGATGGCATCCCGTCACCCGCGTTTCCCGCATTGGCTCGCCGGCGCGTTCGCGCTGCTGCTCGGCGCCGCCCTGCCCGTTGCCAGCCGCGCCGCGATGCCGCCGGCGGTGGACGGCCAGGCGATGCCTTCGCTGGCGCCGATGCTGGAGCACGTGACGCCGGCGGTGGTGAACATCTCCAGCAAGACCCGGGTGCAGGTGCGCAACCCGTACTTCGACGATCCGGTGTTCCGCCAGTTCTTCGGCCTGCCCGCGGTGCCGCGCGAGCGGGTGGAGCAGAGCCTGGGCTCGGGCGTGGTCGTGGACGCGGCCAAGGGCTACATCCTCACCAACAACCACGTGGTGGGCGGCGCCGACGACATCACGGTGACCCTGCAGGGCGGCCGCAGCTACAAGGCTCGGCTGGTCGGCACCGATCCGGACACCGACGTGGCGGTGATCCAGATCCAGGCGCCGAACCTGCAGGCGCTGCCGCTGGCCGATTCCTCGAAGCTGCGCGTGGGCGACTACGTGGTGGCGGTGGGCGAGCCGTTCGGGCTCAGCGAAACGGTGACCTCGGGCATCGTCTCCGCGCTGGGCCGCTCGGGCCTGGGTGGCTCGGGCTACCAGAACTTCATCCAGACCGATGCCTCGATCAACCCGGGCAACTCCGGCGGCGCGCTGGTGAACCTGCGCGGCCAGCTGGTGGGCATCAACACCATGATCTTCTCGCCCTCGGGCGGCAACGTGGGCATCGGCTTCGCGATCCCCAGCAACCTCGCCGCCGAGGTGATGCAGCAGCTGATCGCGCACGGCAAGGTGCAGCGCGGCACGCTGGGCCTGCAGTCGCAGGACATCACCCCGCGCATCGCGCGCCTGCTGAACCTGAGCCAGGACAAGGGCGTGGTGGTCACCGGCGTCAATGCCGGCTCGCCCGCCGAACAGGCCGGCCTGCAGCCGGGCGACGTGCTCACCGCGATCGACGGCAAGCCGCTGCGCGACGTGAACGAACTGCGCAACACCGAAGGCCTGCTGCCGGTGGGCAGCACGGTGAAGCTGGGCGTGCTGCGCGCGGGCAAGGCGCGCGAAGTGAGCGCGGTGCTGCGCCCGGAGAAGCTCGCCAGCCTCGCCGGCGCCCAGCTCGATCCGCGCCTGGCCGGCGTCACCTTCAGCGAGCTGGGCCAGAGCGAACGCAGCCAGGGCATGTACGGCGTGGCGGTGAGTGCGGTGGCGCCGAACAGCCGCGCCGCCGCCGCGGGCCTGAGCGAAGGCGACGTGGTGATCGGCGTGGGCAACGTGCGCATCACCGGCCTGCGCATGCTGCGCGAGCTGGCCGGCGTGCGGCCGCGCCAGCTGGTGCTGGTGGTGGCCGACGCCGACGGCTCGCATTACGTGTTGATCCAATGACCCATGGTCGGGAAAGGGGCTTCCTGCCCCTTTCCGACTCGCCGAGTCCGGTACACGCCCGGACTCGGCTCCGCCAGCGAATCGCTCAAGCGATGGGCTGGCGGGCGATCCATCCATGGATCGCGCATCGTCCTCCGGCATTCCGGCAACCGAATCCACGCACCGGCCATGCGTCGACGCACGGCACCCGCATGACGGAACGCACCCGTACAGGCGCGCCTGCGTCGCACAAGCGCATGGACGCGCTTGATGTTTTCTGTTCAGGCCGATGAAATATCCTGCGAACATCCACTTCGTGCGTCGGCCGGGATCACGCGCCGCTGCCCTCACCACCTTCCGCCACCCATTCCCGTCGGGGTTCTCCGTCATCATGTCCGTTCGTGCTGTCCGCCTGTTGTCCGCCCTCCTGCTCGGCGCCTGCCTCGTTGCGCCCGCCGCCGCCAAGACCACCCACCACACCGCTGCCCACAAGACCACCAGCAGCAAGAGCAGCAAAAGCAGCAAGGGGGCCACGCTTGTCTGGCGCGGCGACGTGACCACCGCGCGCGCGGTGATGGACGACGTGGCGAAGGAATGGCAGAAGACCGGCCACGGCCGCATCGAGCTGCAGCCGTTCAACACTGCCTCGGGCATCGACGCGGTGGCCGGCGGCACGGCCGACCTCGCCGGCAGCGCGCGCGCCAGCGACGGCAGCCCCGAGGACGCCCGGCTCACCTTCACCCCGGTGGCGTGGGACGCGCTGGTGATGATCACCAACCCGGCGAACCCGGTACGCAACCTCACCGTGCGCCAGCTGCACGAGATCTATTTCGGCAGGATCACCAACTGGAAGGACGTGGGCGGCAAGGACGCGCCGATCGACCTGTACGCGGTGGTCAGCCCGAACGACGGCGTGGAATACAGCCTGCGCACCCTGCTGTACGGCCGCGGCGACCAGCAGATCTCCGCGCCGCGCCTGTACCTCAACACCAAGGCGCTGGAGGAAGGCATCGCGCTGAACCCGAACGGCCTGGGCCTGTCCACGCTGGCCAACGTGCAGGGCAACCCGAAGCTGCGCACGATCCCGGTCGACGGCGTGGCGCCCAGCGTGGCGAACATCGCCGACGGCAGCTATCCGCTGTACACCCCGCTGTACGTGGTGACCAACCCGAACAGCCCGAAGTCCGCCGAGACCAAGGCCTTCCTCGACTTCCTGCAGACCGACCAGGCCAAGCGCGTGCTGCGCAACCACTCGGTGCTGCCGTACCAGGACGGCAACGCGCTGGTGGCGATGGAAGAGGCGCGCCGCAACAAGGTCTATGCCGAAGCCACCGCCAGCAGCGCCAAGCCGCCGCTGGCCGCGCCGGGCGCCAGCTACGCCGCGGCCGCCGCCGTGGCGCCGACCTCGGAGCGCACGCTGGCCGCCCGCAGCGCGCTGGAGCAGCGCAACGCCGAAGCCGCCAAGGCCGAGAGCGCCAAGGCCGCCGCGCCCACCGGCGCGTCCAGGACCTACACCGTGACCAAGGGCGACACCCTGTCCGGCATCGCGCAGAAGCAGGGCGTCAACGCGGCCGATCTGCGCCGCTGGAATCACCTGAAGAACGACAACATCAAGCTGGGCCAGGTGCTGCAACTCAGCGACAACTGACGACTGACGTCGTGCCGATCCGCGCCGTCACGCTCGACCTGGACGACACCCTGTGGCCGGTGCTGCCGGCGCTGGAACAGGCGGACCGCGCGGTGGACGACTACCTGCGCGCACACTGGCCCGACGTGGCCCGCGCCTGGCCGATCCCGGCCATGCGCGAGCTGCGCGCGCAGGTGGCGGCCGAGCGGCCCGACCTTGCCCACGACTTCACCACGCAACGCCGGCTCACCCAGCAGCAGGCCTTCGCCGCCTGCGGCATCGCCGACGCGCCGCTGGACACGCTGTGGGAGATCTACTTCGCCGCGCGCAACGCGGTGCAGCCCTGGCCCGACAGCCTGCCCGCGCTCGCACGCCTCGCCGCGCGCTGGCCGCTGGCCAGCCTCACCAACGGCAACGCCGACCTCGCGCGCACCGGCGTGCAGGCGCACTTCGCCCACCACGTCTGCGCGCGCGACGTGGGCGCGGCCAAGCCCGATCCGCGCATCTTCCTCGCCGCCGTCGCGCAGTTCGGCGCGGCGCCGCGGGAGGTGCTGCACGTGGGCGACGACCCCGAACTCGACGTGCTCGGCGCGCGCCGCGCCGGCCTGCGCGTGGCCTGGATCAACCGCCACGGCGAGGCCTGGCCCGCCGCACTCGGCGCCGCGCCGGAGCTGGTGTTCGACGACCTCGGCGCGCTCGCCGACTGGCTGGACGCGCACGCCGCGGCGTGACCCGGCCACGGCATCGGCGCATCATTGGCGTTTGCGCGCCTTGCGCGACCCGTCCGCACGCCGAAGGAAAGCCATGTCCGCCCTGATCGACCGTTCGTCCGCCCCCCGCCACCTCGTCGCGATCGAGGCCACCGACGCCCGCCACCTCGCCGCCGCGAAGAAGCGGCTGGACGCCGCGCAGCGCCGCTGGCTGGACGCGAACGGTTTCGACGCCAAGCCCGGCAGCGCGATCCTGCTCGCCGACGTGCAGGGCAAGCCCGCGCGCGTGCTGGTGGGCGTGGACACAGCCGATCCACTGGCCGCGCTCGCCGCGCTGCCGCTGACGCTGCCGGAAGGCGCCTACCAGCTCGCCGCCGAAGGCGTGGCGCTCGATCCCGCGCAGGCCGCGCTGGGCTGGGCGCTGGGCGCCTACCAGTTCACCCGCTACCGCAAGGCCAAGCGCGCGCCGGCCACGCTGGCGGTGGACGCCGCCACGCTCGCCGCCGTGCAGCCGCTGATCGAAGCCACCGCGCTGGTGCGCGACCTGGTCAACACGCCCACCGAGGACATGGGCCCCGAACAGCTGGGCAAGGCGATCAAGCACCTCGGCAAACAGCACAAGGCCAAGGTGCGCGACTGGGTCGGCGACGAACTGCTGAAGGCGAACTTCCCCACCATCCATGCGGTGGGCCGCGCCAGCCATCGCGAACCGCGGCTGGTCGAACTCACCTGGGGCAAGGCCGAACATCCGAAGCTGGTGCTCGTGGGCAAGGGCGTGTGCTTCGACACCGGCGGCCTCGACCTCAAGCCCAGCGACGGCATGCGCTGGATGAAGAAGGACATGGGCGGCGCCGCGCACGCGATCGCGCTGGCCGGCCTGGTGATGCAGGCGCAGCTGCCGGTGCGGCTCACCCTGCTGGTGCCCGCGGTGGAGAACGCGGTGAGCGGCAACGCGCTGCGCCCCGGCGAAGTCGTGGTCACCCGCGCCGGCCACTCGGTCGAGATCGACAACACCGACGCCGAAGGCCGGCTGGTGCTGTGCGACGCGCTGGCCTACGGCGCCGAACAGCAGCCCGAACTGATGATCGACTTCGCCACCCTCACCGGCGCCGCGCGCGTGGCGCTCGGCCCCGACCTGCCCGCGCTGTTCGGCAACGACGACGCGCTGGCCGACGCCGCGCTCGCCGCGGGCCGCGCGGTGAACGACCCGCTGTGGCGCCTGCCGCTGTGGCGTCCGTACCGCAAGCTGCTCGACTCCTACCTCGCCGACTTCGCCAACGCCGGCCCCTCCCGCCACGCCGGCGCCATCACCGCCGCGCTCTACCTCGAACGCTTCGTCCCCGACGGCCTGCCCTGGCTGCACCTGGACACCTACGCGTGGAACGACGGCGACCGCCCGGGGCGGCCGCGCGGCGGCGAGGCGATGGGCTTGCGGGCGGTGTTTGCGATGCTGGAGCGGAGGTATCGGAAGGGGTGATGGTTGTGTGCTTGCGGCGCTCTTTGTCCCCTCTCCCGCTTGCGGGAGAGGGGTGGGGGAGAGGGGCTTTTGCTCTTTCTGGCTCTCGCAAGTTTCAAAGCGGTTTCGAGCCGCTGCCGCGGCCCGAGTTCCTTTCTCTTTGCTTGTCCAAAGAGAAAGGAACCAAAGAGAAACGACACCCCGATGGCGCGCCCTCCGCCCATCCATGGGCTCCGGGTGCGCGGGCGGGTTCCGGGGTTTTTCGACGGGACTCCTGTCCCGGCAAAAAACTGGCCGGCATCCCTGCCGACCATCCTGACGGACTTTCCTCCACCCGCCCGCCGCGCCATAGGGGCCCCGGGTGAAGCAGCGCGCTCCCAGCGCGCAGAAGCAACAGCAAGATCAAGAGCACCCCACCCCAGCCCTCCCCTGCAAGCAGGGGAGGGAGCGGAGCCCCGCACGCTTGCGGGGCTTCGCTCTTGCTCTTGCTTCTGGCGCGCACGATGCGCGCCTGCTTTTCCGGGGCCCCTCGGCGGCGGTGAGACGGGGACGATCAGGCCGCGCAGCGGGCGAGCCCACGGATGGGCTCGCCTTTTCGACCGGGCAGGAGGCCCGGCCGAAAAGCCCGGCCACGGCTCACGCACTTGCCGGGCAGGACGCCCGGCAAGCGCCGCCGCGGGGTGTCGTTTTCTCTTGGCTACTTCTCTTTTGGACAAGCAAAAGAGAAGTAGCTCGGGCCGCGGCAGCGGCTCGAAACCGCTCTGTCACTTGCGACAGACGCACGAAACCGCTCTGAAACTTGCGACAAGTACCCACCCCAAGCCTTGCGCAAGCAAAAACCCCCTCCACTCATGACTTCCGGCGATACCGCCACCCCCTCATCCAATGGCATGGTGCGGAACCGACTCCTCGTGGAAAAAACGCCATGCGCCCCACCCTGCTCGCGTTCGCCCTCGCCTTCGGCATCGCCGGCCCGACCCAGGCCCAGAAGGCCATCACGCCCGCCCAGCCGCCGCTTACCGCGCTGACGAAAGACTCCGGCACACCCGAACCCGCCGAGCAGAAGCGCGTGCATTTCGACCACGCCGAGCTGCACATCGCGGTGCATCCGGCGACGCAGAGCATCGACGCCAGCGCCACGCTCACGTTCAGCGCGCTGGCGGCCACCGACGTGCTGCTGGTGGATCTGGACCGCAACCTGCCGGTGAGCGCGGTCGGCATCGACGGCAAGGCGCTGCCCGCGAGTGCGTGGAGCAACCCCGAGGGCCGCCTGCGCATCCGGTTGCCGCACGCCATCGCCAAGGGCGGGAAGGTGGTCGCCACCATTGCCTACGCCGGCAAGCCGCATGTGGCGAAGAACGCGCCGTGGGACGGCGGCTTCGTGTGGAGCCGCACGAAGGATGGCCAGCCCTGGGTGGGCAGCGCGGTGGAAGGCGAAGGCTGCGACCTGTTCTGGCCGTGCATCGACCAGCCCGACGGCAAGCCGGATCTGGTCGATCTGTACGTGAACGTGCCCAAGCCGCTGGTGGCGCCGGGCAACGGCGTGCTGGTGGGCGTGAGCGACGAAGGCGACACGTGCACGTACCACTGGCGCGCCAAGCATCCCACCACCTACGCGATCTCGATCAACGTGGGTCCGTACCGGGAGCTTACGGGCGAGTACAAGAGCCGCTATGGCAACACGATCCCGCTGCACTACTGGTACCTGTCCGGCGAGGAGGCGCAGGCGCAGGCGCTGTTCGCGCAGTTCCCGCAGCTCCTGGATTTCTTCGAGGCGAAGATCGGCCCCTACCCGTGGGGCGACGAAAAGATGGGCGTGGTGGAAACGCCGTACAAGGGCATGGAGCACCAGACCATCAACGCCTACGGCAACCACTACGCGCAGGACGGCAGCGGCTTCGACTGGCTGCTGCAGCACGAGTTCGCGCACGAGTGGTTCGGCAACCAGATGAGCAACGCGAACTGGGACGACATGTGGCTGCACGAGGGTTTCGCCACCCTGATGCAGCCGCTGTACGCGCGCTGGCTCGACGGCGACGCCGAGTATTACGCCTGGCTCAACCGCCTGCGCATGACGATCGAGAACCGGCACCCGGTGGTGTCCGGCACGCCGCGCACCGAGGAGCAGGTCTACGACGACAGCCGCGGCGGCCCCGGCCAGGACATCTACAACAAGGGCGCGCTGATGCTGCAGACGCTGCAGCACCTGATCGGCGACCAGGCGTTCTACACCTCCATCCGCGAGCTGGTCTACGGCCGCCCCGATCCGCGGCCCGGCAATTTCCAGCCGCAGTACCGCAGCACCGCCGACTTCATGCGCATCGTGAACCGGGTGACCGGCAAGGACTACGACTGGTTCTTCAAGGTGTACCTGTACCAGGCCGCGCTGCCCAAGCTCGACGTGCAGCGCCACGGCGACATGCTGGAGCTCGCCTGGCAGGTGCCCGGCAAGCTGCCGTTCCCGATGCCGGTGGAGGTGCAGGTGGACGGCAGCGTGCACACCGTGGCTATGGAAGGCGGCCACGGCCGCCTCGCGGTGCCGGCCGGCGCGCTGGTGACGATCGATCCGCACTCGGTGCTGCTGCGCGACGAGCCGCGCGTCACCGCGTTCCAGCAGTGGATGAAGCAGCAGCGCAAGGCGGCGAAGCCATAACCGACGTTTGTAAGGAGCGCACCCTGTGCGCGAATGCTCTTGGCTTCGATCAAACGTCAAGGCCATCGCGCACAGGGTGCGCTCCTACAAAAAATGGATCGCCGATGGCGTCGACAACCGTCAACCCGCGCCGGAGAGGAACCCGCCGATCCGGCGCAGCCGCTGCCGCAGCGTGCGCAGGCCGCGCACCAGCTTCGGCAGCAGCCAGCACAACAGCAGCACGAACAGCGCCAGCAGCACCAGCAGCGCCAGCGGGTGCGTCCACATCAACCAGAGCCCGCCCATCCAGGTGAGGTCTTCGCCCGCGCTGGCGGTCCAGTTGCTCACCGGCTCGGGCGAGGTGTTGATCAGCGCGCGGCCGCCTGCCTTGGCCAGGTGCGTGCCCGCGGTGAGCGCGCCGCCGAGTAGGGCCGCCGCCACCTGCGTGCCCGCGCCCGAATCGCGGAACACGCCCCACGCCAGCAGCATGCCCACCGGGATGCGGATGAAGGTGTGCACCGCGTCCCATGCGCTGTCGAAGGCGGGCACCTTGTCGGCGAGGAACTCGCCCAGCGCCAGCACGCCGGCCACCACCAGCACCCAGGTGTCGGTGAGCGTGGCCAGCCCGGGCGGCAGGTGCACCCAGCCCAGCCGCCCCAGCAGGCCGGCGACGAACACCGTGGCATACAGGCGGAAGCCGCTGGCCCAGGCCAGGCCGCCGGCCAGCGCGACGTTCGACAGCGGATCCATGGCGACACCCCCGCAAGCGGCGCAAGCGCGAAGGCTCCACGCTCGCGCGTCGCCGCCGCGCGGTCAAGCCCCGACTCGGCGAGAGGTTTGAAACGACCAGGGGCGCCGCAGCGCCCCTGGTCGTCGTTGCCGGCGAACGCTCAATGCGTCGCGGCGGTGGAAGCCGCGGCGGCGGGCTTGTCAGCGCCTGCCAGCACGGTGGCGAGGTAGTTGCTGCCGGGCGGCAGGATGACGGCGCCCAGCTTCGGATCGGCCTTCAGCATGCCGACCTCGTCGGCGACGATGTGCGCGGCCTCGCGCAGCTGGGCGTCGGGCGCCTGCTTGGCGTCCTTCTCCTGCTGCAGCTCGCTCTTCAGGCTGCGCTCGCCGGGGTCGAGGCCGTCGTCGAGCGCGCTGTCCTGGTCCTTGAGGTAGGCGTCGCTGCCGTCGATCGCCTTCTGCCGCGCGCGGAAGCCGGCCTGGATCGCGTCGAGCTGCTTGCGCTCGGCCTCGCGCTTGGCGAAGTTCAGCGACACCGTGGTCTTGGCGCGCATCGCCTTGTACTGCGCCAGCTCGTCCAGCATCAGCTTCCACGCGGGCGACTTCGCCACGCGCGCGGCATGCCGGCTCTCCAGCTGCGGCAGGTAGCCCTTCAGGTCGCCTTCGGCCTTGTAGTCGGCGGGCGCGATGTGCGTCCACGGCAGCGCGTTGTCGTAGGTGGACTCGCCGAAGTCCTTGGCGTCGCCGTTGCGCGGGAACTCGAGGTCCGGCGTCACGCCCTTGATCTGGGTGGAACCGCCGTTGATGCGGAAGAATTCCTGCACGGTCATCTTCAGCTCGCCGTACTGCGGCTTGCCCTCGGGGTTCGGGCTGAAGCGGTCGAGGTCGATCAGGGTCTGCACGGTGCCCTTGCCGAAGGTGGGCGTGCCGATGACCAGGCCGCGGCCGTAGTCCTGGATCGCGGCGGAGAAGATCTCCGAGGCCGAGGCGGTGCCGCGGTTCACCAGCACCGCCAGCGGGCCGTTCCACACCGGGTCGGCGTTGTCCGCGCCCTGCACGTCGACCTGGCCGCGCGCGTCGCGCACCTGCACCACCGGGCCCTTGCCGGTGAACAGGCCGGTCATCGAGTCGGCCTCGGCCAGCGAGCCGCCGCCGTTGTTGCGCAGGTCCACCACCACGCCCTGCACGCCGGCCGCCTTCAGCTCGCCGAGCAGCCTGGCCACGTCGCGGGTGGCGCTGCGGTAGTCCTTGTCGCCTTCGCTGCGCGCGCCGAAGTCGGAGTAGAAGCTCGGCAGCTCGATCACGCCGATCTTGCGCACGGCGTCGCCGTCCTTGATGTCGATGACCTTCTTCTTGGCCGCGCTTTCCTCGATGTTGACCTTCTTGCGCACCAGGCTGATCAGCTCGTGCTTGCCGTCCGGGCCGGCGTCGGCGGGCAGGATCTCCAGCCGCACGGTGGTGTCCTTCTTGCCGCGGATCAGGTTCACCACGTCGTCGAGGCGCCAGCCGATCACGTCGGTGATCGGGCCGCTGTCGCCCTGGCCCACGCCCACGATGCGGTCGCCGGGCTTGAGCTTGCCGGACTTCGCCGCCGGGCCGCCGGGCACCAGCGAGAAGATCATGGTGTAGTCGTCGCGCGCCTGCAGCTGCGCGCCGATGCCTTCCAGCGAGAGCTTCATCTGGATCGCGAAGTTCTCCGCCTGGCGCGGGCTGAGATAGTCGGTATGCGGATCGGTGGTCTCGGCATACGCGGTCATGAAGGTCTGGAACGCGTCCTCGCCATCCAACTGCTTCAGCCGCTCGATGTAGTTGGTGTAGCGCTTGGTCAGCGTCTTGCGGATCTCGTCGTCGTTCTTGCCGGCGAGCTTGAGCCGCAGCCAGTCGTTCATGGTGCGCTTGCGCCACAGGTCGTTCAGCGCCGCGTCGTCCTTCGCCCAGCTGGCGTTCTTGCGATCGTATTCGTAGCTCTCGTCGCCGTCGAAGCCGAAGCCGTCCTTGAGCAAGCTGCGCGCGTAGGTCATGCGCTGCACCGCGCGTTCGAGGAACTTGTTGTAGATCGCGAACGGCGCGGACAGATCCTGGTTCCAGATCGCATCGTCCAGCTGGTCCTTGTACCTGGCGAGCTGGTCCATGTCCTGCTGGGTGAAGAACACCTTGTCGCCGTCGAGCAGCTTGAAGTAGTCCTTGTAGATCTTCGCCGACATCGCGTCGTCGAGCGGCTGCGCGTCGTAGTGGAAACGGGTGAGGAAGCGCGCCGACAGCTGCGCCGCCTGCGCCTGCGTGTCGGTGGGCTTGAGCGGCCACACGGCCGCCTTGCGGTTGCCGCCGGCACCGAGCTCGGCGGCCGATTGCGCGTAGGTGCAGGTGACGGTCAGGGCCAGCAGCAGGGCCAACGCGGGTCGGAAGGTCATGAAGTTCTCGAAGGGATCAGGCTTGGGCCGCGACGCCGGCCGCGTGGGCCTGCAGGTCGGCGTGGTAGGAGGAGCGCACCAGCGGGCCGGAGGCGACGTGATGGAAGCCCATCGCCTCGCCTTCCCGGCGCAGGTCGTCGAATTCCTCGGGCGTCCAGTAGCGCACCACCGGGTGGTGGTGCGGCGTGGGCTGCAGGTACTGGCCGATGGTGATCATCTCGACGTCGTGCGCGCGCAGGTCGCGCATGGTCTCGATCACCTGCTCGCGCGTCTCGCCCAAGCCCAGCATGATGCCGCTCTTGGTCGGCACCTCCGGATGCTGCGCCTTGAAGCGCTTGAGCAGGTCCAGCGACCACTGGTAGTCGGCGCCCGGGCGCACTTCGCGGTACAGGTGCGGCACGGTTTCCAGGTTGTGGTTGAACACGTCCGGCGGGAAGTCCTTCAGCACTTCCAGCGCGCGCTCCATGCGGCCCTTGCCGCGGAAGTCGGGCGTGAGGATTTCGATCCGGATGCCCGGCGCCGCATGCCGCGTCGCGCGGATGCAGCTGGCGAAGTGCTCGGCGCCGCCGTCGCGCAGGTCGTCGCGGTCGACCGAGGTGATCACCACGTACTTCAGGCGCATGTCGGCGATCGTCTGCGCCAGCCGCGCGGGCTCCAGCGGATCGGGCGCGGCCGGGCGGCCGTGCGCCACGTCGCAGAACGAGCAGCGCCGCGTGCACACCTCGCCCAGGATCATGAAGGTGGCGGTGCCGTGGCTGAAGCACTCGTGGATGTTCGGGCAGGACGCTTCCTCGCACACCGTCACCAGCGCGTTCTCGCGCAGGCGCGCCTTCAGCTGCTGCACGGCGTTGCCCTGCGGCAGGCGCACGCGGATCCAGCTCGGCTTGCGCAGCACCGGCACCGCGGTGTCGAAGCCGGCGCGGTTCAGCGCGATCTTGTCGTTGCCCAGCTGTTTGTCGACCGCGGGCGTGCCGCTGACGACGCTGATCGGGATGCTCTTGTTCGGGGAAGTGGGGTGGCTCATGCAGTAGCTCAGACCGCCGCGCGCACGGGCAGTTCGGGGATCACGGGGGCGGCCGGCTCGGCACGGAAGCCGAACTGGCGGCAGAACTCCTGCACCAGCACGTCTTCCACCTCCGCCAGCCGCGACGGGCCGCCCAAGTCTAGCACCTGGGTCACCGCCAAACCCTTGTAGCCGCAAGGGTTGATGCGGTGGAACGGCTCCAGGTCCATGTTCACGTTGAAGGCCAGGCCGTGGAAGCTGCAGCCGCGGCGCACGCGCAGGCCCAGCGCGGCGACCTTGGCCTCGGCCACGTAGACGCCCGGCGCGCCCTCGCGGCGCTCGGCGACGATGTTCCAGTGCGCCAGCGTGTCGATGATCGCCTGCTCGATCCGGTGCACCAGCTCGCGTACGCCCACGCCGGCGCGGCGCAGGTCGATCAGCGGGTAGCCCACGATCTGGCCGGGGCCGTGGTAGGTCACCTGGCCGCCGCGGTCCACCGGAACCACGGGAATCCCGCCCGGCGCCAGCACGTGTTCCATCTTGCCGGCCTGGCCCAGGGTGAACACCGGGTCGTGCTCCAGCAGCCAGAACTCGTCCACCGTGTCCGCGGTGCGGTTGTCGGTGAACGCGCTCATCGCGTGCCACGTCGTCGCGTAGGGCTGGCGGCCGAGGCGACGGATGGCCAAAGGTCGGGATTCGGGATTGGGGATTGGGGATTCGGGGGTCACGGTCAACTTGCTACCTCAAGGCCTTCCTGCAACAGAGCCACGCACTCCACACTCGCCACGAGATCCGGGGCGCGGCTTTTGCGTATCCCGAATCCCCAATCCCGAATCCCGGCTCTACAGCGTGTAACGGATCGCGGGATCGGCGCGCAGCACGGCGTGCGCGCTGTCGTACTGCTCGCGGTTGTCGCAGCGGAAGCTGACGGTGACCGAGACGTAGTTGCCGCCGCCGGAGTGGCGGAACTTCACCGTCTCGTGCAGCACGTCGAGGCCCGCACGCTGCAGCAGCTGCGGCACGCGGGTGGGCAGCTCGGCCTCGGCCTTTCCCACCGCGGTGATCTCGAATTCGCCGGGAAAGCGGAAGCCCTTGCCCTCCCGCCGCGCCTGGCTGAAGTCGATCTCGTGCATCACTTCGCGCCCGCGGCCGGCGCGGCCGCGTCGGCCTTCTTGCTGCCGTGGAACCACAGCAGGATCGAATCCCACAGGCGCGAGAAGAAGCCGCCCTGCGGCGCGTCGTCCAGCGCCACCAGCGGCACGTTCTGGATCGGCTGGCCGTCCAGCGTGATGCGCAGCGTGCCCACCTGCTGGCCCTTCTTGAACGGGGCGATCAGGGTGGCGGGGATGTCCATGGTGGCCTTGAGCTGGTCGTACTGGCCGGTCTTCACGGTCACCAGCACCGGCTCGACCACGCCGATCGGCAGCGTGTTCGCCGCGCCCTTCCACAGCCGCGGGCTCACCAGCGCCTTGCCGCCGTCATACAGCTTGTGCGTCTCGTAGAAGCGGAAGCCGTAGTTGATCAGCGCCATCGCCGCGTCGGCGCGGCCCTTGTTGGTGGAGGAGCCCATCACCACCGCGATCATGCGCGCGTCGCCGTGCTTGGCCGAGGCGGCGAGGCAGAAGCCGGCGGCGGCGGTGTGGCCGGTCTTGATGCCGTCCACGGAAGGATCGCGCCACAGCAGCTCGTTGCGGTTCTGCTGCTTGATGCCGTTCCACGTGTACTCCTTGATCTTGGAGATCGCGTAGTCCTCGGGGAAGTCGTGGATCAGCGCGCGCGACAGCACCGCGATGTCGCGCGCGGTGGAGTAGTGGTCGTCCGCCGGGTAGCCCGAGGCGTTGACGTAGTGCGTGTTGGCCATGCCCAGCTGCTTGGCGTAGGCGTTCATCAGGTTCGCGAACGCGTCCTCGGAACCGGCGGTGTGCTCGGCCAGCGCGATCGCCGCGTCGTTGCCCGACTGCACGATCAGGCCCTTGAGCAGGTCCTCCAACGGCACCTGGCTGCCGAGCTTGAGGAAGCTGGTGGAGCCGTCGGTGCCGGCGCCGCCGCCGCGCCAGGCGTGCTCGCTGATGGCGACGTTGTCGTTGTTGTGGATGCGGCCGTTGGCGATCTCGGCCGAGACCACGTAGTCGGTCATCACCTTGGTCAGCGAAGCCGGCGCGCGGCGCTCGTCGGGGTTCTTCGAGGCGAGGATCTGGCCGGTGGCGTAATCCATCAGCACCCAGCTCTGCGCGTCCACCTCCGGCGGCGGCGGCACCGGCATCGCCGGCACCACCGGGCGCGGCACGGCCGTGGGGTGCGGCGGCGCCGCGGGATGCGGCGGCGTCTGGGCAACGGCGGCGCCGGCCACCAGCGCGGCGACGGCGATCGGGGTCAGGATGCGGCGGAAAAAGCTCATCGTGGTCTGTGGTCCAAATGGGTTGCAACACGGCGCCGGCGGACGCCGTCAAGGGATAAAAACACCGCTCGAAGCCTGTGGAAAATTCCGCATCGTGCGGAATTTTCCATCGGCACGTCCGGCACATGTCCGTACGTACCTCCGCGAATCAGTCACTTGCATGACTGATTCGCGACCGGCCATCCGTGGCCGGACTGAGAGTTTGAAAAATCAAACTCTCAGTCTACCGCGACCTGCGGCCGCGGCAGCCCCATGCGCTCGATGCGGGCGGTCAGCTGGTCGGCGCGGTCCACGTTTTCCAGCGGGCCGAGCCGAACCCGGCGGATGGTGCGGCCATCCAGCTGAACCTGCTCCACCTGCACCGGCGCGAAGTTGGCCTGGCGCAGCTGCGCGGCCACCCGCTCGGCATTCGCCGGGTCGGAAAACGCGCCCACCTGCAGGTAGATGCCCGGCGAGCCGGTGCCGGCTGTGACCGTGTGCGGCGGCGGCGGTTCCCCGCCCGGCGCGGACGGATCGATGCCCTGCACTTCCACCAGGCCGCTGCCCTTGGGCCAGATGCCGATGCGCACCGCCGCGGCGTAGGACAGGTCGATGATGCGGTTCTCGTGGAACGGCCCGCGGTCGTTGACGCGCACGATCACGCTCTTGCCGTTCGCCAGGTTGGTCACCCGCGCGTAGCTGGGCAGCGGCAGCACCTTGCTCGCGGCGGTGAACTTGTACATGTCGTACTCCTCGAAATTCGAGGTCTTGTAGCCGTGGAACTTGTTGCCGTAGTAGGAGGCGATGCCGCGCTCGTCGTAGCCGCGCGCGCTGGGCAGCACGCGGTAGCTCTGCCCCAGCACGCTGTACGGCGACTTGTTGCCGTACGGCGAGCGCGGCTCCGCCTTCGGCACCGGCTCGGGCTGGGTGTAGATGAAGGCCGGCGGCGGGCTGCTGGGCGAGCTGTCGGCCTTGTCGCCGTAGCGGCGGTCCTGCGGCAGGCTGGTGTCGTCGCGGTGGAACCAGCCGCGGTGCGCGGGCGGCGGCGCGGCGGCGGTGCCCGTGGGCCGCGTGGCATGGCGGCCGCCGCAGGCGGCCAGCGCCAGCGCCGCCGCCAGCAAGGCCAGGCCGCGCCACAGGTTCATCGCGTGCTGTCCACGCGATCTGCGTCGTGCACGCCGTCCATGATCGCCTGCGCCAGCTGGTTCACCGCCATCGCGTACATCGGGCTGCGGTTGTAGGTGGTGATCACGCGGAAGTTGTTGAAGGTGAACCAGTGCTCCGGGCCTTGGGCGCCATCCAGCGTCAGCAGGCTGCTCGGCTCGCCCGGGTTCAGGTGCTGGAGCGGCGCGTAGCCCCAGGCTTCCAGCTGCTCCAGCGGCCACTGCGGCTGCGCCTGCCAGGTCAGCGGCTTCGCCGCGCCGTCCGGCTGCGCGCGCGCGGCCACCGGGCCGCCGCTCGCCCAGCCGTGCTTCGCGAAGTAGTTCGCCACGCTGGCGAGGATGTCGGGCAGCGAGTTCTGCAGATCGATGCGGCCGTCGCCGTCGGCGTCCACCGCGTAGTCGCGGATACTGTCGGGCATGAACTGGCCCCAGCCCTGGGCGCCGGCGTAGGAGCCGGCGAGCGTGTCCAGCGGGCCGGCGAGCTGGTTGTCCGGCAGCTCCAGCAGGGTCTTCAGCTGCTGGCGGAAATACTTCGCGCGCGGCGGGTAGTAGAAGCCCAGCGTCACCAGCGCATCGAGCACCTTGTACTTGCCGGTGACGCGGCCGTAGAACGTCTCCACGCCGATGATCGCCACGAGGTACTGCGGCGCCACGCCGTACTGCCGGCCGATGCGCTCCAGCAGCTCGCGGTGCTCTCGATAGAACGCCACGCCGTCGGCGATGCGCTTGTCGGTGAGGAAGATCGGCCGGTACGCGCTCCACGGCTTCGCCTCGGCCGGGCGGCTGATCGCGTCGAGGATGCCCTGCTGCCGCTTCGCCTGGTCGAGCAGCGCGTTGAGCGCCGCGGGACTCTTGCCGGTGTCGCGGGCCACCTCCTGCACCAATGCGGACTGGCCCGGATGCGTGTCGGCCCACACCGGCAACGACGCGACGATCAACAGCAGGGCAAGCGGGAACAGGCTGCGGAAACGGCGCGGCGTGGGATTCACGGGCATGGCTTGGTCGACTTCAGCAACGATTGCATCGAAGCGTAACACGCAGGTCGGCGCAGGCAGTGGCGTAAAAGAGGCTTGCAGATGCAGCGATTCAATCGTGCCGCTTGCGGTGCGCGTGGATCGACATCAGCATGCCGAAGCCCACCAGCAGGGTCACCGCCGAGGTGCCGCCGTAGCTCACCATCGGCATCGGCACGCCCACCACCGGCAGCATGCCGGCGACCATGCCGCCGTTGACGAACACGTAGACGAACAGACTCATGCCGATCGCGCCGGCGAGCAGGCGCGAGTAGGTGTCGCGCGCCTCCATCGCGATCCACAGGCAGCGGCCGATGATGAAGAGGTACAGCACCATCATCAGGCACACGCCGACGAGGCCGAACTCCTCGGAGAACACCGCGAAGATGAAGTCGGTGGTGTGCTCGGGCAGGAAATCCAGCCGCGACTGCGAGCTGTGCATCCAGCCCTTGCCGAACACGCCGCCGGAGCCCACCGCGATCTGCGACTGGATGATGTGCCAGCCGTTGCCGAGCGGGTCGGACTCGGGGTTGAGCAGGGTCAGCACGCGCTCGCGCTGGTACTGGTGCATGAAGTGCCAGGCCACCGGCACCATGGAGCCGGCGCCGGCCAGCAGCAGGCCGATGCGCCACCACGCCATGCCGGAGAGGAACAGCGCGAACGCGCCGGCCGCCGCCACCAGCAGCGCGGTGCCCAGGTCCGGCTGCTTGGCGATCAGCCCGGCGGGGATCGCGATCAGCGCGCCCACCACCGCGATGTCCTTCCAGCCCGGCGGCAGCTGGCGCGGGTGCAGGTACCAGGCCGCCATCATCGGCATCGTGAGCTTGACCAGCTCGGAGGGCTGGAAGCGCATCACGCCGAGGTTCAGCCAGCGGTCCGCGCCACGACCTTCGCCCAGCACCGCCACCACCACCAGCAGGAAGGTGCTGCCGGCGTACAGCCACGGCGTCCAGTTGCGCAGGGTCGCCGGCGGGATGCGCGAGATCAGCAGCAGCAGCGCGAAGCCCAGCGCGAAGCGCACCGCCTGCCCGCCGACCAGGGCGAAGCCGCCGTCGGCGGCGCTGTACAGCGTGGCCAGCCCCGCCGCCGCCAGCAGCAGCAGGCCGGCGGCCAGCGGCAGGTCGATCCGCGGCCGGGTCAGCACGCGGCGCAGCAGGCGCCGCATCCGCACTTGCAGCAGTTCGATCATGGCGGCGTCTCCTGCGTCGCCGCCGCGGCCGGTTCGTCCTCTCCGGTCGAGGCGGCTGGCGCCGGCGTGGCTGGCGACGTGCCGGGGGGCGGCAGCCCTCCCGACGGCAGCGGCATGTCCGGCGGCGCGTCCGGCTGGGTGGCCAGCCAGGCGTCGAGGATCTTGCGCGCGATCGGGCCCGCCGAGGAAGCGCCCCAGGCGCCCTCCTCCAGCACCACCGCCACCGCGATGCGCGGATCCTCGGCCGGCGCGAACACCTCGAACCAGGCGCGGTGGCGGCTGGCGAGGTAGGCGAGGTTCCTGTTTTCGTTGTAGGCGTCGCTGCGGCGCGAGTAGCGCTCGGCGGTGCCGCTCTTGCCGGCGATGGTGTACGGGAAACCCTTGCCCAGCCCGTAGGCGGTGCCGCGCGGCGCGTTCACCACCATCTGCATGCCCTGGTCCACCGCCTGCCAGTTGGCCTGGCTGGTGACCAGCGACGGACCGCTGGGCGGGTTGGGCAACGGGATCTTCGGCTGGTCCACGCCGGCCTGGGTGGCCATCACCAGCCGCGGCGCATACGGCGTGCCGTGCCCGGCGAGCGTGGCCAGCGCATGCGCCAGCTGCAGCGGGGTCACCGCCCAGTAGCCCTGGCCGATGCCGGCGATCACCGTTTCGCCGGGAAACCACGCCTGCTTGTAGCGTTTGGCCTTCCATTCGCGCGACGGCAGGATGCCGCTGGCCTCGCCGTCGAGGTCGATGCCGGTGGGCCGGCCGAAGCCGAACTTGCCCATCCACGCGCTGAAGCGGTCGATGCCCATGTCCAGCGCCAGCTTGTAGAAGTAGGTGTTCACCGACATCTCGATGGCCTGCATCAGGTTCACCACGCCCACGCCGCCGCGCACGTCGTCGCGGTAGCCGCGCGACTGGCCGGGAATGTAGAACGTGCCGGTGGAGAGCACGGTGTCCTGCGGCCGGCGCAGGCCCAGCTCCAGTCCGCCCAGGCCCACGAACGGCTTCACGGTGGAGCCGGGCGGGTAGACGCCGCGGATCGCGCGGTTGAGCAGTGGCTTGTCCGGCGCGCTGGTCAGCGCGTTGTAGTCGGCGTGGCTGATGCCGTCCACGAACAGGTTGGGATCGAAGGTGGGCACGCTGACCATCGCCAGCACTTGGCCGTTGCGCGGGTCGATCGCCACCGCCGCGCCGGGCTTGCCGTCGAAGGCGGCTTCCGCGGCCTTCTGGATGCGCGCGTCGATGCTGAGGTAGATGTTCCTGCCGGGCGTGGCCGGATGCGTCTGCAGCACGCGCTGGGTGCGGCCGTCCGCGTTCACCTCGACCAGCTCGTAGCCCGGCGTGCCGTGCAGCACGTCCTCGTAGGAGCGCTCGAGGCCGATCCGGCCCACGTGGGTGGTGCCCTTGTAGCGCGCGGGGTCCAGCCGCTCGAGGTCGTCCGCGTCGATGCGCGAGACGTAGCCGATCACGTGCGCGAACAGCCCGCCCAGCGGATAGCGGCGGTTCAAGTAGGGCACCACGTCCACGCCGGGGAAGCGCCAGCGGTTCACCGCGAAGCGGTCGATCTCGTCCTCGGTCAGGCGCAGCTTCAGCGGCACGCTCTCGAAGCGGCGGCTCTGCTTGAGCTGCTTGTGGAACGCGTCGAGGTCGTCCTGGCTGAGCGGGATCACCCGGCCCAGCTGCGCCAGCATCGCGTTCATGTCCTCGACCTGCTCGGGCACCACCTCGAGCCGGAACGCGGGCACGTTGTTCGCCAGCAGCACGCCGTTGCGGTCGTAGATCAGGCCGCGCGCCGGCGGGATCGGGATCGGCTTGACGCGGTTGTTCTCCGAGCGCGTGGCGAACTCGTCGTAGCGCACCACCTGCAGGAACACGTAGCGCCCGACCAGCCCGGCCAGGCACAGCAGGATCAGCACGAAGCCGGCCAGCGCGCGGCGGCGGAACAGTTCGCCCTCGCTGCGTGCATCCTTGAGCGCGCGTCGCAGCTTCATGTCGCCGCTTCGCGTCTCATTGGAGCCGCAGCCGCATGCGCAGGTCGTCCAGCAGCAGGAACAGGAACGGCCACAGCGCGGCGCCCACGAACGGGGCGATCCACCAGCTCGCCGGCGGCATCGCGGCACCGGACAGCATGCGCACCACCAGCAGCAGCAGGCGGTCGTTCAGCAGCAGCGCCAGCACCGCCAGGGTCTGCTGCCACATCGGGAAGAAGCGCAGCCGCGAGCGGAAGCGCAGCACGATGAACACCAGCGCGGTGAGGCGCAGCGCCTGTTCGCCCAGCAGCACGCCGTCGAACAGGTCGGCGCCCAGGCCGAGCAGGAAGGCCAGGCCGAGGCTGACGCGATCCTCCGACTCCAGCGCCCAGTACAGCAGCACCAGCGCGGGCCAGTACGGCTTGAACGGCTCCAGCACCGCAGGCAGCGGCACCAGCATCAGCAGCAGCGCGGCCAGCAGCGTGCCGATGAACCACCACAGGGACAGACGCTGGCGGTTCATGGCGTGCTCCCGGCGGCAGCGGGCGTCGCTGGCGTCGCAGCGGCGCGCGGTGACGCCGATCGCGGACCGGCCGTCGATGCGGCGGCCGCCGGCGCACCGCCGCTGGCTGCGCCCGGCACCGGCGCCAGCGTCGCCGGCGGCCCGGCCGGCACTGCCGGCGCGGGAGGACCCGCGGGTTCGGCCTGGTCGTGCAGCAGCAGCACGTCCTCGCTGCGGTCGAGGTCGGCCGCCGGCTGCAGCTGTGCCGTGCGGAACATGCCGGAGGCGCCCAGCGCCACCGTGAGCACCTTGCCCACCGGGAAGCCGGGCGGGAAGCGCCCGCCGAGGCCGGAGGTGAGCAGCTTGTCGCCCGGCCGCACGTCGGCGGCCAGCGGAATGTTCGGCAGCACCATGCCGCTGCCGTCGCGCGCGCCGAAGGCCACCGCGCGCAGGCCGGAGCGCTCCACCACCACCGGGATCGCGTGCGCCGGGTCGGTCACCAGCATCACCACCGAAGTGGTCGGCAGCACCTCGACGACCTGGCCCATCACGCCATGCGCGTCGATCACCGGCTGGCCCGGCTTCACGCCGTCGCGCGCGCCCAGGTTCAGCACCAGCCGCTGCTGCCAGGCGCCCAGGTCCACGCCGACCACGCGCGCCAGCTGCACGTTGAGGTCGAGGCTGCGCTGGGTGTCCAGCAGTTCCTTCAGGTGCTGGTTCTGCTCGGCCACGGCGGCCATGCGGTTGAGCCGCGCATTGGCCAGCAGCAGGTCCTCGCGCAGGCGCTGGTTCTGCTCGGTGAGCAGCTTGCGGTCGGCGAACGCCACGCTGAGCGTGCGCATGCCGGCGCTGGGCAGGTTGGCCAGCCGGTACACCGGCTCCACCACCGCCGACGCCGCGTAGCGCATGCGCCACAGCCAGCCGTTGCGATGGTCGAGCACCATCAGCACCATGGCCAGGGCGAGGTAGACGATCAGCCGCAGCGTGCCCGCGGCGTTGCCGGCGAACAGGGGCGAAGACTCGTCACGCGTGCGCGCCACGGCTAGAGCCTGCTCATGGTCTTCGGGTGCCCCGCGCCGGGAGCTGTTTGCACGCAGGCCAGGGAAGAACGAGGAAGTGGACGTCCGTCCACGACCGAGTGATGACGCCGGGATGCGGGCAAACAGACCCGGCCCGCACGCGGGGAGAGTCCATGGATGGACTCGGCTTTGAGGAGCGAGGAAGGGTTGCCCTTGAGTGGCCGCCATGCGGCAGCGCGCGGCTTGACCTGCCGGCCAGGCAGGCCCGCGCCACGCACTACCACCTGGCGGCCACTCAAGGGCAACGCAGGGCACCCGAAGGCCACGAGCAGGCTCTCGACTTACTCGGGCGCGAAGAAATCGCTACCGTGCTGGTCGATCAGCTCCAGCGCCTTGCCGCCGCCGCGCGCCACGCAGGTCAGCGGATCGTCCGCCACCTGCACGTGCAGGCCGGTCTCCTCGGAGATCAGCCGGTCGAGGTCGCGCAGCAGCGCGCCGCCGCCGGTGAGCACGATGCCGCGCTCGGCCACGTCGGAGCACAGCTCCGGCGGGGTCTGCTCCAGCGCCGACTTCACCGCGGCCACGATGCCGGCGAGCGGCTCGTGCAGCGCTTCGAGGATCTCGTTCGAGTTGATCGTGAACATCCGCGGCACGCCCTCGGCGAGGTTGCGGCCGGAGATCTCGATCTCCTTCACGTCGGCCTGCGGGAACGCGCAGCCGATTTCCAGCTTGATCCGCTCGGCGGTGGATTCGCCGATCAGGGTGCCGTGGTTGCGGCGCACGTAGTTGATGATCGCCTCGTCGAAGCGGTCGCCGCCCACGCGCACCGACTGCGAGTAGACGATGCCGTTCAGCGAGATCACCGCCACTTCCGAGGTGCCGCCGCCGATGTCCAGCACCATCGCGCCGCGCGCCTCGTGCACCGGGATGCCGGCGCCGATCGCGGCGGCCATCGGCTCCTCGATCAGGAACACGTCGCGCGCGCCGGCGCCCTCGGCCGATTCCTTGATCGCGCGGCGCTCGACCTGGGTGGAGCCGCACGGCACGCACACCAGCACGCGCGGGCTGGGGCGCAGCATGCGCGACTTGTGCACCTGCTTGATGAAGTGCTGCAGCATCGCCTCGGTCATGGTGAAGTCGGCGATCACGCCGTCCTTCATCGGGCGCACCGTGGCGATGTTGCCCGGCGTGCGGCCGAGCATGCGCTTGGCGTCGCTGCCCACCGCCGCGATCGCGCGCGGGCCGCCGGGGCCGCGGTCCTGGCGCACCGCCACCACCGAGGGCTCGTTCAGCACGATGCCCTGGCCACGCACGTAGATCAGCGTGTTGGCGGTGCCGAGGTCGATCGAGACGTCGTTGGAAAAGATCCCGCGAAACTTCTTGAACATGGGTCCGCCGCGCGCCGGCCTGAGTAAAAAGTAAGCTCGCCAGTCTAGTCAGCGCGTCCCGCCTGCGCAACCGGAAAGACGTTAAGAAAGCCTTGCAGCGAGGCCATTTAGCGCACGTTCCGGCACATCGAACCCGCTCGGCCACGCCATCCGCGGATTCGCCATGAACGCGCGTTCACGTTACGATGCAAACCTTTGGCCGGGCCTGCGGGTCCGGGTTTGTCGGTCGCGCCGCGCGCGCCATCCTCAGCATTCGGGGCAATCACGCAACCATGTCTGCCGTCATCTGCGGATCGCTGGCCTACGACACCATCATGGTGTTCCAGGACCAGTTCAAGAACCACATCCTGCCCGACCAGATGCACATCCTGAATGTGTCCTTCCTGGTGCCGCGGATGCGCCGCGAGTTCGGCGGCTGCGCGGGCAACATCGCCTACAACCTCAAGCTGCTCGGCGGCGACCCGCTGCCGGTGGCCGCGGTAGGCCAGGACTTCGCGCCCTACCGCGCGCACCTGGAGAAGTGCGGCATCAGGCTCGACTGCGTGCGCGTGTTCGACGACCAGTTCACTCCGCAGTGCTTCATCACCACCGACCTCGACAACAACCAGATCACCGCCTTCCACCCCGGCGCGATGTCCAGCGCGCATGACAACCACGTGCGCGAGATCCCTGACATCGACTTCGCGATCGTGGCCCCCGACGGCCGCGAGGCGATGCTGCAGCACGTGGACGAATTCGCCGCGCGCGGCGTGCCGTTCGTGTTCGACCCGGGCCAGGCGATGCCGCTGTTCAGCGGCGACGAGTTCCGCGCGATGATCGCCAAGTCCACCTACGTGATCGTCAACGACTACGAGTCGCAGCTGCTGCAGACGCGCACCGGCTGGAGCGCCGCGGAGATCGCCAGCCGCGTGCAGGCCTATGTCGTCACGCTGGGGCCGCGCGGCTCGCTGATCCACGCCAACGGAACCACGCACGAGATCCCGCCCGCGCACGAACGCCGGATCGTCGACCCCACTGGCTGCGGCGACGCGTACCGCGCCGGCCTGATCTTCGGCATCATGCGCGGCAAGGACTGGCCCACCGTGGGCCGCATGGCCTCGCTGATGGGCGCGCTCAAGGTCGAGCACCCCGGCACGCAGAACCAGCGCTTCGACTACGCGCAGTTCGCCGCGGAATTCAAGGCACAGTTCGGCTATTCGCTGGATTGATCAAGCCGCCCTGTAGGAGCGCACCCTGTGCGCGAACGGGGTAGAGGAGTGAGTGCAGAGGAGTGAGAAGTGAGAGAGGAGCGGCGCGTCGCCGCCCTGCTTTCTCTATCCACTCACTTCTCTGCACTCACTTCTCGCTTTCGCGTACAGGGTGCGCTCCTACAGCGGCTTTCATTCCGGCGTGAACGCGCAGGCGGCCTGCACCGCCGCCTGCCAGCCGCGGTAGCGCCGCTCGCGTTCCGCCGCCGGCATCTTCGGCTCGAAGCGCCGCTCCACCTGCCACAGCTGCGCAAGCTGCTCGCGGCTCTCCCAGAAACCCAGCGCCAATCCGGCCAGGTAGGCCGCGCCCAGCGCCGCGGTCTCCTGCACCCGCGGGCGCAGCAGCGGCACATCCAGCAGGTCGCTCTGGAACTGCGCGACGAAGTCGTTGGCGATCGCGCCGCCGTCGCAGCGCAATTCCTTCAACGGGATGCCCGCGTCCGCCTCCATCGCCGCCAGCACGTCGCGCGACTGGTAGGCCATCGCCTCCAGCGCCGCGCGCACCAGATGTTCGCGGCGGGTGCCGCGGGTGAGGCCGAACATCGCGCCGCGCACCTCGCTGCGCCAGTACGGCGCGCCCAGCCCCACGAAGGCCGGTACGAGGTAGACGCCGTCGCTGGAAGCCACGCTCTCGGCCAGCGCCTGCGAGTCGGCGGCGCGGTCCAGCAAGTGCAGGCCGTCGCGCAGCCACTGCACCACCGCGCCGGCGACGAAGATGCTGCCTTCCAGCGCGTACTCGACCCGGCCGCCGATCTCCCAGGCGATCGTGGTCAGCAGGCCGTGCCGCGACGGCACCGCCTGCGCACCGGTGTGCATCAGCATGAAGCAGCCGGTGCCGTAGGTGTTCTTCGCCATGCCGGGTTCGAAGCAGGCTTGGCCGAACAACGCCGCCTGCTGGTCACCGGCGAGGCCGCCGATAGCCACCGCGGCGCCGAGGAAGCGCGCGGGATCGGTGTAGCCATAGTGTTCGCTGCAACCGCACACCTGCGGCAGCATCGCGCGCGGCACGTTGAACAGGCGCAGCAGCTCGCCGTCCCAGTCGCGGCGATGGATGTCGTACAGCAGGGTGCGCGCGGCATTGCTGGCATCGGTGACGTGCAGGCGCCCGCCGCTGAGGTTCCACACCAGCCAGCTCTCGATCGTGCCGAACAGCAACTCGCCGCGTTCGGCGCGCGCCTGCGCGCCGTCGACGTGGTCGAGGATCCAGCGGATCTTGCTGGCGGAGAAATACGCGTCGATCAGCAGACCGGTCTTCGCGCGCACGAGCGCCTCGCCGCCATCCGCCCGCAGCCGCTCGCAGATCGCCATGCTCTGCCGCGACTGCCACACGATCGCGTTGTGCAGCGGCTGGCCGCTGCGACGGTCCCACACCACGGTGGTCTCGCGCTGGTTGGTGATGCCGATGCCGGCCAGCTCATCCGGCCCGACCTGGCTGCGCGTGAGCAGCTCGGTCACCGTCACCAGCACGCTGGCGAGGATCTCGCGCGGGTCATGCTCCACCCAGCCGGGCTGCGGATAGATCTGCGCGAATTCGCGCTGCGCCATGCCCGCCACGCAGCCGGCCGCGTCGACCAGCATCGCCCGCGTACTGGTGGTGCCCTGGTCCAACGCCAGGATGTATCGCATCGCCAAAGCCCGCTCCACTGGCAAATACCGGAGCGCAGGTTAGCAAAGCATGCGGTGGAACACGGCAAGCGCCCAAAAACAAACACCCCCACCGGGATCGGTGAGGGTGTTCGAGGGATAAAGCCCCTGGCGGTGACCTACTCTTGCATGCGAGGTGCACACTACCATCGGCGCGGCTGCGTTTCACTTCCGAGTTCGGGATG
>JAFIHF010000070.1 GCA_017848855.1 Rhodanobacter denitrificans | reverse complement strand
GTGTCCGGAATATCTCGCAGGCGATCTTCTCCCCTCTCCCTCCGGGAGAGGGGCCGGGGGTGAGGGTTCGGACTTGCCGCAGCATTTCGCTTTGCCCGAACCCTCACCCGCCTGCCGGCACCCTCTCCCGGAGGGAGAGGGATTCACCAATCAGCGCCCGCGCGAATTCATGTCGCTCGGCTTCGTTGTTCAAAGCGAGAGCCTGCGGCGCTTGGAGTCTGCGAACTGGAACATCGAATATTCCGGACAGCAGTGTGCGAAAGCAGGAATCCAGTGTCTTTTTGAAGGCACTGGATCCTCGCTTGACCCGCCTCCGGCTGTTGAGAAGCGCCTCGCGAGGATGACGAGCAATGGCTTGTGGACGGCATGGCCCGGATCGTCTGCCTCATTGAACGCAATTTGGTACGAGCCAGCCCGCCTGCGCCCGACCGGGCCGTCCGTAGCCGGATGACGGCGGCCATTTCCAAAATCCGCCCCTCAAACGTCTGACTGGTGAGTAGCCGGATCGTGCGGCCGTGCCGGCCGCGCGTCGGGGCGTGCGCCTTGGCGAATCCGGCGAGTCTTGGAGTGGTACGCATGCCTTGCCTGGCAAGCATGCGGGTTTGCGCCGGGATGGCGTGAAGTGCGTGCAACCGCGGCGCTTTCCCGGCCAGCGGACGGTACCCCCGTGCCGTCCGCTGGCCGGGAGACCTCGCGGTGCGTGCAGCCGGCACGAAAGTGGTTTGCCCCGCGCGCGGGCCGGGCGATACTGCGGCGATGATCGATCCCGACGACACCACGCCCGCCGGCATCGCCGCGCTGCTGGGCGCCGACGGCCCGTTCGCGCGCGAGCTGCCGAACTTCGCGCCGCGTGCCGCGCAGCAGGCGATGGCAGCCGCGGTGGCTGCCGCCATTGCCGGGCGCGAGACGCTGATCGCCGAGGCCGGCACCGGCACCGGCAAGACCTACGCCTATCTGGTGCCCGCGTTGCTGTCGGGCGAGCGCGTGATCGTCTCCACCGGCACCAAGGCGCTGCAGGACCAGCTCTACTTCCGCGACCTGCCGAAGGTGCGCTCGGTGCTGGACGCGCGGGTCAAGACCGCGCTGCTGAAGGGGCGCGCGAATTACCTCTGCCTGTACCGGCTCGACCAGACCGTGCGCGAGGGCGCGAGCTTCGGCAAGCAGCAGGCCGCGCAGCTGGCGACGATCCGCGCCTGGTCCGCGCGCACGCGCCGCGGCGACCGCATGGAGCTGGCCGAGGTGCCGGAAGAATCGCCGCTGTGGCCGCTGGTCACCTCCACACCGGAAAACTGCCTCGGCGTGGAGTGCCCGTTCTACGACGACTGCCACGTGGTGAAGGCGCGCCGCGAGGCGCAGGAGGCGCAGCTGGTGGTGGTCAACCATCACCTGCTGTTCGCCGACCTCGCGCTGAAGCAGGAAGGCTTCGGCGAGATCCTGCCCGGCGCGGCGGCCTTCGTCCTCGACGAGGCGCACCAGGTGCCCGAGTTGGCCGGGCAGTTCTTCTCGCAGAGCGTGAGCGCGCGCCAGCTCAGCGAACTGGCGCAGGACGCGCTGCGCGAATGCGGCGGCGTCACCGGCGCGATCGGCCTGCTGCTGGAGCCGGTGGAGGCCTTGCAGGACGCGTTGAAACGCCTGCGCCTCGCGCTGGAACCGCTGCCGCCGCGCGGCGCGTTCGGCGCGCTCGACACCGTGGCCGAGGTGCGCGCCGGCCTGCACGAAATCGGCGAACTGCTGGCCACGCTGGCCGACCTGCTCGCCTCGCAGGCCGAGCGCTCGCGCGGGCTGGCCAACGCGCATGAGCGCGCCGCGCTGCTGGCCGAGCGGCTGGAGCGCATCGTCGAGCAGGGCTCCGAACGCGACGTGCGCTGGTACGAACTGTTCCCGCGCGGCTTCGCGCTGCACGCCACGCCGCTGGACCTCGCCGCGCCCCTGCGCGCGATGCGCGAGCGCAGCGAGGCGGCGTGGGTGTTCACCTCGGCCACGCTGTCGGTGGCCGGCCGCTTCGAGCACTTCGCGCGCCAGCTGGGCCTGGACGAACCACAAGCGCTGCTGCTGGAAAGCCCGTTCGATTACGCGCGGCAGGCGCTGTGCTACCTGCCCGAGGGCTTGCCCGATCCGGCCGCGCGCGATTACACCGAGCGCGTGCTCGACGCCGTGCTGCCGGTGCTTGAGGCCTCGCACGGCCGCGCCTTCCTGCTGTTCACCTCGCACCGCGCGCTGCGCCGCGCCGCCGAGCTGCTCGCCGCGCGCGTGCCCTGGCCGCTGTTCGTGCAGGGCACGGCGCCGCGGCACCAGTTGCTGGAGGAGTTCCGCTACTCCGGCCACGGCGTGCTGCTGGGCGCGGCGAGTTTCTGGGAAGGCGTGGACGTGGCCGGCGACGCGCTCAGCGTGGTGGTGATCGACAAGCTGCCGTTCGCGGCGCCTGACGATCCGGTGCTGGTGGCGCGGCTGGAGGCGCTGGAGCAGCAGGGCATCAACCCCTTCATGGGCTGGCAGGTGCCGGCCGCGGCGATCGCGCTGAAGCAGGGCGCCGGCCGGCTGATCCGCAGCGTCACCGACCGCGGCGTGCTGGTGCTGTGCGACCCGCGCATCGCCACCAAGGGTTACGGCCGGCTGTTCCTTGCCAGCCTGCCGCCAATGCCGCGCACGCGCGCGCTGGCCGACGTGCAGGCGTTCTTCGGGAGTGCCCTCCCGCATGCCGCGCTTGATCCCCTCACCCCCATCGCCTGCGATGGGGAAGAGGGAGCATAACCCAGCGAGGATTGAACAATGGCCAAGGTCACCGGACTCGGCGGCATCTTCTTCAAGTCGCGCGACCCCGCCGCGCTCGGCGCGTGGTATGCGCAACATCTCGGCCTGGATGTGGAGGACTGGGGCGGCGCCCGCTTCGTCGAGGACGAGCGGCGCGCCGGCTGCACGCTGTGGTCGCCGTTCGCCGCCGACACCGGCTACTTCGGCGGCGGCCCGCAGGCCTACATGCTCAACTTCCGCGTCGACGACCTGGACGCACTGCTGGCGCAATTGCGCGCCGCCGGCGTCGCGGTGGAGGAACGCGTCGATCAGAACGAGTTCGGCCGCTTCGGCTGGATCACCGACCCCGAAGGCAGCCGCGTCGAACTGTGGCAGCCGCCGAGCTGAGGCCCGCCATGCGCATCTTTTCCCACACCTGCTCCAACACCGAGATCGTCTGCGCGCTGGGCGGCGCCGGCCTGCTGGTGGGCGTGGACGCGGATTCCGACTACCCGCCCGAGGTCGTGGCCGGCCTGCCCAAGCCCGGGCGCGACCTCGGCCTCGATGTCGACGCGGTGCGGCAACTCAAGCCCGACCTGGTGCTGACTTCGCTGACCGTGCCCGGCCACGAGCACGTGCTGGCGCAGCTCGAAGCCGCCGGACTCAAGACCCTGGTGTGCGATCCGCAGTCGCTGGACGACGTGTACGGCGATATCCGCCGCATCGCCGCCGCGCTGGGCGTGGCCGAGCGCGGCGCGACGCTGGTGCGCGAGATGGAAGCGGCGATGCCCGCGGTCGAGCCGCGCGGCGCGCGTCCGCGCGTGCTGGTGGAGTGGTGGCCCAAGCCGGTGATCGCCGCGGCGAAGCGCTCCTGGGTCAATGAGCTGATCCAGCGCGCGGGCGGCAGCAATCCCTGGGGCGAGGTGGACGCCAAGAGCGTGCCGCTGGAATACGCCGCGGCCGCCGCGCAGCGTCCGGACATCGTGGTGATGAGCTGGTGCGGGGTGAAGGTGGAACACTACCGCGCCGACAAGGTGCGCGGGCGCGAAGGCTGGGGCGAGGTGCCCGCGGTGGTGAACGGCTGCATCCATGCGATCAGCGAGGCCTTCCTCGGCCGCCCCGGTCCGCGCCTCGTGGAAGGCTACCGGCAGCTGCGCGCGGCGATCGCCGCCCATGAATAGCCACGACTCGCACCACGCGCGGCCACGTCTTGCCCGCGACCTGGCCCGCCGCGCTGTTGTGATGTGCGCTCCCGATTCAGGAGCGACGCCATGCTGATGTGCCTCACCCGCCGCATCGACTGGTACGCCTGCGCGTCCGGCGAACCGGCAGCCGCTATCATGGAAAAGCCATGAACCTGCTCGCCATCGAAACCGCCACCGAAGCCTGCTCCATCGCCCTGATCCACGGCGACGAAGTGATCGCACGCAGCGAACTCGCGCCCCGCCGCCACGCCGAACGCGTGCTGCCGATGGCCGACGAACTGCTGGCCGAGGCGGGCCTGGGCAAGCACGCGCTGGACGCGATCGCCGTGGGCCGCGGCCCCGGCGCGTTCACCGGCGTGCGCCTCGCCGTGTCGCTGGCGCAAGGCATGGCACTGGCGCTGGACTTGCCCGTGGTCACCGTCTCCTCGCTTGCCGCGCTGGCGCTGGAAGCGCCCGACGACGGCGACACCAGCACCGCCATCCTCGCCGTGATCGACGCCCGCATGGGCGAGATCTACGCCGCCTGCTACCGCCGCGACGGCGCCGGCGGCCTCGTCGCGCTCGACGACGAACGTGTCTGCACCGCCGACGCGCTGCTGCTGCCCGAGGCCCGCGCCTGGCAAGTGGTGGGCAGCGGCTGGGCCACCTACGAATCCGTGCTGCGCGAACGGCTGGGCGCGGCGCCGCGCCACGCCGACGGCGCCCGCTACCCGCAAGCCGTGCACGTCGCCGAACTCGCCGCCCGCGAATTCAAGGCCGGCCGCGCGCTGCCGCCCGAGCAGGCCTTGCCGGTGTACCTGCGCGACAAGGTGGCGTTGACACTGGTGGAGCAGGGCAAGCCGCAGCCCGTGTAGGAGCGCACCCTGTGCGCGATGGGGTTTTTCGCGAGAACCAATCGCGCCCAGGGTGCGCTCCTACAACCGCCCGATCAGCAACTGCACCGCCAGGCTGCTCACCGACACCGCCGCCCACACGCCCAGCCCCAGCAGGATCGGCCGCGCGCCGCTGGCGATCATCTTGCGCAGGTTGGCGGAGAGGCCGATCGCGGTGAGCGCCACGATGATCAGGAACTCGGCGGCGTCGTGCAGCACGGGTTGGATCGCGGCGGGAACCAGGCCGGCGGTGCGCAGCGCCGAGGCCACCAGGAACCACAGGATGAACCACGGAAAGATGCGGCGCAGGCTGAAGTCGGCGGCGCCGTTCTTCTTTTCGCGCGCGGCCACTGCGAAGGCGAGGACCAGGCAGATCGGGATGATCAGCGTGGCGCGGGTGAGCTTGACGATGGTGGCGTAGTCGCCCGCCGCGCTGCTGTAGCTGTAGCCGGCCGCCACCACCGAGGAGGTGTCGTTGATCGCGGTGCCGGCCCACAGGCCGAAGCCGAGGTCGGACAGGTGCAGCAGGTGGCCGAGCAGCGGGAACAGCAGCACCGCCACCACGTTGAACAGGAAGATGGTGGAGATCGCGAACGCGGTGTCGTGCTCGTCGGGCTTGATGATTGGCGTCACCGCGGCGATCGCCGAGCCGCCGCAGATCGCGGTGCCCACGCCGATCAGGATCTTCAGCTTGTCGTGCACGCCCAGCCAGCGGCCCAGCGCCCACGCGCTGAGGAACGCTACGGTCAGCGTCACCAGCGTTACCGACAGCGATTCCAGCCCGGTCTTTGCCACTTGGGTGAGGCTGAGGCCGAAGCCCAGTGCGATGATCGACCACTGCAGCACCTGCTTGCCGCCGAACGCGATGCCCGGCGTGAAGCGCGCATCGGGCGAGAACAGGTTGCGCACCGCGATGCCGAGCAGGATGCCGAACACCGGCCCGCCGATCAGCGGCATCCGCCGCCCCAGCCACCACGCCAGCAGCGCGATCGCGATGGCGAGCAGCAAGCCCGGCGCGCGGCTGCGCAGGGTGGGGCGGGCGAGGGCGGTGGCGAGCGGCGTGTTCATGAGGCGGCCCATGGCGGGGAATGCGCGCCATTGTCCTCGCCGCCAGCAATCAGCAAAACTTGGAATATCTGATTGTTCGTATAAGATCGAGTGATGAACAACATCAGCCCGCGCCAACTCGAGGTGTTCGTGCAGATCGCGCTGCTGGGCAGCGTGCGCGCCGCCGCCGAGCGCCTGTACATGACCCAGCCGGCCGCCAGCATGGCGCTGGCCGAGCTGGAGCGGCAGCTCGACGCGCCGCTGTTCGCGCGCGAGCGCGGCCGCTTGCGGCTCAACCCGCGCGGTCGCGAGCTGCTGCCGCTGGCGCAGGAACTTCTGGAACGACACGCCGAGTTCGGCCGCCGCGGCCGCGAGGAGGGCGACGCGCTGTCCGGCGAGCTGCGCATCGGCGCCAGCAACACGGTGGGCAACTACCGCGTGGGCGAGCTGCTGGGCGCGTTCGTGCGCGCGCATCCGCAGGTGGCGATCCGGCTGCGCGTGGCGAACACCGACGCGATTGCCGCAGCGATGCTGGAGCACAGCCTCGACCTCGGCTGCGTGGAAGGGCCGGTGACGCATCCGCAACTGGAAGTGCGGCCGTGGCGCGACGACCTGCTGGTGGTGTGCGCGCCGCCCGACCATCCGTTGACGCACAAGCGCGCGCTCAAGCCCGCCGACTTCGCCGGCGCGCGCTGGGTGATGCGCGAGCCGGGCTCGGCCACCCGCGCCACCAGCGAGCGCGTGCTGTCGCAGCTGCCGCCCGGCGAGACCGTGCTGGAGCTGGACCAGATCGAGTCGATCAAGCAGGCAGTGGTCGCCGGCCTCGGCATCGCCTGCCTGCCGCAGGTGGCGGTCACCGACGCGCTCGCCACCGGCCGGCTGAAGGCGCTGAAGACGCCGTTCCTCGACTTGCGCCGCAAGCTCTCCATGCTGGTGCATCGCCAGAAATACCGCGGCGCGCTGCTGGATGCGTTCATCGCGCAGGCGGGATTGGGCCGTTAGGTTTCGGAGCGTCGGCTCCCTTCCCGGCGGGGAGAGCACGGCAAGGCGGGAATCAGCATTCGAGCTGCGCCAGCAGTTCGGCGACCTGCTCGTGGGTGGTGGCGCGCAGCAGGCGGGCGGCGTGGCCGCGCAACGCGGCATGGTCGAGCGCGGCGAGGCGGTCGCGCACCTGCAGCAGCTGGCTGGGGTGCATGCTGAACTCGGTGAGGCCGAGCGCGAGCAGCAGCGCGGTGAAGCCGGTGTCGCCGCCGATCTCGCCGCACAGGCTCACCGGCTTCCGTGCGCGGCGGCCCGCGCCGATCACGTGCGAGAGCAGGCGCAGCAGGGCCGGCTGCAGCGGGGTGTAGATGTTGTCCAGCGCGTCGTTGCCGCGGTCGGCGGCGAGCACGTACTGGGCGAGGTCGTTGGTGCCGATGGCGAGGAAGTCGGCGTGTTCGAGCAGCGCGCGCACGTTGATCGCGGCGGCGGGCACCTCGATCATCGCGCCCAGCGGCAGCTTTTCGGGCAGGTCGATGCTTTCGCGCTTGAGGTCGGCGCGCGCCAGCTTGAACAGCGTGCGCACCGCGATCAGTTCGTCCGGCTGGGTCACCATCGGCACCAGCACGCGCACCGGGCCGTAGCAGGCGGCGCGCAGGATCGCGCGCAGCTGCGTGCTGAACACCGCGGGATAGCGCAGCGACAGCCGCACGCCGCGCACACCCAGCGCGGGGTTGTCCTCGCCGCGCAGCACGAGGCCGGCGGCGTCGGCCTTGTCGGCGCCGAGGTCGAGCGTGCGGATGGTCACCGGCAGGCCGCCCATGCCCAGCACCAGGTCGCGGTAGGCGATGAACTGCTCGTCTTCCGAGGGCAGGCTCTTGTGGCGCAGGAACAGGAACTCGGTGCGGTACAGGCCCACGCCGTCGGCGCCGCGGGTGCGCGCCAGCGCCACGTCGGCGGGGGTTTCCGCGTTCGCCAGCAGGCGGATCTCCACGCCGTCGCGGGTGCGCGTGGGCGCGTTCGCCAGCGTGGCGAGGCGGCGCCCTTCGGCGACGGCCTCGCGCTGCCAGGCGCGGTAGCGGGCGAGGTCCTGCGCGGTGGGGTGCACGATCGCTTCGCCGTGCTCGGCGTCGAGCAGGATCAGGTCGTCGTCGTGCAGCAGCGCCAGCGCGTCGCGCGCGCCCACCAGCATCGGCAGGCCGAGGCTGCGCGCGAGGATCGCGCTGTGCGAGTACGCGCTGCCGGAGCTGGTGACCACGCCGAGCAGGCCGTTGCCGGCGAGCTGGGCCATGTCGGCCGGCGCGATGGTGTCGGCGACCAGGATCTCGCCCACGCGCGCGGCCAGCTTGCGTTCCTCGGCGCTGGTCTGGCGCTGCAGCGCGGAGACCACGCGGGCGATCACTTGGTCGATGTCCTCCTTGCGGCTGCGCAGGTAGGGATCGTCCATCGCCTCGAACACCGCGGCCAGCCTGTCGCGCTGCTTCTTCAGCGCGGCGCCGGCGCGGTAGTGGCCGATCCGCACCAGGTCGTCGAGGCCGCGCAGCAGCTCGGCGTCGTCCAGCAGCAGGCTGTGCGCGTCGATGAACTCGTTGACCTCGCGCGCCAGCGCACCGTGCAGCTTGCCGCGCAGCTCGCGCAGCTCCTGCCGCGCGGTGTCCAGCGCGCGGTGCAGGTGTTCGAGCTCGCCTTCGATCTCGTCCTCGCCCAGCGGCCGGGTGTCCACCGCGTAACGGCTGGGCTGCACCAGCCGGGCACGGCCCAGGGCCATGCCGCGGGAGGCCAGGGTGCCGGGCAGGACGAGTCTCATGGGGCCGGGACTCGGGACTGTGGGGCCGGGACTCGGGACTCGGGACTCGGGACTCGACGTCCGGGACTCGGGACTCGGGACTCGGGACTCGGTAGAGCAGTTTCCGGCAGGCGATCGGCTGCTTGGCTTCGCCTGTGCCAAGGGCGGCAAGGCTGGCGAGAAGCCGCTTTGCCGAGTCCCGAGTCCCGAGTCCCGAGTCCCGTCATCTCACGCCCCCTCATCGAACTTGCGCTCGAACAGCGCCGTCACGGCTTCCAGCGCGGCCTGTTCGTCCGGGCCGTCGGCACGGATCGTCAGCGGCGTGCCGATGCCGGCGGCCAGCATCATCACGCCCATGATGCTCTGCGCGTTGACTTCGCGGCCTTTGCTCAGCAGCCACACGGTGGATTTGAAGCCCTGCACCAGTTGCACCAGCTTGGCCGAGGCGCGTGCGTGCAGGCCCAGCTTGTTGGATACCACGATGTCTCTCTCAAGCATGATCGATGAAGATTCCCCCGCGGCCGCCGGAGGCCGCTATTTCCGCCAGTTCGTCCAATGGTTTTTCCGCGTAGTTGAGCACGCGCAGCAGCATCGGCAGGTTGAGGCCGGAGACGCAGCGCAGGCGCACGCCCAGCGAGCTCAGCGAGAGCCCGATGTTGCACGGCGTGGCGCCGTACAGGTCGGCCAGCACCAGCACGCCTTCACCCTGGTCGAGCGCGCGCGCGTGATGGGCGGTGAGCGTGCGCATTGCGTCGGGGTCGGCCTGCGGCGGCACTTCCACCGCGTCCACTTGCAGCGGCAGCTTCGGCATCACGTGGTGCGCGGCGGAGATCAGCGCCTGGCCGACCGCTTCGTGGGTCATCAACAGCACGCCGACGGCCATGGCCTCAGTCCAGCTCGCGGTGGAAGGTGAGCACGCCCTCGCGCGTTTCGCGGTAGTGCGCGGCGAGCTGCTCGACCAGGTACACCGAGCGGTGCCGGCCGCCGGTGCAACCGATCGCGATGGTGACGTAGCTGCGGTCGTCCTGCTCGAAGCGCGGCAGCCAGGCGTCCAGCCAGCGCGTGGTGTCGGCGAGGTATTCGGCCACCAGCGGCTGGCCTTCGAGGTATTCGCGCACCGGCGCGTCCTTGCCGGAGAGCGGGCGCAGCCGCGGCTGCCAGTGCGGGTTGGGCAGGCAGCGCGCGTCGAACACGAAGTCGGAGTCCAGCGGCAGCCCGCGCTTGAACGCGAAGGACTGGAACATCAGGGTCATGCCCTCGGTGGCCTGCGCATAGCCGGTGGCGACCAGCCGGCGCAGCTGGTGCACGTTGAGCTCGCTGGAGTCGATCACCTTCTCGGCGATCTCCGCCAGCGGGCGCAGCAGGCGGCGTTCCTTGCCGATCGCGTCGGCCAGCGACATGCCGCGCGTGGCCAGCGGGTGGCGGCGGCGGGTTTCCGAGTAGCGCTTGAGCAGCACCTCGTTGCTGCAGTCGAGGAAGATCAGGTGCAGTTGCACACCGCTCGCGGCCAGCTCGGAGAGGATCGTGGGCAACTGCTCGAACTCGGCACCGCGGTTGCGCACGTCCACGCCCACCGCGATGCGCCGGGGCCGGCCGGGGCCGCGGGCCACCACGTTCACCAGCTGCGGCAGCAGCGACGGCGGCAGGTTGTCGACGCAGTAGAACTCCAGGTCTTCCAGCGCGCGCAGCGCCACCGTCTTGCCGCCGCCGGACAGGCCGGTGAGCACGATCAGGTGGGTCTCGTGCGGGTTGCTGAACGGGCCGTTCGGCGCGCTGGGTTCGTCGTTCACGTCGTTCACCACGGTCACCAGGGAGGCAGCCGGCGCAGCTGGTGCGCCTGGCGGTCGATGAAGGTCTGCGCGGGATCGATGCCCTTGCTCTTCAGCGCGTGGCTGCGCACCGCGGCTTCGACCAGCACGGCGATGTTGCGGCCCGGCGCCACCGGGATGGTGATCATCGGCACCTTGACGTCGAACACCTCGCGGTGGCCGATGTCGCCGGTGAGGCGGGTCAGCGCGTCGATCTCCTCGCCCTCGCGCATCGGCTTCAGGTGCACCACCAGGCGCAGGTACTTGGACGGCTTCACCGACATGTGGCCGAACATCTCGCGCACGTTGAGCACGCCCAGCCCGCGCACTTCCAGCAGATCCTGCAGCAGCTCGGGGCAGCTGCCGTCGATCACGTCCGGCGCGATCAGGGTGAACTCGGTGGCGTCGTCGGCAACCAGGCGGTGGCCGCGGCTGATCAGTTCCAGCGCCAGCTCGCTCTTGCCGGCGCCGGCCTCGCCGGTGATCAGCACGCCGATCGAGAACACCTCCAGGAACACGCCGTGCAGGGTGGTCTTCGCCGCCAGCTGGCGCGCCAGGTGGTATTGCAGGAAGGTCAGCAGCTCGTGGCCGCGCTTGGCGCTGACCCACAGCGGGGTGTCGGTTTCCTCGGCCACCTCGCGCAGGTCCGGCGGCACCGGCTGCTCCTTGGTGACGATCAGCGCCACCGGCTTGCTCGCGGCGATCTTGTGGATCGCCTCCCAGCGCTGGCGCGAGTCGAGCGCGTCGAGGAAGTTCAGCTCCTCCGAACCGACGATCTGGATCTTGTTCGGGTAGATGACGTTGAGGTAGCCGATCAGCGAGGGCCGGCGCGCCTGCGCCGCGCCCGGCTCCAGCACGCGCGACTCGCCGCGCATGCCGGCGACCCAGCGCAGCGCCATGCGCTCGTTGACGCCGTCATAGAGTTGTCGTGCGGTGAGCCGGTCCAAGCCTTCGGTCCTTTGCCTCGGGTGCCGGCGGAATTCGCGACGGCAGCGAGGCCATTGTGCCAGCTTGGGCTTGGCGTGTGTCCCGGTCGGCAGATCGCGGGCCGCCCGCTCCGGGCGGCCCGCGGCGAACGCTTCAGCCGTACTGGCGCTCCTCGCGCACGGCCCGCTGGTTCTTGTCCTGGATCTTCTCGCGGTGGCGGCGCAGCTGGTTGACCAGCTTGTCGAACAGCATGTCGATGGAGGCATACATGTCGGCCTCGGCGGCCTCGGCATGCAGGGTGGCGCCGGTGACGCCGAGCGTGGCGTCGGCGCGGTGCTGCAGCTTGTCCACCGAGAGCACCACGGCGAGGCTGAGCAACTTGTCATCGAGGCGTTGGAGGCGGTCGAGCTTGGACTCGACATGGCTGCGCAGCGCGGGGGTGACTTCGATCTGCTGGCCGCTGAGCTTGAATTGCATGATTTGCCTCCTCTGGTGATGCTGGCCGCGCTTGGCGGCGGGGTGGACGCGCCGCCGGCGGAGTCCGGCGGCGCATCGTCAATCATCCTTCGTTGCAGACATGGGAGCGTTTTTGCGCCAGGCAAGTTCCCCGATCAATGGACCCGCTGGCGTTCGCTGGAACTGGGGATGCGCAGCCCTTCGCGGTACTTGGCCACGGTGCGGCGGGCGACCTGGATGCCGCGGCTTTTCAGTTCCTCCGCCAGCGCCTGGTCGGACAGCGGCTTGCGCGGGTCTTCGGCGTCGATCAGCTTGCGCAGCATGGCCTGGATCGCGGTGGCCGAGGCGCTGCCGCCGTCCTCGGTGGAGACGCCGCTGGAGAAGAAGTACTTCAGCTCGAAGGTGCCGCGCGGCGTGTGCAGGTACTTGCGCGTGGTGACGCGCGAAATGGTGGATTCGTGCATGCCCACCTCCTCGGCCACCTCGCGCAGCACCAGCGGGTGCATCGCCTCGGGGCCGTAGTCGAGGAAGGCGCTCTGCCGCCGCACGATCGCGCCGGCCACCTTGAGCAGGGTCTCGGCGCGCGACTCCAGGCTCTTCAGCAGCCAGCGCGCCTCCTGCAGCTGGCCCTTCATCCAGCTGGCGTCCTCGCCGCGGGCGCGGGCGATCAGGTTGCAGTAGTGCTGGTTCAGGCCGATCCGCGGCTGGGCCGCGGCGTTCAGCCGCACCTGCCAGCGGCCGCCTTCCTTGACCGCGTAGACGTCCGGCGCCACGTACTCCACCGGGGTGGCGTCCAGCGCCGCGCCGGGGCGCGGGTCGAGGCTGCGGATCAGCGCGGCGGCGGCGGCCACCTCGTCCTCGCCCGCGTGCAGCCTGCGCGCCAGTTTCGCGATGTCGTTGCGCGCGAGCAGTTCCAGTTCGCCGTCGACGATGGCCAGCGCCAGCTCGCGCTGCGGGGTGTCCGCCTCGAATTGTTCGAGCTGGCTGCGCAGGCAGTCGCGCAGGTCCAGGCTGGCCACGCCCAGCGGGTCGAAACCCTGCAGGCGCCGGCGCACCGCCTCGATCTCGTCGAGGTCGGCGGCGAGGTTCGCCGGCAGCGCCGCCTGCACCGCCTCGATGCCGTCGGCGAGGTAGCCGTCGCTGTTCAGCGCGTCGATCAGCACGGTGGCGATCGCGGTCTGGCGCGGGTTGAAGCCGGCCAGGTTGAGCTGCCACAGCAGGTGCTGCTGCAGGGATTCGGGCGCGGCGTTCTGCGGCTCGAAATCCTCGTCGCCGCGCGCGGCGCCGTTGCCGCCGCTGCCGTTGGAGAAGTCGATCGGCGTCTCGGCGCTGCCGCCGTCGTCGGCCCATTCGGTGGGGTCGTCGCCGCCGTCGCCATCGGCGTCGCGGTTCGCGCTTTCGGTTGCGCCGGGCACGGCGAGGTAATCGTCCGGCGGCGTGTCGTCGCCGGCGGCCGCTTCGTCCTCGCCTTCGCCTTCGCCGGCGAATTCCAGCAGGGGGTTGGCCTCGGCCAGCTGGCGCAATTCGGCCTCCAGTTCGAGCTGCGACAGCTGCAGCAGGCGGATCGCCAGCTGCAGCTGCGGCGTCAGCGCGAGCTGCTGGTGGAGGCGGAATTGCAGCGCAGGTTTCATGCCGGCCCGGACGGTGGATACGGCTTCCATCCTACCCCAGCCGGCGAAGCGGCCATATAGCCGCCCGGCGCATCCTGAACAGCGTTCAGAGCCGGAATTCGCGGCCCAGGTAGACCTCGCGCACCTTCTCGTCGGCGAGGATGTGCGCGGGCGTGCCGCGCGACAGCACCTCGCCCTCGTTGAGGATGTAGGCGCGGTCGCAGATGCCCAGCGTCTCGCGCACGTTGTGGTCGGTGATCAGCACGCCGATGCCGCGTTCCTTGAGGTGGCGCACGATGCGCTGGATCTCGCCCACCGAGATCGGGTCGACGCCGGCGAACGGTTCGTCCAGCAGCATGTAGCGCGGGTTCGCGGCCAGCGCGCGGGCGATCTCCACGCGCCTGCGCTCGCCGCCGGAGAGGCTGATGCCCTTCTGGCCGGCGATGTGGGCGATCTTCAGTTCGTCCAGCAGGCTCTCCAGCTCGACGTCGCGCTGCTGCGCGGACAGGTCCTCGCGCAGCTCCAGCACGGCCATGATGTTGTCGGCCACGCTGAGCTTGCGGAAGACGGAAGCCTCCTGCGGCAGGTAGCCGATGCCCAGCCGCGCGCGCAGGTGCATCGGCAGGCCGGTGATCTCCTGCTTGTCCAGCTTGATCGTGCCGGCGTCGGCCTCGATCAGGCCCACCACCATGTAGAAGCAGGTGGTCTTGCCGGCGCCGTTGGGGCCAAGCAGGCCCACCACTTCGCCCTCGCGGATCGAGAAACCGAAGTCGCGCACCACCTGCCGCGACTTGAAGCTCTTCTGCAAACCTTCGGCCGACAGCATGCTTACTGGCCGCCGTTCGCGGGCGGGGCGGCCGGCCTGGCCTTGGGCAGGATCACGCCGTGCACCAGGCCGTCGCCGCTGGAGTCGCCGGTGATCTGGCTGGTGTCGGTGTTGTAGGTGAGCTTGTCGCCGTGGAATTCGCCGCGGTTCTGCTGCTTCACCACCGCGCCGCCGGTGAGCACGGCGATGCCGTTGAGGTTGTCGTAGTCCAGCGTGGCGGCGTCGCCGGTCATCAGGTTGCCGGCCTCGTCCAGCTGCTGGATGTGCGCGGGCTTGCCGGTGACCACCACGCGGGAAATCTGCTGGTCGCCGTCGAGATGGATCTTGGCCTCGTCGCCGGTGAGCAGCAGGGTGCCCTGGGTGATCTTCACCGCGCCGCTGAGCGTGGTCACCGTGTTCGGCGCGTTGTAGGCGTCGGTGTGTTTGGCCTGGTAGGCCATCGGCTGCTGGCGGTCGGACTTCTTCGCCAGCGCCAGCGCGGGCAGCAGCGCCAGCGCCGCGGCGGCGAGCAGGCCGGCGGCGAACTTACGACTTGCGCTTGCGCGGCGGGAACGAGCCGTGGCTGTCATCGAGCAACTCCAGATGATTGTCGTTGAGGTTGGCACGCATGCCGATCCCGTTCATTTTACTGTCGCCCTGCGTCATCTGCGCCGGCGCGGCGGTGGCCATGCGGTTTTCCTTCGGCCACACGGTGGCGTCCGCGGTGACCAGATCGGTGGCCGCGTGGTCGGCCCAGGCCGGGCGGTGCATGGTCACCGGGCCCTGCAGCTTGATCAGGGTGCCGGCCTTGTCCACCCAGCCGTACAGCGACTGGCCCTGCCAGTCGGGCACGCCGGGCTGCTTCGCGGCGAGCTGGAAGGTGGGCGAGTTGATGTACAGCGAATCGTCGCCCTCGCGGCGCTCCAGGTGCGGCGCCTGCATCTGGAACGCGAGCTGGCCCTCGGGGTTGTACGACCACAGCTTGAAATCGGTGAGGGTGTAGCCCGAGCGCGGCGGGCCCACGAAGTCGTTCGGCTTCGGCGCCGGCCCCATCCACCACAGCAGCAGCTGGGCGAAGCCGGCGGCCAGCCCGACCAGCACGATCGCGCTGGCCAGCTTGCGGTCGCGCAGCCAGCGGCGCAGGCGTGCGATCACTGCCAGCGCTCCCGTTCCGCGGCGCTCTTGCCCTGCGCGTGCAGGATCAGGTCGCAGACCTCGCGCGCCGCGCCCATGCCGCCGGGCAGGCGGGTCTGCCAGTGCGCGGCTTCGAGCACCCACGGGTGTGCGTTCGCCACCGCCACCGCGAGGCCGGCGAGGCGCATCGCCGGCAGGTCGGGCAGGTCGTCGCCGACGAAGGCGGCCTGCTCGGGCGCGAGGCCGAGTGCTTCGAGCAGGGTTTCCAGGCAGGCGCGCTTGTCGCCCTGGCCTTGGTAGACGTGGGCGATGCCCAGTTCCTCGGCGCGCAGCGCCACCGGGTGGCTGATCCGCGCGGTGACGATGGCCACCGCGATGCCGTTCGCCTGCAGCCGCTTCAGGCCCAAGCCGTCGTGCACGTGGAACACCTTGGCCTCGTGGCCGTCCTCGCCGTACCAGAGGCGGCCGTCGGTGAGCGTGCCGTCCACGTCGAAGGCGGCGAGGCGGAGCTTCGCGGCGCGGGCGAGGACGTCACTAGGAATGTTGGAGAGGTAGGTGGGGGGCACGTTGGGTCTGGTGGCTGGATGGAGCGAAAGACGAGCAAGAGCATCCTTGCCTGATTTGCCGATTCGCCAAGGCGAATCGGCAGGCAAATCAGACCACACGCGCTCGCAGCAAATCATGAATGTTCAGCGCGCCGACCACGTGGCGTTCGGCGTCGACCACCAGCAGCGCGTTGATCTGGTGCTTTTCCATCAGCTGGGCTGCCTCGGCCGCCAGCTTGTCGGGGCCGATGGTCTTGGGGCCGCGGGTCATCAGCTCGGCCACGGTGGCGCCACGCAGGTCCACGCCTTCGTCGTCCAGCGCGCGGCGCAGGTCGCCGTCGGTGAACACGCCGAGCAGGCGCTGCTGCTCGTCCACCACCGCGGTCATGCCCAGGTGCTTGCGGGTCATCTCCACCAATGCGGCGGTGAGGCTGGCCTCGGGCGGCACGCGCGGCACGTCGTCGCCGCTGTGCATCACGTCGCTGATGCGCAGCAGCAGGCGGCGGCCGAGGCTGCCGGCCGGGTGCGAGCGGGCGAAGTCGTCGGAAGTGAAGCCGCGCGCCTCCAGCAGCGCGATCGCCAGCGCGTCGCCCAGCACCAGCGCGGCGGTGGTGCTGGTGGTGGGCGCCAGGCCCAGCGGGCAGGCCTCGCTGGAGATGCTGCCGTCGATGTGCACGTCGGCCTGGCTGGCCAGCGAGGAGCTGGCGCGGCCGGTGATCGCGATCAGCGGGATGCCCTGGCGCTTGATCATCGGCAGGATGAACAGCAGCTCGTCGGTCTCGCCGGAATAGGACAGCGCCAGCACCACGTCGTCGGGCTGGATCATGCCGAGGTCGCCGTGGCTGGCCTCGCCCGGGTGCACGAAGAACGCCGGCGTGCCGGTGGAGGCGAGCGTGGCGGCGATCTTGCGCCCCACGTGGCCGGACTTGCCCATGCCGGTGACCACCACGCGGCCGCGGCAGGCCAGCAGCAGCCGGCAGGCGTCCACGAAAGCGCCGTCGATGCGCGGGCCCAGTTCGGCGATCGCGGCCGCCTCGGTGGCGATCACCGCGCGGGCGCTGCGCACGATCGCGTCGGGCTCGGGTTCGATGGCGGCGTGCGGGGCGGGGCGTGGGTTCATGTCGGCTCGATGGGGGCGGCGGAAGGCCCGTCGCGGGGCCGCTGGCGGCCAGGCGGCGGGCGCTGTCGTTTCTGCGACAGGGGATTTCCATTACCATGGCATATTCGCATTTTAACGTCAGGTCGACGCGATACCGATATCGGCCGCGTCGCCGCCCCTGCCCGTGGAAGCCCGATGGACCCAGCACGCATCCAGACCCTGATCGAAGCCGGCCTGCCCGGGGCCCGCGTCGAGGTCAGCGGCGCCGACGGCGTGCACTTCGAAGCCACCGTGGTGAGCGCCGCGTTCGCCGGCAAGCTGCCGCTGGCGCGGCACCGGCTGGTCTACGCCACGCTGGGCGAGCTGATGGGCGGCGCGATCCACGCGCTGGCGCTGAAGACGCTGACGCCCGAGGAAGCCGGGATTCGGCAATCGTGAGTCGAGCACCCCGACGCCGTACCGCATCGCGCCTTTCCGAGTCCCGAGTCCCGAGTCCCGAGTCCCGCTAACCATGGCCAAAATCCTCATCAACGGCGGCGTGCCGCTCCAGGGCGAAGTGGGCATTTCCGGCGCGAAGAACGCCGTGCTGCCGATCCTCGCCGCCTGCCTGCTGGCCGATGCGCCGGTGAGCATCGGCAACGTGCCGCACCTGCACGACGTCACCACCTTCATCGAGCTGCTCGGCCAGATGGGCGTGCAGCTGGTGCTGGACGACCGCATGAAGATCCACGTCGATCCGCGCACCACCAGCACCTGCGTCGCACCCTACGACCTGGTGCGCACCATGCGCGCCTCGATCCTGGTGCTCGGCCCGCTGGTGGCGCGCTTCGGCCAGGCCGAGGTGTCGCTGCCCGGCGGCTGCGCGATCGGCTCGCGCCCGGTCGACCAGCACATCCGCGGCCTGCAGGCGCTGGGCGCCGAGATCAGCGTGGAGAACGGCTACATCAAGGCTCGCGCGAAGCGGCTCAAGGGCGCGCGCGTGGTGATGGACATGGTCACCGTCACCGGCACCGAGAACATCCTGATGGCCGCCACCCTGGCCGAAGGCACCACGGTGATCGAGAACGCCGCGCAGGAGCCCGAGGTGGTCGACCTCGCTCACTGCCTGATGGCGATGGGCGCGCGGATCGAGGGCGAGGGCACCTCCACCATCACGGTGCACGGCGTGGAGCGCCTGCACGGCGCCGACTACCGCGTGCTGCCCGACCGCATCGAAACCGGCACCTTCCTGGTCGGCGCGGCGATGACCGGCGGCAAGGTGCGCGCCCGCGGCGCCCGTGCCAACACGCTGGACGCGGTGCTGGCCAAGCTGGAGGAAGCCGGCGCGCACATCTCCAGCGGCGACGACTGGATCGAGCTGGACATGGGCGGGCGCCGGCCCAAGGCGGTCAACATCACCACCGCGCCGTACCCCGCGTTCCCCACCGACATGCAGGCCCAGTTCACCGCGCTCAACTGCGTGGCCGAAGGCACCGGCGTGATCACCGAGACGGTGTTCGAGAACCGCTTCATGCACGCGCACGAATTGCAGCGCCTCGGCGCCGACATCCATCTGGAAGGCAACACCGCGATCATCAAGGGCGTGCAGCAGATGAGCGGCGCGCCGATCATGGCCACCGACCTGCGCGCCTCCGCCTGCCTCGTGCTGGCCGGCCTGGTGGCGCAAGGCGACACCATCGTCGACCGCGTCTACCACATCGACCGCGGCTACGAGAACATCGAGGAAAAGCTCGGCGTGCTGGGCGCGCATATCCGGCGGTTGCCGAACTGAAGGCCGGGACTCGGGACTCGGGACTCGGGACTCGGGACTCGGGACTCGGAGGGGGCGGGGCGTGGCGTACTACTCGTTCGCGAAGAACATCCCTGAGCTGCTGGAAGTGGAGCCGGCGAATCGGCGCGGGTGGCTGGATGCGGCCATGGATCGCAGTCGTTCCAAACACACTGCGGTGGTGGGCCGCATGGTGACTGCAATCATCGTGTTTGCTTGGGTTGTTTTCCCCAGCCGCTGGCAGCCGAGCGCCTTGGTCGTTGTCGCGTACTTCCTGGTCGCCGTCGTGGCCGACCATCTGTGGAGAGTCCATCGACAAAAGCGCGCCAGGCAATGGTTGCGCGAACACCTGCACGAATTCCGCGTGAGCGACACCGACGGCACGGTGCGGTCGTGATTCGCTATTGGCGATTGCAGGACATCCCCGAACTCCGCGGCATGCCAAGGCGCCGGCAGCGGACGCTGTGGAGCGAGGCGGTATCGCGCAGCACCACGCCCCGGCGCCTGTTGATCTTGCTGGCGGCGCGGGCCTTGGCGGCCGCCGCCATCCTCGTGGCATTGCGAACGCACTTCTCGTGGCCGGTTTCGCTGGCGCTGGCCCTCGTGCTTGCGCTCTTTGCCCAACTGGGCATCGACAGCTGCGTCACGGCGCCGGCCGCACGGAACTGGCTGCGCGAGCACGCGCACGAGCTGGATCGCTACGCGCCGGAATAGCGGGTGCGGGATTCGGGTTGCGAGGCTGCCTGTGCGATGCTGCTTCCCGAGTCCCGAGTGACTCGCCGCATCAGCGGCTCGCCCTGCGGGCCATCGGCTGCGCCGATGTTCGCTACGGCATCCTGCCTTCGCAGTCCGAGTCCCGAGTCCCGGCCTCTCTCACGGCTCCGTAAAACTCACCAACTCCAGCACCAGGTCGCCGCCGTCGCGCTGGGCGAGTTTCACCGGCAGCGGGTAGCGTTGCGGCACGTACCAGGCGCTGAATTCCCGGGCGGCGTCGCTGCGTTCCACGCGTTCGGCCTGGAAGCTGCCGGCGGGCACCTTGACGGTTTCGCGGCCGGCGACCTTGAAGCTTTCCGTCTCCACCGCCTGGCGCACGCCCACCGGCAGGCTGAGCTGCGGCTTGCCGGCGTCCAGCGCCAAGCCCACCGCCAGCGGCACGGTGTTGCGTTCGACCATGCCGGGCTGGGCCGGGTAGCTGGCGGCGTGCTTGCCGTCCTGCACGCTCACCTGCCGCTGCGGCCAGTCCACCTGCAGGTGGCGCCGCTTGTCCTTGCCGGCGGCGACGAGGCGGTAGTCGTAGCTGATCGCCTCGGGTACCGCGCCGCGCCAGCGGAAGCGCGAGGTTTCCTGCGTGCTGGCGCCGAGCAGGGCGGCGAGGCCGGCGGTGCCCTGGGTGTCCTTGCGCAGGATCCAGCTGCCGTCCGGGCCGGCGCGCAGGGTCACGGTGGCTGTGCCCATCGGCTGGCCGTCCTGGGACACCTGGTAGCGCGCGGTGAAGGGCTTGGGCGTGCTGGCGGCGGCGCTGCCGCTGGCCAGCAGCAGGGCGAGGGCGTAGGCGTGCAAGGGGTGTGGGCTCATGGCGTCGAGTCTGCCCGCGCGCGTCTGAACCGGATCACTCCGTGCCTGAGAAAAATTCCGCATCGTGCGGAATTTTTCATCGGCACGTCCGGCACATGTCCGTACGTGCCTCCGCGAAGCAGTCACTCGAGTGACTGCTTCGCGACCGGCCATCCGTGGCCGGGCTGAGAGTTTGAAAGTTCACAAACTCTCAGCACGTTGCAGGCCCGTGTCGGTGAGCCGCAGCGGTGCGCGCAGCGGCGCGCCGTCCAGCGCCACGCCCGCGGCGGTGAGCGCGAGCCGGCGTTCGGCGATCAGGTTCACCACCGCGGGCAGCAGGCGGTGTTCCAGCGGCAGCAGGCGCGCAGCGAGGCTGTCCTCGTCGTCGCCGGGCCGGATCGCGAGGCGCGCCTGCGCGATCAGCGGGCCGCCGTCCAGCTCCGCGGTGACGAAGTGCACGCTGGCGCCGTGCTCGGCGTCGCCCGCTTCCAGCGCGCGGCGGTGGGTGTGCAGGCCGCGGTACTTGGGCAGCAGCGAGGGGTGGATGTTCAGCACGCGGCCGGCCCACGGCGCCAGCGCGGCGCCGTCGATCACCCGCATGAAGCCGGCCAGCACCAGCAGTTGCGCGCCGCTGGCCTGCACGCGCCCGAACAGCTCGAGGTCGTAGCTGCGGCGGTCGGGAAAAGCCCTGGGGTCCAGCGTCAGCGTGGGGATGCCGGCAGCCTCGGCCAGCCGCAGCGCGCCGGCGGCGGCCTTGTCGCTGGCCACCAGCACGAACTCCACCGGCAGCGTGCCGGCGTCGCGCGCGGCGATCAGCGCGGCGAGGTTGCTGCCGCGGCCGGAGGCGAGCACGGCGATTTTCAGGGGGCTGGGCATGGTGTTCGTTGGCTAGCCGCCGTTCGCCCTGAGCGTAGGCGCGCAACGCCGGAGTCGAAGGGCCCTTCGACTCCGACCCTTCGGGTCTACGCTCAGGGCGAACGGTGTGTGAGGGGTTTCAGCCGATATGGACGCGCTCGTCGCCGCTGGCGTTCACCACCGCGCCGATCACGCGGCTGGCCAGGCCGTGCTTCGCCAGCAGCGCCGACGCCGCGATCACCGCGTCGTGCGGCAGGATCACGGTGAAGCCGATGCCGCAGTTGAAGGTGCGCCACATTTCCTCGCGCGCCACCTTGCCCTCGCGCTGCAGCCAGTCGAACACCGGCGGCAGTTCGATGGCCGAAGCGCTGAGCGCGAGGCCGAGGCCGTCGGGCACCACGCGGATGATGTTTTCCTTGAGGCCGCCGCCGGTGATATGGGCCATGCCGTGGATGGCCGGGACTCGGGACTCGGGACTCGGGACTCGGGAGGAGCCGGCGCCGAGCAGCTCCAGCATCGGCTTCACGTAGATGGTGGTGGGCGCCATCAGGGCATCCACCAGCTTCACGCCGCCGAGGTCGAGGTCCAGCGGGTTGCCGGCGCGCTCGAGGATCTTGCGGATCAGCGAGTAGCCGTTCGAGTGCGGGCCGCTGGAGGCCACGCCGAGCACCACGTCGCCGGCCACGATGGCGTCGCCGGAAAGCAGTTGGGACTTCTCCACCGCGCCCACGGTGAAGCCGGCGAGGTCGTATTCGCCGGGCGGGTACATGTCGGGCATCTCGGCGGTCTCGCCGCCGATCAGCGCGCAGCCGGCCAGCTCGCAGCCCCTGGCAATGCCGCCCACCACGGCCGCGGCGGTATCCACGTCCAGCTTGCCGGTGGCGAAGTAGTCGAGGAAGAACAGCGGCTCGGCGCCCTGCACCAGCACGTCGTTCACGCACATGCCCACGAGGTCGATGCCGATGGTGTCGTGGCGGCCGAGCTGCTGGGCGAGCTTCAACTTGGTGCCCACGCCGTCGGTGCCGGAGACCAGCACCGGCTCCTGGTACTTGCCGCCCAGGTTGAACAGGCCGCCGAAGCCGCCCAGCCCGCCCATCACCTCGGGGCGGCTGGTGCGCTTGACCAGCGGCTTGATGCGTTCGACGAGGGCATTGCCGGCGTCGATATCGACCCCGGCGGCACGGTAGGTGAGGGCGTCGGACATGGCGGAAACCGGCGGTGGGAAACGCGCAATTCTAGCGCATGCGGGCCGCGGCCGCGCCGGTGCCGCGGCCGCCGGCATGGACGCCGGGAGGGCGATTGGGCAGACTTCCGAGGTATTCCCCCGCCAGTATCCCGCCGATGCGCCTGCTCCCGATGCGTCTGCTCCACCTGTTCGCCCTCGCCCTGCTGCTGGGTTGCGCCGCGCTGCCGACGCTGCACGCGCAGGGCACCTCGCCGTACTCGGTGACGGTGCCGGTGCCCGACACCAGCGACACCCAGCGCAGCGACGCCTTCGCCACCGCGCTCAGCCAGGTGCTGGCGCGGGTCGCCGGCGGCCAGGACCTGCGCGGCCGGGCCGGCTACGACGACGCGCTGAAGAACGCCGCCGCGCTGGTGCGCCGCTTCCAGTACGCGCGCGCCGGCAACGGCATCAGCCTCAGCGTGGATTTCGAGCCGGGCGCGGTGCGCCACCTGGTGTCCACCCTGGGCGTGGTGGGCAGCGCGGGCGCGAAGCCGCCGGTGCTGCTGATGGTGCGCGGCAGCGACGGCCAGCTGCTGGACAAGGGTGCGCTGGCCGGCCTCGCCAAGGCCGCCACCGCGCGCGGCTACGAGGTGGCCTACGCCGATCCCGCGAACGCGCCCGCTGCGGCCAAGGTGGACGCCGCCGACCCCGCCACGCTGGCGGCGATCAACCAGCAATACCACACCGGCCTGGTGCTGCTGGGCAGCCTGCACGACGGCAGCGCCGACTGGACCCTGGTTTCCGGCGGCAAGGCGCAGCGCTGGAGCGGCAAGGCCGCCAGCACGGACGCGCTGCTGGCCGACGCCGGCAACGGCATGGTCGACCGCATCGGCAGGCAGCTCAACGTGATCGGCGCCACCGTCAGCACCGAGAAGCTGTGGGTGAACGGGCTGGACAGCGCGATGGACTACGCGAACCTGCTCAACGTGCTGCGCAACGATCCCTCGGTGCGCAGCGTCGAAACGCTGGGCGCGGAGAACGACGGCATGCTGTTCGAGGTGAAGGCGGCGATGCCGGCCGACGCGCTGGCCGCGAATCTTGCCGCCAGCGGGCGGCTGATCCGCGGCCCGGCGCATCCGGGCACGGATGCCAGCCTGCGCTGGCTGAAGTGAGGGCAGCCCGATGCTGAGCCAGGAGAGTCACCGCCGCTGGCAGTTGCTGGCGATCCTCGCGGTCATCGGCTTCCTGCTGTGGCGGCTGGCGCCGATGCTGATGCCGTTCGTGGTGGCGGCGATGCTGGCGTATCTCGGCGATCCGCTGGCAGACCGGCTGGAACGCGTGGGCATGGGCCGCACGCTGGCGGTGAGCATCGTGTTCCTGGTGCTGGTGCTGCTGCTGGGCGGCGCGCTGCTGCTGCTGATCCCGCTGCTCTCGCACCAGATCGAGAACCTGATCCAGAACGTGCCGCGCTACGTGGACTGGGCCGAGCACACCGCCTGGCCGTGGCTGCAGGCGAAGCTGCACCTCGACCCGCGCAGCTTCGAAAGCGACCAGCTGATCGCCTCGCTGAAGGCGCACATCGGTTCGGTGGGCGACATCGCGGGGCAGGTGCTGGGCAAGGTCTCGCGCACCGGCATGGGCTTCGTGCTGTGGCTTACCAACCTGGTGCTGATCCCGGTGGTGGCGTTCTACCTGCTGCGCGACTGGGACCGGCTGGTGGCGGCGATCGACCGCCTGCTGCCGCGCTCGGTCGAACCCACCATCGCCCACCTCGCGCGCGAATCCGACGCCGTGCTCGGCGCCTTCGTGCGCGGCCAGCTCCTGGTGATGCTGGCGCTGGGCGTGTACTACGGCGGCGCACTGTCGCTGGTGGCGGGGCTGTCGGTGGGCGCGCTGATCGGCATGATCGCGGGCCTGCTGAGCTTCGTGCCCTACCTCGGCTTCATCACCGGCTTCGGCGCCGCGATCATCGCCGCGCTGGTGCAGTACGGCGACTGGAACCACGTGCTGGTCGTCTGCGCCATGTTCGTGGTCGGCCAGCTGCTGGAAGGCTACGTGCTGGTGCCCAAGCTGGTCGGCGAGAAGATCGGCCTGCACCCGGTGGCGGTGATCTTCGCGGTGCTGGCCGGCGGCGAGCTGTTCGGCTTCATCGGCGTGCTCTTGGCGCTGCCGGCCGCCTCGGTGGTGATGGTGCTGCTGCGCTACCTGATGACACGCTACCGCCACAGCGAGCTGTACACCGAGGAAGGCGAGGCCGATCCCGCCCTGCGCGAGGCGGCCACCGAGGTGGAGGTGACGGTGAGCACCGCCGCCGGCACGGTGGAAACCACGACGGTGATCGAGCCGTCGCGCGAGCCGCCCGCCCATCCATGATCCCGCAGCTGCCGCTCGCCCTGCGCTGGCCGCGCCGCCAGCGCTTCGAACATTTCCACGCCGGCGCCAACGCCGCCGCGCTCGCCGCGCTCGAAACGCTGGCGCGCGAACCGGGTGCGCCGTGGCTCTACCTGCACGGCCCCGCCGGCAGCGGCAAGAGCCACCTGCTGATGGCCGCCTGCCAAGCCGCGGGCGAGGCGGGCCGCAGCGTGCAATACCTGCCGCTGGCGAAGCTGGCCGACCGTGCCGCCGCGATCCGCGGCGTGGCCGGCGGCGCGCTCTTGGCGCTGGACGACCTCGGCGCCATCGCCGGCGAGCGCGAGGCCGAACACGCGCTGTTCGACCTCTACAACCGTGCCAAGGCCGAAAGCGCCGCCCTGCTGTTCGCCGCCGAGGCCATCCCCACGCAACTCGGCCTCGGCCTACCCGACCTGCGCTCGCGCCTCGGCGCCTGCACCCAGTTCGCACTGAAACCGCTGGACGACGCCGAACGCCGCGCCGTGCTCAAGGCCCAGGCCGGCCTGCGCGGCATCGAGCTGGACGACCCCGTACTGGATTGGCTGTTCGCCCGCCACACGCGTGACCTCGGCGCACTGCTCGATCTGCTGGATCGACTGGATCAGGCTTCGCTGGCGGCGCAGCGGCGGGTGACGATCCCGTTCCTGCGCGGGCTGCTGAAATAGCCACGCAGGCCAACTGCAGAGAACGGTGGATCACCATGCCCGACATCCAGTTCAGCAGCGACGAGAAAGAAGTCATCGTGCGCAGGATCAAGCTCTACTTCGCGGAAGAGCTGAAACAGGAGATCGGCCGCTTCGACGCCGAATTCCTGCTGGATTTCTTCGCCGGCGAAATTGGCGGCTATTTCTACAACCGCGGCCTGTACGACGCGCAGGCCATCCTCTCCGGCAAGATGGACGAGCTGGGCGAGGCGATCTACCAGTTGGAGCGGCCGACCGAATTCCGTCGGTGACGGAGCCGGTCAGGCCTTGAGCAACTCCGGCGTCGCCAGAGCGCCGATCGCATCGGTCATCGCCTTCGCCACATTGAGGTTGCCGGCGATGAGGTTGCCGCTTTCGGGGATGCCGTCGTGGCCGGCGAAGTCGCCGTAGGGTCGCTGAACTTCATTTGGTGACAGCGATCATTGAAGCGTATATCCTCAGCGTATATACGATGAAGGGTCGCCGCCATGTCCATCGCCAAGGTTTTCCAATCCGGCAACAGCCAGGCCGTGCGCCTGCCCAAGGAGTTCCGCTTCGCGAGCAGCGAGGTGGAGATCTTCCGCCGCGGCGATGAGGTGGTGTTGCTGGAGAAGCGCCCCGGCCCGGCCGAAGCATTCGACCTGCTCGCCGCGCTGCCCGACGATTGTTTCGCCGGCGAGCGCGAGGATGCGCCACCGCAGTCGCGCGAGGCTTGGTGATGGCGCTGCGCTATCTGCTGGACACCAACATCTGCATCTACATCAAGCGCGAGCGGCCGCCGGGCGTGCGCGCGCATCTGGCCCGGCTGCACCCGGGCAGCGTCGGCATGTCGGTGATTACCTGGGGCGAGTTGTTGTTCGGCGCGAGCAAGAGCCAGCAGGCGGAACTCGCGCGCGAACGGCTGCAGGCCTTGGCGCAAGTCATCCCGGTGCAGCCGATGCCCGAAGCGGTGGCGGAGCATTACGGCGATATCCGCGCCACGCTGGAGCGGCAAGGCACGCCGATCGGCAACAACGACTTGTGGATCGCTGCGCACGCACGTGCCGCCGGGCTGACCCTGGTCACCAACAACGAACGCGAATTCGTTCGCGTGGTGAGCCTGAAGCTGGCGAACTGGGTCTGATTCAGGTCTTGCTGGCGGCACAACGGCCAGTGGTTCTTGTGCGGGCTGCTGCGTGGGCGGAGGATGCACCATCCGAACCTTGATGGATGGTCGGGCATGCTTTGGACTCATTCCAGCTTGTTCGTTCTGGCTTTGCTACTCGGTGGCAGCGTCACACCTTACGAAGCAATGCACCCAGCCATCTATGCAGGCACGTACGGGATTCGCTTGTGCCATGGCGACTGTGCGGAAAGAGCCTATTTCACGGGGACCCTTGTGCTGTTCGAGCAGCCGTTGCGGGATTCGCGAGGGCATGTTTTCCGTGCTTGGCTCGACAGGCATCCGGTCAACGGCTGCTTCGTTCGCGCCGAGGCATCGATCGAAGGCTCTACCGGAATCGATTCGCAAGGCTTTTTTTCCTGGGTTCTCCAGGGCGGTGCTGCCTATCTCGATCTTGCGCGCTCGCCGGATGGCGGCTACGCGGTGAGATTGAAGTTGGCTCCGAAAGGGTTGCGCGGCACGGGCGTGTGGTGGGGTGGGCCGGTTGGGGCGGAGGCGCCAGACTCGCCACTGGCGGCATCGGATGTAGTGATCGCGGATCGCCTTGGCGGCCCGGACATCAAACGGTGTCCAGCGATTTCCCAGCCGGCGACTCGACCGGTGGGGATGATCAGGCGTTGAGGCCGCTCAGGCCTTGAGCAACTCCGGCGTCGCATGCGCGCCGATCGCATCGGTCATCGCCTTCGCCACGTTGAGGTTGCCGGCGATGAGGTTGCCGCTTTCGGGGATGCCGTCGCGGCCGGCGAAGTCGCCGTAGCGGCCGCCCGCCTCGTGTACCAGCAGCACACCGGCGGCCATGTCCCAGGGCTTCAGGCCGATCTCGAAGTAGCCGTCGTAGCGGCCGGCGGCGGTGTAGGCGAGGTCGAGCGCGGCGGAGCCGGAGCGGCGGATGTCCTCGGCCTGGCCGAGCAGGGCGCGGGTCATCGCGAGCTGGGCGTCGAGGTGCGCGCGCTGGCGGTAGGGGAAGCCGGTGGCGATCATCGCGCCGCCGAGGTTCTCGCGCTTGCTCACGCGAATGCGGCTGGGGCCGGTGCCCTTGTCGAGATACGCGCCGTCGCCCTTGCTGGCGGTGAACAGCTCGCCGCGCAGCGGGTCGAACACCACGCCATAAACAGGAATGCCACGGTCGAGCATGGCGATGGAGACGGAGAAATGCGGGATGCCGCGCAGGTAGTTGTGGGTGCCGTCGAGCGGGTCGATCACCCAGGTGAGCGGGCTCTTCTTGCCGCTGGCGCCGCTTTCCTCGGCGAGGATGCCGTGGTCGGGGTAGGCGCGGCGCAGTTCCTTGACGATCTCGGCCTCGGCCAGCTTGTCGACCTCGGAGGCGAAGTCCATGCGCTGCTTCTCGACGACGGTGAGGCCGTCGATGCGGTTCATGTAGCGCAGGATCACGTTGCCGGCGGCGCGCGCGGCGCGCACCGCGATGGTGATGGCGGGTCGGGTCATGGCTTCGGCTGTCGAAAGAGCGGATTGCGGCCGGCGATTCTAGCAGAGACGCCGCAGGACGTATCCTAAGCAGCTTGTTTCCCCACGGTTCCGCCCATGAATGCCGCCGATCTCGCCTCGCTGTTCCGCTTCGTGCTGGTGCGCACCTCGCACCCCGGCAACATCGGCGGCGCGGCGCGGGCGATCCGCACGATGGGTTTCACCCGGCTGGAACTGGTGGCGCCGGCGCGCTTTCCCGACCGCGAGGCGGATGCGCTGGCGGCGAACGCGGTGCGTGTGCTGGCCGAGGCGGGCGTGCACGAGACGCTGGTGGACGGCCTGGCCGGGGCGCGTTTCGTGCTGGGCCTGTCCGCGCGCCGGCGCGGCGTGACCTTGCCGGAACTTTCTCCGCGCGAGGGTGCGCGGCAGGCGCTGGCCGCGGCCGCGCGCGGCGAGCCGGTGGCCGTGCTGTTCGGCAACGAGCGCACCGGGCTGGAGAACGAGGAACTGGCGACCTGCCACGCGATGGTGCGCATTCCCAGCGTGGACGATTTCAGCTCGCTGAACCTGGCCCAGGCGGTGCAGGTGATGGCCTACGAACTGCGCCTGGCGATGCTGGGCGACACGTTGCCCGAGGCTCTGCCCACGAACGACGAACCGCCCGCCGACGCGGCGCAGATGGAGCGCTTCTACGCGCACCTGGCCGAGACGCTGGACGACATCGACTTCCACAAGGGCCGCGAGCCCACCACGATCATGTTGCGGCTGCGCAAGCTGTTCCAGCGGGCCCAGCCGGACCAGCGTGAGTTGCGCGTGTTGCACGGAATTCTCGCCGATGCGCAACGCATGGCGCAGCTGGCGGGCGAGAAACGGTAGGAGCATTCGCTCCGTCGCGCGCGTGGGTCGGGACTCATCCCGACACCGGCTTTCGCCGCAAGCCCAGTCGGGATGAATCCCGACCTACAAGTGTGGCCTTGGTCGCGACGGAGCCATTCGCCAGAAACCGGTGTGCGTGCCTACCCGTCTTCCTCGCTGTCGACCTGCGTCACGCGGCTGACCAGCAGCTTGTCGATGCGCGCGCCGTCCAGGTCCAGCACCTCGAAGCGGATGCCCTGCCAGGTGAACACCTCGCCGGTCTGCGGGATGTGGCCGAGCGCGGCCATCACCATGCCGGCGGCGGTGCGGAAATCGTGTTCGCTTTCGCCGGGCAGGTGGTCGACGTGCAGCAGTTCGCGCAGGTCGTCGGTGGTCAGGCTACCGTCCACCAGCCAGCTGCCGTCGGCGCGCCGCACGATCGGTGGCTCCGCGTCGGTGTCGCCGTGGCCGAGCTGGCTGGCGCCGACCACGGCGGCGAGCAGGTCGTTGACGGTGACCAGGCCCTCGATGTCGCCGTATTCGTCCACCACCAGCGCTAGCGGCGTCTCGGCGTCGCGGAATTCCTCCAGCAGGTCCAGCGCGCGCGCGGTGGCGGGCACGTACAGCGGCTTGGCAAGGTGGTCGAACAGCTGCGGGCGGCCTTCGGCGAAGGCCTGCAGCAGGCGCTTCACCTCGACCACGCCGACCACCTCGCTCTCGTCGCCGCGGTACACCGGGTAGCGCGAGTACGGCGTCTGCCGCAGCACGGCCACGTTTTCCTCGCGCGGCGCGGCCATGTCCAGCCAGGCGATGCGCACGCGCGGCGTCATCACGCTGTCCACCGTGCGGTCGCCCAGGCGCAGCACGCGGTTGACCATGGCGTGCTCGTCGGCATCCAGCACGCCCTGTTCGGCGCTTTCGGCCACCAGCAGGCGGATCTCCTCCTCGGTGGCGGCGGCGTGGCTGCCGCCGCGCACGCCGAGCAGGCGCAACAGCAGGCTGCTGGCGGTATTGAGCAGCCACACGAACGGCATGGTGGCGCGCGACAGCACCAGCATCGGGATCGCCACGGCGCTGGAGAGCTTCTCCGGCGCCGCCAGCGCGAGCCGCTTGGGCACCAGCTCGCCGACCACGATCTGCAGGAAGGAGATCAGCACGAAGCCCAGCACCACGCCGAGTACCCGCGCATACGGTTCCAGCCACGCGGCGTGGCCGCCGTGCAGCAACGTGGCGATGTGCGCGCCCAGCGCGTCGCCGGCCACCGCGCCGGTGACCAGCATCAGCAGGGTGATGCCGACCTGGATGGTGGAGAGGAAGTATTCCGGCCGCTCGGCATGCTGCAGCGCCACCGCGGCGCGCCGGCTGTTGCGCGCCATCTGCTTGAGGCGGCTCTTGCGCGAGGCGACCAGGGCCATCTCGGACAGCGCGAAGAAGCCGTTGCACAGGGCGAGCAGGAGGACGAGCGCGATTTCGGTCAGCATCGCGTGGGTCGCGGGGTGGGGCGCATGGCCAGAGTGTAGCGGCAGCGCCGCGCGGCGCTCCACGCCGCGGCGGTGGGCGGTGCAAGTGCCTGATCGGGCAGGCGGATGCTCCCGTTTCGGGCCGGCGCGGACGAGGGCGCGACGATCTTCGTGCTGCGATGCGGGGTAACTGTCCTGTAACATCGCCGCCATTCGACCCTCAGGCGTGGCCCGCATGTTTTCACTGCAGACGATCTTCGGCAAAGGCGACAAGTTCTACGGCCTGCTGGAGCAGAGCGCCGAGGCGGCGCACGAGAGCGCCGAGGCGCTGCACGCCCTGGTCACCCAGGCCGACCACGCGCCGGTGATGGCCGCGTTCGCCGCCACCCGCGCGCGCGAGAAATCGCTGGCCGCGCAGATCAGCGAGGAGCTGGTGAACACCTTCGTCACCGCGCTGGACCGCGAGGACATCGAGGCGCTGAACTCCGCGCTGTACAAGATCCCGAAGACGGTGGAGAAGTTCGCCGAGCGCTACGCCATCGTGGCGGAACGCCTCGCCGGCGTGGATTTCGGCCAGCGCGCGCTGGTGCTGGAGCGCTCCACCACGGTGGTGGCCGAGATGATCGGCGAGCTGCGCCGCGGCCTGCGCATCGACCCGGTGAAGAAGCTGCAGGACCGCCTGCAGACGCTGGAGTCCGAGGGCGACCGCATGCTGCTCTCGCCCTACCGCACGCTGTACGTCGAGGGCAACGACGCGATGAAGGCGATGCTGGCGAAGGACCTGTTCGAGCTGATCGAGAAGGCGATCGACAAGTGCCGCGACGTGGGCAACATCGTCTATTCGATCGTGCTCAAGCATTCCTGAGGCCGCCTGCATGAGCCTCGGACTCGTGGTGGCGGTGGTGCTGATCGCGCTGGCCTTCACCTACATCAACGGTTTCCACGACACCGCCAACTCGATCGCCACGGTGGTGGCGACCAAGGTGCTCACGCCCGGCCAGGCGGTGCTGCTGGCCGCGGTCACCAACCTGATCGGCGCGCTGTGGGGCACCGCGGTGGCGGCCACCATCGCGGCCGGCATCGTCAACACCGGCGTGGTCGAGGCCGGCCCGCAGCTGCTGATCTGCGCGCTCCTGGCCGCCATCGTGTGGAACCTTATCACCTGGTGGCTGGGCCTGCCGTCCAGCTCCAGCCACGCCCTGGTGGGTGCGCTGGTGGGCGCGGCGATCGCCGAGGCGAGCGGCCACTTCAACGCGGTGATCTGGGCGCAGGGCGGCGCGCACTGGTGGACCGGCAAGGGCGTGATCCCGAAGGTGGTGGTGCCGATGGTGGCGTCGCCCATCGCGGGCCTCGTGATCGGCTTCGCGCTGATGGGCGGGCTGTATGCGTTGCTGGCGTGGTTCTCGCGGCGCAACGGCTGGCTGCGGATGCTCGGCCGCACGCCCTTCGTCAACGGCTTCTTCGGCAAGGCGCAGATCGTCTCGGCCAGCGCGATGGGCCTGGCGCACGGCATGAACGACGCGCAGAAGAGCATGGGCATCATCGCGCTGGCGCTGGCCAGCGCCACCGCGGCGGGCCAGTTCGACCAGCTGCCGGCGTGGCTGCACTTCCTGCGCATCAGCGGCTCGCAGCACGGCGGCTTCGTGGTGCCGGCGTGGGTGGCGGCGGTGTGCGCGCTGACCATGGCGGCGGGCACCGCCGGCGGCGGCTGGCGCATCATCAAGACGCTGGGCCACAAGATGGTGAAGCTGCACCCGATCAACGGCTTCGCCGCCGAGGGCAGCTCGGCGATGGTGATCCTCATGGCCTCGCACTTCGGCCTGCCGGTGTCCACCACCCACGTGGTGTCCTCGGCGATCATGGGCGTGGGCTCGGCCAAGCGCTCCAACGCGATCAAGTGGTCGGTGGTGGAGCGCATGGTGTGGGCGTGGATCCTCACCCTGCCGATCACCGCGCTGATCGCCTGGGGCTTCGTGGCCGTCGCGCACCTGTTCGACTGATTCAACCTGCTCGGTTGATTCAGAACGCGTCGTTGCCGCTGGCCACCAGCTGTTCGAGCTGGTCGCCCAGCCGGCCGAGTTCGTCGATCACGCGCTGCAGCTCGCCCTCGTCGAGCAGCCGGTACGGCCGGTTCTCGCACAGGTGCAGGTAGGGCGCGCCGTCGAGGTCGACCACGGCAAGGTAGCCGCAGCGCTGCTCCCAGTTGAAGCGCAGGCAGCGCTGCGGGTCGGTGCCCGCCAGCGGCCCGATCGGCGTGGAAATGCGCAGGTAGCGGTAGCCGGCGTCGTCCTCCAGTTCCGCGAGATAGATGCCCTGGTGGCGTCCGCGCGGCAGGGTCAGGTCGAAGCTGATCAGGTAGGGGTCGTTCTGGCGCAGCCCGTGCAGGCTGCCCACGTGGGAACGCACGGCTTCGAAGTGGTGCATGGGACGCCCCCGTGACTGGCCGATGGCGCTGCTACTCTGACACGTCCGCCGCAAGCCGGGGTCAAGCCCTCGTTATCGCCATGCAAGACAGCCACGCCCGCGTCTACGCCGCCATCGCCGCGATCCCGCCCGGCCGGGTGGCCAGCTACGGCGCCATCGCCGCCCGCGCCGGCCTGCCGGGCCGGGCGCGCCTGGTCGGCAAGCTGCTCGGCGAAGTGCCCGACGGCATGCAGCTGCCCTGGTTCCGCGTGCTGCGCGCCTCCGGCGAGATCGCCCTGCCCAAGGGCAGTCGCGGTTTCCGCGAACAGGTGCGGCGGTTGCGTGCCGAGGGCGTGGAGGTGAGGAACGGGCGAGTGGCGCTTTCCGCGTTCGGGTTGGATGCCGACTTGGATCGGGAGTTGTGGGGGATGTAGGGAGTGTCTGCGCTCATGGCCGCTTGGCCTTTGACGCCAGCGACGGAGTGGTTTCGGTCGCCTGCCGCAAGCGACAAAGCGGTTTCGAGCCGCTGCCGCAAGAAACAGAGCGATTTCGAGCGCCTGCCGGCGCCCGAGTTCCTTTCTCTTTGCGTGCCCAAAGAGAAAGGAACCAAAGAGAAAGGGCACCCCGATGGCGCGCCCTCCGGGCATCCTGCCCTGCGGGTGCGCGGGCGGGTGGAGGGGTTTTTCGACGGGACTCCTGTCCCGGCGAAAAACTGGCCCGCATCCGTGCGGGCCATCCTGCGGACTTTCCTCCACCCGCCCGCCGCGCCATAGGGGCCCCCGGGAAAAGCAGCGCGCTCCCAGCGCGCAGAAGCCACAGCAAGAGCCTCCCCCTCTCCCCAACCCTCTCCCCCAAGCAGAGCTTGGGGGAGAGGAAGTCCGTGCGGCGCACGCTTCGGCTCTGCTCTGCTTTGCTTCTGGTGCGCAGGATGCGCCTGCTTTTCCGGGGCCCCTCGGCGGCGGTGAGGCGGGGACGAAGAGGCCGCGCAGCGGGCGAGGCCATGGATGGACTCGCCTTTTCGACCGGGCAGGATGCCCGGCCGAAAAGCCCGGCCACGGCTCCCGGACTTGCCGGGCAGGAGGCCCGGCAAGCGCCGCCGCGGGGTGTCGTTTTCTCTTGGCTACTTCTCTTTGACTCCGGGCATCCTGCCCTCCGCCCTTCGGGCCGGCTTCGCCGTTCGCACGCGCTCCTGCGCGTGCGTGGACAAGCAAAGGAGAAGTAACTCGGGCCGCGG
>JAFIHF010000069.1 GCA_017848855.1 Rhodanobacter denitrificans | reverse complement strand
GTATTCAGCACGGTGTTCAAACACCATCCGGACGGTCCGCTCGCGGACTTCCGGCGAGTACGTTGGGGTCTTCTTCTTCGGGGTTTCCATCGCTCCATCCTCTCAAGAGTTGGAGCCTCCGAGAATCCCGGGGCGGTTCAATCCGTGGACGGAAAGTCCGTGAGTCGGTGCCGGGCTTTTCGAGCGGGCTCCTGCCCGCGCGAAAAGGCGTTGCCATCCTTGGCAACGCCCGCTGCGCGGCCTGATCGTCCCCGCCTCACCGCCGCCGAGGGGCCCCGGGAAAAGCAGCGCGCTCCCAGCGCGCAGAAGCAACAGCAAGATCAAGAGCACCCCACCCCAACCCTCCCCTGCACGCAGGGGAGGGAGACACAACGCCAGGCAAGGCGAAGCGCTACGAAGTATTGACCCTCAGTTTCCAGATACGGCGCGGCGTGGCCGCTGTGGGGGACGTGTCGACGAGCGTTGATCCAACGTCTTCGACACTGCCTGCTTGTAGGGTCGGCGGATTGAACCAGGCCATTTCTCTGGGTTACTTCTCTTTGGGCCAGCAAAGAGAAGTGACTCGGGCGCCGGCAGGCGACCGAAACCGCTCTGTCGCTCGCGAAAGCGCGAGAGCAAAAGCCCGCTTGCCCACCCCGCCCCCGAGTGGGCCGAGGGGGCGCAACATCGTAGCCATAACACCCGACACTGGCCCGTCGGCCGACATGCCACATCATCGGCCCCACCTTCGTCACGGGGGCAGGTGATGCATCGTCGTGCCAAACGTGCGCTGTTTGCCTTGTCGCCGGCCATGCAGGGCTGTCGCTCGCGTGGGCGGGCGGCAATGATTCGAGCTTGAAGGTGACCACCGTCAGTGCGGTGGGTGGGGAACTGGACCAGTCGAAGCTGCAGACGATTGCCGACATGCTGCAAAAGCAGCGCTAACCTCCAGCTGGCCGCCGTTGCGCAAGCCAGCGGTCGAGCTGGTTCGCGAAGGCCTGCTTGTCGCGTGCGTGGAACGCGGCGTGGCCGCCGGTGTCGATGCCGGCGCCGCGCAGTTCGTCCATGAAATTGCGCATGGAGAGGCGCTGGGCGATGGTGTCGGGCGTGTGCAGGGTGCCGCGCGGGTCGAGCGCCAGCGCGCCTTTGTCGATCACGGCGGCGGCCAGCGGGATGTCCTGGGTCACCACCAGGTCGCCGGCGGCCACGCGGCGTGCGATCTCGTTGTCCGCCACGTCGAAGCCGCCGGGCACCTGCACGGCGCGCACGTAGCGCGTGGGCGGGGTGCGCAGGTACTGGTTCGCCACCAGGGTCACCATCACCCGTTCGCGTTCGGCGGCGCGGAACAGGATCTCCTTGACCGCCACCGGGCAGGCATCGGCGTCGACGAGGATCTGCGCCTCGGCGCTCACGCCTCGTTCCAGTGCAGCGCGCCGTCGACGATGGTGTGGCTGCGGCCGCCGATCCACACCGTGCCGTCCACGATGTGGGCGACGAGCTGGGCGTCGTGGCCGATCTCGCGGCCCTGGCTCACCACGTAGCCGCCGGCCAGCGGGCCCTGCGGTTCGGCCTGCGCGATGTAGGCGGCGATCAGGCCGTTGGCGGCGCCGGAGGCGGGGTCTTCGACGATGCCCACGCCGGCGGGAAAGGCACGCACCACCAGCTGATAGTCGGGATGCGCGCTGCGCGCGAATGCGCACAGGCCCATGCTGTCGCTGGTGTGGGCCAGCGCGCCGATCGCGCTGTGGTCGGGCTGCCAGGTGCGCAGCGCGGCTTCGCTTTCCACCTCGGCCAGCCACCAGCGGCGGCCGCCGTCGACCAGGGCAGGCGGCAGCGCGCCGGTGCCGATGCCGGCCAGTGCGGCGTCGAGCAGGACATGCGCGTCGCGGCCGGTGCACAGCACGCGCTCGCCGGGCGATTTCAGCAGCAGGCGGCGCTGCACGCCGGTGCCTTCCACGCGGATCGGCAGCACGCCGGCGCCGCATTCCTGCCACAGCAGGCCGTCGACGGGCCGGGCCAGACCGCATTCCAGCGCGGCGTGCGCACTGCCCACGCTGGGATGGCCGGCGAAAGGGATTTCCTTGTGCGGGGTGAAGATGCGCACGCGGTAGCTGGCGCCGGCGGCGACGGGCGGCAGCAGGAAGGTGGTTTCGACGAGGTCGGTCCAGCGCGCGAAGCGCTGCATCGCCTCGCCGCTCCAGTGTTTCGCGCCGATCACCACGCCGAGGTGGTTGCCGCCGCCGTGGCTGGCGGCGAAGACGTCGAGGTGCAGGTAGCGGAGCGGGCTCATGGATCGTCGTCGAGGGGCGGGTACCGCGGGTGACCGCGCATGATAACGGCCGCCGCCGCGGCCAGTGCTGACTTTTCGGCATATCGACCGCACGCGCCGGCATGTGCTGCGAGTCGACAAGCGGCCACGGCGTCGCCAAGATGGCGCACTTTGCAGCCCTGCGGAACCGCCATGCCGATCACCCTCAGCATCCTCGCGATCACCTGCATCGTCTCGTTCGTCGCGTTCAGCAACCCCCGGCTGATGAACGACCTGATCCTGTGGCCGCCGGCGATCAGCCGCCAGCGCGAGTATCACCGGCTGGTGACCTACGGCCTGGTGCATGCGGATTTCGGCCACCTGCTGTTCAACATGATCACGCTGTTCTTCTTCGGGCGGGTGATGGAGGGCTTCTACGCCAGCCAGCTGGGCACGTTCGGCTTCGCGCTGTTCTACATCGGTGGCCTGGTGGTCTCGATCCTGCCCACCTACCTGAAGAACCGCGGCAACTCCAGCTACCGCAGCCTCGGCGCCTCGGGCGCGGTGTCAGCGGTGCTGTTCGGCTTCGTGCTGCTGGCGCCGTGGTCGAAGATCATCGTGTTCGTGCTGCCGATGCCGGCGATCGTCTACGCCGTGCTGTACACCGGCTATTCGATCTACATGGACCGGCGCGGGCAGGGCAGCGTGAACCACAGCGCGCACCTGTGGGGCGCCGCCTACGGCGTGGTGTTCACCCTGCTGGTGAACCCGCGGGTGCTGCCGCATTTCCTCGGCGCGCTGCTGCAGCCGGGGTTCTGAATCTAGGGCTACAAATCGCATCAGCACCGGTTCAAGCAGGCAGGCGCAAGCTGGCGCCATCGTCTCCCGTGGAGGCCGTGCCATGAAACGCCTGCTTTGCGGTTTCGTCCTGGTTGCCCTCGCCGCGCTGCTGTCGGGCTGCTACGTGGCGCCGGGCTACAGCTACGTGCGCGGCACCGCCTATGCCGGCCCTGCCTATTACGGCGACGGCGTGGTCTACGACGATGACTACTACTACGCGGCGCCGGGCTGGTATGGCTACGGCGGTTGGTACGACGGCTGGTACGGCTGCTGCTACGCGCCGGGCGTGACGATCGGCGGCGTATGGTACGGCGGCCGCGGCTATCGCCATGACCGCGACGAAGGCTGGCACGACCGTGGCCACTGGCATGGCAACGGCGGTGGGCATCGGGGTGGCGGTCGTGGCGACGGCGACCACCGCGGCGGCGACCATCATCACTGAGTATCGCGCGGGCCGCTGCGGCATCATGGCGGCATGATCCGACTCCCCGCGCTTGTCCATGCTGATTTCCCCCGCTTCATCGCCTTGGCCGCGATGAGCGTGGGGCTGTGCGCCTGCGGCAGCATCCGCTACTACGCGCAGGCCGTGCATGGGCAGGGCGAGCTGGTGCTGAAGCGCCGGCCGGTGCGCAAGCTGCTGGCCGATCCGGCCACCGATCCGAAGCTCGCCGCGCGGCTGTCGCTGGCGCTGGCGGCACGCGAGTTCGCCAGCCGCCAGCTCGGCCTGCCCGACAACCGCAGCTACACCGGCTACGTGGCCCTGCAGCGGCCCTACGTGGTGTGGAACGTGTTCGCCACGCCGCGCTATTCGGTGGCGGCGATCCGGCACTGCTTTCCCGTTGCCGGCTGCGTGGCCTACCGCGGCTGGTTCAGCGAGCAGGCCGCGCAGGCCGATGCGGTGCGCATGCAGCGCCGCGGCGACGACGTGTGGGTGGGCGGCGTGCCGGCGTATTCCACGCTGGGCTGGTTCGCCGACCCCATCCTCAGCAGCATGCTGCGCTGGGACGACGACGAGCTGGCCGGCACGATCTTCCACGAACTGGCCCACCAGCTGATCTACGCGAAGGGCGACACAGCGTTCAACGAATCCTTCGCCAGCTTCGTGCAGGCCGAGGGCCTGCGCGAGTGGCGCGCCGCGCGCGGCCTGCCGCCGGACGACGGCCACGCGCAGGCGATGGCCGACGGCTTCACCCGGCTGGTGCTCGACCTGCGCGAACGCCTGAAGAAACTCTATGCCAGCGGCGCGGACACGGAGGCGATGGAGGCGGGCAAGCAGCGCGAGATCGCCGCCTTCCGCGAGCGCTACGCGCAGTGGCGCGATGCGCACTGGCCCAACGAGCACCGCTACGACGACTGGGTGGCGAAGCCGATCAACAACGCGCGCCTGCTGCCGTTCGGCCTGTACGACCAGTGGACGCCCGCCTTCGCCGCGATCTTCCGCGCCAGCAGCGCGCAGTGGCCGGCGTTCTATGCGCGGGTGCGGGCGTTGGCGCGGGAGTCGAAGGCGAAACGGGATGCTGCGTTGGAGGGTTTGCTTTGCGATCATCCTTGATCGCGGAGATCAAACGGGCGGCCGTCCATGGCCGCACTTTTCAATGCGCTGCCTTGTGCTGCGCCATGTAGCGCAGATAAGCCAGCACCGCATCGAGGTCGGCGTCGGACATTTCCTTCGTCGTGGGGAAGCCCTGCATCTTCGCTCCGGGCCAGCGGTGCAGCGACTGCGGGTTGCGGATGAAGCCGCGCAACAGGTCGGCGCGCAGGTATTCGGTGGGGTTGTAGGGCAGGTTGAGGTCCGGCCCCAGCTTCGCGTCGCCGGCGCCGTTCATGGTGTGGCAGGCGAAGCAGGTGCGCTTGAACACCGCGAAGCCCTGGCGCACTTCGGCGCTGGCGTCGGCGGGCGGAACGATCGCCGGGAAGCGCGCGTCCACGTCGAGCAGGGCGCGGATCGCGGCGAGCTGGTAGGGCCACTGCTCGGTGCCGACGTGCGCGGCGCGCGGATGCGTCCACACCAGGTAGAACGGGCCGGCGCGCTTGCCGCTGTCGGCCGATGGCGGCCAGGGCTGCGCGGGATCCTCGATCGCCAGCCAGGCCTCGGCACCCTGATGGTTGAGGATCACGGCGGCGGGAATCTCGGCGGCGAAGCCGTCGGTGGCCACGAACTGCAGGTGCTGGTCCGCGCGCAGGCCGGGCAACAGTGCGCGCAGCGGCACGGCGCGGTAATGCATGGCGCGGCGGAACGCCACGTCGTCCGGGATCGTCACCGTGCGCGCGTCGGTGCGGGCGAGCAGTTGCGCGGTGCTCCACATCTTCGCGCCGTGGCCGAGGTCGACGCGCAGTTCGGCGGCATGGGCCAGCGGCGCCAGGCAGAGCCAGAGCAGACAGCACAGCAAGGGTTTCATGACGGGCTTCCTCGGGACGCGGGATTGTAATCGCGCGTTGCCGTCCCCACGTCTCGAAACACAGCGGCGTGTGGCTGGCTGGAAACTGAACCGATTCGTGCGGTTTCCTTGAACTTCCAGCGCATCGGCTACACTAAGCCCACGTATCGCCGTGAGGCGACAGGAGACGGGGCAATGCATCGCACCGTCGAGGGGTCGGCCCCTCTCTCCCCTCTTGACGCGCCGACCTGACGAATCCCGGTAGCTACTCCCCTGGCTACCGGGATTTTTTATGCTCGCGATCCGGCGCTTGCGTGGATAATCAAGCATTCGGCGTGGTGTGCGCCGCTGCCGCGCCGGACGACGGATGATCATCGAATCGCTGCTGGACACCGACCTCTACAAATTCTCGATGATGCAAGTGGTGCTGCATCACTACCCGGCCGCGCAGGTCGAATACCGCTTCAAGTGCCGCACGCCGGGCATCGACCTCGTGCCGTACATCGACGAGATCCGCACCGAGCTGGCGGCGCTGTGTGCGCTGCGCTTCCGCGCGGAGGAGCTGGACTACCTGCGCGCGATGCGTTTCATCAAGAGCGACTTCGTGGATTTCCTCGGGCTGTTCCAGCTCAACGCGAAGTACGTGACGATCGAGCCGGCCGCGGCCGGCAACGGCGAGATCGAGATCCGCATCGAAGGCCCGTGGCTGCACACCATCCTGTTCGAGGTACCGCTGCTCGCCATCGTCAACGAGGTGTACTTCCGCAACACGCAGCCGAACCACGACCTCGCCGAAGGGCGCCGCCGCTTGCAGGCGAAGATCGCGCTGCTGCGCGACACGCCCGGCTACGAGCAGTGCCGCATCGCCGACTACGGCACGCGCCGGCGCTTCTCGCGCGCGTGGCACGAGGAAGTGCTGGTGACGCTGCGCGACGGCCTCGGCAAGCAGCTCGCCGGCACCAGCAACGTCTGGTACGCGTGGAAGCTGGGCCTCACTCCGCTGGGCACGCTGGCGCACGAATACCTGCAGGCGCACCAGGCGCTGGGCCCGCGCCTGCGCGATTCGCAGGTGGCGGCGCTGGAGGCCTGGGCGAAGGAATATCGCGGCGACCTCGGCATCGCGCTGTCCGACGTGTACGGCCTGGACGCCTTCCTGCGCGACTTCGACATGTACTTCTGCAAGCTGTTCGACGGCGCGCGGCACGACTCGGGCGATCCGTTCGCCTGGGGCGAGCGCATGCTGGCGCATTACCGCGCGAACCGCGTCGACCCGCGCGGCAAGGTGCTGGTGTTCAGCGACGGGCTGGACATCCCGCGCGTGATGGAGCTGTACGAACACTTCCGCGGCCGCTGCCTGCTCGCCTTCGGCGTGGGCACCAACCTCAGCAACGACACCGGCCCCGCGCCGCTCAACATCGTGATCAAGATGATCCGCTGCAACGGCCAGCCGGTGGCCAAGCTCAGCGACTCGCCGGGCAAGAACATGTGCGAGGACGCGGCCTACGTGGCGTATCTGCGGCAGGTGTTCGATATCCCCGCCTGAAGGTTTCCGCCCGTAGGAGCGCACCCTGTGCGCGATACCGAGAAGTGAGTGTTGAGAAGTGAGAAGTGAGAGAAAAGCAGGGTGCGAGGTCGTTCGCTTTCTCTCACTTCTCACTCCTCTTCACTCACTCCCTGTTTGTCGCGCACAGGGTGCGCTCCTACGGGCGTGCGCCTGCCGATTGCCGCGCCAGCGCCCAGGCCACGTGCTCGCGTACCACGGGCGAAGGATCGTCGGCGCGCGAGCGCAGCGCGGCGAGCACGGCTTCCGACTTCGGCGCATTGCCCAGCGCCACCGCGATGTTGCGCAGCCAGCCTTCGTAGCCGGTGCGGCGGATCGCCATGCCTTCGGTGCGCTTCAGGAATTCCTCCTCGCTCCATGCGAACAGTTCGACCAGCTTCGCGCCGTCGAGGTGGTGGCGCGGCGCGAAGTCCGGCTCCACCGCGATCTGGGCGAACTTGTTCCACGGGCAGACCAGCTGGCAGTCGTCGCAGCCGAAGATGCGGTTGCCCATCGGCGCGCGCAGTTCCTCGGGGATCGAGCCCTTGAGCTCGATGGTGAGGTAGGAGATGCAGCGCTTCGCGTCGAGCTGGTACGGCCCGAGGATCGCGCCGGTGGGGCAGGCGGCGATGCAGCGCGTGCAGCTGCCGCAATGCTCGGTGGCCGGCGTGTCCACCGGCAGCGGCAGGTCGGTGTACAGCTCGCCGAGGAAGAAGTACGAGCCGGCGTGGCGGCTGATCAGCACGGTGTGCTTGCCGATCCAGCCCAGCCCCGCGTTGCGCGCCAGCGCCTTCTCCAGCACCGGCGCGGAATCGACGTAGGCGCGGTAGCCGAAGTCGCCCACCACGCCGTGGATGCGCTCGGCCAGCTTCTGCAGGCGGTTGCGCATCAGCTTGTGGTAGTCGCGGCCCAGCGCATAGCGCGACACGTAGCCGGCTTCGCCATCCTTGAGTACCTGCCAGGCATGCGCGGTGCCCGGCGGCAGGTAGTCCATGCGCACCGAGATCACCCGCTGCGTGCCCGGCTCCAGTTCGGCCGGCCGCGCGCGCTTGCTGCCGTGGCGCGCCATGTACTCCATCTCGCCGTGGCGGCCGTCCGCCAGCCAGCGCTCCAGATGAGCCTCGTCCTCGGCCAGTTCCACCCCGCTGATGCCGGCCTCGGCGAAGCCCAGCTCGCGCGCCCATTGCTTGATGTCGCGGGCCAGGGCGGCATAGTCGATGGAGGGGGTGGGGCGCATGGGCGCATTGTAGGTGGTGGGGCTTGGCGCGGTTTCGTCTCGCTGGATTCGGTGCGCGTGTGCCTTCCCGTCCGCGGGGCCGCAACGTCCACTCCCTCTCCTCCCAACGGGTTCATCGTTGGGGGAGAGGGTGGGGGTGAGGGGGGGCTTTGCTTCTGCTCCTGTGCTTACGCAAGTTTCAAAGCGGTTTCGTGCCGCTGCCGCGGCCCGAGTTCCTTTCTCTTTGCGTGCCCAAAGAGAAAGGAACCAAAGAGAAAGGGCACCCCGATGCGGCGCTCTCCGGGCATCCTGCCCTGCGAGTGCGTGAGGCGTGGCCGGGCTTTTCGGCCGGGCATCCTGCCCGGTCGAAAAGGCGAGCCCATCCATGGGCTCGCCCGCTGTGCGGCCTGATCGTCCACGCCTCACCGCCGCATAGGGGCCCCGGAAAAGCAGCGCGCTCCTGCGCGCAGAAGCAACGGCAAGATCAAGAGCACCCCACCCCAACCCTCCCCTGCACGCAGGGGAGGGAGATACAGCGCGAGGCGAAGCGCTGCGAAGTTTTACCCCTCGGTTTCCAGATACGTCGCGGGGTGGCCGCTGTAGGGCGACGTGTCGACGAGCGTTGGTCCAACCCACTCGACACGGCGGGCTTGTAGGGTCGGCGGATTGAACAGGCCATTTCTCTTGGTTACTTCTCTTGACTCCGGGCATCCTGCCCTCCGCCCTTCGGGCCGGCTTCGCCGTTCGCCACCGCTCCTGCGGTGGCGTGGGCCAGC
>JAFIHF010000011.1 GCA_017848855.1 Rhodanobacter denitrificans | reverse complement strand
CGCCGCCGGCAAGATCGAGCTGGTGTGGAACCACACCGTGGACGAGGTGCTGGGCGACGACTCCGGCGTCACCGGCGTGCGCGTGAAGGACGTCAACACCGGCGCCACCCGCGACATCGCCGCCACCGGCTTCTTCGTGGCGATCGGCCACACGCCCAACACCGGCATCTTCGAAGGCCAGCTGGAGATGCACGACGGCTACCTGAAAATCCACAGCGGCCAGAGCGGCATGGCCACGATGACCTCGGTGCCCGGCGTGTTCGCCGCCGGCGACGTGGCCGACCACGTCTACCGCCAGGCGATCACCTCGGCCGGCTTCGGCTGCATGGCCGCGCTGGATGCCGAGCGCTGGCTGGACCAGAACAAAGCAGGCTGACGTTGTGTAGGAGCGCACCCTGTGCGCGAAAGCGAGAAGTGAGTGAAGAGGAGTGAGTAGATAGAGAAAGCATGGGCGGCCTGTTGCTCCTCTCCCACTTCTCTCTCCTCTTCACTCGCTCCTGCCCTGTTCGTCCGCACTCGCCATGCCTGAAACCCGCTTCCACGCCGCGATCGCCGAACTGCCTGCCGCGGCATGGAACGCCCTGCGCGCCACGCCAAACCCGTTCGTGTCGCACGCCTTCCTGCTCGCGCTGGAAGACACCGGCTGCATCCACCCCGACCGGGGCTGGCAGGCGCATCACCTCGGGCTGTACGAACACGGCCGGCTGATCGCCGCCGCGCCGCTCTACCTCAAGGGCAATTCGCACGGCGAATTCGTGTTCGACTGGAGCTGGGCCGCCGCGTGGGAACGCGCGGGCGGTGACTACTACCCCAAGCTGCTCTGCGGCGTGCCCTACTCGCCCGTCCCCGGCCCGCGCCTGCTCGCCGGCGGCGACACGGCATTGCAGCGCGCACTGGTCGAGGCGATGCGCCGCGAGGCGGAACGCCTGCGGCTGTCCTCGGTGCACGCGAACTTCCTGCGCGACGACGAGGCCGCCGCGTTCGGCGCGGACTGGCTGGCGCGCAGCGACTTGCAGTTCCACTGGCACAACCGCGGCTGGCGCGACTTCGACGATTTCCTCGCCGCGCTCAACCACAAGAAGCGCGCGAACATCCGCCACGAACGCGCCCGCGTCGCCGCCAGCGGCCTGCGCATCGAGTGGCGCAGCGGCGACACGCTGGGCGAAGGCGAGTGGGCGCAGGTGCACGCGCTCTACCGCGCCACCTTCGACGCCAAGGGCAACCACGCGGCGCTCAGCGCGGAGTTCTTCCAGCGGCTCGGCACGCCGGGTGGCCTGGCGCAACTCGCGCTGGCGCACGACGCGGACGGCCTCGCGGCGATGGCGCTTTTCCTCGAAGGCGACGGCGTGCTGTACGGCCGCTACTGGGGCAGCCGCGTCGACGCGCCGGGCCTGCATTTCGAGCTGTGCTACTACCACGGCATCGAGCACGCGATCGCACGCGGCCTGCAGCGCTTCGAGCCCGGCGCGCAGGGCGAGCACAAGCTGGCGCGCGGCTTCCTGCCCGTGCGCACGCAGTCGCGGCACCTGCTGCTGCACGAAGGCTTCCGCGCCGCCGTGCGCGAGGCGCTGCAACGCGAAGCCGACTCGATGGACGATTACGCCCGGGAACTGGCGGCGCACAGCCCGTACGCGCATGGCGGTCCTCGATGATCCGCCTGCCCGAACTCGATTCCGCCGCGCCGGAACGCTTCCCCGATCCACGCACCGCGCTGCGCGAGCCGAACGGCCTGCTCGCGTTCGGCGGCGATCTTTCGCCCGCGCGGCTGCTGGCCGCCTACGGCCAGGGTATCTTCCCGTGGTATGGCGAACAGGAGCCGATCCTGTGGTGGTCGCCCGATCCGCGCTGCGTGTTCCGCACCGAGGCATTGCGCATCAACCGCAGCCTGCGCCGACAACTGCACGGCAAGCCGTGGCGGGTGAGCGTGGATCGCGCGTTCGAGGCGGTGATCCGCGCCTGCGCCGCGCCGCGCGACGGCCATGCCGGCACCTGGATCGTGCCGGAGATGATCGAAGCCTACGTCGCGCTGCACCGGCTCGGCCACGCGCACAGCGTCGAAGTGTGGGACGGCGCGCGGCTGGTGGGCGGCGTCTACGGCGTGGCGGTCGGCCAGCTGTTCGGCGGCGAATCGATGTTCAGCGCCGAAAGCGGTGGTTCCAAACTCGCGCTCGCTGCGCTGGCCGACCTGCTGCGGCGCTGGGGCTGGCCGCTGATCGACGCGCAGGTGGCGAATGCGCACACCCTGGGCCTGGGCGCCAAGGAGATTCCGCGCGAACGCTACCTGCACGAGGCGGCGCGGCTCACCGCTCTGCCCGGCCGCGTGGGCAGCTGGGCCGATGCCGAGGCGCTGCTGTTGCAGCCTGGCGCAGCGCCGACGGTCGACTGAGTTGCCATCGCTGCCTCGTGCAGTAGCGTGGCCGATTCAAGCCTTGCGCACGAACTCCGACTTCAGCTTCATCGGGCCGATGCCGTCGATCTTGCAGTCGATGTTATGGTCGCCTTCCACGAGGCGGATGTTCCTGACCTTGGTGCCGATCTTGACCACGAGCGACGAGCCCTTGACCTTGAGATCCTTGATCACCGTGACGCTGTCGCCGTCGGCCAGCAAGTTGCCGCTGGCGTCCTTCACCACCAGCTCGTCGCCCTCGGCGGCGGCTTCCGCCGTGCGCGACCACTCGTGCGCGCACTCGGGGCAGACCAGCATGCCGCCGTCCTCGTAGGTGTAGGTGGAGTGGCACTTGGGGCAGTTGGGCAGGTCGCTCATGCTCGGTTCCGGGCAGTCGTTGTCGAAAAAGGAATGGATGCCGCGCTCAGCCCGTGCGGCTGGCGTACTTGCGGGCCACGTAGTCGTCGAGGATGCCCACGAACTCGCTGGCGATGTTGTCGCCGCGCAAGGTCATCGCCTTCTCGCCATCGATGAACACCGGCGCGGCCGGCGCCTCGCCGTTGCCCGGCAGCGAGATGCCGATGTTCGCGTGCTTGGATTCGCCCGGCCCGTTCACCACGCAGCCCATCACTGCCAGCGTGAGGTTCTCCACGCCGTCGTACTTCACCCGCCACACCGGCATCTGCTCGCGCACGTGCTCCTGCACGGTCTTCGCCAGCTCCTGGAAGAACTCGCTGGTGGTGCGGCCGCAGCCCGGGCAGGCGGTGACCAGCGGGGTGAACGAGCGCAGGCCCATGGTCTGCAGCAGCTCCTGCGCCACGATCACCTCGCCGGTGCGCGAGGCGCCCGGCTCCGGCGTGAGCGAGATGCGGATGGTGTCGCCGATGCCTTCCTGCAGCAGCACGGCGAGCGCGGCGCTGGACGCGGTGATGCCCTTGGAGCCCATGCCCGCCTCGGTCAGGCCCAGATGCAGCGCGTAGTCGCAGCGCCGCGCGAGGTCACGGTACACCGCGATCAGCTCCTGCACGCCGGAGACCTTGCACGACAGGATGATGCGCTCGCGCGGCAGGCCGATCTTCTCGGCCAGCGCGGCAGAATCCAGCGCCGAACGGATCAATGCCTCGCGCGCCACGTGGCTGGCGTCCCACGGCTCGGCGCGCGCGTGGTTCTCGTCCATCAGCGTGGCGACCATCGCCTGGTCCAGCGAGCCCCAGTTCGCGCCGATGCGCACCGGCTTGCCGTACTCGATCGCCTTCTCGATGATCGCGCCGAACTGCGCGTCCTTCTTCTTGCCGAAGCCCACGTTGCCGGGGTTGATGCGGTACTTCGCCAGCGCCTCGGCGCAGGCCGACTCCTGCTCCAGCAGTTGGTGGCCGTTGTAGTGGAAGTCGCCGATGATCGGCACCTCCACGCCCATCATCGCCAGCCGGTCGCGGATCCGCGGCACCGCCGCCGCCGCCGCCGGCGTGTTCACCGTGATGCGCACCAGCTCGGAACCGGCGCGCGCCAGCTCGGCGATCTGCTTCGCGGTGGAAACCGGGTCCTCGGTGTCGGTATTCGTCATCGACTGCACCACGATGGGCGCACCGCCGCCCACCCGCACCTTGCCGATCTGCACTCCGACGCTGGGACGACGCGCCAGCGGTTCGGCCGCACGCGGTTTCGGATCAGGGATTTCGTTCATGCGAGGCAACCGGGGATGTACGCCGCGCGAACATCGCGGGGCAAGGTGTAAGCATAACGGAATGGGGGTGGTGGCGAGGTTTCGCCGCTGTGTTGGGTGCGGGCAACGTGGCGGATTTACTGTACGCCTTCGGCATGTACAGAGCGGTTTCGAGCGCCTGCCGGCGCCCGAGTTACTTCTCCTTTGCTTGTCCAAAGGAGAAGTAACCAAGAGGAAACGACACCCCGCGGCGGCGCTTTCCGCCCATCCGTGGGCGGAAAGTTCGTGAGCCGTGGCCGGGCTTTTCGGCCGGGCTTCCTGCCCGGTCGAAAAGGCGAGTCCATCCATGGACTCGCCCGCTGCGCGGCCTGATCGTCCACGTCTCACCGCCGCCGAGGGGCCCCGGAAAAGCAGGCGCGCTCCTGCGCGCCAGAAGCCAAGCAAAGCAGAGCCGAAGCGCACGCCGCACCAACTCCCTCTCCCCCAAGCTCCGCTTGGGGGAGAGGGTCGGGGTGAGGGGGCGCTGTTGCTTCTGCGCGCTTGGAGCGCGCTGCTTCACCCGGGGCCCCTATGGCGCGGCAGGCGGGTGGCGGAAAGTCCGCAGGATACCCGGAGGGCGCGCCATCGGGGTGTCGTTTCCTCTGGTTACTTCTCCTTTGGACAAGCAAAGGAGAAGTAACTCGGCCACCGGCAGGTGGACGAAACCGCTTTGTCGCTGGCGACAACAGCAAGAAAAGCCGAATCGGCAGAGCTCATCGCAAGCCCCCACCCCTCACCCCAACCCTCTCCCCAACGGGGAGAGGGAGAACAGCAAGCAACGCCGGTTGCAAAACCGGCCCCCACACTCGTCATGGCACACTCCCCTCATGCCCGCGACTTCGCCACTGACTTCCCCCTCCACGCGCCTGCTCGCCGCCCAGGCGCTGAGCCGCAGCGCTGGTGCGCCGCTGCTGGGCGGCAATGCGGTGGAGTTGCTGATCGACGGCGAGGCGCATTTCGCGGCGTGGCTGGCTGCGATCCGCGGCGCGCAGCGGCACGTGCTGCTGGAGAACTACATCATCCGCGACGACGAGGTCGGTCGCGCGTTCCGCGACGCGCTGGCCGAGCGCGCGCGTGCCGGCGTGTTCGTGGCGGTGGTGGCGGACTGGATGGGTTGCCTCGGCGCTTCGGGGCACGCGTTCTGGCAGCCGCTGCGTGCGGCCGGCGGCCAGGTGCGCATCTTCAACCGGCCGCAGCTGGGGCTGCCGTTCGGCTGGGTCAGCCGCGACCATCGCAAGCTGCTGCTGGTGGACGGCGTGCAGGGTTTCCTCTCCGGCGTGTGCCTCAGCGCGAAGTGGCTGGGCGACGCACGGCGCGGCGTACCACCGTGGCGCGACACCGGCGTGGCGCTGCGCGGCCCGGTGGTGGCCGAGATGCAGGCGGCGTTCGCGCAGAGCTGGGCCGAATGCGGCAGCGCCCTGCCCGCGCTGGCCGGCGATGCCGCGCCTGCCGGCAACATCGCGCTGCGCCTGATCGCCACCCAGCCGTCCAGCGCCGGCATCTACCGGCTCGACCAGATGATCGCCGCGCTGGCGCGCAAGACGCTGTGGCTCACCGACGCCTACTTCGTGGGCACCGCGCCCTACGTGCAGGCGCTGGTGGCCGCCGCGCGCGACGGCGTGGACGTGCGCCTGCTGATGCCCGGCAGCAGCGACGTGCCGCTGGTGGCCAGCCTGTCGCGCTCGGGCTACCGGCCGCTGCTGCAGGCCGGCATCCGCGTGTTCGAGTGGAACGGCTCGATGCTGCACGCCAAGACCGCGGTGGCCGACGGCCAGTGGGCGCGGGTGGGTTCGTCCAACCTCAACCTCGCCAGCTGGCTGAACAACCGCGAGATCGACGTGGCGATCGAGGATGCCGGCTTCGCCGCGCAACTCGCCGCGCAGTACGAACGCGACCTCGAACACGCCACCGAGATCGTGCTGAGCCCGCGCCGGCATCGCCGCGACAAGCTGGGCGGCGCCACCGAACGCCCGCCGCGCGCCCATCACGACGGCGGCAGCTCCAGCCGTGCCGCCACGGGCGCGATCCGCCTCGCCAACCGCATGGGCGCGGCGCTGGTCGACCAGCGCGTGCTGGGCCGCGCCGATGCCGGCCCGCTGGCGCTGGGCGCGCTGACCCTGCTGCTGCTCGCCGTGGTGGCATGGTGGCGGCCGGCGGTGCTGGCCTGGCCGCTGGGCCTGCTGTGCGCCTGGCTGGCGCTGAACCTCGCCATCCGCGCCTGGCGCGAGCGGCGGCGCAAGTCCGACGCAGGCGGATGATTTCCCAACCCGGCGCGTCATCCGGAGTCGTCGGAATCCAGCACTTCGGCAGTTGCACATCCGCCGGCACGCAGCCGTTTCCGCCCGCCAGCGGAACCAGCGGCATCCACACACGAGTCCGCCCCAACAACATCAGCCATTACCTGCACAACGTCCGCCAAGCCTCTGTTATGCAAGCCTCTGCGACCGGCGCCAGACGTGCTAGGCTCGCGCTCTCATGCACGCGCCCGACGACCACGCCGCTCCGCCTCGCCACATCCTCACCCCCAGCACGCTGAACCGGCTGGTGCGCGGGCTGCTGGAGGACGCGCTGCCGCTGGTGTGGATCGAAGGCGAGCTGTCCAACGTGGCGCGCCCTGCCTCCGGGCACCTCTACTTCACGCTGAAGGACAGCGCCGCCCAGGTGCGCTGCGCGATGTTCCGCCCGAAGAGCGCCGCGCTGCGCTTCAAGCCCGTGGACGGCATGCAGGTGCTGCTGCGCGCGCGGGTGGGCCTGTACGAGCCGCGCGGCGAATTCCAGCTCGTCGCCGAGCACATGGAGCCGGCCGGCGAAGGCGCGCTGCAGCGCGAGTTCGAGCGGCTGAAGGCGCAGCTCGGCGCCGAGGGCCTGTTCGACGAGACGCGCAAGCGCCCCCTGCCCCGCTACCCGCGGCGCATCGGCGTGATCACCTCCGCCACCGGCGCCGCGATCCGCGACGTGCTCAGCGTGCTCGCCCGCCGCTGGCCGCTCACCGAAGTGGACGTGCTGCCGGTGCCGGTGCAGGGCCGCGAGGCGCCGCCCGCCATCGTGGCAATGCTGAAGAAAGCCTCGCGTGCCGCGCGCTTCGACGTGCTGCTCGTCACCCGCGGCGGCGGCTCGCTGGAAGACCTGTGGGCGTTCAACGACGAAGCGGTGGCGCGCGCCATCCACGCCTGCGCCGTGCCGGTGGTGAGCGCGGTGGGCCACGAGGTGGACTTCAGCATCGCCGACTTCGTCGCCGACCTGCGCGCCCCCACGCCGAGCGCCGCCGCCGAACTGCTGGTGCCCGACGCGCAAACCACGCTGCGCCACCTGCGCCAGCTGCAGCAGCGCCTCGCCACCTTGGAACAGCGCCGCCTGCAGGCGCTGAGCCAGCGCGTCGATCACCTGCAGGCGCGCCTGCAAGCGCAACGCCCGCAGGCACGGCTCGCCCGCGACCGCGAACGCCTCGCCCACCTGCAACACCGCCTGCTCGCCGTGCTGCGCGAACGCCGGCAAGGCGAGCGCGCCAGGCTGGACCGCCTGCACGCGCGCCTGCTGGCGCGCCACCCGCAGCAACGCCTGACGCTGCTGCAACAACGCCTCGCCACCCAGTCGCAACGCCTGCGCCAGGCCATCGTCCGCACGCTCGAACGCGAACGCCAGGCGCTAACCCAGGTTGCCCGCACCCTGCACGCGGTAAGCCCGCTCGCCACGCTGGAACGTGGCTACGCGATCCTGTTCGACGAGACCGGCAAAGTGGTTCGATCGGCACTCAACGTCGAGCCCGGCAGCGCGCTGCACGCGCGGCTGGCAGATGGCGAGCTGGCGTTGCGGGTGGAGCAGCGCGAAATCCCGAAGCCAGGCCGATAAACGAACCCGGCTGCGTCGCTTGACATTGTGCAACCACTGCACAACGCTACGCCCATGCCCACGATCCACCGCATCGGCGGCTCCAGCATCCGGATCAACGTGCCCGACCACCGCCCCGCGCATGTGCATGTGGTGCTGGCCGATCGCCGCGACGCGTTGGTGATGCTGGATACGCTGGCCGTGGTCAGCCGCACCGTGCAGGCACGCGAAATCGCCGACGCCCTCGCGTGGATTGCCACCCACCGCGACGCCTGCCGCCAATTGTTCGAGGAGTGCAACCCATGATCCACGACCCGCAGCACACCCTCACCGCCGCCAAGCCGCTGGCGGACATGCAACTCGCCCTGAGCTTCGCCGACGGCTTCGAGGCTACGGTAAGCCTGAAGGACTGGAGCCGCCGAAAGCCCCTGCATGCGCTGACCAAACCGGCCGTGTTCCGCCGCGCCAAGCTGGATGCGCGCGGCGGTTACGTCGTGTTTGTGCCCGACGAGCTGGAACTGGCCGCCGACAACCTGCGCAACCTTGCCGTGGAGCAATCTGGAGGCATCGGTTTCGAGCGACTGTGGAATTGGATGGCCCGCAACGAACTCACGCAGGAGCGCGCCGCGACGTCCATCGGCATTTCGCGGCGCATGCTCAACTACTACCTCTCCGGCGCCAAGCCGATTCCGCTTACCGTGTGGCTGGCGTGCGTGGGGTGGGAGGCGCAGCACAAGCAGGCAGCGTGAGCTTCATCGGTAGGTGAACCAGGTTCCGTTTTGCCGTTTTGCGTGCCGCCCCACACGACTACCGGAGACGCTAACATGAGCAAGCCCATTCCCGCCAGGAAGCGCATCAAGGTCTCGCCCGGCGAATCCGTCCGCATCGTCCGCGAACTCCAGGGACTCAGCCAAGGCGAGCTGTCGTCGCTGTGCGGCATCCCGCAATCCACGATCTCCGGCATCGAAACCGGCCGCATCAATCTCGGTGTCGAGCGTGCCAAGACGCTGGCCACTGCCCTGCACTGCCACCCCGCCGTACTGGTGTTCCCCGGTTGGCAACTCGATAGCGCGGCGTGACGAAACGGCGGGGCATCAACCAAACTCAAACACGATGAACCCGTCGCGCACTGCCCCTGGTCCTTCTGGACCGGCCTGCAGGACGACCACGACCGCGCCGTCGCCAAGCAGGCCATCGCCGCCACGTTGAAGAAAATCACGCCGTGGTCGGAACGGAATGCGGCGTAGCCGGACTGTCCTCATCAAAGACCAAGCCTGATTCCAGCAACCCATGATCCACGACCGAACACCCGCGGCGGTTACGCGGTATTCGTACCGGATGAGCCTGAACTGGCTGCCGACAACCTGCGCAGGCTCGTCCTTGTGCGACGGAAATCAAGGTTTGATGCTTTTTGCGGGATTCCGCGCAGCCAACGCAGCTTTTTATCAATACATCCCTTGCATGCGCTCCTAGCATCCCTACCGTCGCAGCCGTGCGCCAACCGCGCGCCACCGTGATTGCGGCAATCAGGGGAATTCAACTCGGGAGTCCATCATGTCTCGCAAGAGTTTGCCGCTCGTGTGCGGCACGCTGTCGGCTGCGCTGTTGTTCGTCAGTGCAGCTGGCATTGCGTCGCCCGCCCAACAAAAGCTGCCCGGCCACACCAGCACGTCCCATTCCGCCCCGCCACCGCACGCCAATGCGTTGCGTCTTGGCACCCTCGCCGAGTTGCCGGTGGCGCACCAGCAGGAACGGCCATTGACCGCGGCGCAACGCGCACCGATTTCGAGTTCGCGGGAACACTTGCGCGCCGACTATGATCGCCCGCAAACCACCACGACACGTGCGCGAATCTTGTCCGGACTTGCCGCATCGGGCGCCACTGCATGCGACCCGAACGCGTTCGCCAACGCCAGCGGCAGCGCCCTGGTGACGTTGATCCGCAGCTCGGACGTGGACAGCTGCGTCAATACCCTGTTCAGCCTGACCGGCGCCACGGCCGGCCAGGTATTCAACGAAGCCAAGATGGTCACCGTGGCCGATGCCTTGCGCGGCGACGCCGCGACGTATGCCGGCAACAATGCCGCGGGTACCTTGCAGTTGATCCTGTTCCTGCGCGCCGGCTACTACGTGCAGTATTACGACTCGGCCGATGTCGGCGGCTATGGGGACAAACTCAAGAGCGCGATTCGCCCCGCGCTCGACGCATTTGTCGCCAACTCGCACTTTCACGACGTCAACAATGGCCATGGCCAGGTGCTTTCCGAGTTTGTCACCCTGATCGACAGCGCCGGCGAAAATGCCCATCAATTGGCCACCTTGCGCGACCTGCTGGATCGGTACAACGCAAGCTATCACCCTTATTTCTACATGATGACGGCGACCAACAATATCTTCACGGTATTGTTCCGCGGCCACTACAACGCCGATTTCCAGGCCGCCGTACAGGCCGACTCGTCGATCACCACGTCGTTGTCCGGCTTCATCCTGCGCAATGCGGCGGAGGCCGGCACCAGCAACGAGTATCTGCTCGCCAATGCGGCCCGCGAACTGGCCAGGTTCCTGCAATATCCCTCGTTGAAGCCCACCGTCAGCCCTCTCGTCAAGTCGATCCTCACCACGTACGGCATGACGGGCACCGGCGCCTCCATCTGGGTGGCCGCGGCGGACGGCGCCGACTACTACGACAGCGGCAACTGCAGCTACTACGGCATCTGCAACCTGCAGACCCGCCTTGCACAAGCCGTGCTGCCCATCGACCACATGTGCAACGCCAACCTGCGCCTTCGTGCCCAGGCCTTGACTCCGGCGCAGGTGGACGAGGTGTGCTCGGAAGTGATCGGCGAGAAGGATTTCTTCCTCAGGAAGGTCGGCAGCAACGGCACGCCGGTTGCCGACGACAACAACACGGCGCTCGAGCTCGTCATCTTCCACAGCAGTACGGATTACCAGACCTACTCCGGCACCATTTTCGGCAATGACACCAACAACGGCGGCATCTATCTGGAGGGCAACCCGGCCGATCCGAACAACCAAGCGCGGTTCCTGGCCTACGAGGCGGAATGGTTGCGACCGACCTTCCAAGTGTGGAATCTCACCCACGAGTACGTGCACTATCTGGATGGCCGCTTCGATATGTACGGCGACTTCCGCGCCGCCACGAGCAAGCCCACCATATGGTGGATCGAAGGCCTTGCCGAATACATTTCCTATGCATACCGCAACGTGCCCTACCCGGAGGCATACGCCGACGCGGGCACCAAGCAGTATCCGCTCAGCACCATATTCGCCAACGACTACAACAGCGGACAGGAGCGCATTTACCGCTGGGGTTATCTCGGCGTGCGCTACATGTTCGAAAACCATCCCGACGAGGTGAATACCATCCTCGGCGACTTCCGGCCCGGCAACTACACGGCATACGGCAACTATCTGGCCGGCATCCGCTACAGCCACGACGCCGACTGGTCCAACTGGCTGAGCTGCATCAACGCCAAACAGGGCGACACCACCACCTGCGGCGGCACGACGCCGATCCCGACTCCCGGCAATTGCGCGACAACCGACAACTACCACCTGTTGAGCGGTTGCACCGTCAGCGTCACGGATACCCCGCGAGCCGGTGACCTGCAGTACTCCTACATCCAGGTTCCGGTCGGCACCCAGCGACTTGCCATCAATATCGGCGGCGGCAGCGGCAATGCCGACCTCTACGCAAGCAGCACCGGCTGGCCATCCACGACAAGCTACGATGCCCGCTCCACGAATGCCGGCAACAGCGAGTCGATCGTCATCGACAAGCCGGCAACCGGCGGTTACTACTTCATCGCGGTCCATGCACAGGCGCCGTTCAGCGGGGTGAGCATTACGGCCACGACATCCGGTACATGCTCCGACGGCGACGGCTACGCGCTCTTGAGCGGCTGCCCTGTGAGCGTCGCGGACACACCTCGCGCCGGGGACCTGCGGTACTTTTACTTCCGCGTGCCGGCAAACACCAGGAAGCTGCTCGTCACGACCACCGGCGGAACCGGCGATGCCAACCTGTATGTCAGCCACACGGGTTGGCCATCCACCACGAGTTACGACGCCAGCTCCACCGGGCCCGGCAACAATGAGTCGATAACGATCAACCAGCCGGTCGTCGGTACCGACTACTTCATCGGGGTCAGTGCCAAGGCACCGTTCCAGGGGCTCAGCATCACGGCAACCGCACAGCCTTGATGTTCACAGGCGGCCGGAGAGCCTCGGTCTCATCCGGCCGCCTCTTGCGGCAATGCAGTTCGGTTCGCCTCAATGCGCATCGCCGAACGTCCGCTCATGGACGTCGATGCAGCCCCAACAGATCCCTCCAATCCCTACCAGACCAAATCGTCCGGCACCTCGAACTGCCTGTAGTACTCGTCGTCCGCCTCGTTGCCGCTGCCGGTCGCTTCGGCGTGGCCATGATCGAGCACGATCAGCTCCGGATCGCGTTCGCGCACCTTGTCGGCGGCGGCGCGCGGCAGCAGTTCGTAGCCTTCGCCGTGGCGCACGATCACCAGCGCGCCGCTGGCCAGTTGCGTGCGCAGCGCCGGGCTGACCAGCACGCTCTTGATCGCGGTGCCGTCGGTGAAGCGGTAGGCGATCTCGCCTTCGCGCTTCTGCCTGTGCGTCTCGATGATCTGGCGAGCCTGGGCGCGCGCTTCGTCCGCGCGCCGCTGTGCATTGCGTTCGGCCGCCAGCGCGCGGTCGCGCTCGGCTTTCTCGGCCTGCAGGCGCTCCACTTCCAGCTGCTCGGCACTCGGCGCCGCCGGCTGCTTGCCCTTGTGTCTTGCCACCTGCTCGCGCACGGCCTGCGCGGCCTTGGACTTGTTGACCAGGCCGGCCTTGAGCAGTTGTTCCTGCAAGGGATTGCGCATGCGGGGGAATTTCGATGGGAGACGAGGCCCGATTGTAGCTTGCGCACACGCCGCGGCCGGTTGCATCACCCGCCCTGAACATGGCAACGCCCTATGCTTGTGCGATCACCACCGCAGGCCAACGCCATGTTGAACAAGAGCTACCCGTTCTACCTCGCCAACCAGCCGCAGACGTCCAAGGTCACGCTGGAGGTGCGCGACAAGTACAGCGGCAAACCCGCCACACGGGTGGCGGTGCCGGATGCGAAGGCGGTGGAGAAGGCCATCGCCGCGGCGGTGAAAGCGGCGCGGCCGATGCGCGAGTTCAAGCCGTGGGCGCGGCAGGCGGTGTTGCAGCATTGCGTGGACCGCTTCAGCGCGCGGCGCGACGAGCTGGCCGAGGCGCTGTGCATCGAGGCGGGCAAGCCGATCAAGGATGCGGCGGGCGAAGTGACGCGGCTGATCGAGACGTTCCGCATCGCGGCCGAGGAGGCGGTGCGCATCAACGGCGAGACGATCAACCTGGAACTCGCCGCGCTGCTGGACGGCTACCACGGCTACACGAAGCGCGTGCCGATCGGGCCGGCGTCCTTCATCACGCCGTTCAATTTCCCCTTGAACCTGGTCGCGCACAAGGTGGCGCCGGCGATCGCGGCGGGTTGCCCGTTCGTGCTGAAACCGTCGGAGAAGACCCCGATCGGCGCGCTGATCATCGGCGAGGTGCTGGCCGAAACCGACCTGCCGCGCGGCGCGTTTTCCATCCTGCCGCTGGACGGCGCGCACGCCGCGCCGCTGGTGGAGGACGAACGCTTCAAGCTGCTCTCCTTCACCGGCGGGCAGATCGGCTGGGAGCTGAAGGCGCGCGCGGGGCGCAAGAAGGTGGTGCTGGAGCTGGGCGGCAACGCGGCCTGCATCGTGGACGCCGACCAGGGCGGCAAGCTCGACCGCATCGTGCAGCGGCTGGTGTTCGGCGCGTTCTACCAGTCCGGCCAGAGCTGCATCGGCGTGCAGCGCATCTATGCCCACGCCGACGTGTACGAGGCGCTGAAACGCCGGCTGGTCGCGGCGACGAAGAAGCTCAAGGCCGGCGACCCGAAGGATCCCGGCGTGTTCCTCGGCCCGATGATCGACGAGGCCGCGGCCGAACGCCTGCACGGGTGGATACTCGAGGCGAAGCAGGCCGGCGGCAAAATCCTCTGCGGCGGCAAGCGCCGCGGCAACATGCTGGACGCCACGCTGATGGAGAACGTGCCGGTCGACGCGAAGGCGAACCGCATGGAAGCGTTCGGCCCGTTCGCTCTGCTCGCGCCGTTCACCACGTTCGACGAGGCCATCGCGATGGTCAACGATTCGGACTACGGTCTGCAGGCCGGCATCTTCACCGACAGCCTCGACCACGCGATGCGCGCCTGGGACGAGCTGGAACAGGGCAGCGTGGTGGTGAACGACATCCCCAGCTTCCGCGTGGACAACATGCCCTACGGCGGCGTGAAACGCTCCGGCTTCGGTCGCGAGGGCGTGCGCTACGCGATCGAGGACATGAGCGAGCTGCGCCTGCTGGTGATGCGGCGGTAAGCTCAATCCAGCGGCGGCCCGGCCTCATCCGCCGCCGCGGCGCGATGGCGCCACGCGTACCAGCGATACAGCGCCATGCCCGCCACCTCGTGCAGCGCATGGTCGGCAAGCAGCAGGTTGCCGGCCTTGGGCAGCCAGCCCCAGGCCACGCGCATGTAGTCGGCGCGCACCGGCGTGGCGCGGGTGCCGAAATGCCCGAATGCGAACAGCGCCCGCCGCATGTGCAGCGCCGAAGTCACCAGCCACACCCGTTCGGCACCGATGCGCGCGAGCGGCGCGCGCGCGAACTCGGCGTTCTGCCAGGTGGTGCGGCTGCGCGTTTCCAGCACGAGGTCGGTTTCGGGCACGCCCATCGCCACCAGCGCACGTCCGTACACCTGTGCCAGCGAATCGCTGGACGTGGGCGCCTCGCCGCCACTCACCAGCACGCTGCAACGCTTGCCCGCCGCGCGGCAATCGCGGTACAGCGACAGCGTTTCGGCGATGCGCGCGTAACCCGTATCGCCGGGTTCGGGAACGCCGCCCGGCGGGTTGTTGCTGTTGCCGGTGAGCAACACGATCGCGTTGGAGGCCGCCCAGCCGGGCAGCGGACGCTGCGCATACGGCGCCTGCCAGCCGCGCAGCAGCAGGTTCGGCAGCGGCCCGCAACCGATCGCGAACAGGGCAAGCACTGCCAGCGCCACGCCCGCCCACTGCAGACGCCGCCGACCCAGGCGTCCGGCCAGCCAGGCGCAGGCCAGCAAGGCGATCAGCGCAGTGAGGATCATCGAGGCTCCAGGGTGGGACGCAGGCGCATTAGGCTACAGCGCGCCCGGCTCGGTCGCCTGCACGTTCCAGCCCAGCGCGTTGTAGAGGTGGTAGCGCAGCACGCCCGCGTATTCGTGCAGCGCCAGATCGGTCGCCGCGAAGTTCCACGACAGCGGCCACCATTGCACGCGCGCCTTCAGCCAGTCGCTGCGCACCGGCGTGGCGGCAATGCCGAAATGCGCGAAGTACAGGCTGGCGCGGCGCAGGTGCATGGCCGAGGACACCAGCAGCACGCGCTGCGCGCCGTAGTCGCGCAGCAGCGGCGCGCTGAACTGCGCGTTCTGCCAGGTGTTCATGCTGTGCGGCTCCTGCAGCAGGTCGGCGGCCGATACGCCCATGCGTTCCAGCACGGCGGCATAGACCGCGGCTTCCGGTTCGCCGGTGTGGCGGGCGTCGCCGCCGCTCACCTCCAGCTTGCAATCGTTGCCGCTGGCCTTGCATGCGCGATACAGCGCCAGCGCCTCGTTGATGCGGCTGTGCGCGGGCTCGCCCGGCTCCACCGTGCCATCGGCCACGCGTTCCGCGCCGGCGCCCAGCAGCACGATCGCGTTGCGCGGCGCCCAGGCGATCGCGGGGCGTTGCGCATACGGCCCCTGCAGGCTGCGCAGCAGCCATGCCGGCAGCAGGCCGCAACCTTCCACCGCGAACAGCAGCACGGCGAGCGCCAGCGCCGCCGCGCCGGTGCGCCGCCACTTCAACGCGCGCAAGGCCAACCCCAGCAGCACCAGCGCGATCAGCACATTCAGCGACATCGGCACCCGCTCCCGGCATCCATCACGAAAACCGGCAGCCTAATGCAAAGGCGATGACACATCGCCTACCCTGCACCGCATGAACGAACCGCTGCACACCCTCGTCGCCGCCTGCCGCCATGCCGAGGAGATCAAGAAAAGCCGCTTCCTGGCCCTCGCCGCGCCGGTGGCCACGCCGGAGCAGGCGCTGGCCTTCGTGCGCGAAGTGTCCGCGGCGGACGCCACGCACAACTGCTGGGCCTACCGCATCGGCGCGGACTACCGCTTCAACGACGACGGCGAACCCGGCGGCACCGCGGGCCGGCCGATCCTGCAGGCGATCGAGGGCCAGGGCTACGACCGCGTCGTCGTCGTGGTGACGCGCTGGTTCGGCGGCATCAAGCTCGGCGCCGGCGGCCTCGCGCGCGCCTACGGCGGCACCGCGGCGGAATGCCTGCGCACCGCCGCGCGCGTGGCCATCGTGGCGATGGCGCGGCTGGGCCTGCACTGCGATTTCGCGGAGCTGGCCCTGTTCAAGGCGCGCCTGCGCGAACTGGGCGCCGAAGTCGCACGCGAGCAATTCGACGCCGACGGCGTGACGCTGGAATTCGAACTGCCCGCGCAGCGCGTGGCCGAAGCCGAGGCGCGCATCGCCGACCTCAGCCGCGGCCGCATCGCGGTGCGGCGGCTGGACTGACCCGCGCCCGGTTGATTCGCGCGCCGCACGCCCCATCTCGACGCCATTCCCTCCGGCCCGGCCCATGCGCGAACCCACGTCCCGCCCCACCCGCCGCCTCGGTGCGCTGCGCCAGCTGTGGCCGTTCCTGCGGCCGCACTGGCGGCTGGCGCTGGGCTGGCTGCTGTTCCTCGGCATCTCGTCCACCGCCACCCTGGTGCTGCCGATGGCAGTGCGGCGGATCATCGAGCGCGGCTTTGAGCACGTCGATCCCGGCGCAATCAACGCCACTTTTCTCGGCCTGTTTGCGGTGGCGCTGGTGCTGGCCGCGGCCACCGCGGCGCGCTACTTCTGCATCACGCTCCTGGGCGAGCGCGCACTGGCCTCGCTGCGCAGCCAGCTGTATGCGCACGTGATCCGGCTCGACGTGGGCTTCTTCGAGCGCAGCCGCGTGGGCGAGCTGAACTCGCGCCTCGGCACCGACACCGAGGTAGTGCAGGCGCTGATCGGCTCGGGCATCTCGGTGGCGCTGCGCAGCGCGGTGATGCTCTTGGGCGCCAGCGCGATGATGATCTGGACCAGCCCGCGCCTCGCCGGCCTCACCGCGCTGGTGATCCCCGCGGTGATGCTGCCGATCCTGGTGTTCGGCCGGCGCGTGCAGAAGCTGTCGCGCGCCAGCCAGGACCGCCTCGCCGACGCCGCGGCGATCGCCAACGAGACGCTCAACGCCGCGCCTGCGGTGAAGGCCTATGCGCGCGAGGACATCGAGAGCACCCGCTACGCCGGCGCGATCACCCGCGCGCTGGCCTCCGCGCGCCGGCGCATCGGCATGCGCGCCTGGCTCACCGCCGCGGTGATCGTGCTGTTCTTCGGCGCGATCACCCTGGTGCTGTGGGCCGGCGCGCGCGACGTGCTGGCCGGCTCGCTCGGCGCCGGCGTGCTGGGCCAGTTCGTGCTGTATGCGGTCTTCGCCGCCGGCTCGGTGGCGGGCCTGTCCGAAGTGTGGGGCGACGTGATGCGCGCGGCCGGCGCGATGGAGCGCATCGGCGAGCTGTTCGCCGAGCGCGCCGAGATCGCCAGCCCCGCGCAGCCGCAGGCGCTGCCGCGCCCGGTGAGCGGCGCGCTGCGCTTCGAGCACGTGCGCTTCCACTACCCCACCCGCCCCGACGCGCCCGCGCTGCACGATTTCAACCTAGACATCCGTCCCGGCGAGACGGTGGCGCTGGTCGGCCCCTCCGGCGCGGGCAAGAGCACGGTGCTGGCGCTGCTGCTGCGCTTCTACGATCCGCAGTCCGGCTGCATCCGCTTCGACGGCGTCGACCTGCGCGCGCTGGCGCTGCCCGAACTGCGCGGCGCGATCGCGCTGGTGCCGCAGGAGACCGCGATCTTCGCCGGCAGCGCCGCCGACAACATCCGCTTCGGCCGCCAGGACGCCGGCGACGACGAGGTGGTCGAGGCCGCCCGCGCCGCCGAAGCGCACGAGTTCATCCGCGCCTTGCCCGAAGGCTACGCGGCGGAGCTGGGCGAACGCGGCGTGCGCCTCTCCGGCGGCCAGCGCCAACGCATCGCGATCGCCCGCGCAATCCTGCGCGACGCGCCGCTGCTGCTGCTCGACGAAGCCACCTCGGCGCTGGACGCGCAATCCGAGGCCGCGATCCAGCAGGCGCTGGCCAGGCTGGAACAGGGTCGCACCACGCTCGTCATCGCCCACCGCCTCGCCACCGTCCAACGCGCCGACCGCATCGTGGTGATGGACGGCGGCCGCATCGTGGCGCAGGGCACGCACGAAAGCCTGCTGGCCGAGGGCGGCCTGTATGCGGAGCTGGCGCGATTGCAGTTCGTGGCGTAACACCGTAGGTCGGGCTTCAGCCCGACACCCGACAACCGTCGGGCTGAAGCCCGACCTACATCTCTGCCTTGAACGCGCGGCGCGTAGGTCGGGATTTATCCCGACACCCGGCATCAGTCGGGCTGAAGTCCGACCTACGGCTTGCGCTCCACATCCAACGCCTGCTTGATCGCTTCGACGAAGGCGCGGCGCCCCGCCACCAGCTCCTTCGACGTTGCCGCAGGCCACGACGCCACCTGCGCGATCACCAGCTGGCGTGCGGGGTCGACGTAGACCATCTGGCCGAAGATGCCGATCGCCGCGTAGCTGCCGTCGGTGTCGGTCCACCACAGGTAGCCGTAGCCGCGGTCGGGCTCGTCAGTGCTGGCGTGCTTGCGGGTGGCACCGGCCAGCCAGGCCTTGGCGATCACCGGCTTGCCGGCGATGCGTCCGCCGCCGAGCATGAATTCGCCCAGCCGCGCGTAGTCGCCCAGCGTGGCGGAGAGGCCGCTGCCGCCGGTGTCGCTGCCGTCGCATTCGTCCTTGATCCAGTAGGCGTCGGACGTCATGCCAAACGGCTTCCAGATCGTGTCGGCAAGATACGCCGCCAGCGAGCGATGCGTGGCCCGCTGCACCAGGATGCCGAGCAGGTCGGTTTCCGCGGTGTTGTAGTTCCAGTGCGTACCGGCCGGATATGCGCGCGGCAGCTTCTTGAGGTAGCTGAGCACGTGCGCCTCGCCGCTCTCGCATTGGCCGAGGTACATCCGCGCCACGTCGGAATGCGCGTCGTCATAGTCCTCGTTCCAGCGCACGCCCGAAGTCATCGTCAGCAGTTGCTCCACCGTGACATCGGCGTAAGCGCTGCCGCGCAGCTCGGGAATGTAGCGGCCGAGCCTGTCGTCCATGCCGCGGATGTAGCCCTGCTGCAGCGCGATCCCGAGCAGCACGGAAGTCACCGATTTCGCCACCGAGAACGAGGTCCAGCGCTGCCCGGGCTTGAAGCCCAGCGCGTAGCGCTGGGCGCGTACGCGGCCATCCTGCAGCACCAGCACGCCGGCCACGTGGTACTTCGCCATGTAGTCGGCCAGCCACGCGTTCGCATCGCGCCCGTCGATCGCCAGCGGCTTGCCGTTCGGCAAGGCGCGGACCTGCGCGCCATGCGCCGCACGGTCGCTGGGAAAACGCTCGTACATGCGCCGGAACTGCGCATCGCGCTCGGCCTGCGGCCAGAACAGCACGCCCTCGCGCTGCCGGCCGATGCTGGGCTTGGCCGCTTCGCTGGCAGCCGATGGCACGGCAACGCCCAGGCACAGGGCGACGACGATCAGGCAGATCCGGAGGCGTGCAGGCATGACGGTGCGTGGCGTGGCGGCAGGAAGCCGCGATTCTAGCGGCCGCCGGCGAACGGGGACGCTGGTGCCCGGAGCGGGAATCGAACCCGCATACCCGCAAGGGTGAGGGATTTTAAGCCAGAGCATGGCATCCGCACCGGGCTAACGCTGGACTTGGATGTGGCTTGCTGTAGCAGGTTTTCCGCCAGACCAATGCCTTCGATCATATCCCGGTGCGCGATGCAAACCGCCCCGGTTCTCCTCCGCCT